>CAYUNW010000001.1:0-164613 GCA_964446235.1 uncultured Gammaproteobacteria bacterium
TTGAGTCATTATTTTAAATATGATAAAAATAGTTTAATTTATTACAAATTATATTACTATTTATGGAAGAATCGCAAAATCCAACAGATGATAAAATAGCAATTCCCTGCCCGGAATGCGATAATATAATCGAGGTTGAATCGGAAAGTATGATCGGTGATATTGTCGAATGCAGTGCTTGCGGAGTCGAAAATGAAGTGATTTCATTAAATCCTTTCAGACTTGCTCCTTTGGAAGAAGAGAAATAATTATACTTCTTAAGGATTTTTTTTCTTTGATAAATTCCGAATAAAAGAAGGCAGCAGCAGGAGATATAAGTATATTATATTTTTTATCCTTATATCTAAAAGCTTCCAAAAATGCCTCTTCAATATTTGCTACAACTACGTAGTTCCCTTTTGTTTTTATCAATTCTTGGGATAGTCGACTGTTAATAATAATGCATTTTTTAATCTTTTCAATTTTTTGAACAAATTGTGAATAATCCATGTTTTTTGTATGTCCACCGCATATTAAAATTGTATTTTTACCTAATATTTCTAAGGCTTTAAATGTTGCGTAAGGTGTGGTGCTTTTAATATCATCATAAAACTTATAGATATCTGTCTTATAAAAATAAGTTAATCTTGCCGGTAATTTTTTTAATTTAAATGTGAATAAATTTTCAGTAAATGGTACATCCAAAACATCCAACAAAGTCATAACGGCTAATTTATTTATCATAAAATTCTCTTTATTGCTATTCATAATTAATTCAAAATACTTCTGAACATTATTTGTATTCATATGAATCTTATTTTCGCTGTAATAATATTTATTGGAAATAATTTTTTCAGAAAGATTTTTTGAAACCTCATCATCGTAATTTAATATGCATATTTGATCTTTAGTTTGTTTTAAAGCTAGTGAAATTTTAATATTTTTATAATCTTCCCAAGACATTTCATCTAAATGATTGGGATAAATATTTGTGTACAAACATATTTGAGGAGACTTGGAATAGCCGTCAATTAACTGTCTATGTGAAACTTCTAACACCAAAAAACTGTCATTTTCCAATTCATCTATTTTATCTATCATTTGAACCATCCAAGTTTCATTACCTGCAAAATAGACTTTTTTACCTAAATACTTCAAATATTGATAGATCATATAAGCAACACTACCTTTCCCTACGGTACCAGTCACTGTAATAATTTTTGATTTTGAAAAATCAAGATATAATCTTGTCAAACTAAATAACTTATTTTTTTCTACTTTAAAAATCGGAAAATTTTGCTTGTAAAGCCTCCATGATTGTGGAACAAATACTATATCCGCTTTTGCTACACCATCCAAATAATTAACTTTTGACCTAAATATCACTTTGGCAATATCTTTTTTAAATTGAATAAGCATTTTGGTTTGTTCTTGTGTACTAATTCCTTTATGCCATAAACGATAATTCTTGGATAAATTAGCAGATTCACAAAAATCATGAACTGTAATTTGTGTAAGTCCATTTTTTAATAAAAATCTTAATATACTACTACCTTCCGAACCTGTTACACCAACTATATGAATGTTTTTGTTTTTTAAGGTATTAATAAAATCTTTTAGAATCATATAAATAGATTCAATCGGTAAATTCCATCTCCCGAACTTTTATAAAAATATTTTTGGCAGTAATTTTCACCATTTTTGGTTTTTTCCAACCAAATCTGCTCGGATAAATCACATTCAGGTTTATCAATTTTTATTACTCCTTTATGTACCCCTTTCGTCAAAGTTTTATCAGACGAATGTATATAGGTAATTTCATTATTATCAACACCTATTACAACCAATACGTGGTGACCCTTCATCATCCTGATTAAATCACCTATCTGGATATCTTTTAAACTGGGAATTTGAGAACAGTATGTTTCTGAAGTTAGTAACTTCACATCAGTTCTATTTATTCCTTGGGTTATATATTTATTCATGCTTTTGTTGTTTGCATTTTTATACTTTAACTTAATAAACATATCCAAAAAACGGTAGGCAAACCCTGAACAATCAATACCAATTCTATTTCTTCTGGCTAATTTATAAAAAAAATTACGAGAAAGTATTTTTTGTTTGTTTATTGATGATATTGAATTTAATTTATCCTGGATTTCCAAAGCAGATCCTTTACCATTTGCAAAACCTCTAATAATAACTTTTCCATTTTTTATCTTATTCATCCAATAAGGACAATTTATTTCAATACCTGATATTTTCATTTTCAGATAACTATCACAAAAATCGTTTATTTTTGTATAATTTTTAAAATTACTTATTACCATAAAAGTATAGACATTCTTGCAACAATAAAGCCTAAAAACATACCACCTAAACAATCCGAAAACCAATGTTCTCCAAGGTAAATCCTACTTATAAACATAATAAGCAGTGTCAGTATAATGATAATATTGTTATATTTTTTGAAAGGATTTCGTAATTTTGAGTTTAAATAAAATAAAATCGCCATTATAAATGAAATTCTTGCCATGTGACCTGAAGGAAATGAATAATTTGTTTTTACTACAAATGCACTAGGGAAATGAAAGTCGAATACGTATCTATTCAAATTCACCGGTGGTATAGGGTGATATATATGAAGCTTACTGTAAATTTCAATTATATAAATAAATATATATAAAAAAATTGCAAAAAAATATTTTTTTATCCTTATAGCGATGTAAATAAAAATCATGACTATAATTAATAGAGAAATTTCGCTCGATCCTAATAAAGTAAAGAACGAAAATAATTTATCAACTACAGATGATGTGTATTTTTGGACAAGTAGCATACTTTCGTAATCAAACATTCTAAAGATATCCTTATTTACCAAAATGCTAAGAAGAATATAAGATAAAGTTAGTGATATAAAAATTATAAATTCCAATGATTTACTCTTCATTCTAATTTTTCCTAATAATTTTCCATTTGTCTTGGAGAAACGCTTTTTCTAAAACTAAAAAGTCGGCGGTCTGAATATAATTTTGTTTTTTGTATAAGAAAGTAAAATCTTTATTTTCAATACAAGCTTTAAGTATTACTATTGGATCACCGTGAGATATAACTAAAATATTTTTATTTTTATGTCTTTTTTCTATACTATTTAAAAAAGCAAGCATTCTTTTCCTGATATCTTCAACTTGTTCCTGTCCTTTGTTTTTAAATTTTTTGTCGAAAAGATAAGGCTGTATTTCTTTTTTAAATTTCTCAAGAGACATTCCTTCACAAAACAACTTGATTTCTATAATTTTAGAGTTGTATTTTACCTTCAAACCAAGTCCTTTAGCAATTATTTCTGCTGATTGTCTGGTTCGTAAAAGTGGACTTGAATAAATTATATTTATTTTATTTCTTTTGAAATATGGTACCAGTTTTTTAATGCCTACTTTTGCTATTTTTGTGATCGGAAAACGTGGCAGTCTTCCATATATTACTTTTTTTGGATTATATACTTCCCCATGTCTCATCAAAAATATACGTATCATATTAAAAATTACTATAAAATTTTTCTATTTCTTTTGCCTGATTTTTCCAGGAATATCCTTTTGCAAATTTTATCGCGTTTTGCGACAATCTTAATCTTTGTTCGTTATCATTTAATAATTCCCAAATTATTTTTGCTAAATCTAGATAGTCATTGCTTTCAAAAAATCTGCCATTATATCTGTCCTTCACAAGGTATTTTAATCCTCCCACTCTTGAGGCAATTATACTAGCCCCGCAAGCCATTGCTTCAAGCATTACAAGTCCGAAAGTTTCATGTAAGGATGGCAAGACCACTAAATCAGCAGCAGAGTAATATTTTGCCAGTTCATCATGAGGCTTGCTGCCTATAAACTTAACACAACACGAAAGTTTTTTGGAAATAATATTATTTTTTATCCTTATAACCTCATCCTGTCTCCAAAAATCTCTGTTCGTAATATCTCCTCCTATTAATAAAACTTTATAATTTTTTTCAAATTCAGGATTAAGTTTTGTCAAATGATATACTGCATCCAGAAGAATATTTACACCTTTGTTTGGATCAATCCTACCGACAAAAAGAATCATTTTTTGTCTGGTTGATATTCTGATTTGTTTGCGCGATTGTATCTTATCTTTTTTGAAAAAAATATCATGATCCACACCGGGTGAAGTTATAAATATTTTAGATTTGGACGCTTTGTGTTTGTTTAAAATAATACTTTCTTCCAATGGAGTATTAACAATCAATCCGTCAATATTGCTTGAAATGTATTTTTCTGATTCGATTCTTTTTTGGTCAAAACTTGATTTATCATTTATCTCATATTTTCCAAGAGAATGGAACGTAAAAACTTGAGGTTTTTTTAATATTTTTTTTAATTTTAAACCTATTAGACCGGAATAAAAATAATGCGAATGAAATAGATCATATTCTTTTGAATTTTCTTGAGAATATTTTAGAATTTTTCTGGTAAAATTATCCAAATCTTTATATAAATTTTCATCGTCCTGTTTAAAATGGATAATGTTTATGTTACCTTTCTTAACCAATTCACTTATGTCTTTCCGGTTATGGGTGCGCGTAAAAATATCTATACTGTGACTCAATTTTGACAGTTGATATGCCAAATTCATAATATAAACACTCATACCACCGGAATTCAATACTCCCAATTTTGTCAAAGGACATGACCAATAAGAAATAAAAGCTATTTTCATATTTTAAAAAGTCCATTTGTTGCTATAATATGATGCATTAAGTATACACTATGAAGAAAAAACAGATTAAAATTGCTGCTATTGTTCCAGCTTATAATGAAAGCGGTAATCTAAAAAAGTTGACGGACTATTTAATCTCAAGTTTCAGAAAAAACCATATTGTATATGAAATAATTTTTATAATCCAAGGTAATGATAACAGTAAAAAAATTATTGAAGCCCTCCAGATAAAAAATAAAAAAATAAAAGCGAAATTTTTCCCTCATCCTCTCGGTATAGGCTATGCATATCAACAAGGTTATAACATAATAACGAAAAAATATGATTACGTCTTTACCTTAGATGCCGATTTAAATCATCATCCAAAATATTTATCAAAATTTTTAGACAAAATTGCAGAAAATAATTCTGATATGGTCATCGGTTCAAGATATATAAAAGGAGGACAATTTTCTGACGATAGAATATGGAAAAGATATTTATCTTTAATTGTAAATACTTTCTTATCTTCAGTTCTAGGAATAAAAATCCATGATTTATCCTCAGGTTTCAGGCTTATGAGATCGGAATTGGTTATCAATATTCGAAAGAGACTAAAAGAAAAAGATTATCCTTCTTATATGGAATTTATTATTTTAGCGAAAAAAAGCGGCTTCAAAATAGAAGAAATCCCGATAATCTATACTCCAAGAATTTGGGGGGAAAGCAAACTTAAAGGCTTAAATACGCTAATTTCATACTTAAAATTCATAGCTAGAATTGTTTTCAATTCTTAATTACCCAAACCAACGGCGTATTTAATACGTTTTTTTGGTATACGATTTTCTTCTCCTGTAATGCTTTTTCCAATAAACCTTTAACATCATAAATATAAAAAAACGACTCGCGGTTGAGTATGACCAAATAATCACTTTTTGAATAATTTTCACTGTTCACTCGTCTACGTAAATCATCCCTTAAATACAATGCCGCAGTACTTTGACCCATAACAATATTTATATTTGAGTCTTTGTTGACATTTTTGTTTAACCACTCCATAGCGCTTTTTTGAGGTGTTCCCCAATAATCTATATCAAACTTACCCCAGGCTCCTTTGATTCCACCAATTATTTCACTGTAATAACTTGTCTGATAAGGATGATAAATTATGTTTAAAAAAGCTAAATAAATTATCATCAATGAAATCATTAATCCCTGCCATAATTTTGCTTTTTTTAAGTTTGCAAATTTCTTATATATAAAAACAAAACCTATGGTAGAAATAATAATTAGCGGATAAATTATTTCCATAAAATGTCTAAGTCCGTCAATGGCTCCGCTTTTGGGATTAAGATATCTTAGAAGAGGAATAATAAACCAGAAAATTAATAATAGATAACTATCAGATGATTGTTCACGCTTAATTATTTTATAAACCATTATCAATAACCCTATCAAAAATAACAATAATATAACAACCGGAGTTGATATTGCTAAAATAATATACGGGTATTCAATAGGTATATTTACTCCTGATTTGATTATTTTCCCCCAATACAAAACAGGCATATTAATCGTATTGTTTGAATAAAAATTCGGCAATTCCAGCAATTTTTTCAACGGTTCAGACCAGAAAGGCCACCATAAAATAATAGCAGCCAATACACTCAACGGAAAGTAAAAAATTATTAATTTATGGTCTTTAAAAAATTTTTTTGGTTTGAACTTAAAAATATTCAAGATATCATTATTTATAGCTACATACCATACAAAGCATATTAAAGGTATAAATATTGAATTAATTTTGACATTAAAAGCTATTGCAAAAGATAAAACAGCAATAATTAAATTTTTCAGATTTTTCCTTTTTGTCAGTCTCCAGAATAGATATATGGATAAAGAATAAAAAAAAGCATTCGGAATATCTTTCATATTGTTATGAAGATAACCAAAATGGATAGGATATAATGATAAAATTAATGAACTTGATAAAGCGTATAAAAATCCAAACATTTCATAAGTAAATAGAAAAACCAATCCTGTAGCTAAAGAACCTATGATAATTATTGGTAAATTATACGCCTGATCAAAAGGCAGGATTTTCAACTTTTCACTAAATATTATTTGAGACAAGGTAGGTATAATCTGGGTAAACGGACCAAAAGGATCATTTACCGTCAATCTAGGGTCCGGAGGGGTAAAAGGCACTTCACTTGGCTCATCAACTGAAGGTACTTGTCGTCCTAAATGGAAAAGACCTGCATAATGATGATAATGATAATCCCAAGAAAGCGCATAATCTCTCATGATAAATAAATGAAGTGATAGATTTATCAATACAATCATTATTGTAATGGTTTTGATATTCTTCATTTACTTATATATTTGTTTATAAATACCATGGTAACTATTGATAATATTGTTATAATTGCGCCATATATATACTCAATTGGATAATATTTAAATTCTATTTTATGTTGTCCTTTGGGTATAAATACTGCTCGAAAACTATAATTACTCAAAAATATTTTCGATTTATTTCCATCAACATATACATTCCATCCAGGATAATATATCTCGCTTGTTGATAATATTCCGTTACAGTCGCTAGTAATTTCAAGTTCTATACGATTATTTTCATATTTATTGATTTTAATATTTTCATTTGTGTCCCTACATGCAGGATCTATCTGAAAATTATCCATGCTATTTATGAAGACTGTTTTTGAAAAATCAGGTTTATTTTCCTTTATATAATTTCCAAATCTTGTATTATCGGTATATAAAATGTAATCGTAAACCAAATTAAATCTAGAGATAAATGTATTATTCTGATAAAGGTCATAGCTGGGCATATCTTTAATTAATTTAAATTTTTCAGGATATTGTTCTTTTATTGCGTCAAACCTTTTGTCTATCAAAACATATTTTATATTTAAAAAATCAATATATTTACTCCATGGATCGGGAGGAGGAATTTCCACATTATATTGAAAGATTGAGGAATTGGCTGAATTATTTAAAATATCGATAAAATCGTAGTAATTTTTCAGTATCAATGGATTATATCCGGACGAAGATTGTACCTCATAATTTGAAAATGCTTCAAAATCAAGGTCTTTTCTAACATAAGAAATAACAGGATAATCTGGAAGCACCCTGAATAAAGTTTCATCTTTTCTGAAAATTGAAATAAGCTCCTTATCAAAAGTTTTTTCGGGCTTATCGGTCAATCTGATAAATTGCTTTGAAAAACTGAATAGCTCTATGAATGTAATTAAGATAACTAATATTTTTATGTATTTATATCTTATTTTTGAGAGAATCATTCCGACTAATGAAGATATCAAAAAAACAGTAATTATCAAATTTTGTACCGGAAATCTGAAAAGTCTAATTTGAGGAAAAATATCATACAGGACTTTGTACAATATAAAATTTGAACCCAAAGAAAGCATAATAAACCATACATTTGAAAAAAAGAAAATCCAATATAATAAATTATATTTTTTACGGAAAATAATTCTTAAAACTTCATTAAAAAAAGAAAATATAAGTAACATACTCACAGTAAGTCCGATAAAATAAGAAAATTCATAATAATTGGGACTCGGACCGATATATGAATATTTTTCCGGTAAGGGATTACCTAAATAATAAGGATCGAAATATAATTTCAGCGTCGCTATGGTGGATGAACCTCTAGTTGCCACTGCAAAAGGCAGACCTTCGGATCTTATCGACCTGGAAACAAATAAATATGTAGGCAAAACCTGTATCGCGCTAATTCCGTATGATAATATAATTATTATCAATCCTCTTGATAAAAGCATTGCATTTTGTACAAAATGATTTCTGAATTTGCTTATTAGTGTAAAAAACAGATAGAAAATAAATACTGTTATAGTAAGGTAATTAATAAATTGGTATCCTGCCAATATTTGCATCGAAAAAGAAAAAATCGAGAGAAAAAAAGTCTTTTTGGAATATTTTTCTACAAATTGGCTGTAATAATGAAAACTTAACGGTATCCAAATAGTAGTAGAAATAATATCCACATGACCGGAAAAAATCCTAACGGCAAAATAACCGGACAACGTAAAAACAATAGCGGAATATAATCCGGACAACCTATCTTTGGTTCGCGATTTTATGAAAATAAAGATAAATATTCCACCCATTAACAAATGGCTAAATAGATATATCGAGAAAGCCAAATTTAAAGGAAAAATAAAAAAAATTATATTAAACGGATATATTGGTGAAATTGAGGGATGAGCTAAAAAAGGTGTTCCGGAAAATGAGTAAGGATTCCAGTAAGGTATATTTCCTTTTTTAATTGAATCAATATAGTATGACTTCCAGAAAAAAAACTGTTCATTTAAGTCAGAACCGTAAATTACTTTATCGGCTTGAGGATAAAAAGTCTTTCCGAAATATAATAATAAAATGATGAAAATTAAAACCAAATAAATAAAATTATTATGGAATAATTTAGACTTTTTCATTTATTAAGCTCTTCTATCAAAGTCACGGACTGCTTTGCTAATGTTTCATCTTCTGAAACCATCTGTTCTTCTTTTTCGTTCAGCCATTGGTTGGAGTCAAGTCTTGATAAAATCTGTTTGGCGTTTGATAGTCTTGTCTCCATTAGATTTATCAATTTATCCAGTTTTTCCTGATCAACATTTTCTATCCCTTTCAGTTTTTTCCAAGAAGGTAATACCTCTTCGATATTTTCTATCATCTCCCTCCAGCTGTTTTTCTCCTTTTCGGTATAGCTAGGAGGTTTATAACCTCCAAAATGCAAAACAACAACCTGAACAGGACAACCGCTTATCTCACCAAGAACTGCTTCAACACCGATATCCTGATACTCTTCGGAAAAAAGGATGGACTGGGGTTCCGGAAAAGTGAGCAAATTTTCCAAAAGCTCCGAGGCTTCAAAATAACCCCTGACAAAAAGTTCGGCATTGATGATATTTCTATAACCGGCCTGCCGCATGGCATTTTGTAAAGATACTCCGCTTCTGCTTGCTTCTGTGGAAAAGTCGTCATATTTGATCATGTTAAATCCTCTTATCTTTGCGGAATTTGAAAGCAACGTATTGTATTTGATCGGTTTGATATTTTTTTCCTGCCTTTTTTGGTTAAGTAATGCCACAAAATCCACACCGTTTAAAGTAATTTTTTGAGCAAGACTTGAATCTAAGGTTGTATCACGATAATTTGTTTTCAAATCCTGCTGTTCACTAAAAGGCAAAACATAATGAATGTCTTGTTTTGGCACAAAACCGAGTTCAAAACGTGAGTCAAAACTTGCTTTCCGGTTATCTCCTAGGACAAACACCTGATTATCAGGCACTTCCATCACCCGGCAATCGGATATGAAATCCCCACCGTATGTAGACCTGGGTTTTGCGGTATATGGCTCATCCAATCTTTTGTTGTTGATAAAAACAAACCCGTCTCTGATTTCGACAATATCTCCCGGCAAACCAATAAGTCTTTTGACAAAACCTGCCTCTTCGCCATATTTTTCTTTGGTTATTTGGTTGGTTTTTTCATTTGTAAATTCGACAATATCACCTCTTTGGAGAGAATAATTGAATAAATTAAAACCGAAAATATTTATCCCTTGAGGATATGTACGCATCCTCGGCCAAGCAACCGTCTCATGAGCTTTTTGGATATCGTCTCCTGCTTCACTTTTGGGAAAAGTCGGATACATAGATCCTGTACCGGCAATCAAAATTTCCTCTTTTTTCAATCCAGTTTGCAGCAAAGCCCAATTCACATATGGGACAAGCTTATACGATATGAAAACCGAAATTGCCAGAAGTACCAAAAATTTGAAGATATTTTTAAGCATATGTAAGATGAAGTTAGTATAGTCAAAATGAGGTAAAATTCCAACAGGTTTTCAGCTTATGTGGGGATGATGATAGGCTTGTTTCTTTCTAAGTCTTTCATCTTTGATCCTCTTTGAAGTATTTAGCTTGTTTTTGAAAGGAATGAAAAATAAAGGTAACAATAGATACATCCCGAAACCTATATATTGCAAATACTGCGGTAAATAAACTATAACAATCAATCGATTATTGTTGTTTGTTATCTGTTGACTGTTATCTGATAAAATCCAGCCGTTTTGCCAATTGTTCACCAATACATGATCTTTTATTTCACTTCCAAACCAGAAAGGAAAAACCATTCCCAGTAAATTCTGGATTTGGGATTTGGGATTTGGGATTTTCATACTATATGCTTTCCAGCCGTCATCATAGCTTTGGGATAAAATCAAAGTAGAATTATTCTCTAAATTTTGATTCAAATTTACTAAATAAAGACTAGTATTTGGGTGTTTTACTTGAAAAGAAATTTGGCTTAATTTTGTTGGGTTAAATTGTTCAGATATATTAATTTTCATATTTGTTACAAAGCGGTAAGGAAAAGGGTTAATTGTAATTCTTTTTAAAAGATTTATTGTTTCCTGTCTACCTAAAGAAATATTATCCAAATGCAATATATACCCCTTTCCAAATTCCTGCATAGGAGGGATTACATAATATGAAATATTGCCCTTTGTTTTTGGTAAATATGTTTCTATATCAAGATGTTTGGTCTGATCATTTATAAGTGAAAAAAATAGAGGCTTACCTTCAATATTATCGGCTTCAATCGATATCAAATATGATAATCTATGAGGTAATTCAGGAAAATATAAATCTAAGCAATTGCTTGAAGAGGTGTTTTTTAATAATAAACTAACCTGGTTATTTTCAGTCAAAATTTCTTGAGAAAATATTCCTTTATTAAACTGATCACATGACTTTGGTTGTAAATTCAGTAAATCGTTGTCATCATCACTATCGTATGCAAAAATACCTTCAATTTTTGGAATTTTTATTTTCAATTTTATATCCTTATCATGATTAAGGATAGGTTTAAGAGGATATTCACTGTTTTCAGATAAATTTAATAAAACATTATTTAAATAAATTTGAGGGTATTTTTTTTGTCTTTCTTTTTGATCGATCTCATCATATTGTTCAATCTCAATATCCAAAAATTTTGGTATATCTATTTCTGCCTGGGATGTAAAAACAGGCACATCAGTTTCTAAATAAATATATTCATAATCAGTATTTATAAAAAATTCTAAATCATCCTGTAATCTAGCTGAGAATAACGACCTGAAAGGTAGATATGTATTTACAAGTTTCTTATCCGAAGAAATATAATTGCCATTTTTGAAAGCTGTATCCATATTATTCCATTTATATTTAGGTAAGATATTGGATAAATTTGACTTAATGGTAATAAAATTATTAGAATCATTTTTATTTACTTGAAAAATCTTTATATTTCCGTATTCTTCAGTTAAAGTTATTTGGTCTGACGATTCTAAAAACTCTAGTAATTGATCGAAATTTAATGCTCTGTAAGATGAATATGTCCTCACATTCTGATCTACTAACACCCAATCAATATTATATTTATCCAATATTGAACCGAATAAATCTTTATCAGCAGAGTATAATGCTAGACTCACTTCCCAGTAATAGTTTTCGTTATAATAACTATAACCATCAAAAGCTCTGTCAAGTATCGGTTGTTCTATCCCATACCACAAAAATCCAGACCCCCTATATCCCCAGTCAAAATGATTCCAACCCCAATATGAATGTTGTGGGAAATTAGCAATTCTTGTATTTCTATCTTGATTTCCAAAAAAATCCATCACCTGGAAATATTCCTCTGGTATTTCCAAACGTACATAATCATAAAATAGTCCCCCAAAAAAAGTTGGAGACGAAAAAACTACCAAACTTGCCGTAATTGCCAAGACAAAAGCCTGTGAAAACTTCGTATCGATATTTGTTGTAAGTTTGGATAAAGAATAAATACCATATGCAAATAATATCGAAAATGAAAATGCTGCAAGTATTCCGAACTTGGTAAATGGGACTCTGAAAACCTGATTGAAAAGGTGGAAATTATCACGGATAAAATGATTAAGGATATCAAACGGAAAAGTATCAACAGCAAGCATGGAAAATGTAAAAATAAAAAGAAATTTAAAAGAAATAGAAAATTTACCTTTTGATTTGAACAAAAAAAGCAAACCAGTCAAAATTATTATAAAACTGGCATAACCAATTATCTGGACATAATTTAGATCCAAATGATCTCGCCATATATAATTCATGTATTGGGGTGTTCCGTTAAGGTCAAAATCAACAAATTTCATCCAAAATCCCCGAAGTATTGCTA
The DNA here is from genome assembly GCA_964446235.1 of uncultured Gammaproteobacteria bacterium. Lineage (GTDB taxonomy): Bacteria > Patescibacteriota > Microgenomatia > 2-02-FULL-39-11 > 2-02-FULL-39-11 > CAYUNW01. The sequence goes on from CAYUNW010000001.1 coordinate 12,967, forward strand.
CATCCTGCCACCGTCCGAACTCTTTATTACGTAAATACACATCTTCAGTTGCCATAAAATTTTGATGAGCTTGACCCACAATATCAGAAGAAATAAATGTAAAGTGTAAAAATGGTAATAACCAATAAGCATTTATGATAAAAGTAGCAATCGCAATCACTATGGATCTTTTGATGTATGTGAATGACCGGTATCTGAAGAAAGCTCCAATCATTAATATCGTTAAGGCTAAAATGTATACCACAAATAATGTCGGTACATATGACATACTCATGCTTAATACTGAAAAGATGATAAATAATGAAAGATTCTTTTTTCTACCTGAATCTAAATAAAGAACCGCAAAATTTATAAGCCACGGTAGGAATCCATAATGTGTGACAAATGCTTCAAAAGGCACATAAAATACCTGTACGGTACCAAGGTTTAAAAGATAAAACAGTCCACCCAAAAATGCAGATGTTTTTTGTAAATTTTCATGTTCATTGCTTTTGAGTAAATTCCGAAGGAAGATATATACTCCTACCGGACCGATAAGTAACATAATAGAAGTCCATATATAGCGCAAATATATTGGATTGACAAAAATGGAAATAATCAATAACAATATCTGCCTTGGCAAGTCAGTCGCATGACCCATTCCACCAAGAAGCCCCAAACCCTGGTACTCCTGCCAGACAGAATAAACAGACCGTTTGATATTGAGAAAAAAATCAAATTCAGGATGGAGATTATCCCAACCGGTAAGCCATGTACCGGAACGGAAATTTATATAAGAAATAAAAAGACTGATACTTGATAAGAAAATGAGTAAGGAGTGTGCTTTGAGTAATTTTGCTAAAAATCTCATTATCTATCATTTTAAAACAAATAGGTGGAAATGTGTTGAATCAAAGGTTGTAATCCGTATTTTTTTAGCTGGAATGGTTTTTTTATACCTCTCCAAAAGTAATATATAGGATAAATAAGACTTTCGGGTAATACCGAAACCAGAAGATGTTCTAATTCGGATAAAACAATAGGTAATATACCTACTTTATCCATATATTGAAAATAATATCTTCGTCTGATTTTGTATGTCGTTTTAAATATCTCTTTGGGGCATTCTGCTTGAGATATACTATTTCCGTGCTGCCGATAATAAAGAAGAGTATCGGGTATATTGGCTGCCTGTCCATATCTAAAAAGTCTGAATAGTAATTCCAGATCTTCCGCAGTTTTAAGATTATCTTTATAGAATTTGAAATTTGTTGGTAATTTACTTTTATTTATCATCATGGCGCCCTGCTGGATAGGCATCGCTTCAAATGCCATTTTCAAAATTTCCTTATGGTTAAGCGGAAATTGTTTATTTACTATAGGTAATCCTTGTTTTGTAACCAATTCCACCTGACCACCAACCACCACAATAAACGGATTATCCCTCAGAAAATTAACCTGCTTCTCTAATCTATCTGATGGCATATAATCATCTGCGTCTAGTCTTGCCAGAAATTGGCCTATTGATTTTGAAATAGCAATATTTGCGGTTTTGCTGACACCTAAATTTTTTCTATTTTTATAAATTTTCAATCTATTATCTTTTTTTGACAACTCTTTAAGAATTTTATATGAATTGTCAGTTGATCCATCATCCACTGCTATAATTTCAAAATTGTGAAAGGATTGATCAAAGACACTATTCACCGCTTCCCGCAAAAATTCTCCGGCATTATAAACCGGCATAATTACGGAAACCAGAGGTTTCCGGTTGTACGATGTGTGTTGTATGTTGTGTGTTGTTTTATTCATATTCCTCTGCTTTCAAATTGCTTTAAAAGCAAGGGAACAACGAGAAGATAGAGCAGGAATACTGCAAGAGAGTAGCCAAAGCTACAAGAAAGGCGCAAGCGCCAATCAGTCTCTTTATCCTACTCACCGTAGTTCCGATTTTTTTCGCCACTCTCCATAAGTAGCAAGGAAGCTTATCTGCTCCTTCTTCCAACCCATTGGTTGGGATCCGCCTATCCACGTCTATATTACAACGTGTTTGAAAAGTGTTACTCGAATTTTTATTTCGGGTGCCTGATCTGTATTACTGTATTGTTCCGCGTACGGAACCAGCACAGAAATGTGACCCTAATAGCACTGAAAAGTGCGTTTCGTCGAGCTTACTTTTCAACATCGGCGGATCCCTTCCATAGGATCTGTTGGGCGGACCTGGTCCACTCCTCATAGCGTACCTCCTTAGAGGCCGCGGAGCGGCTCAGGCGTTACGGCCGACCGTCAGAGCTGGCGGGAGCATAAGCAGGATCTTGCCAGGTTACGGTGTATGCACCGGGGACGCTGCAACCGACGCCATTCGGCTCGGTCTCAAGCGCTTTTTCGATCCACCAGCGAACCAGATTTTGAATATCATCTTTGGTCGGATTACCGCCGGTGTACTCCCAGGTACGATGGCCGCCCTGGAACCAGAAAGTGGATTTTCCAGGATCTGTGATGACATAGGCGGTGCAGCCGTTCGACCCAGTGGGCTTGGTGGGCGACGCCCAGAACCAGGAAATGGTCACCCGCTGGTTACCCTGATGGTCCCAATCTTTCTCTTCAGTGAGTTCATCCCCAGCTGGGACGAACGAATCACCCGAAGGGAAGAGCGCAACCTCGGTCCAGCCAGTCGGATCACTACCAGCGATGGGTTCAGACGACGTGTGTAGGATTTCCTGGGTGGATACGGTATAATCTGCAACCGTGTCGCAAGCAAAACTGGTGTTTGAAGCCAGTTCCCCTTTCGCCCAGGTTACCAGCGCGTCGATTGCAGCCTGATCAGGCTGACTAGCGGTATAGCGGAACTTCCGCCAACCACCGGTCACCGCCAGGCGTTCACCATCGGGATCCTGTGTCAGACGAATCGCGTTACCCAGGTCTTCGATAACTTCACCTTCAGCATTCAGCCGCTCCACGTGCCCCCATGTGATATACACGATTTCGAGCTGACCATCAGCGTCATGGTTAAAAGCCAATCGTCGACCATTGGTGCAACCATTCGGCACGATTTCGACTTCTTCCCAGCCTTCAGGCAAGTCCGCTACGATAGCCGGGATATTGTCATCATCAACGGGCTGGTACTGCTCAGGGTGCTCAGCCGAAACCGAAGCGGCGGCGCAGGTATAACTGCCATCAGCATTCAGGGTGAAGACATTACCGCTGTTTACACAGTTCGCCTGCAAGGTGGCCAAATCAACACCAGCGGTTGGGTCGGCAGCGGGCTCTTCGACCTTGGACGGGAACCACTCAGGCCATTTATTGATCGTGTAGCCGACGCCAACACCGATGAGGGCGCCGATCAAGACACCGGACACGATAATCCAGTTGCGCCGAGGGTGCTCTGCACCTGCCGGGAACCGGTTATAGGCAACGGCAAAGCCGATGCTAGCACCGATGAGGGCGCCGATTACTAAAGCAATCAGGAATGTATCCATAATCGCACCTCCATGCGATTTTTTGTCTTACTTGAGTTTCTCCACTCCTACCAGATGCACCATGCGTGGCACATCTTCGATGCGGCGGGAGGGAGTTAGGGATTGATTTGACTTCATCAACTGCCCAAAAGTTGACTCCTTGTTCCTTATGAGAGAACTTAGAATCTAGCAGCTGAATCCATCTACGATTGCGATTCTGCAACACCCATCCGGGAAAATAGCAGACCGCGGTCTTTTACTTTTTTTGAACTTACTCAAGGAAAAGTTAAACCTTGTAATTGGCAAAGCCAGTACTGAGAATAATAATAAGTTGTATGTACTATGATATGTGTTGTGTGTGATGTGTGCTCTTTGTTGTGTGTTGTATGTTGTGTGTTATGTGTTTAGAATAAGATTGTGACTAGAATTAATAAGCTTAGTGATATAGAAATCTACAAAAAATCACTTGATTTAGCTAGAAAAGTGTATTCTCTTACGAGAAAACCTAATCTTTCCAAAGATTTTTCACTTATTAACCAAATTCGAAGTGCTGCGATATCTATCACTGCAAATATTGCTGAAGGTTATGGTAGACGAACAAGAAAAGACTTTGCTCAGTTTCTGTCTATCGCCTTGGGATCTGCAAATGAAGTATTTGCATATCTTGACTTCATTTCTCTTGAATATCAAATAGATATCCGAGAGTTGAAGCAAGAATACGATATTTTAGCAAAGAAAATCCATTCCTTTCGTTCATATCTCATAACCCACATTCCATAACTTACAACTCACTACCCACAACTCACCACTTATTACTTATAACCAAAATGTATTATTCCCAAAATTGGCCTTGCCAACTTTTGGAGGTTTCAATCCCCTTTTTGGCCGTAAATTTATATGGAGAAATTATATTTCTCTACCCCATGCATACTTAGCATTCGGCTTTTCAATTCTATACGAATACACCTCATGCTGCGTTTGTCACGGGATAGTTGGTTGTAATTCTATACTTAAGTTTAGAAACAACCCTCTATCTTCTCGTTTGTTAAAGTGCTTAGGTTTCTTTTGAAAACTATCTCTATCGCTAAAGATAAAGCAGTTTAACTTAAGAAACTTACCTAGAGTTTAATTAAACCCAGGGTGAGGCCCGTCCTGCCCAGCGGGCCTCACTCCGGATTCAATCAATACTTATTTATTTGTTAAATGTGCAATATCCAACAAAAAACCTCTTGCTCGTTTATGACTTGCCGTTAAGCTTAAAAATAAGCTTATCGGAAAATCATCTGGCAGGATGAGTCAAGAGGTTTTGGTTTTTCCCTGGCCCTCCTGCCAGGACAGTTTTATACTCTTCTGGATTTCTTTCTCAAGTAATTCCCAAGACCCATACTTGATACCAATCCTGATAATGTAATAATCCAGTTTTCAGGTCCGGCTTTTGGTACTTGTGGAACTATCAGTTTTTTCTCTACACAAAACTGAGATTCATCTTTGTCTGCTAAATCCCCGCTTCTTGCTTCTGCCACATTTACCTGACATGAAACATTTTCATTGGACAATGCTGCTTCATGAACTATACGACCTTTCAGATAATATGTTTGGGATTCATGTCCGTTCAAACTGACAGTAAATGTAAACTGCCTGGTTTTGGTATCATAAGTACCGGGTCCGGACATATAATCTACATATGTAGGCAATGTGTCGGTAACGACTATATTTTCAAGTTTTTGATCACCTGGATTTTTGACAACAATTTGGAAAGTTATCAATTGTTGCGGTCTGAATTTGGGATCATAGACAGATAAATTATCGACATAATATCCGGTTGCCGGGTTGGCAACTTTCTTATCTATCATGATATTGGGAGGAGTAGGACATGTCCAACCTCCACCGTACACCGGAACACAACCAGACGGAACATCACTTGTTTTTGCTGTTCCTCCGGCAAAAGCCAATCCATTAAAAGATACTGTCATAACAGCGACAGTAGATAAAGTTATTATGGTTCGGGCAATTGTTTTCATATTTTTATCCATAACTTTTTTGGGCAAGAAATTTTATAAATTTTGCGAATTATACAATACTATAAGTCTTTTGTCAAGTACTATAGGATTTAGTGTAAAATGAACCAGGGGCAGTAGCAGGTTTTATAAACAATGTGGATTATAACAATACATTATATATATGTCAATTTTATAGGTTACATTAATAAATATTAAATAAAAACCTTTAAGCGGTATACAAAAATTAGTAAACATTAAAAATGTTTTAAAAGGTTATATTAATATCTTATGTTTTGGAATTACACATTAGGAGTTTATCAGTTTTTTTAGTTTCCCAAAATCCAATTGAAATAATTTCATGTATTTACCCGGAAAACGGATGACAGCGGCGGGATGAAGCGTAATGAAAATCTTTCTACCCTTTTCCTCTATCACTTTACCTCTTTGACTCAAGATTGCCACATCCCTGCCTAAAACAGCCTTACAGGCAGTCTTACCCAGAAGCACGATAATATCAGGTGAAATCACGGCTAATTGCTTGGAAAAATGCACCAATCCGTGCCTGATATCAGCCTGGCTTGGTGCGCCTCTTTTGGGTAAGTATTTGACCGGACTGGTGATAAAAACCTCATTTTCGACCATTCCAGAGTCTACAATAAGCCTCCGCAAAAGTTTACCTGATCTTCCGATAAATGGACGACCTTCCCTGGCTTCGTTTTTACCGGGAGCTTCTCCTACAAAAACCACCCTTGCATCCGCATTACCTTCCCCGGGTACGGGATTGCCAATCTTGCCTACCCGGCATTTACGGCATTTGGATATCTCCAAGGCTATTTGTTTGAGAGCTAGTTGTTTGTTCATATTTTTCTTATATTTTTTGCATAAGCATAAAGAAACTCACCTTTATTGATATATGGCTTATCGGATATCCAGAGCATCTCTCCATCTTCTTTTGCTTTTACGGATACTTTTTTAGTTAAATCAAGGTTATTTATTATTCCTATTGTTGCACTTTTTGAGATTGACATATCGGAAATTGTTCTCGACCACAAACCCGTAAATGGTGATAAAATCTCCTTCAATCCTGAATATACTTGTATATTTTTTGTACTCATTTGGCTTTGTTTTAAGACTTTGAATACTTCCGTTACCCAATTTACGTGTCTGTCTATATATCTTTTCTCTCGCAAACCATGATGCCCTGATTCAAAGATAAGATAAGTGATACCTCTTTTGGCTAAGTTTTCGGTCTTAGACCAGGCTCCTTGGTATTCATAAAAAATCTTACCAGCCTTGATATTTCCGATGATTTGCCTTGTTGTTTTGTTTACTTTCGGATTTTTGGTCTCATAGGATAGAATTATATCCTCTAGATACTCATGTTTACCTCCACCATGCAAATCAATCCAAATACAATTGTTAGGTAAATAATTTGAAACCAACCAATGAATAAGCCTTTCGGAGGGTTTTCCTTTTGCTTTCCCCGGATAAAACCATTTTGGACATAAATTATCCAAAGGATTACATCCTGTACCGGCTTGGAAGCCGGATATATTAACTATCGGAATAATGGTAATATTTCCACTATAAACAATTTTGGAATTTGGAATTTGGAATTTGGATATCAGTTCATAAGCTGCGTCTATAGAAGCAAGTTCATCCCCATCCATACCAGCTGTAATCAGAATATCAGATTTGGTTGTAGCGTTAAAACTCTTATATACGGGAATATTTAATTTTATCTTTCCAAGATCAACTTCGGATATCTGTTTGATTAATTTCATATAAGAGATATTATATACTGTATGAATTCATCGTTGATATCCATGTTTTAATGAATAAAATACATGATTTTCAATTCTGAGAAAGATATTATCATCAAACAATCAATATATGACCTGAAAGATGATTTTACCGAATTATCAGCAATTATTTATTCCTACCAAAACCGGATAGTAAACTTCAAAAAAAACATTAGTAAGGTAAAAAAACATCTTTACCAAAAAAGTTATGACAGTATTTTAGATCAACTTAGATCTATTGAAAATTGTTTGAAAGATTGCCAATCAGAGATAGTGACTATCCAAAAAGATATCGGGAGGGGAAGTACTCAAGAAAATCTCTTTAAACTAATTGAAAAAAAACACTTATTGTTTGATTTTTTACGCACTCAAGTAAATATTCTTTCAGCTATTATTACTGCACTTGACTTCCAATCTCCAGCATTTTCTGCATCCAATGACTATTCTATGGCAGGACAATTTACTGGTAAAATACTCGCTACGATAAATGATTACAAAAGAGATGGTAGGCTGGATAACAGAGAACTTGAGAACTGGTACAAGAAAGAATTCATCGATTTGAATTTCAAATTCAGGATAAACTGCTACGCTACCAACTCAGGTATGGCTGCTTTTACTACTATTTTGAACTTTCTTTTTTTAGAACGGAAAATAAACAAAACAATCCTCATTGGAGAGTCTTGTTATCATGAGAACAAGAAGCTGCTTGAAAAACTCCCCTTTGAAATTATCAAAGTCAACGAATCCGATACACAGTTAATCATCGAAAAAATAAGAAAACATAATCCGGAAGGCTTATTTTTTGACTCGTTAACCAATACCCAGAATATATTCATTTTGGATTGGCAAAAAATATTGCGATTCTTGGTTGGATGGGCACAAAAAGACATCTACTTCGTACTTGATAATACCTGCCTATCATCTACCATCCAACCTTTCAGGGAAATTGTCGGAAAATCAAAAAAAGTACACTTAATAGTCTTTGAAAGTCTTCTTAAATACCTGCAAATGGGTATGGATAGAGCCAATGCAGGCATGATCTCAACTTACGGTAAAGATACTCACTTACTCATGGAATATCGAGAACATCTGGGAACCAATATATCCGACTCATCAGTGTATGCTATACCCTGGATAAAAAGAGAAATTTATGAAAAAAGGCTATACAGGTTTCAAAGAAATGCTTTCTTTCTAGCCCAAGAACTGAACAAATATATCAAACAAACAAATCATAAAAAAATTAAGGAGATTATATATCCGAGATCTAATTATCTACCTACAGTTTGGCAATCTGATAAACCAACAACTGAAAAACAGATATCTGAAAACCAGTCTTTTCATGGTAGTTTTTTCACTTTCCGTTTCTATAATGAATCGATTTCCGTCTATAAAAAATTCCTCAAAATAGTGATAAATGAAGCCAGAAAAGAAAAAGTGCAAATATACGGAGGGACAAGTTTTGGCTTCAACACTTCAAGGATATATCTGACAGCATTGCAGATAAAAGTAACCAAACCCTTTGTCCGCTTTTCGGCCGGTACGGAAACTATCTGGGAAATAGAGAAGATAAAAAATGCTTTGATCAAAGCTATGAATGCCCTTTAAACGGAAAGAATGTTAGCGATTTTTTTCATTACTTCGTCTATTGAAGTATTGGCTTTGATAATATAGTCTTCTACACCTATAAGACGGGCTTCTTTTTCCTCACTGTCCAAATTGGACATAACTATAACTTTCAGTTTGGCGGTATTTTCATCACCACGGATTTCCTCCAAAACATCAAATCCATTCATTCCGCCTGGAAGCATAATATCAAGAAGAACCAAATCAGGTTTAGCATTACGAATGATATCCAAACCCTCCTGTCCGGTTTTGGCTATCAAAACGGAATAGTTTACTTCGTGAAGTTTTTTTTTATAAACCTCTATCAGGTTTTCGTCATCCTCTATGACTAATATTTTAATCATAAGTACATGTTAACAAAATAACAAGATAGCTGAAAAGTATCTAAATTATTCAACTTGCCTGGGGATAATGACAACGTTTCCATTTCTTACTGGATCCACACCAGCAAGGATCATTTCGACCAAGTTTTTTCTTTTCAGTATCTTTTGACGCGTAAGTCGATGAGGTGTTGGTTTTCTGTCTTTCTTTTTTGGCTTCCCGGGAAATATCCGTCTGTTGATTTTTCATCATTTGTATTTGATCGGGGGTCAATTGCACCTGTACTTTGAAAATCCGGTGTACTATCTCGTAATCGATATTGGAAACCAATCTTTCAAACATGCTAAACGCTTCATTTTTATATTCCACCAACGGATCCAACTGACCGTATCCCCGAAGACCTATACCTTCACGAAGAGTATCCAAAGTATCCAGATGTTCCATCCAGAGATTATCGATAACCGATAACATAACCCACTTTTCGATTTGTTTGGAAATTTCTCCACCATATGTCTTTTCTCTTTGAGCATAAACATCGTTTACAACGCTTCTGAGAAATTTAGTGATATCTGCAGGTGACTGCAGATTGATTAATTTCTCCTGCAAAGCTTTCTGGGATAATGGTTCAAAGGGAATAATCGAAACGAAATCGTCAAATATTTTCTTTTTTTCATCACTTGTAATCCCTTTACCGACATAAAGATTTACCAAATGTTCAATTTCCAATTCAATTTTTTGCATGATTAACTCTTTGAGGTTATCTCCGGTTATCACTTGCTTACGCAGTCCATAGATAATCTCCCGTTGTTTATTTAAAACATCATCATATTCAACCAAATGCTTTCTGGTATCAAAATGGAAACCTTCTACTTTTACCTGAGCCTGTTCTATAGCGCGGGATACCATGGGATGCTCAAGCGGTACATCGTCTGGCAACTTAAACACCGTCATAAGCCTTGCAACCTGATCCCCTCCAAAAAGTCGCATTACATCATCTTCAAGTGCTACGAAAAACCTGGATGTTCCGGGATCACCCTGTCTGCCTGCCCGACCTCGAAGCTGATTGTCAATGCGCCTAGATTCATGCCTTTCGGTACCGATAACTATCAATCCTCCGTTTTTGATAACCTCATCGTGGGATTTTTTCCATTTTGCCTGTTCTGTTTCATATTTTTTTTGATCACTTTTGGTCTGTACCATATATTTACTCGGCGGTTGTCCTCCTAAAATAATATCAACACCTCTTCCGGCCATATTGGTTGCCACAGTAACGGCGCCTTTGGTACCTGCCTGGGAGATAATCGATGCTTCTTTCTCATGGTTTTTGGCATTCAGAAGTTGGTGTGGTACTCCTTTATTCCATAAAATTTTGGATAAAAATTCATTTTTTTCTATAGAAGTAGTACCAACCAAAACCGGTCTGCCGGATTTGTAATGTTTCCCAATCTCTTCAGCCACCGCCTCAAATTTTGCTTTGGTAGTCTTATACACCAAATCAGGTTCATCCGTTCTTACCATCGGTTTATTGGTGGGAATTATCACTACATCTAGCTTGTATATTTTGTGGAACTCCTCTGCTTCGGTAGATGCAGTACCGGTCATACCGGCCAATTTTTGATACATCCGGAAATAATTCTGTAGTGACACGGTAGCCAATGTTTTGGATTCCTGCTGTATAGTCACGCCTTCTTTGGCTTCTATAGCCTGATGAAGCCCTTCGGAAAATCTACGACCGTGAAGCATGCGTCCGGTAAATTCATCAACAATGATAATCTGATCATCTTTGACAACGTATTCTTTATCTTTTTGAAATAAAGTTTGGGCTTTGAGCGCTGCTTCGATATGATGAACTGTGGAAAAATCTTTTTCATAAAGGTTTTCCACTCCAAGCATTTTCTCGATTTGGGCAATACCTTCTTCCGTCAAATGGGCTGTTCTCAATTTCTCGTCAATAGAATAGTCTTTATCCTTGGATAGTCTGGCTACCATCTTGGCATATTCATAATATTTTTTGGTTGGCTCCGTATCAGGAGCACTGATAATATGTGGGGTTCTAGCTTCATCTATAAGTACACTATCTACTTCGTCAACAATTGCATAATGAAAGTTGCGTTGAACCATTTGTGCCGTTTCCGATACCATATTGTCACGGAGATAATCAAAACCAAATTCCGAGTTGATACCATACGTGACATCAGCCATATAAGCTTCTTTACGGCTGATAGGTTTAAGATGTATCAACCTCCAATCCTGTGCGCTTTTATCCTCATATTGGGGATCATAAATAAAAGATTGGTCATGAATAATTGCGGCTGTTGATAATCCTAAAAGATAAAAAATCGGTCCCATCCAGCCGCAATCCCTTCTGGCCAGATAGTCATTGACGGTGACAAGATGCGTACCCATACCGCTTAATGCATTCAAATAGAGAGCAGGAATAGCGGATAAAGTCTTACCTTCACCAGTTTTTTGTTCGGCTACCGCTCCCCGATGAAGCTCTATAGCGGCCATAAGCTGAACATCATAAGGTCTTTCTCCGGTGGTGCGAAAAGATGCTTCCCTAACTAATGCAAAAGCTTCGGGTAAAAGCTCATCTAAGGATGTATTCTGGGACAACCTGTTTTTAAATTGGGCAGTTTTTTCTTTGAATTCATCGTCTTTGAGTTTCTTAATTTTACTTTCCCATTCGTTGATTTGTGCCACAATAGGAGTAATCCGTTTTATCTCCTTAAAATTAGCATCAAATAGCTTGCCAAATATCTTAAACATAAGATATATATTTTAACATTTTTTGGAGGACTTTTATAATAGCGATATACCGACAAATCTATTTTTTATCCTATAAAAATAAATTGTTGTGACAATCCAAAATTAAACTGCGCTTGACAACTATCATAATAACAGTAATATTATTTATAAATAATATTATGTCCAAACATGAATCAAACCAAAGCGCTAAATGCGATTACACCCGCTACTGAGTTCCCATCGTTTGAAAAAATTTCCGCTCCAAAAAATAAACTTTCGGAGATAAGAGTCAACGGAATAGCAAAAATCTCCTCATTGGTAAACGAACAAGGTGTCCAGGTAAAAATCAACAATAAAATCATCAAAATGCGCTATCCCAAGGGAATATGGGCTAGATTTCCCAAAATTCACAAAGAAATCTTAAGTCAAAATATAGCATATGGATTGACTTTCCATTTTCCTTACCTTTTCCCGACTTTGAAAAAAATGTTTTACAATATACCGGTACCATTATCGGAAGCATTTCTATTCAAAAGTTTCTCTTTGTCCCTTCCCTCAACAGCCATCATGCAGTATCAACATGAAAATGCTAGTTTCACGTCAAATCTCTTAAGAAGACTTTTTGAAGTGGAATATACTTTCAGCAACAAAAAAACTTCCATACCGCCATATAACAGAACCAGTTTCTCCGATCATGCCATCATGCCTTTCACTTTTGGCAAAGATAGTCTGCTTACTTTTGCTTTGTCAAGAGAATTGGGTATTAAAATACACCCGGTATATATATCCGAACCGGATTATCCTTACGAAGAAGTGATTAAAAAAATGCTGGCTACACCGTTCCGCAAAGAATTTAAGGAAAAAATCTACTTTCTGAATAATAATCTAGGTGCGCTTAGAGAACCAAAAGGCTGGTTCGGCTGGGAACTGCAACTTACACATTATTCAATGATGCTTTTGCCTTATGTATATGCCAAACGTGCCGGGTATATACTTTTTTCCAATGAACAAAGCTGTGATGATGTAATCACGGATAAAGACGGATTCCGCTGTAATCCGGTATACGAACAATCACACTCATGGTTATTACAAAATTCCTTAATGACATCTATCATCGGGGGCAATTCTTTGTCCATAGGTTCACTTATAGAACCTTTGTATGAAATTGCCATTATGAAAATACTTCATAAACGATATCCGGCGATTGCCAAGTATCAAAGTTCCTGTGATGTAGAGATTAAACCAAAAAATAACGGACGTTGGTGTCAGTCGTGTTCCAAATGCGGTAGGATCTATATATTTTTACTGGCATTAGGTATAAATCCTAAAAAAGTCGGTTTTACCTATAATTTATTGGCAAATAAATACAGATCATTGTTTTCAATTTTTTCGTCAAAAAAAATTAAGGCATATGGCTTTGATCAAAGTCAGGCAGGTAAAGACGAACAGATTTTTGCTTTTTATCTGGCTTATAAAAAAGGGATTAGAGGTCCGCTTATTTCTGAATTTAGCAGGAAATTTCTAAAATATGCTGTCAAAAACGAACGTTTGTTCCGACGGAAATTTTTCGGCATACATACTCATAAAACTGTTCCAGCTGCGTTTAAGTCAAAAGTATTAAGAATTTACCATCAAGAGCTGGATCCATTATCCTCATGAATAAAAAAAATATCACTCTTGGTTTTGCCTATGACCTGGAGGAAGCATATATCAGAAAAAAGGATGACCCGCAGGATGTTTCAGCGGAATTTGATTGTCAGGAAACTTTAGATATGCTTTCGCACAATTTCCAAAAAAGCGGATTTGAAGTAATCAATATCGGCGGGTATTTTGATATTATAAAAAATATCGATTTTATCAAAAAAAACGTTGATATCGTATTCAACTTCACTGAAGGTTTAAACGGACGTAACCGTGAAGCACAAACTCCTGTCTTGCTTCAATCGTTCAATATCCCCTTCATCGGTTCAGACGGATTAACCATGTCTCTGACATTGGATAAATATATGACTAAAAAAATTTTCATCGCTAATGATATACCGACACCCAAATTTGCCAGTATCGAAAATGCAAAAGACCTGATAAAAGCCGAAATATTGAAATATCCTCTTTTTGTCAAACCACGCTGGGAAGGATCAAGCAAAGGAATCAATCAAAATTCAAAAGTGCAAAATCCTAAAGAATTGTTGGAACAAGCAAAATTCATCTGGAAATTTTATAAGCAACCGGCATTGATAGAAGAATTCATACCCGGAAGAGAATTTACGGTACCAATTATCGGTGATAAAAACCCGCAAGTTTTAAGCATTATGGAAGTACAAATCGAAGGCCAAAAATTTGGAGAAAAGTTTTATACCGGAAATTTTGTCTATGAAGAAGGAACTAATTATATACCCGATCCGGATATTTCACCGTTTCTAAGGAAAAAAATCACAGATTCAACCATAAATATTTATAAGTCTGTGCAATGTCTGGATTTTGGCAGAATAGATTTCCGGGTAGACGAACAAGAAAATATTTATGCCTTGGAAATAAATCCAATTCCTGCCCTTGCTAAAAGTGATGCTTTTGGTGTTGTCAGCCGGTATTTGAAAATGGATTTCAGTATACTTCTTGGAAAAATTGTAAGTTTCGCTCTTCAAAGATACGGTTTGCAATAATTATCAATCTGACGCTTTTATCACACCTGCTAATGTCAGCTTACCCCCACAATATTTAATGATAATATCAATTGTTTCTTTAAGCGTTTTTTCTACCTGTGACTTACCTATATCATAAATTCCTTCCGTATTTATCCATAAATTTTTGGTTCCTTGGTGGACTTTAGTCCTTTCTGAATCCCGCCAATTGAAATCGATATTATATCCTTCAACTCTATCAAAATAAGCAATTTCTCCAGATTTATAATATGTTAGTTCCTTATCTCCTAATAGTCTGATTTTGTCTGTACTTTCGGCAAATCTGATAGTTGTAGGAAACCTTATTTTATCCAAATCAAATGCACCCACAGAAACCCTGTTTCTCATAACAACCAGATTATATGCATCAACACATGTATTTATACGGTAAAGCGGTTTGCCTTGGGCAATACGGCGCAGTAACGCTTCCGGAGACGGTCTTCTGGAATGCCAATCTATACCGGTTTCCTTATAAACTTTTCTATAACTTTGGATTTCCCCAAAACCATTTATCATTTTTGTAGTCAAACTTGAATTATTTCGGATAAATTCATTAATTTCTTTATCCAAAAACTTGTCATTTTCGGTAATTTTTACACCCTTTATGATTGCCAATCCTATCGTAAGTGATGGGTATTTTTCCTTAACTTTTTGATCTATAGTAAATAAGTCAGACCTGGTAAAAGTTTGGTATCCAAGACTATTATCCGGCATTTCCGGTTTCATATTGATAACTTTTGTAATTCTATCGATTAACATTTCCTGTCCTACTGATTGAAGCAACCAAGCAGCTTTGGGTCCGTGGTTTTTACCGATTAAAGAGATATATATTGCAGAAAAAGCGTCTTTTATATTCATTTTCATCTGTTTTGCTTTTTCGTATAGCATTGTCTGTAAATCCTGCGGATTTTTGGTTTTCGTTAAAAAGCTTAAAATTGCATTCAAATAATTCAATTGTTCAGGTTTTAAGGTCTTTACCAATTGAGGTATATCTTTGGTAAAAACAAATTTTGCTTCATCTGGAGCATATTTTTCCAACCAAATACGGGCGTATTTTATCCTTTCCAGAAGAATTTCTTTTTCCAATTCATCCAGTTTACTCCCTTTTTCTTTGCTAAAATATTCTTCCAAATTAACATTTGGAAATTGAACAGCCTGACAAATCGAACGAAATCTTGGCAGAAACATAGGTACTTGAAACTTTTTCTCAACTTGTGACAATTCAAAAATCCTTGATAAATCAGCATCTTTTTTATCTCTATATTCTTTGGCGCATCTGTCATACTCATCAAAAAGGTCAGGTATAGTCCAACCTCTAGGATCAAAATCTATGGTTTGATTTATTTGAGTTCGAACCATTAAAAATCTGAGTAAATAAGGAGGAATCATTTTTGATACCTCTATAGCTGATGAACCTAAACCTTTGGAGGAAGACATTTTCTTACCTCCTATGAGAAAAAATTCATAAGAAACCGGGTATGGTGTCTGATAATCTATGACTTTCTTACATACCATTGAGGCTACATCATGTGATCCGCCTGCGCTCATATGATCTTTACCGGCTCCTTCGATAGTGACTCCTATCACTTTCCATTTGACTGCCCATTCCACTTTCCATGGTAATTTACCACGATAATTATTCTTATCACTAAAAGGAGAAATCTTGCCTTCATAACCGCAACCTTTGGTCCAAACTACAGCATCTTTTTGACATACGAAGCTGATCTTATCACCATCCCAAGCATACGTTTTTGTAGTTGACTCTTTTCCGCATTTCGGACAGACAGCTTGAAATGGATACCAATTGTCGGTAATTTTTTTCTTGTACATAGTCTCGTAAATTTTGCGTATAACATCAGCTTTATCCAAACAAATCCTAATATCAGAATTCATTTTTCCGAGTTTATAAAGTTGGCTTATCCAAATAATTTCCGGATGAGAACCGATACTCTCAAAAACTGTCCGGAATTCTTCGGCAAAATATTGTGCGAAGTTTAATCCCTCACCCGCAGGGGAGGGTACTGTAAAAAGTGGCTGCCCTAAATATTTAGACCAAACCGATTTGTCCAAATCAGCAGACACCTCATCCATAGGATCATGGTCTTCAAAAACGTAAGTAAACTTACCTTTCACCCCCTGATCACAAAGGGCACGATATATCAAATCGTGAACTACTACTCCCCTTAGAGAACCGACATGAATCCTTCCAGAGGGAGTTTTCATATCATCTACCCAATAAGGAGAATATTTTTTTGTTTTTATAATGTCTATTGCTAGTCTATCTGCCCAAAACATATTGCTATTTTAACATAAAAAAACCGGCTCTTCGGCCGGTTAGAAATTTAATTTTTTATTTTTTAATGTATTTTAATTATCTTATAAAGAATTTTTCCAACCGGAGCTTCGACCTCTACATGTTCTCCCTCTTTTTTACCTATCAAGGCTTTACCTAAAGGAGATGAATGTGAAATCTTTTTTTGGGTTGGATCTGCTTCCCATTCTCCTACTATTGTAAAAGTCTCTTTTTTCTTACCTAAATGCAAAGTTACTTTACAACCAACATCAATTTTTTTTCGGGATCTGGTAGTGACAACTTTGGCTTCATGTAAAATTTGTTCCAACTCGGAAATTCTTCCGTCAACAAAAGCCAGATCCTGCTTTGCGGCGCTATATTCACTGTTTTCTGCTAAATCACCTAATGTTCTTGCTTCGGCAAGACGGTTAACTACTTCTGGCCTTTTTACATTTACCAGATTGTCAAATTCCTTTTTCAGCTCTTCCAAGCCTTCTTTGGTCAATACTATTTTATTTTCTTCCATAATAATTTTTCAATAACATTACCCCATCTTGTCAATTGGGAAGGGGGTTATTTGAAGCTATCTATCTAGTTTTTAAAATATACTCTATTATACATACCTTGTCAATAATTATTGCTTACCTATATAATAAGGCTGCAAGATAGCAAAATGCCCCCATCGTCTAGCGGCCTAGGACGACACGTTCTCAACGTGTAGATCGCCGGTTCGAATCCGGCTGGGGGTACAGCATAAAAAAGATTCGGACTTGTTCCGGATTTTTTTATGCTTTATCTACGGATGTAAACCGGATACTGGTTCGCTCAACTCGTAGTTTATGAACAACAGTGAATAATACTGCGAGTTAGTACTGAGCGAAACGAATGTGCAATCCAGCAGTTAACTATTCCGAGCTTGTCGAGAGAAAGTTTTACTGCTAGTGAGTAGCCTTGGCTAAATTCGACTAGGGGTACTTACAAACGAAGATATGATCTTAATACTACTTGTGAAACGGGGTATTTATGGATAAAGAATTTATTTCTAAACATTCTGCGTAATGACATGTAATAGAGTAATTTTAGCTATGGTTTCGAATATTATCCAATAAGAAATAAATATGAAGTGATAATTTGGATTATACTTGATTTTAATTTCCTAAACAGACATATATCTTATCATCCGGACCGAATTCGGTTTCTGAAATATTGTTTATTTGCATATTTTGAAATTCATACATCCGGAATTGATCACGAATATTGATATATTTAAAATCGGAACTTGTAGGTCTGGCTAAATATCCATTAAATAGATATGATGATCCACAACCGACAGTATTTCCACCGATATTAAACCATCCCCATAATTGTTTAGCTCTGCCTTGAAAATAAGCGCTTTTTACATATAAAGCAGTATTACTGGCAAAGGAGATAAGATCGTAGTTTCGCGATGATATTCCATAGTAATTTGGTCCAGAGGTTTGACAAGGTGATATTGTAACCATTGTTTCTCCAACTTGACATGAAGGAACATCAAGGGACGGTATCATAGTGGGCTCTGGACAACCATAACTTTCGATTTTGCTATTGTTTAGTTCGTTTTCTTCAAGTGTGGAATTGTAAGGATCAACTGTGATATTTGCTGTACAAACCTTTTCCCCTATACTTCCTACGTATGTATACCATGATTGACCTGGATTTAATTTGTATATGATATTTGATAAGTAAAAAATGCCATTTATAAAGGCATCTGCTTGAGTCGTTTCTGTTGAGGCGGTATTGGAGATGTTTTTGACTGTAGCGTAGATATCGTAGCCACCGCCGGTTCGATTGAGAATATCTATTTTCTCTACAACAAAATCAGGTTTTGGGAGATTTGGCGTCGGTGATGGACCAGTTGCGCAAGCTCCTTCGACGCATCCATATTGGCAATACTGAAGAGCATAATAACATCCATCGAGATGAAGTCCGTTTGAAGGAGTACCGCAGTAACGTTCTTTCAAAAAAGAAGAATCTTGACATTCATCATACTCAAGAGTCTGACTACATCCAATTCCTGTACCAATTCTTGAACTTTTCTGATAATAGTTAAGTCCACCATCATTATCAAAACAATAGACTGTAGGATAAGGTTGAATAGAATTATCTTCTACCCGAATAGTAACTGATTGCATACCCATCCCTTCAGATGCTTGATGTGGTTGAAAGAAAATCGGGTAAAGGACATCACGAGAATTTGCCTTGAAAGTATAAACTCCTGGTGTAGGTATTATTATGGTTGAAGTAAATGAATAATTATGTACTGCTTGTGTAGCAGTAAAATAAGGTGAACCAAAAGCACGCTTAAGAGTTGTAGGATTTGAGTAAGGGGTAGTAAACATTTGATTGGCAGTAGGTGTTAAAGGATATGAAATATTTACAGTAGCCAACGCATCAGGCCCACCTGCTCCATACCACCATACAGACGCAAGTCCAACGCATGAATATCCGTTGACAGTAATTGTAAATGGATTATCAACGTTCACAATACAATCTGATGTGTTAATAAAAACTGTTGGCGGAGCAATCGGATTGTTGATACAATTTGTGATAGTCGGCAATGGATAAGGATTAGTAGAGCAATTATTTATCGTTGGTGTTATGGAAGCAGACACAATAACATCTGATGGAATCGGAGTAATAGTCAATAAAGGAATTGGGGTATCTGTTAATAATATCGTAGTGGGCGTAGGAAAGCTACTGCAGGCTATATCATTTGATATTGGAATACAGACATAACAATCAGGTGAATTTTCTGATATAGGTGGACATGAAGGATTTTGCGCGCCAAACTTTGAATATTTTGCAGATGTTACATTCATATTTTTTGATTTTGGATTGAAACATAAAACTGCTGAATCACCGCATTTGTTGACATAGATATCGCGTAATTCACTCATTGAATTATAGGTTTTAGTTAAAGCGTTATTTTGTATTAATTCATCTATGCAATGAGGCATATCTGCTAAGGTCCCTCCAGTATTCAATTCTTCCATACATAATTGATTGTTATTCCAAGGAAATTGTTTTGTTTCTGTATAATGATAATTAGAAGCCTTTGGCAAAATCTGTAGCTATAGTCATTGCTTTGATATCGCTGACTTTATTGAAGTTTTCTAAAGGATTTATTGCAATTAAGGTTATAGTTAGAAGTACTACAATTATTCCGATAACGATTAATATTTCAACTAGTGTAAAACCTGATAAAATTAGTCTCTTTTCTTTTGTTTTTGCAGGAATCATATATCTCTGGAACTATATATTTACATTTTCTGTCTTTCTATCTTCAAAATCAATATTTCATTAAGTATAATTTCAAACTTAGTACAGTAACTGTACATAGAAAAAAAGCTTGGCTTAACACCAAGCTTTCTTATATTCCTTGATGATGATAGCCCGATATCGCTACGCCATCCAGAAATTGATAAACTTAAGTGTTCAAAGCGAATCTCACTCTTGATAATTACTGTTGGGGAAAATACATCAGTAGGTGTATATTTTACAGTTGTATATTATCTTATAAATAATTTAAATTTTAAAAAGATAAAATCATCTTACTACTTAGAAAGATCCTTTGATCATCTTTTAACATAGACAACGACGATTTATATGATGTTTTCGAAGCTAGAATTGTATATGCTATGCTATTATCAATTATTTTTTTTGATTCTGTATAAGTAGTATTCAAGGACTTATTTTCAATAATTATTTGTAAAATTGTCATATTATTATAAATATATACATATTTAAATCCAGTTTTTTTAATAATATTTTTCATTAATTCTGGTTTGATCTTTATAATTTTTTTCGACGGAACTTGATTTGGAATATTAATAATTAACAGTTTTCCACATAAATTAATAACTCTATAGATTTCTAAAACGATGGAATCTCTTCTATTTATTAAATTCATACAATCCACCATCGATAAAAAACTAACACAATTATCGATAAATGGTAAACCATCATCTAGATTGGAATGTATTAATAGAATATTTGATTTTACAATAAATATTCTAGCTAATAATAAATATATAATTGATTTATCAATACCAAACAATAATGTAGAAGGGTATTTATTTGAAAGATACTGTAAGATTTGACCGGTTCCGCAACAAATATCAACAATCGGTAAAGTATTATTTTTTAAAATTGTAGAGAATAATTGGTAAAAAAAATATGATGGCAACTTTTCCCTGTTAATAAAATACCATCTATTATTGAGATTTGAATTAAATGTTATAATTTTTAACATTTTTTGGTAACCAATTTTATAAACTATTCTTTTCAAGATATACCTAAATAATCTCAATAAACCAAAAATATTTATTAAAAATGTCAGAATGACAAATTTGTTACTATTTTGATAAGTTCGTAATTTTAGATGTAATTTTATTCTTAAATAAATTAATGCTATTTTTTTTATTTTAGAATTTTGAAATAATAAAATTCCGTTTATTATTGGGTAAGATTCGCAATTACATGAAAATATTGCTGATTTAATAATATTTTGACTTTTTATCATAGTATTCTATAATTTCTTTTTTTTGGAAAAGTCCTTTACAATGAAGACAACGTAAGTATTTATAGTAATTTTTCATTAATGTATTATATACTGACTAAATCCGAAATTATTTCATTCTAAACTATATTTTTTTATTTCATAAATTATTTTTTATTTACTCTTAATCTACTCTATCGTTTCAATTGCACATGGTAGAAATAACTTAAATTCCTATAAAACAATCAAGAAATACTATTGATGCTAGAAAAGAATCTCTAGATTAAGAAAACATTGCCATTCTAATAAAAATATACTTGATATAATAACTTTAAATGAAAGACTTCAAAGTAATATTTATTCATGGCTATACTGCTTCGTCAAAATCTGATTGGTATCCAAATATTTCACCGGAATTAAAAAAACTCGATATTGACTATGTAATTCCGGATCTTCCGGGTGGAGAATTCCCTCATGCAATAGAGTGGTTAAATACTATTCATCAGGAAGTATTGAAAACAAATAAACCATTAGTCTTTGTCGGACATAGTTTGGGTTCTAGGGCTGTTTTACTTTATCTAGATAAATATAGAGTAAAAGTAAAATCAGTCATACTAATAGCTGCTTTTGCAAATAGAATCGAAAACGCCAAAAGGAACGAAGGAAAAGCCTATCCGGATTTTTTCAGTTATAAAATTGATATTGACAAAATAAAAGCATTCGCTGATAAATTTTTCGTCATGCACTCAAAGGATGACGATAGTATCCCCTATGAACAAGGTGTAGAAATAGCTAATGATTTGGGTGCGAAATTGATTACTTATGAAAATAGAGGTCATTTCTACGAGCCGGAAAACGCTCCTTTTGTTTTTGATATCCTCAAAAAAGAATTAAGAGTTTGAAAGACAGATAATAATTTTAAGTAATTAATTTTTTGTTAGTTATCTATGTGATATGATAGACAGCTGAATATCCCCATTTTATGGAATTTTTATTGTTGAAAATTATTATAAAAAAGAATATTAATTTAGTAGTTTTTCTTGCTGGATTTTTTGTTATTCCGGCAATTCTTCTATTGTATAATCTGGTTTTAAAACACCCCCAAAAAAATGAAGCTGAAAATAGAAATATCCTATCAGTTAATCAAGAAAATACTCCAGGCGGAAAAAGCATAAATTCGCTTGGAATTTTACTTATTGGTTACGGTGGACCCGGACATCAGGGAGGATTTTTGGCAGATGCAATACAGGTTTTGTATTTTGATTTTGACAAAAATAAATCGTTTCTTATTTCTATACCTAGAGACTTGTGGTTGAAACTACCTAACGGTAAAGAAACCAAAATCAATAGTATTTTAGCTTCCAGTGGAAGTAAAAATGACCTTATCAAAACAGGTGCACAGGATATGAAATATATTATTTCTAATATCACAAAATTACCCATTGATTACTATATTGCTGTAGATTTTGTGGGTTTTGAAAGGATTATTGGAATAAATCTCAAAGGTATAGACGTACAAGTTAGTGAGACGTTAAATGACCCCTGGTATCCAATAAGAGGTGAAGAGTTGAATACTTGCGGTTTAACTTCCCAAGATATTGCCAGTTTAAGTGCTAAATTTTCCGGATTTGATCTGGAAAAACAATTTCCTTGCAGATACAGGCATCTTCATTTTGAAAAAGGTCTTGTAAATATGCATGGAGGAGATGCTTTAGCTTATGTACGTTCAAGACACGGAAGTTCAGAGGGTGATATTTCAAGAGGAAAAAGACAACAGGAAGTTCTGGCGGCTCTTGGTAAAAAATTACTTTCATTGGATATTTTAAATCAACTGGATAATATCTATGAAAGCATTAGTAAAAATATCTCAACTGATTTAAATTTTGAAATTGCCAAACATACTGTACCTCTTATAAAAAATCTTGAAAATATTGAAGTTCAGAAAATCAACTTGTCTACTTCCAATGTTTTATCAGTCTCAAATATCAACGGTGCTTCGGTAGTCATCCCTAAAGAAGGTTTAAACAAATGGGGCAACTTGCAGAATTTCATCGGTGGGGAAATTTCTTCATCCGATTAAATATAAAAATAAAAATATAAAAAAGAGGCAATTATCAGAATTAAAAATACATTACCTAATTTTCTTGTAAATTCTTTAGAACCGTCTAGAAAACTGTAACCGATTTTGCTTAAAAAATTTACTGTATTGGCTAAAATAAATGCTAAAAATCCTGTTTGTAACGGAATGGTAGAACCGGCTAGTTCGGCAGTATTTATCATCACGGCATCAATTCCGGCAAAAGAACCCAATGCTGTTGCCAACAAAAAACCTCTATCTCCAAAAAATACAAAAAGTATCTTTGAAAAAATGCTAATGATGCTGAAAATACCAACAAACTTCAAAGCTTGGTTAAGATTGAATATTTCCAAATTATCCGACATTTTATTCAATTTTTCTTTTGCATTATGGTTATCCGTATTTTTTACATAATAAAATACGAAAAACAAAGACAAAAACATAATAATTAAAAAAACGGGTAATAATTTGGATAAAAACAAAAAATTTACAGGGCCTATCAATATTGAAACCTGGATAAAACTAACAAGATTTGCAAGTATAGCAGAAGACAAGAGAACATTGGTGTTTTTGCTCTTTTTACTTTTTTGGGAGAGTGATTTTATTGTTGCTGTAGAAGAAGCAAATCCGCCGGCGATACTTGTCAATAACCATCCTTTTTTACCTCCGATGATTTTTGTAAGAAAATATCCCAAAACTTCAACTCCGGTTATCAAGACAACATATGTCCATAATTTAAATGGGTTCACAAGCGGTAATTCAATAATTTCCTGCCAAACTTTGGGAAAATTATTTATTAACCCTTCAATCACCTTATTATCTCCAATAGAATAAGTATAATTAGGTAAAAACGGAAGTATCACAAGAGCCAATACTGCATAGGCTGTAAAAGCATTGAGTTCGTTTTTTTTATTACTTCGGTAAAATCCTTGATTTTTTCTTTACGTGACAATAACACTATCAGGATTACCGTAATTGCGATGATTACCTGAACAGGCAAAACCGACAAAGCTATCATCAAACCGATGACAAAAGTAATAAATAATGCAATTTCGGTAGTGATACCGATATCCTTACTAGTATATGTATCAAACAAATAATAAACCAAAATCAGTAATAAGGATGCGGCAATGATAACAACCGATATCACCTGACTGTAATTGAAAATGAAACCGCTAATTGCTCCCAGAAGCGCTGTAATAGAAAACGTTCTCAATCCTAAAACTGCCGTGTTTTTAGCTTTAAGATTCCGTTTTTCATTAACTTCCCTTTCCAACCCGATAACTGCCCCTAAAACTACAGATAGAATTATCTTTGAGAAAATATCAAGATTATCCATATGATAAAAATTACCAAAGACATATTTTATCTTTTTTTACCGATAAATCAAGCTACCAGACCAATAAATGCAATACTTTTATATATTTCTAACCCCTAGATTATTTACAGCAAAAATAATATAAATATATATGTAAATTATGAAAAAATTGAAAAACCATCCAGAATACCAATACCTTAATCTTTTAGAAGATATTCTCGAAAACGGTTCATGGAAAGTCAGCCATTCTACCGGGGTAAAGCTTAAAAGCGTCTTTGGACGACAAGTCCGCTTTGATCTTTCACAAGGATATCCTCTGCTTACTACCAAAAAAGTCTTTGTCAGGGGAATATTCCATGAGTTAATCTGGTTTTTGTCCGGAAGTTCCAATATAAAATACCTTGTCGATAACAATGTCCATATCTGGGACGACTGGGCATATAAAACATACCAGGAGGAGATGAAAAAAGGAAAAGTACCAAAAATGGAAATGTCGGAATTTATAGAAAAAATCAAAAATGATGAAAAGTATGCCAAAAAATGGGGAGAACTGGGACCTGTTTACGGAGTCCAATGGCGCAGATGGCCAACCGGAGACGGTAGAGAGATCGACCAGCTTGGTTGGGCGATAGAAAAGATTAAAAAATTCCCGCAAAAAAAACATTATGTAATATCTGCCTGGAATGCTGGTTGTATTTATGAAATGGCACCGGAAAGAAAGGCTTCAATGATTATCGCACCATGTCACACTATGTACCATATAAACATCACTGGAGATAAACTATCCCTACTTTTATACCAAAGAAGTGCTGATTCTTTCTTGGGTGTTCCCTTTAACATCGCAAGTTATGCCCTGTTAACTCTGATGATTGCTCAAGTTACTGGTTATAAACCCGGGGAATTCGTCCATACATTTGGCGATATTCATATATATGAAAACCATTTCGATCAGGTCAAAGCACAGTTGAAACGTAAACCAAATCCTCTTCCTAAAATCAAATTAAATCCGAAAATTAAAAAAATTGATGATTTCAAATTCGAAGATATCACGCTTGAAAACTACAATCCCCATCCTCCGATAAAAGGTGAAATCACTGTTGTCGGAGGGTTTTAATATAAAATGGATATAACTCCAAATATAAGTATTATCGCGGCTATAGATAGTAAAGGTGGAATAGGCAAAAACAACAAATTACTTTGGTATATTCCCCAGGACTTAGCTAGATTTAAAAAATTAACCCAAAATCATCCGGTAATCATGGGTAGGAAAACCTATGAATCATTACCTGTAAAACCTCTACCCAAAAGAACAAATATAATTATTACCTCAAATCATCAATTTAATGCTCCAGACTGTACCGTCTGTACGAGTATCGAAGAAGCCTTGGAAAAAGCAAAAGAAATCGATAACCAGGAAATTTTCATTATTGGAGGTGCACAAATCTATGCCCAAAGTATCAAATTTGCTACCAAATTATATCTGACTTTAGTGGATGGTGATTTCCAAGCGGATACATTTTTTCCTGAATACAGCCAATTCACCAAAATAATATCAGAACAAAAAAACCGATCCGAAGGCTTATCGTATACATTTATCGAACTTACTAGATAGTCAATATCCGTATAAATCCTCTATCTCTTTCACCCCTCCAAAAGCTACCCTATCTATAATCACATCTTTCATCCCCATCATCCTGGCAGGTGTCATCGTGTATTCACCATACCTATCGTTTATATCATCTTGCGCCTGAGCTATTTTTTTTCTCAAAGTATAAACCGATTCGAATATTTCCATCTGTTCCGGTTTGAAATTTTCCAGACGAAAACAACTGACTGACAGATGCGTAATAATTTTGACACTGGGTTGTTGATTGAAAATCCAAACTGCTTTCAGATATAAATCCTGGGTAGCATAAAGAGGAATCTGAAAAGTCCTACCATGATGCCAATGAGTACCGTCTTTATAAAGACAAGATACATGAATTCCGTAAGCATGGAAATTGTTCCTTCTCAGTCTTCTACCCATTTTTTCACATAATTTCAAAAGCATCCTGATGAGTTTATCTCTATCAGACGTTGGTCTTTCTAAGGCATACGACTGACCGTAACTTTTGCGCGTAAACTCAACATCATCCATCTCCCACCCTCTCAAACGCAGATACCAATGGTAACCGACTATACTTCTAAATACCTGACACTTCAATAAATCGCTTGAAGCGTGCAAAAAATCAAGCGGAGTGAAAATACCGTAAGTATTAAGCCTGGCTTCAAACCTGGTATTGATACCGCAAAGATCAACTAAACGGCATTTACTGTAAATATGGTTTAAGTTGCAATGGGTAATCATCAGTAAACCGTCAGGTTTATAAAAAGAAGCAGCAAGTTTTGCCAAAAATCTGTTAACAGCAATACCGATACTAGCACTAATCCATTCCCCGATTTCCTTTTTCATCCGTAATTTAATCTCCCGTCCTACTTCAATAAGCTTTTTCTTACTTAAGGAAAGTTTAGAAAAATCTATCACCGCTTCATCTATGGATTTAGGATAAACATCTGGAGAATATTCCCTGAAAAGTTTAGCGAATTTAGTATGGATATCACGGTATTTGGGCGGATCTGGAGACCTGATAATAATATCCCTACAGATAAGCTTGGCTTGCCTGACCTGCATACCTACTTTAATTCCCAGTCTTTTAGCTTCAATTGAAGGGGAAATCACACAACCATTGGAAGTAGTATAAGCAGACACAGCTATAGGTTTACCACGAAGCAAAGGATTAGCCTGCTGTTCGGCTGTAGCAAAACAGGAATTAAGATCTATATGCATCACTGCCGGATCATTACGGTTAAGAAGCAAATCCATCGGAAATTTCCTCCAAAGTCCAATATAGGCTTTCCGTATCAAATCTCAAACGAAAAGCGGTTGACTTGTTGGCAACCGAAAAAATATGGATAAGCTTGCGTCCTTCCCTGATACGGTGATGATAACCGACTTTCTCAATATCATAAACCTTTCCCTGCCATTTAAGCTTTTTGGGCATGAATAGCTTTTTGGCATAATCAAAGACAGCCACAATACTGACCTTTTCATTAATAATTTCCTGCATAAATATAATTTAATGATATTTACGGATGACAGAAACGACAGTACCAAAAATCACCAGACTATTTTGGGGGTAAATAACAGGATATTTCTTGTTAGCCGGTTTCAAATAAGCCTTATCTTTCTTTTTCTTAAAAGTTTTTAAGGTAAAATTATCATCTACACAGGCTACCACTATATCATTTTCCAAAGGTGTTTTATCTTTTTCTACCACTACCAAATCTCCTTCGTTGATACCTGCTTCCTGCATGGAATCGCCTGATACCCTCAAAACATAAGATTTTTCCGGATTTGCTACCAGATAGTCATCAAACGACATTGTTTCTAGAAGCTGCTCTTGCGCCGCAATCGGACTACCGGCAGGAATCAAACCTAAAACCGGCAACGCAGGAAAAAACTTTTTAGGAGAAAGCTTTCCGTTGTAATCTTTTGCTAAAAAGCCTTCTTTAACCAGCTTCTCGACTAAACTGAAACTGGCTTTTTTGGAAGAAAAACCAAAAATAACATTCATCTCGCTATATGATGGTAACCTTTTGTTTTTACGGAAAAATTTTCGTAATCGCTTCAAAGCTTCTAAACTTTCCATAAACATATGATAGTAAACGTTCGTTTACTTGTCAAGCGTTTTAATGTTATAATTGCATCATGTGCGGAAGATATGCGTTTAGTGCAGGTGATGAAATTTATCAAAGATTTGAAGTTAAAAACAAACTCGAGATATTACCTGTCAAATATAACGCTGCTCCAGGGCAAAATCTACCGGTAATCACCAAAAACAGTCCTAATCATGTATCTTTAATGAAATGGGGGTTGACAGTCAATTGGGATAATCATGAAATTAGAAATAGAATTATAAACGCAAGAGCAGAATCATTGAACACCAAACAAATATTTAAAAATTTATTAAAATCCAACCGTTGTCTCATTCCGGCTAACGGCTTTTATGAATGGAAAAACCAGGCTGGGATAAAAACACCTTATTTTTTCAAAATGAAAAACAATTCGATATTTGCCTTTGCAGGACTATATGAACAAAATCTAGATGATAAAGAAGACGACCATAAATATTTCTTAATTATCACAACACAACCAAACAAATTAGTTGAAAAAATCCACAATCGCATGCCGGCAATACTCGAAAAAAGTGAAGAAAATATCTGGCTTAACCAATCTATAGGAACAGATGAACTTTTGCGTCTTATCAAACCCTTCAATACCGATTTAATGACGACATATCCAGTATCAAAAATGGTAAATAAATTGGAAAATGACAATGAAAATTTGATAAAAAAATCAAAAAATACGGAGTTTGATCAACAAACTTTTTTCTAATTACTATAAAGCATTCAAATTTTTATATAAAGTTTTTTTATCCCAAAGCATAATACCTTTTTTCTTTGCCTGTTCAATAGCTTCATCTGAAAATTTACCGCTTGAGATCACCATACCTTCACTACATTTATAAAATTCTTTTGCTTTAATTGCAGAGTCGATCTCACTAACCTCTACGATAGATATCTTACTTAATAACCTAACAGCAGTCTTTTTACCTTGTTTTTCCACTATCAGATCAGCACCATAAAAACTGTTTAATAATCCAACAGGCTGGACAAGATAACCTAATTTTTGAAATACAGTTATCAATAATTTTAGATAGTCTTCTCTTTTTAGATTATCAAGCTGATCAGGCATTTGTTTAAATCTTATAAATTCTCTAATCAACTTTGTAGTCACAAATAAAATCATTAAAGAGAATAAAATAAAAATCCAATATTTTTGTAAAAAAAGGATAAATTCTTTGGGAAGAAAAGTTCCTAATATCCTAGTAAATTGATCTATAAAATTTGCTGATATAGAAGAGATTTTATCCATATATTTTCTTTTTATCTACCTATATGGATAAGTTTATCATATTTGTACTTAGGAAAAATATTTGATTCGATTTAAATATTATTACTTTCTAACCGGTTTTGTCTTTCTTTTAATTTTACAGGTGTTTTTACCAATAATCGCATAAAAAGCACACCATCCCCATAATGATTCAAACAAAATGAATCCGGAAATTGCAAGTAAAAATATGTTCCAAAATTGAAATCCAATGATAAAAAAGATTACTCCAATTGCAAATCTTATCAATCTGTCACTTCTACCAATATTATTTCGTAAATAAATTTTCAAATACCTATTACTATAATTGAAAATTAATCCGTAAATTGACTGCCAAATAGATACCATGAAAAGTATTATTGAAATTATAATAACAATACCGTTTGAAGTTTTAAATAAGTCCAATGGATTTTCATATAAATAATCCAATTTTATTTTGGGTAATAGATACAAAACTTTGAGATTTTCTATTTGAAACATATGTTTTGATCCGATAACTAATAGATACTTCCCTTGATTACCCTGACTATAGAGCTCAATTTCATAACGGCCTTGGGGTAATTTCATATTTATAACGGAATTGGGCAAAAAATAACTATTTGTCAATTTATCCAAAAATTTACGGTTGTTTTCAATGCTCTGTCTTTCTGAATATATTAAATAATCTGCATCAGTTAATTTCTTTTTAATTTCCATATAAAACCTGCCATAACGGTTGATTTTCTCAGGTGTAAAAAGCTCAAGTGACAAATCAAAAGATTTATCCGTTGTAATAATGTATTTCTGAGATTCTCCTTTTAATTCCGAGTAATAAAATCTTTTAAGCTGAGGATTGTCTAATCGGATAAGATTATTCTTTTGCGGATAATATATAGGATATGAAAAAAGATTAACCAATATCAGATAAATCAGGAGGTAAAAAACAAAAAAAGTTAACGGTATCCTAAATTTATTAAATTTATGCATTATTTTCATTTTAATGCCATAATTTTTTCTAGTAAAGGATGAAATAATCATCTTTTAAATTGATTTTGATTATCATATAATTGATTTCTATTAGAAAATTTTCTATCTATGGATAATGATGCTACACAAAGCAATATAAATATTGAACTTCAGAATGATAATAGCATGGATAATGCTAGTGTGATTATAAACCTGCAATCACTTATAAAAAACCATATATCAAATATCGACCGGCTGAAAATTGAGGTGAAAAAAAAGAAAGAAATGCTGGATGATGTTTTTTTAAACAACCAAACCTACAAACTACATGATCAAAAAGTTAAGGAAGCCAATAAATTAAAACTTCAAACCAAAGCGGAAATACTAAAAAATTCAAGTGTTGCTGATTTGAATTCAAAAATTAAAGATATGAAAACTGACCTTAAAGAACTGGAAAGTGCATTATCCGAATACCTTGCAGAATACGCCCGACTTTCTGGAGTGAATGAAATTGAAGGTGAAGATGGTGAAGTAAGAGAAATTATCTATATTGCAAAATTAATAAAAAAACAAAAGAAATAACAAGTCTTGTCAGGAATTCTTGATGCCGTCCATAATATCATGGAACTTTGCATACGCTACACAAACAACTTGATCTGCGGCTCCATAATATAAAAATATTGTATCATCCATAATAACTACCCCATCTGCAAATACCGTGCCCGGACGAAGTCCGGCGTGTTCGTATTCAACAAACGGTTCTAACACAGCATATGGCGTTCTTTTCAATACATGAGAAGGATTATCAAGATCCAAAAGTACAGCCCCCATTCTGTATTTTTTTGATGTAATCGACATCGCATGATAAAAAAGCAACCAACCTTCAGTAGTCTTAATTGGAGGTGGACCGATACCAATCTTTTCACTGTCCCATTTATTGACTCTTGGTCCAAACAATATATCTCCTCTTAAAAATTGACCGTCAGAAAAAGTCAAATCATCTACATAATCAATCCAGATAGACGCATATAACCTATGAAGAAAAACATATTTGCCGTTGACTTTTTCCGGAAATACACAAGCGTCCTTGTCATTCATTCCCGGAGGAGAAATTAATTTAGGCTTATCCCATTTCCATACTCTCTTCATAAAATCGGATACCAAAATCGATGAAAATCCTACCCTAGTCGGGTTTTTTGCATCATACGCCGTATAACAAACATAATACCTATCACCTATTCTGGTAAACCGGGGATCTTCGCAGCCTGAAAATCCTCCACTGCTACTTATTTCAAACGGTTCCCTTGGAACATAAATAGGCTCAGACAACCTTTCGTCTATATGAAATCCGTCTTTACTTGTAGCATAACCCATGGTTGAAACATAATCTTCTCCTTGTGCACGATAAATTATATGCACTTTACCGTTATCATAAAATGCAGCCGGATTTAATGTAAATTTTGACTCCCATGAATGTTCGGGAATAGGTTCTATAATCGGATTTTCCGGATGTCTGATAAAAAGTCTTTTATCGAATGCTTTTTTAAGCCTGTATTTTCTTTCAGCCACCATCTCAGAAAGCAACTCATCCAATTCTACAGTAGCAAGACAAACAGTTGTATCAGCTGCTCCATAATAAATCCCAAGACTGTTATTGTGAATTAAAACACCGGTCGGAAATATGACATTGGATACCTGTCCGTTCAATTCATAGTCATATTCCGGTTTTAAAAGAGGTTTGGCTGTTCTACCGACAATTTTTTGCGGGTTGTTTTTATCTAGCAATACCGCCTCTATACCGAATGTTTTATGACTGGCTTTGTAATTTCTGATATAACAATATACCAATAACCAACCTTCTTCGGTTTCTACGGGTTGTGCGCCAACCTCGATATGGTCATTTTTAGATCTTAATAAGGGTATTATTTGGTTATTGAGTTTTTTATACCAATTATCCCAATAATTTTTGTCCCATAAATCGCTGAGATTATCAAATGAAGCCAAAGCAATTTTTGCCGGAGGTAAGTCGGTATGAACCGTTAAAACAGCCAGATATTTACCGTTGATTTTTCTAGGAAACATCGCCATCGCTTTTGAGTTAAAAGTGGTTACCTGGTGTTTTTCGATAATATCATTCATATCTTTGGTTACAGCTACTGCAATTTTAATTCCGTTAGCATTGGGTGGAAATTCCGACAAAGCGGTATAAAATATGTAGTATTTACCTTCTATGAAATTAATCCGGGGATCCTCACAGCCGTATTTTTCCCAATCTTTTTCGGGAAATATCAAAAGATGTTTATCATAAAAATCTATCCGATTATCACTTTTCGCTGCTCCAATTACTGATAAATTAAGATTGTAGGTACCGATTTGTTTTTTATCGGACATTGCCCGATAAACCAAAAAATACTTTCCATCGTTTTCGATAATCGAACCGTTAAAAGCAGCCAATTTCTCCCAACTTCTTTCTCCTGGTTTAATTATCGGATTTCCTGGATATCTTCGGGCAGTAAGCATAAAATTAATTTCCTAGATTTACAGGCATCAGTTCTGCGTCATTATGCAATTTTAAGTTATGGACGAATTTTTCCATATCAGCCTGGGCTACACACGTAACCGTATCTGCACCACCGTAATAAACAAGTAATTGACCATCCTTATCAACAGCTCCACACGGATACGCTACACCAAATTTAAATCCTTCATTTTCATAATTTTCGATAGGTTCAAGAATCGGATGATTAGTTCTGGCCAAAACTTTCAATGGGTCTTTTAAATCCAAAAGCATCGCTCCCATCTTATACCTTGCGCTATCATGATTCCCAACCGCATGATATATGAGAAGCCAACCATCTTTGGTTTTTATTGGAGGTGGTCCGGCACCTATTTTTCTGGAATCCCACATGTTGGAACGCGGATTTATTTTGTATTTGCCTTGTAAATATTTTGTACTTTCAAAATCCAAATCATCCAAAAAATCCACTAAAATATTGGGGAAAATCCGATGCATAATTACATATTTACCATTTATTTTTTCGGGGAAAATGACAGCATTTTTATCAACAACTCCAGGTGGTGATATCAGCATGCTTTTTGACCAATCCCATTTTTTATCAAAAAAATCTTTAGCATCAATCTTTGTCAATGCCACTCTTGGAGGTTGCCATCCGTTATACGCAACATAAGTCATATAAATTTTATCATCTATTTTGATTAGTCTTGGGTCTTCACAACCTCCATATCCTCCACCACCAGAAGCAAATCTATCCAAAGTCGCATGAAATTGTCCACTCAGTTCATATTCTTCCTTTGGAATATAAATAGGTTCCGGATGTCTCTTGTCTATATGTAAACCGTCTGCACTTTCCGCATATCCTAAAACTGAGACATCATGATCGCCTATGGCACGATATACGATATGCACCTTTCCTTCTGCAAAAATTGCCGCAGGATTGAAAGTTGCTTTTGATTCCCAAAATCTGTCAGCAATAGGCTTTATAATCGGATTCTTACGGAATTTCTTCAATGCCAAAGCAAAATGCTTACGTTTTTTACTGATTTCCTGACGGAAATAAGGATGTGATACAGCCTGTATCCCATCATCTCTAATCCAGTAAGAAATCAATTTATCTTTATACGATACTACTCCTATAGGATAAGCGTTGGTTTTTAACCATTCATTATTAAATTCCCAAATAGGCTCTGTTGTTTTAAAAAGTAATTTATTTGGATCTTCCTTATCAAAAAGTGCAGTTTTTAAAGCATAATGTCTGGTTCCGTTGGCTAAGTGATACTGATAATAGGCTACTAGTAAACCTTCATCAGTATGAATCACTCCGGCGAGTTTAATTTTTGAATCCCCAAAAAAATTTTTGTCGCCTTTAATTACTGAAGCCTGACTGGTCTGCCAATTAAACAGATCTTTACCAAAAGCTGTATAAATTTGTTCATTTCCGAAATATAATACATACTTATCACGGTACAAATATTGGGGAACCACCATCGATAACTCTTTTATGTTTACAATTCTTCTGACTTTTTTAAAATGAGTAAGATCTTTACCATAAGCTACATATAAATATGGCTTTGCATTGACAAGTTTTTGAAAAGTCAGTACATATTTATCTTTAATTTTTGACAATTTATAGGAATATGTATCATCTATATTGATAGGTCTTCTATGATCATCGGAAATCCTAACGTTTTTATGGAAAAAGTTGAAATTAATACCGTCACTGCTTCTGTCTATCTTAATCATACTTCTCTCTTCGTCTCTACAAATATAAAAAAGATAAACATCACTTCCTTCCGAATATACACCTAATGGTTGGTTGATTTTTTTATTTTCAAATTCTTGAGGCATAAAAACAATATCTAGACCCGATTTTTTAGGGCTTAAATAATTAATAACACATTAATCAACTATTTAAAAGATACTATTTTTGTTATTAGGATAAAAAAATAAATAAGTTATTAAAAACCTGAAGTTTTTACTATGAAGAGTTACATCATTTCTGATAAAATACCTACATGGAGAAATTGGTTATAGATTACTCAAACAGATCAACTAGAATCAAATCATTACATCACCGTTCAAAAAAACACAATAATAAACCTTTTTTTATTGTATTTTTGATGGTTTTGAGTTTTGTGGCAGTATTACTTACTAGGATTAAAAATAATACAAATACAATATCAGCAAACCTAAACTTAACTCCAACAGTCACTTCTCATACCCAAGAAATAAATCCGACAGAAAACTCCAGCCCAAAAACCATTGATATTGCTTCAAGAAAAGATCTGATGGAAAATATTCAAAAAATAACTAATAAAGTA
Source organism: uncultured Gammaproteobacteria bacterium (assembly GCA_964446235.1). Classification (GTDB taxonomy): domain Bacteria; phylum Patescibacteriota; class Microgenomatia; order 2-02-FULL-39-11; family 2-02-FULL-39-11; genus CAYUNW01. The sequence continues at coordinate 48,575 of CAYUNW010000001.1, forward strand.
CAGGGGACATTCTCAATATATATCTATGATCTAAAATCTAATACCGGCTTTGGTATTAATGAAGAAATGATAGTAAAGGCTGCATCTGTGAATAAAATTCCAATATTGGCTGTGCTATACCATATAGCTCAGGAAAAGCCGACAATCTTGGATAAAATTATTGTACCGCAAAAAGAAGATATTCAGGATTACGGAACAGGTTCCATCCGATACGATCCTCCAAACACTCCGTATTCGGTAAAAACATTAGCAAGACTAATGATGGAAAAATCAGACAATACTGCAGCTTATATCTTAGGTTCATTGGTAGTCGGACTTAATAAAATCCAAACATATACAAACGAATGGAATATGATTCAGACAGATATGATAAAAAATACCACGTCTGCAAAAGACATTTCTAATTTATTGATCAAAATATATCGTGGAGAAATTTCAAACAAAGCATTGAATGCTGAAATGATCGGTTTTATGGACGATAGCGATTTTGAAGACAGAATTCCATTATATTTACCCGAAGAAATCAATATCTATCATAAGACAGGAGATGATATCGGAAAAATACATGATGCTGCAATTATTGATTCTGAAAATCCCTATATACTCACGGTATTTACAACTGATATTTCAGATGAACAGCTGACAAAAAAAACTATCGGTGAAATATCAAAACTGGTATTTGACTACATGACAAAATCAGGATCGTAATACACTGGCAAGCATAACTTTTGGCGGTTTAACTGCTTTTTCTTCTTCGTATTGATTAGTGTTTCTGATGTTTTTCCTGGTTAATGCAATATCCAACACTTCATCTAACTGTTCTACAAAAACAAATTTCAAATCCTTCAAGACATATCCTGGAATATCTTCAAGGTCTTTTTTGTTGTTTTTTGGCATAATTACGGTTTTAATACCCGCTCTATGTGCAGCTATAACCTTTTCTTTTACTCCACCGATTTCCAATACCCTTCCCCTTAAAGTCACTTCACCAGTCATAGCAACATCTTTCTTAACCGGTATTTTAGTTAAAGCAGATATTAAAGCTGTCGTAATCGCAATACCTGCTGATGGACCATCTTTGGGTACTGCTCCTTCAGGTACATGCACATGAATATCTAAAGTCTGATAAAATTTATCAGGAATACCCAGATCAGAATATTTTGACCTGATATAAGATAATGATGCTTTGCATGATTCCTGCATCACTTCTCCTAAATGACCGGTAAGTAGTAAATTACCTTTGCCTTTCATTAATGCCACTTCGATAAAAAGAATATCCCCGCCAGCTTCAGTCCAGGCAAGACCTGTCGACATACCGATTTCATCTTTTTTCTCTGCCAAATATGCCGTAAATTTCGCTGGACCAAGATATTTATGCAATGTAGTTTTGGTTACTGTATGCTTTCGATTCTGATTACTAATGATATCTTTTGCAACCTTACGACATACCGTGGCAATTTCCCTTTCCAGATTTCTGACGCCTGCTTCTCTGGTATATTTTTGAATTATTTCATGAATGGATTTATCTGTAATTTGAATCTGTCTACTAGATAAACCATGCGCTTCAACTTGTTTACCAACCAAATAATTTCGAGCAATATGATATTTTTCATCCTGAGTATATCCTGGAAAATGTATAATCTCCAATCTATCTTTCAACGCCGGAGGGATGGTATCTAACACATTACATGTAGTAATAAACATAACATCCGACAAATCAAACGAAGCTTCTAAATAGTGATCGGAAAATGCGAAGTTCTGTTCAGGATCCAACGCTTCCAGAAGTGCAGCTGAAGGATCTCCGCGAAAATCCGTACCTACTTTATCTATCTCATCGAGCATGAACACTGGATTTTTGGTACCAGCCTGCTTAATACCTTGAATTATTCTACCTGGCATAGCACCAACATAAGTTCTTCGATGACCTCTAACTTCCGCTTCATCACGAATCCCTCCTAAAGAAACCTTGACAAATTTTCTACCTAAGGCTCTGGCAATTGACCTACCAATAGAAGTCTTTCCTACTCCAGGAGGACCTACGAAACATAGTATCGTAGGGATTACTGCTTTTTTTGCTTTTTCTTTAGCTTCATCGGACTTTTTTTCCTCACCGGACAGTTTTTGTTTGTTCTTTTTTAAATGTAATACTGCTAAATATTCCAGAATTCTTTCTTTCACTTTTTTTAAGGCATAATGATCCTTGTCCAATATACCTGAGGCTTTTTTCATATCTACATCATTACTGGATTCTAAAGACCATGGTAAATCTATCAACCAATCAAGATATGTCCTGATATAAGATGCTTCCGGATTATAACTTGACATCTGGGATAGTCTCTTTAATTCTTTTTTTGCTTTTTCTTCAACATCCTTAGGCATTTTCGCTTTACGGATCTTTTCCAATAATACTTTTGTTTCTTTTGATTCGCCTTCTTCTCCCAATTCCTTCTCTATAGTTTTAAGTCTTTCACGAAGAACAGCTTCTTTCATCGACTTATCCAATCTCTCTTGAGTTTGACTAGCGATTTTTCTTTCAATCTCCAGAATTCTTACTTCATGGGATAAAAAGCTGGAAATTCTAGAAAGTCTATCTTTAACCTGTCTTGTTTCTAGTAAAAGTTGTTTTTCTGCCGGTTTGATATCAAGAACTGACGCCACCTGATCGGCAAATTCCATAGGGGATATGCCAGACATGATGTTCATAAATGATAAAAAGTCTACTGATTTACCGTGATTAACAGCTTTTTTTAGCTCGGCTGATATATGATTTACCAATGCAGAAATTTCATCTGATTTTGTTTCACCTTCATCCGGTCTTTCAATTACTTTAGCAATAAAATATGGATCTGTTTTTTCCATATTCAATATTTCTACTCTGACAAGTCCTTTAACAAGAGCATTAATTTCTCCATTAGTTTTCAATAATCTTTCTATTCTGCCTAATGCTCCTATAGAATAAAGATCTGAAGGCTGTGGTTCATGAATATTAGGATTTTTCTGCATAACCAAAACTACCAATCTATCTGATGCATGAGAAGATTCGATTGCGGATAAAGATTTAGGTCTTCCAAATGTCAATACCATTTCCGTATGGGGAAAAATAATACCATCACGGATAGGAATAACCGGATAGCTTTTTACTTCATTTGTTAGGTTCTCTTCAGTCATTTTTTAGCAGTTTATTATAATGAGTGCTAAATGTCAAGTTGTATTATCAAATAAAATCAGAGGTAAATTTTGTAATATCCACATCCAATTTTTTATTTACCAATGTTTCATTTTTCAACTGGCTGATGCTATCTGTATAAACAGGTCTTTCTTCCTTATATAAAACACCGATTGGTATTTTATCCAAAACTTCAAAAGATTTCTGAATCGCCAATGATTTATCTTGATTATTATATTTATCATCAAGTTTATACACTCTCTCCCTATACCAAGGGTATGTAGTTTGTTTATTGAAGGTGATACAGGGTTGAAATACGTTTACTAATGAAAATCCTTTGTGTTTTATAGCGTCTTCAATTAATGTGGTTAAATGACTAATATCACCTGAAAAACCTTGCGCAACATACGATGCTCCTTGAGTTATCGCAAGAGCAGTCGGGTTAAGTTCTACTTCAATTATTCCAGTAGGTGTAGATTTGGATTTATACCCTTTATTCGCGGTTGGTGCTACCTGTCCAGTAGTTAAACCATATACCCTATTATCATGTACGATTACCGTAATATCGTGATTACCCCGACAGGCATGGATAAAATGATTGCCTCCTTCACCATAGCAATCTCCATCCCCAGCAATAACCACAACCGGTAAATTGTGATTGGCTATTTTTATACCTACAGCATTGGGTATTGCTCTTCCATGTAGTCCATGAATACTGTTTACCCAAATAAAATCATTCATATTGCCAGAACAACCTATTCCGAAAACTACCGCCAAGTCTTCAGCGTTCAATTTCAGGTTTTTAAATGCATTTTTTATTGATGCCCAAATTCCAAAGTTCCCACAGCCCGGACACCATGTCGGAAAATATCCTGCAATCTGACTATCTTTTAAATTCTCACTCATAATAAGGTTTTAACTTTATTAATGATTTCTTCAGGATATATAGGTCTACCGTCATATTTCAGTAGATAATTTTCAAATTGAATACCTGTTTCCATGGTTAAAAGTTTTGAAAACTGGGCTGTAGAATTGTTCTCCAGAATTAATATTTTTTTCAGGCTTTGAAGGATTTTTTTTATTTTCTTTCCGTCTAATGGCCAAACATGCGTAAAGTGGAGAAAATTAAAAAGGTTTTCGTTTCCTTTTAGAGCTTGAAGTAATGGACCTTTCATAGAACCCCAAGAAATTACCGTCAAGTTAGCTTGATTGTTACCATAAAACACAGGATCCTTAGCATTTTCTTGAAGATACGTAGTAAATTTTGCATTTCTTTTATCTACTTGTTTTTTCCTTTCGCTTGCCTCTTCAGTCGTATGTCCATCTTCCAAATGTTCATAAGAATTTGCTTGATGCAAGCTACCTTTCATACCTGGTATAACCCTTGGAGATATCCCGTCAGCGGTTTTTTGATATCTAAGGTATTTGGTTATAGTATCTAATTCTTTTTGGGAAAGTAGTTTTCCTCTGTTGATTTCATACTTATGATCGCTGACAGCAGACAAATCTATTGTCTGATGTCCTTCAAGTAAATATTTATCGGCCAAAATAATTACCGGTGTTTGATATTTGTCAGCAAGTTGAAACGCTTGGATAGTCAATTTATATGCTTCGTCAATATCCCCAGGGGCAAGAAGTATTTTAGGGAATTCTCCATGTCCTGAAAACAAAGCAAACAATAAATCGCCTTGTTCGGTCCATGTAGGCATACCTGTAGCCGGCCCTGGTCTTTGACCTAACAATATAACTACCGGTATTTCTGTGATACCTGCAAGTGCTATTGTTTCCACCATCAAAGCAAAACCTCCACCTGAAGTACCTACCATAGACCTGACTCCAGCCCAAGAAGCACCAAGAGCCATATTTATAACCGATATTTCATCTTCAGCATGTTTGACGACCATATCTGCTTTTTCAGCGTTTGCCGCCAAGTAATGAAGTAAAGCACTAGAAGGAGTCATTGGATAAGCGACATAAAATTTACATCCAGCTGCGATGGCTCCTAATCCTATAATTTCATTTCCGGTAGCATAAATTTTTGCTTTAGCATTCTCTTTTTTACCGATTTTCAGGTTATAACCTGAAGGATAAGATTGTTTTACACTGTCGTATCCAAAACCTGCAGCTTTTATATTTTTATCGACAATTTCCTGACTTTTTTTACCGAAACTTTCACTAATAATTTGATTTAACAAATTAAGATCAGCTCCAATAATATGCATCAACGCGCCTAAAGCAATGTTGTTCATCATGACGATAGGAAAACCGTTTTCAGTCAAAATTTTTGATAAAGGCAAGTCTATATAAGTAATATTTTTATTAGGCTCTAAAACTTCCTTCAGATTGGTTTTTTGTTTGTCATATAAAACTACCGCATGATCCTTAAGCTCATCTTTATGTTTTTCATATGTTTCTTCATTTAAACAAACCAATATATCGACTTTTTGTTCCTGACTATATACCGGCTCATTGGAAATTCTGACTTCAACGACATTATGACCTCCACGTATTAAAGAAGGATACTCCGAATATTCATATGCATAATATCCGCTTCTGATGGCAATTTTTCCAAGAACCAAACCGGTTGTCATTATACCGAAACCGGCCTCACCACCAATTTTTACGGTAAAATCTATCATTTTTGTTTAAATTTTAATTAAGGATAAACCTGATTTCCTGATTCATCTTTTATAATAATTGCTGCAACAGGACAGGATTTGGCTGAGTCAATTATGGTTTGTTCAGATTCTTCTTCTGCTGAATCAAGAAAAATAGCTTTTGCTTCATTATCCAATGCCCAAGTCTTAGGTGCTACTGCAATACATGAAGCTGCACCTATACATAAATCCCTGTCTACGTGGACAATAAGTTTACCGATTTTTCTGGGACCACTGGGATTACTGTTTTTGTCATCCATAATATATGCTCCTCTCAAAACTTTATATATTACTTTTATAACTCAATTTCGGTTTATTTGACAAGAGCCAAAGTCTTTTGAATCGCTTCAAGAGGTAGTAAAGCGCATTTCAATCTGACTGGGGTAAGTTGAATTCCTAAAATTGCCAAAATATCTTTTGAATTCATTTTTTTTACTTTTTGTAGTTTTTCACCTTTAATTTTTTGCGTTAGAAGTGATGCTGTAGCTGTCGATATTACACATCCTATACCGGTAAAGCTTATATCAGATATGATATCTTTCTTCAATTTAATTTCAACTTCAATACTGTCACCACATAAATCATTTTCACTGCTTCCTTTCAAGTCAAAACTTGGTAAATGTCCATAGTTTTGTGGGTTTTTGTAATGAGTAAGTATTTCTGTACGGTAAAAATCATCCATAGAATCAATTGAAAATCTTTATGGCTTTTTTGATACCTAGTGCTAATTTCTCAATATCTGCTGGAGTATTATAAATATATAAGCTTACTCTAGCACTTGCAGGTATATTGAGTTTTTTATGTAGAGGCATAGCGCAATGATGACCCGATCTGATACAAATATTGTCCATATCTAAAATCTGTGCCAAATCATGCGGATGAATCCCTGCGATATTGAAAGATATGACTGCGGAACGATTAGTCGTATCTTTGGGTCCATATATAGATATTCCTTTAAATTCGTTCAGGACTTTTAAGGTAAGTTCCGTCAATATTTTGTCATGTTTTGTAATCTGATCAAATCCAATCTTTTTTATAAAAAATATTGCCTCACGTAGGCCTAATACTCCACAAATATCTGGTGTTCCGGCTTCAAATTTGGCTGGGGGCTTTTTAAACCGCGATTTATCCAATTCCACTTTTTCTATCATGTCACCGCCATACTGATAACATGACATACTGTCCAAAATATCATATTTCCCCCATAAAACCCCGACACCCGTAGGACCGAACATCTTATGGGCGCTAAATGACAAAAAATCGCAACCTAAATCCACAACATCGGTATGAAAATGTCCTACAGATTGGGCTGCATCAATCAATACTTTAACTTTTGGATTAATTTTTTTTATTTTTTTAATAATCTTTTTAAGCGGATTTATCGTACCTAATACATTTGATACATGATTTAACGCAACCAATGCAGTTTTTCTGTTTATTGCGTCGTATAATGAATCCAAATCCAATAGTCCTTCTTTAATATCAATATATTTGATTTTTACCTGCTTTTTTTTAGCAATCATTTGCCAAGGAACCAGATTTGCATGATGCTCCATAACACTAGTAAGAATTTCAGAATCATTATCGAGATAATTTTCAGCATAAGAAGTTGCTATCAAATTTATGGCTTCCGTGGTATTTCGGACAAAAACAATTTCGTTTTTTGATTTGGCATTTATAAATTCAGCCACAATATCTCTGGATTTTTCAAATTCAAACGAAGCTTCTTGTGATAATTTATAAATCCCTCTGAAAATATTTACCGGATATTTATCAAAATAATCACTTACAGTATTTCTCACCTGATATGGTTTAAGTGAAGAGGCTGCAGAATCCAAATATACAATGTGTTTACCAGATATTTTTCTCGACAGTACAGGGAAAAAACTTCTAATTTTTCTCAGATCCATAATATTTTAAATCATAATATATAATTTACCGTCCGAAACTTCGGTTTGATATATTTTTAAAGGAATTTCCGCAGGTGGAGATTCTACCTTTCCGGTATTGATATTAAACTGCGCCCCATGACAATAACAGGTAATCACATCATCATAAATATCACCACCTGCCAATGAACAATGCTCATGAGTACAATAAGCATCGAACACGTGATATTTATCAGCCGATAAAACTACGGCAATTTGCTTATCTTCAATTTTAAAAGATCTGATTTTACCCTCCTGTAAAACTTTTAATTCTGTTATAAATATTTTTTTCATGTTTTTTGTTAATTTAAATATTCATAAATTATATTATTAAGTTTTTCTTCAACTTTCCCGATAATTTTCACATCTTGTATTTTTGCCAAAACATCATTTAGGTAACCGTATAATAACAATTTTTTAGCGGAATTTTTATCAAGACCCCGACTGTTTAGATAATATAAGCTTTGACTGTCTATGTTTGATATAGTTACTCCATGAGTGCACCTGACATCATTTGCTAAAATTTCCAGGTAAGGTTTGGAAATAACTTGGGCATTTTTTGACAACATCAAATTTTGGTTTTTCTGGTAAGCATTAGACTTATATGCATTTTTATTGATATTTATCATACCTTTGTAATCAAATACGGAATTATCTTTCATGACGGACTTTATCAGTAGGTCGCTTTGGCTTCCGCCTTTTTGATGATCCTGTAAAGTAGATAATACAAAATTCTTTTTCCCAAATCCAAAAATTATCCCTAATATGGTTACTTTGGCGTGACTACCGGTTATCTTAAATTTTAAACTTAACTTTCTTGACACTTCACCGTAAGATATAATTAAATATGTCACATCTTGTCTATCATCTATCTGAAAATCCATATCTTTGGTCAAATCTTCAATAAATATTGTCTTATTTTTTTTATTATTGGATTTTTTCATCCCACAGATCCTTCCATTTGAAGCTGAATAAGCCTGTTTAATTCGACTGCATACTCAAGAGGTAATTCTTTAACAATCGGCTCAATAAAACCGTTGACTATCAAACTTTGAGCATCGTTTTTAGATAATCCTCTACTTTGTAAATAGAATAATTGCTCATCACCTATTTTGGAAACAGTAGCCTCATGTTCTATGCTTACCATATCATTTCTTATATCCATATCGGGATACGTATCGGATCTTGATTTGTCATCGATTATAAGAGCATCACAAACAACTTTGGTTTTGGAATTTGATGCACTGGGTAAAATTTGCACCTTGCCTCTATATGACGTCCGCCCTCCAAAAGCACTTACTGATTTGGAAATAATCTGCGAAGAAGTAAAAGGAGCGATATGTATAGCTTTTCCACCAGCGTCCTGATGCTGACTCTTACCTCCATATGCAATAGATAATATTTCTCCTCTAGCGCCTTTGCCTATCAGATAAACGCTGGGATATTTCATGGTTAATTTACTACCCAAGTTTCCGTCTACCCATTCTCCGACTGCATTTTCCTGTACTTTCATTCTTTTTGTAACCAGATTATAAACATTGTTGGACCAATTCTGTATCGTAGTGTAGCGTACCCTAGCGCCCTTATGAACAATAATCTCAACAACCGCAGCGTGGAGAGAATCGGTAGAATAAATAGGTGCGGTACATCCTTCTACATAATGGACAAAACTGTCTTCATCGGCAATAATCAAAGTTCTCTCAAACTGCCCCATGTTTGCCGCATTTATCCTAAAATATGCCTGCAAAGGCAAATCAACATGAACTCCTTTGGGTACGTATATAAATGATCCTCCGGACCAGACAGCACTATTTAAGGCTGCAAATTTATTATCTTGGGGTGGAACGATTGTGGAAAAATAATTTTTTACCAAATCAGGATGTTTTTTAAGTCCCGTATCCATGTCTAAAAAAATCACTCCTTTTTTCTCTAAGGTTTTCTTGATACTTTTATACACAACTTCACTTTCATACTGGGCTGATATCCCACCCAGATATTTTTTCTCCGCTTGGGGTATGCCGATTTTGTCATAAGTATCTTTGATTTCCTCCGGTAAATCATCCCATTTTGTTGCCTTTTTTTTTGTAGGGTTGATGTAATAGTATATATCGTCAAAATTTATTGATGATAAATCTCCTCCCCATTGAGGCATTTTTTTAGCATAAAATATTTCCAGGGAATTCAAACGAAATTCCCTCATCCAATCAGGTTCGTTTTTTAAATATGAAATTTTGTTCACTATACTTGTTGATAAGACTTTTTCCGATTTGTATACATAATTTTCCGGTTTTTTGAACCCGAAATTATAACGGGATGATTTCTTAAATATCTTGGTCATTGAAGTTACTTTAATTAATCCACTTGGAGTATCCGTTTTTTTCTATCATGTCCACCAAAGATGCTGATCCCTTCTGGACAATCTTACCGTCGATCATGACTAATACCATATCAGGTTTAACATACTTAAGTATTCTTTGATAATGAGTTATCAAAAGTATACCGATATTATCGCTTTTCAATTTATTTATGGATTTAGCTATTAATTTTAAGGCGTCTACATCAAGTCCCGTATCAATTTCGTCAAAAATTGCGTATTTTTTGGCCAATAACAGAGCCTGCAGCATTTCCAGCTTTTTCTTCTCCCCTCCTGAAAAATCTTCATTCAAACCTCTTTTGAGAAGCTCTTTTGAAATATTCAAATAATTTGCGTTTTTAAGCAACAACGCAAAAATATTATCAGTTTTTAATGCCGGATTGTGGTATGACTTTAAATTACTTTTAACTTTTTGAGTATTCTGCAAAGAACGTATCATGCTGACAATATTTACTCCGGTTATACTTACTGGATTTTGAAAAGCCAGAAATAATCCTGACTTTGCCCTATCCTCGGTTGTATGAATAGTAATGTCTTTTCCGTCCAAAATAATTTTTGAATATTTTTCATCTAACGCATATATCGAATTACCCATCAATACATTGGAAAGAGTCGATTTACCACTACCGTTAGGACCCATTAGGACTGCTAGTTTTCCTTTTGGTAATTCAAAACTTAAATTTTTAAGTATTTTTTTACCGTTTATACTGGCGGATAGATTTCTAACGGTTAAACTCATAATGCGACAAATTCTTTGAGTGTTATATTCTGAAGATAATTGGATATTTTGGTGTTTATTCCTGTCCAAAGAGAAAAACAAGAGCATTTGTGCTTATCTATACTGCATCTGTTTCTAACACAACCAGGACTTAAAATATCGCTTGATATTGATTCTAGTATCTGGGAAAGCTGTATTTTATTTGAATTTCTGGAAAGCTTGTAACCGCCGCTTATACCTTCTTTGCTTTCTATTAAACCCGCCTTTTTCAAACTTATGGCGATTTGTTTAAGAAATAGACCGGACAAACCTTTTTCTTTAGCAATAACAGATAAAGATTTATATTCAAATTTTTTCTTATTTTCAATTTTTGACAATTCGCTCATCAAAATCAGAGCGTAATCTTCTTTTTTGGATATCTTCATAAATAACTGATAGTTACATAGTAACAGTTATAGTTTAATGATATTTATGCTTATTGTCAATATAAAAATCATCCATCCGGTGATTTCTCAGGTATTTTACTGCTTTTACAAGTAAATAATTTTGATATAATGTATAGATTATTTTATGGAAATAATAAATTCCACCATTGACCTGTTTTTGCATTTGGATAAACACCTTATAAAAGTGGTACAAACATACGGATTATTGAGTTATGTTTTGCTATTTATCGTCATTTTTCTGGAAACGGGTTTTGTGGTGACACCATTTCTACCAGGTGATTCGCTTTTGTTTGTCGCTGGAACTTTGGCAAGTCAAAAAGCAATAAATATCTGGACATTATATATACTTTTATCCATAGCGGCAATTTTGGGGGATACGGTCAATTACTGGATTGGTCATTTTATCGGACCAAAAGTTTTCAAAAATAAAAATTCTAAAATATTCAAACCCGAATATCTTGAGAAAACCAGCCAGTTTTATGCAAAATACGGGGGTAAAACTATCATTATTGCCAGATTTGTACCGATAGTCAGAACGTTTGCTCCATTTGTAGCCGGAGTTGGGAAAATGCATTATGGTCAGTTCATATCATATAACTTTTTCGGAGGACTTTTATGGGTGACTTTATTTACCTTCGGTGGATACTTCTTCGGAAACTTACCGATAATTAAAAATAATTTCCATACGGCAATTTTTGTAATAATTTTTCTCTCAATCCTACCGGCAATTATCGAATATATCAAACACAAAAAAGAATCGAAAAAAATACATCATCAGCAAATCGATTACAAGTCACTTGAAGAAACATTCCACAAACAACACCTGTCTGATTAAATTTACTAAATATATTTACCGTTTTCTAGATAAGTATAAGAATATCTCTGTTAAAAAATAAAATCTTATTTAAACAAATATTACATTCGTAATATTATAATATTTTCAAAAAGGTAACGATAATGAAATACTATTACTAATTTTATGTTCAGAAAAATCAACTATGATATCTTTCAAACCTTTCGCAGTTAAAAATTTGAGTAACTTGTTTTTCTTCCCATATTCATACAATTCTTTGGTTATTTTCACATCATCCAAAACATAACTTTTTAACTTATCCCATTCTTTTTTCCTGTAATATTCTATGGCTTTGAAACCATGACCGGATTTTCGGATATCCAAGGTAGCTTTAGCTAAATCGTCCAATGCTACTCTATGTCCCAAATATTTCTCAACCTCTTCTAAAATATCTAGCCTGGAAAATTGGAATATATCTCCGATATAATAAGGCTCCAATACTTTCAAATCGAATTTGTTACTATTAAATCCTATAACCAATGATGCGTGTTCCATTTTTTTGAAAAGCAGATTAAGCTCATCCTCCAAATATGTTTCGTATGCTCCATTGCCGTAATCATAACAACCGACAATTGAAACTCCCAATTTTTTTATATCTCCACCTACTTCCTGAAAAATATGCTTGGTTTCAACATCAAATATTATTGGATTAGACATATTTTTTTTCTGTAAAAATCCATAGTAGCAGTCAGATATACTCCTGTAAATACTAAAATTCCACCGATTATAAATTCTGAAGTGAAACTGTCTCCTAGAAAAATCAGGGCTAAAATCCCAACTACCAATGGTTGAAGATAAGTTGTCAGATTCACGGTCAACGCCGATAAATTTTTTATGGCATATTGAAGAAGAATATAATTTACAAAAGTACCGATAAAACCCATATAAAAACCGGCGATAAGCATTTCGCGCGTAAAAATAATTTTTGTACTCTCAAAATAATTTTGGATTAAAAAGGCCGGTAGAGAAAAGCAGAAAGCTACAATAATACTGGTGCCGGCAATAATAAGCGGTTTAAAATGACTGGATAATTCCTTCGACAAAAGTATATAGGTAAACCATGACAACATAGCGCTAAATACGGCAATATTGCCTTTCAAACTGCCAAACACATTTTCATTTCCCATGTTCGCAGACTTAAAAAGAATGAAAAATACCCCGGTTAAACCTATAAATACACCCATTACAGTACTTAAAGCATATTTTTTCTTCCGTAAAAAATAAGCTACAGCAATGGTTAATACAGGAATAAGTGAATAAATTAATTGGCTTGTTGTAGCAGTGGTATATTCTATACCCCACATGAATAACGCCACGTTTATTGTCGAAAAAATAGAAGCAAATAGAAGCCTGTCAAATCCCGGTTGTTGCCAAACTTTCTCCCTGATAAAAATCGGAAAAAAAGCAAAAGAGGCAAAAAACATTCTTAAAAAAAACATTTGCATTGAAGGAGCGCTGTACGAAAAAAACTTGGCAATGATGACCAATATCGAAAAAAATATTACTGTTAAAAAAAGAGCTGCTAATGCTTTTGATTTTTCATGCATAAAAATTTTTTGAAATCAATTTTTTCAAATGCTATAATCATCCATGGAGTATACAGTTTGTCTTTCTTCCGAATCGATTTCAAAATATTATCACAATTTTCTTCATGAATTTGACTAATTTCTATTGGATTAATCTCTACCTTACCATCATAGTTACCAAGTAAAACATGACAATATTCATTCTCACTGTCATTACCGTATTTTTGATGATAATAAAATGCTCCTAAATCTTGAAATTCCACCTCTACTCCAAGCTCTTCTCTGGCTCTTCGTGAAGCAGCATGTTCGACAGTTTCTCCAGGTAAAACATGACTTACAACAGAACCATCCCAGTAATTTCCCCATAAACTTTTCTTATAGCTTCTTTTTGTCAGGATAAACTTTCCGTTTCTTCTTCTTAGAAATGCAACAAATGCCAAATGTGGTAAACCTTCTCCATGATGACATTCTTCTCTTGTTGCAGTTGTAATTTTTTTGCCATTTTCATCAACTACAATAAGTCTCTGTTTTTTGTTCTCACCCTTTAAATCATGAAGTTTATTAACAACCATAACTTTTAGGAATATTTTTTAACAGAAATTTATCTATTACATGAATAACACCGTTTTTTTGGTAAGTTGGAGCGATATAATCAGCCTTGCTTTTGAGTTCTTCCTGAGCATTTCCCATGGCGACTTTAAATCCACAAGCCATAAAAAGCGGGAGATCATTATTACTATCACCTACAGCAATGACTTCTTTTGAAGAAAAACCCAATAATTTAAATATCTTCTGGGCAGCAATACGTTTTGTGGCGTTAAGATTGGTGATATGAATAGATTGGCTTTTATCATCTGTTCCCGAAACGCTTATAGTTGTATGAACAGACGGAAATTTTTTATAACGATTATAAATTGATTTTGCTTTTTGGGGTGTAATACCCAAAACCAAAATTTTTATAATTTTATCCATTTTTATCTTGTTATAATTTGCTGCTAGATTCTCAAATCGATTTTCCTTATCAATAACGATCAAATTAATTTCTTTATCTTCGAGTAACTCTTGAATAATTAATTGGGAATCTTTTTGTTTTATATATGTTTCCCATATATATTTTTCGCTTTTAGGATCGTAAATTCTGGCACCATTATCTAATATTACAGGTGTCTTTAGATTTAACCCTTTTATAAAATCTATAGCCCATGGCAAATATCTAGCCGTAGCAACCGTAAAATATAACCCGACTTGATGAAGTTTACTGACCTTTTCTATCAAAATAGCACTAGGTTTAGGTGCTGGTAATTCGCTTGGCGCAAACAAAGTCCCATCCATATCGGCAATCAGCATTTTATATTTCATAATGTCATTTAAGTTTTCATGAATTGAAAAACTACTTAGATACTTTGCTATGAAGTAATTTTTCTAAATGGTGAACAGCAGAAACCGGAGTTTTTGCACATTCGTAAAGATTTTTTAAATCATTTAATACGAAACCTTCTTCAATGTACATATTAATCAGATCTTCAAACCGTTGGAAAAAGTCAGAAACCAAAATAAGCGGGATATTGAAAGGAATTTCTTTTTTTCTTTTTTGTGCCAACAACTGGGAAATTTCAAATAACGTCCCGACACCTCCGGGTAATGCTATAAATCCATCGGCAAGGTTAAATAACCTGATTTGTCGTTTTAATAGATCGGTATAAAATTCCTTAACGGTCAAAAATTCCGAATTTTTCCTGTCTTTAATATCCAGACATATACCTATCGTTTCACCGCCTGCTTTGTAAGCGCCTTCTGATACCTTATCCATCAACCCCGGTCCTCCGCCGGTAACGGTTGTAAATCCATTTCTTGCCAATAATTTACCTGTCTGATAAGCCAAGGAAAAATAAAAATCCTCTTTATCTTTACGGCAGTAATTACCTGCAAACACTACTATTTTCGGTTTTTTCATCTTATCATTCTACCTTGTGTAATTTTCCCGATAACTTCTTCTATTTTTGAAGCATAAAAGTAAGGATTAGGTATTGCTCTAACTATAAGATAGCTTTTAGAATACGAGTTATAAAGTTTTATATCACCGAAGTTAAACCATTTACCCAATAAATTTTGTTCAACTGTTACAGTTTCTATATTTCGCAATGAATATGTTTCTTTTTTTCGGTTTGCTATTCCATGATTTTTCGCCAAAAGCAAAGGTTTAAGCTCAAAGTATTCGTGTTCATGCTGGATAATCAAATAAACTATTATGCTGATCTGGATGATAGTTAAAGTCAGATAGTAAAATATCCCAAACCACTGCAAACCTTGTAAAAAATCAAGGGAAAATTGAAAATTATACAGGTAGATTTTTGGAAATCTCAAGATTAAATACAAGCTTGTAAAAATTATCTGGATAATTAAAATGTTCGAAATCAGATAAAATGCGCTTTGCTGGAACTGTAATATTGATTCACCGTGATTGTCTTTATTTCCGTTCATATAATTTCAATTTTGTTTTTCCTTTTTTTATCTAGACTATCAAGCTTCAATAATTTTACCCCAATGTAAACTACTAAGGCGATAATTACAAAATCAATGAATGTGCTGATAAAACTTCCCCACATAATTTCAACTGACCCAATCTTGGTACTCATCTTATCCAAGCTTCCCATAGCACCCATAAATATACCCAAAACCGGATTGATAATATCATTTACTAGAGAAGCAACCAACTTGGAAATAGATCCTCCAAGAATGAACCCTACTGCCAATCCCACTGCTCCCTGCTCCCTGATAAATTCTATAAATCCTTTCATTAGATTAATCTCCTTTTTTTAAAAACTAAATAAGTATTTAAGTCATCTTTACAACGATATTTTGTAAGTATATCAAATCCATATATTTTAAGCTTTTTAATCATATAAACAATATCATTTTCATCAAAATAATGGCAATATCTGTATATTTTCCTATCTTTCCATCCTAAAAATAAATCACCCTTTTCTAAATCATTAGTATAAATTTTGTATAACGGTAATTCCTGTCTTGCTTTTTGGACGGAAAAATTCCATAAAGAAACAATCAGAAGTCCATTCTTATTTAGTTTTTGACAAATTTTTGAAAGCCATCTCAATCTATAAATTTTTCCCGGAAGATGATGCATGAACCCAAAAATTACTACTACGTCATAATTTTCTTTTAAAGAAAATCCATCCTCTAATATATCTTCATTTGCAATTTTAATACCGGGATTTTCATGTAAGGCATATTTAATAACTTTTGGATTTGAATCGATACCCAAATAGACGATATGAAAATCGGTTAAATGACGTGTTAGAAATTTATAAAATCTACCATTACCACAAGCTATATCCAAAATTCTTAATTTTTTTTGTTGAAAAAAATTTTCCCTGACGATATTTATCATGTTAGACCAACCCTGCCACGGATATAATCTGCTTTGAAAAAAATCCTTTGCCAGCTTGTTGTAAAATTCCTTATTAAGACGGATTATTTTATTACGGGTTATTAATTTCATTTATTAGATCCAATATGACGAATTTTAATTCAGAAATTGAAGAAAACCAAATTTTATATATAAATATCATAAAAAATATATCCGAACTATCAAATCCCAACGACCGTCAAATTACTAAATTACTGCAAAAATGCAACAATCAAAAAAATATAATTTTATCTAAATCAAAGATTTTTCTAGCTTATAAGTATTTAAAAGAAAAACGAATATTTTGTCTTATCCCCAATACCGAAATTCAATTTAACAAAAATATCATCATGAAACCAACTAGAAGCATATCTGGTGTTACTGTCATTGCAGTTTTAACCAAACCATTTCCCTGTCCGGGAAAATGCATTTTCTGCCCAACGGAAACTGATATGCCAAAAAGCTACATTTCGAGTGAACCCGGAAGTCAAAGAGCATTAAGAAACAAATTTGATCCTTATCTTCAGACTTACAATAGACTCAAAGCCTTAAGAGACATCGGCCATCCGACAGATAAACTGGAATTGATTATATTAGGAGGTACATGGAGTTTTTATCCAAAAAAATATCAAGTTTGGTTCATAAATCATTGTCTTCGTGCGTTTAACGATTTCGGCAAATCAAAAGAAATCGCTAAAACTCCAAACGAAAAAAAATTATCCTCCCAAAATACCGAAATCGGTATTTTGTTTGAAGAGCTTGGCAATAATCAAAAAATGAACGAACATGCAGTAGCCCGATGCGTCGGATTAAGCATTGAAACCCGACCAGACTATATAAATATCGATGAAATTATGTTTTTACGTAAACTTGGAGTCACTAAAGTTCAGTTAGGTGTTCAAAGTCTGTCAGATAGAATTCTTCAGTTAAATCAAAGAGGTCACAACACAAAAGTAATTAGAAACGCTATAAATCTATTACGCTTATGTGGGTTTAAAATTCTTATTCATTGGATGCCAAATCTGTTTGGTTCAAATGTCTCTAGGGATAAAGCAGATTATTTGAAAATCTTCAAAACGATGGATTACCGTCCTGACGAAATAAAAATATATCCATGTTCGCTTATAAAAAACACCAAATTATTCAAGTATTTCAAAAAAGGCTTGTGGTTACCGTACAAAAAAGATCAACTTCTTGAAGTGCTTGCATTTTGTCTAGAAAAAACTCCCCGATATTGTCGGATATCCAGGATGGTTAGGGATATACCAGCAAATGAAATTGCATCAGGCAATAAATTGTCCAATTTCCGACAAATTGCAGAACAATATTTAAACGATAAAAAAATCAAGATTAAAGAAATCAGATTTAATGAAGTCAAAGGAGAAATTGATAAACTTGCTTTTAAATATTTAAGGTATAAAACGAAATTCACTCAGGAATATTTTCTTTATTTTGAAACTCCAAAAAATAAAATTGCCGGTTTTTTAAGACTATCATTACCTATAAAAACTCATATAAGTGAACTAAAAAATTCTTCACTCATCCGTGAACTGCATATATATGGAAAAAGTTTAGAAATCGGAGATAAAAAGGAGTATGCCTATCAACATTTGGGGTTGGGTAAATTTTTGATTGCAAAAGCATTTGAAATATCAAAAAAAAACAAATACGAAAAAATCTCGGTTATATCAGCAATAGGAACAAAAGATTATTACCGTAAACTCGATTTTTCTGATGGGCGGTTATATCAGTATAAATTTATATGAAAAATGTTAGATATATCATTGTCCATAAAAGAATCGGTCAAACTCCTTATGAACGTATCATTGAATTTAAAAAAGAATATACTTCATACAAAAACATAACAATAAGTTACGCCGGTCGGCTGGATCCTATGGCAAGAGGAAAACTGTTACTACTTATAGGTGATGAAAACAAAAAAAGACATATTTATGAAAAATTAGATAAAAGTTATTATTTCAATATTCTCTTTGGAATCTCAACGGACAGTTTAGATATTTTAGGAATTGTTAAACATGTAAAAAATTACCCGAAAATCCACATAAATACGCTTAAAGAAACACTAGATCATGTTAAAAAATCAAAATGGCAAATTCCCCCTAAATTTTCTTCCGTATATTATCGAGGCAAACCATTGTATTTCTGGGCAAAAAATTATCCGGAAAAATATCTTAAAATAAACACGAGAAAAATAAAAATATATAAATTTGATCTCGTGAAATTATTCTTTATAAACTCAAAAGAATTGGAAAAAACGATTTATAAAAATGTTTGGAAAGTTCACGGTGATTTTCGACAAAATGAAATTATAAAAAGTTGGAAGGCATTTTTCAGAACAAATAAAGCTATACGCTTTCCTGTCGTAAAATTACATACGATCTGCTCTTCAGGAACTTATATCAGATCAATTGCAAATGACATCGGAAAAAAAATGAATATTCCAACATTAACCTTAAATATCAACCGTACAAAAATCCACATTCCCAAAAAAGTCAATTGCACAATAAACAATTAAACTTTATACTTTTAGCTAATGTCCGATGATATCTATGTTGCTTTTTCCGATGAAAAGGTTGTATCAAAAAATTACAAACAGGATGAAGATATTACTATTTGGAAAAAGATAGTTCTTGGAAAATTTATTGTACTTCCTATAGTTACTATCATTGTTATCATTTTATCGGGTTCAATTTTATTTTTATCTTCAAAAAAACAACCACCAAAGATTATTGATTCAAAAAATATTAAAAATTTTCAGGCAAGTCCTACGGAAACGGAAAATCTTATAAAAGGAGAACTGATATGCCTGCAAGACGACAAGATTTTATATAAAACCGATTGTCAAAAAGCATTAAAAACCGAAAGTGGTGAAATCAAAAAAATTCAAGCCGATGAAAAAATTATAAAAGCACTCGATAAAATATCAACAGGAAGCGCTATTGTTCTGAAAAAAGACAACCAAAAAACTGTCAAAAACCAAAAAGAAGATATTGTATTTATAAGCTCAATAAAAAAAATCGAGAACAACCTTATAAAAAGTAAAGTCGATTATAAAAAAGATGATTTGGACAATCCGTCTTCAAAAATACCAACTGTTACTCCTACTTTTTCCCCCACTCCCACCCCATGGGACCCGCCTAATATTATAGACATCATCAACAACAAAGACGATTTGGAAGGTGACAATGTGGAAGTAATCGGTTATCTGATAAACGGAAATATAGGTGAAGAAGCATGCACCTATATGCAACAATGTGATTATTCTACAATTATTGTCAACCAAACCCCTGGAATTATAAGAGATTTCCAATATGACGTTACTGCAAAAATGAGTATTTCTGAAAAAGAAACGGATTATGTCATCGGCCAGAAAGTGAAATTTACAGCAAAAGTATTATTGGAAAACAATGAAGTGATTTTGGAAAAAATTTATTAAATTCTTGCCGGAAAGATAAAAAGTTCCTCAGTTGCTCTAGTAACGGCTGTATAAAGCCATCTTTGCCTTTCACTATCATTCATTTTCGCAAATTTTTCCTCAAAAAGAATTACTTTCCGAGACTGACTTCCTTGTGCTTTATGCACTGTCAAAGCATAACCGAAATCAAATAAATCACCTTGTAGAATTTCCCTTCTCTTTTGGGTAAAGTTCAATGATGTATCGCTATTAAATTGCTTAACCGATATCAAACCGGTAAAAACATCTTCCTCCCCATCCATAGAGATTTCTGCCAAATACCAATTTTCATCTCTTGATGAGATACTTCTGATACTGCCCAGCATGCCATTGAATATTGACTTTTTATGGTTATTTCTCAAACATATCACTCTATCAGTAATCATTGGAAAATCTTTATAGAAACCTAATGACTGCCTGATATAATTATTTAATTTTTTTCTGGTACTGTTGTAACCGCATAAAACCAATGTGTCCTGTTGATAATTTGCCAAAATTTCCTCTAATGTACTCTGTAAATCATAATTATCTTTGGTAAATTTTATAATTTTTTTTCCATATTCACCTGATTTGATTTGGCCATTTTCTCTGGCTTGAATGGATATTTGGATTATCGGATTATCTCGTGCTTGCCGATGAATCTGTTCAAGCCGCAAATCAGGATCCTCCATCAGATTAAAATTGTCATTTATCGGTGGCAACTGCCCATGATCTCCTATGGCAATTATCGGAACTTTATAACTTAACAGATGATTCCATATATTTTTATCTACCATCGAAGCTTCATCAATAATTATCAAATCCCTTTCGATTTTTTCCTTCAACTGCCAACCGATTATTTCATCCCTTTCATTGCAAATCGGTGAATATATCAGTGAATGTATCGTGCTCACAGTGTCTTTATCAATTATGGCTTTGTTTTCCTTAAGTTTAGACTGTAATACACGTGATGCTTTACCGGTAAAACTGACAAAACCAACTTTAAGTTTGGGGGTAATTTTTTTCAACTCTTTCCTTAACACGGTAATCAAAGTAGTTTTTCCGGTACCGGCATAACCACCTAAAGTGATGTATTTTTTATCGTGTCTGTCATGAGAATACCATTCTAATAAATCACTAATGGCTGTTTCTTGGTCTTTGGATAAATTTATCATTTATATTTTGAGGTATTAATTTTTTTAATTTGGCTGCGGGATAGGGATTCGAACCCCAATAAACAGATTCAGAGTCTGCTGTCCTACCATTAGACGATCCCGCAATATATAATCACCAATGAGAAATCACCAATCAACAAATAATATGCTGCAGATATTTTACCAAATTCAAAGAAATTTATATCATCATATGTGAATTCTTTGTATTGATAATTTACTTTTAGGAACTTATAATTTGAAAAATACAAAAGACTATTTATGAAGAAAAATCTGCAATACCTACAAACCATTATTCTATTTTCCGGAACCATATTTGCCTGGTATACGGTTTATAATGATTTTGCTAGATTTTTAGGAATTTATAAAACCATTTTTCATTTTGAAAATTGTATCGTCCCCAATCCATTAACAACACCTTGTTTTTATGGAGCTATTGGTTTTCTTGTAGCTTTTGTCTGGTCGGTTAAAATTTTGAAAATGAAGGAAACAAAAGCGGAGAAGTGGCAAAAATATTTATTTATTTTTCTGATTACTGGAACAATTTTCGGATGGAGTAATTTCTTATTTGAACTATATAAATTTTACTCCACAAACACCGGACCGAAAACTTCATGTTCGGGAATACCTACTGATAATCCTTTTTATACACCATGCTTTTACGGATCAGTGCTGTACCTACTATCTTTAATTTCTTCATTTTTTACTAATAAATCCTTTTCAAAATAGATTCTTTTGATGTTAGACTACTAATATACAACTGAGTTATGAAATTCCGTTCGTTTATAAATAATCCCGTTATCTTAGTTACGATATTATTTTTATTTTTCCAGTTACTCATTGCATATCCAAATAATAAAAAACAATTAGTGAATGTTTACAATTCTAACGATTTAATCTATACATCCCCAGAATTAAAAAATGAAACTAATCCACAAGATATAACCGGGTTTCCTGTAAAAACAGATATCCCTATAACTACCATCGAGATTACTGAACCATCACAAAATCAAAACGAGGATGAAATTTATCAAGTAATTAGAGTGATAGATGGAGATACTATAGAACTGGCAGACGGGAGAAAATTGCGTTATATAGGAATAGATGCTCCGGAAACCAACGATCCCAGAAAAAGTATCCAGTGTTTCGGTCGTGAAGCTTATGAGAAAAATCGACAGTTAGTAGAAAACCAATATATCAGGCTGGAGAAAGATATTAGCGAAGTAGATAAATACGGCAGATTACTAAGATTTGTTTATATTGATAATATCTTCATTAATGATTATCTGGTTAGAGAAGGCTTCGCTTATGCTTCTACATATCCTCCGGATGTAAAATATCAGAATATTCTTATAGAAGCTCAACGCGAAGCTCAAGAATTTAAACGTGGTTTATGGAACGCATGTCAGAATGTTCAAGGAATAAATATCACCCAAACAAATTCTCAAGAACAAAACACTTTAAATAACTTTATCTGTAACTGCCAAAAAAGCTGCAGTCAGATCACCTCCTGTGATGAAGCGCTATTCCAACTGAATAATTGTGGTTGTATAGCCCGGGACGGCGATCATGACGGCATCGCCTGTGACGGTAAACCCCTTTTTTGTGAGAAAAATTTATAGACTGGGCGGTTTAAGGTTTTTGATAGTATCCAGTGACTTAGTAACGTTTTCCAGTTGACCCAACATCGGTGTGATAATTGGTGATATGTATCTTATAAAAATCATTGTAGTAACAATCAAAAATACTATATACAAAATTATATTCCCCAAAGCTCTTGAAAAACCTGCCAGGAAATTTTTCCAAAAAATCTCCATTGCCGAAGCGTCGTAAATTGTTTTGGTAGCGTTAACTATATCCTGTTTTGGATTATTTTGATTTATAAGTTTTTGAATATCAATATCGGACATTATTTCAATTATACAATTTTGATTATAGAGTTTATATATTTATGTATATCGAATTTTTTTGCGCATCCTGATACGGACATATATCTAACCATTCCAAATACCGGACGTTCAAACCACGGCCTGTCATGTACCCCACCTATAGACCAAGCTATCCCGGCGTAACCGTTGGGATCCCTGCCGTCAAGGGAATACCTATCGTTAAGATAGGTGGCAATATCCATTGCTTCCTCCGGATACTGGGTCCATTCTAATATCTTTTTTGCCCAATACATCCTCATATATCCATGCATTTTACCCTTCAATACCATTTCTTTTTGGGCTGCATTCCATAGCTTATCGTGAGTAACTGCATTTTCAAAATCTTGTCTAGAATATTGATACTCCCTTTTGTCATTCTGATGAAACTTCAAAGAATTTATAGACCATAATGGAAAAGCCGTAAATGAATCGTAATCATCTGTATAATAACAATAGTTATCAGCTAACTCCTTGCGAATAATCAGCTCTTCCAAAAAAACTGCTTTTGCTTTTTTTGCAGTCGATAAGCTACTAATTTGCATAGCTATACGCTGAGCGGATATCTGGCCAAAATGAAGATAAGGGGAAAAATTAGACAAACCGTCAGAATTTGGATCATTTTTATCTTCTGAGTATCTGTCAAGTTTTTTTGAAATGAACTTATGAAATATTTTGACTGATTGCGCTTCCCCAGCTTTTAACCAGGATATTTTTTTTACTTTTTCATCTACTTTTATTTGCCCTCTAAGTTTTTGCCAGTCATTTACAGAAATGTGCCCATTGTAATTTTGTTTACCCAATTTGGGAAATTCCACCAGATATTTATCCAATCTATTCAAAATTTTCGGTCTGATTGTAAAGGCAGCATATTCTCTTTTTTGCGACACCTGCCAGACAGGTACGATATTATGACTGTCAACCACTGTCATATTACAATAGATTTTGTTTTTGATATCATCAAGCCATAATTTATTTATCTTTAAAGGGAATAAATCAGTGACGAGCATTGATGCTTTTTTCAAATTAATAAATTTAGGAATTTCATTTAAAGGATCTCCAACCAAAAAGTGAAAAGGGATTTTAAGTTTCGATAAATCCTTTTCTGCTCCCTGTAATCCTTCCAGCATGAAATCCAACATTCTTGCTGTTCCGAAGAATTTATTTAGATTTGGCCGAAGACAAAAAACTACCTCCACATAAGTTGATCTTTCAGAGGCTTCTTCCAATGCATAAATCAGACTCCAATTATCTTTAACTCTATGCTCTCTTGTCATCCAATAAATTATTGGTCCTTGTTTATTTATATTCTTTTTTAATTCCAACGCTCTACCTTTATCCATATTGAGACATAAATTACTTATCTGTATACTAATCCAAATGAGTATTAAATTAAAGAATGGTTCAAAACTTGATTATGACCAGGTGGTCGAAATATTTTTCTCAAACGGTTTTTTGCAGTTTAAAGATAAAAGAGATGAATATAAAAAATCGATAATAACAGCTTTTTCCAATTCCCAATTCATCGTTAGCGCCTGGGAAGATAAAGAGTTAGTAGGTTTTGCAAGAGTGCTATCCGATAAGGAAATATTTGCCACTATTTGGAATCTGATGGTGAAAAAACAATACCAGGGACTGGGTATCGGTAGTAAATTGATACAAAAATGTCTTGAAAAATATCCCAATGCCGTTTATTTCCTTTTTGCTTCCAAAGAGACGGAGAAATTTTATGAGAAATTGGGTTTTCAAAAACACTCTTTCGGTATGGCTACACAAATTAGAAAAGCTGTCTGTTCGATATACACCTGAATTATTTTGATACTGCGATAACTATTGCCCCTAAAGTCATCAGTGACGTTCCGATAATAATTCCCAAGCTGATTTTTTCACGTAAAATCAAACCCGCTAAAATTATTGTGAAAACCAAGCTTAATTTATCTATTGGAGCTACCTGTGAAGCGCTACCGATTTGCAATGCCCGAAAATAAAAAAGCCAGGAAAGTCCGGTGGCGATTGCTGAAAGAAAAAGAAAAAACAAAGTGTATCCGCTTATCTGGGTAATTTTATTTTGCGTACCTTGAAATAACACTATTCCCCAAGTAATGACAAGTATGAATGATGTTCTGATGGCTGTAGCCAAATTGGAGTCGATATCTTTTATACCGATTTTTGCCAAAATCGCGGTAAGAGCGGCAAAAACAGCACTTAATAATGAAAATATCAGCCATTGCATACTACAAAACTATTTTAACAAAATATCAGAGAAATTTCGCTGTTTAGATTAGAATATATATTAGTATGAAAAAATTAAAATATTTGCTGATTTTTTTATTAATATTTCTTACAGTTATTATAAGTATAGGAATTAAAAAAATATCCAAAGAGAAGAAAAAAATCCAAGAAATAAAAATTGAGGTAAGAAAAGAGAAACCTGTATTAAAAAATTTGAACATTCAAGATTTTTTCGACAATCAAATCCCTAACGAAAAAGCTATGATAACAATGATCGTTACCGGAGATGTGATACCTGCCAGAAGCGTAAATATGCAAAGTGTCAAAAAAAATAACTTCCTTTGGCCTTATGAACAAATTGGAACTTTTTTGTCTTCATCAGATATTACTTTTATAAACCTGGAGTCACCAATAGTTAAAAATTGTCCTCCAACCGATGAAGGAATGATATTTTGTTCTGATGAAAAATCCATAGAAGGATTGCTTTTTGCCGGGGTGGATATTGCTAGCCTTGCTAACAATCATATCGCAAATTACGGTTACGAAGGTATTGATAATACACTCAATCTACTCAACGGAAAAAGCATCAAACATTGCGGTGTCGATAACAGTGACTCGATAATCTCAATAAAAGGTGTAAATTTGGGCTTTTCTTGTTTTAACCAAATCGGTAATTGGCAGCATGTCAGCCATGCAGAAGAAGCAAATATCACCCAGGTCTTGCAGAATCTTGAAAAAACATCAGATTTACAGATATTGATGTTCCATTGGGGCGAAGAATATACCAGTCAACCAACAGACAGACAAAAACAACTGGCTTATTTTGCTATAGACAATGGAGCGGACTTGATAATCGGTAATCATCCTCATTGGATACAGCCGTTGGAAATTTACAAAAACAAACTTATTTTATATGCATTGGGTAATTTCATATTCGACCAGATGTGGAGTGAAGAAACCAAAGAAGGTATTGTTACAAAAATATATTTAGATAAAAATCAAATACATGATATCGAGCTATTCCCTATATATATAGAAAATTACGGTCAAGTCAATTTTGCAAATGAAGAAAAATCACAAAAAATACTCAATGCCTTGAAAAAAATTTCTTCTTAAAATTTCCAGAAAGTTATTTCTTAGTCGATTTCTTCTTAGTCGAGGTTTTTTTCATTGTTTTCTGCTCTGGTTTATCGGAAAATTCTTCATCAATTTCACCATCTAGTTCTTCGTCAGGAGTCATCAAGATAGAAAATAAAATAAACCCGGCAAATACAGGCATTATCAAAGTAAATCTGGTCACTTCGTCTTTTACAAAAATCAATACACCTACAGCCAATAAAATAGAAACAAGGGCTGCCCAAACTATCGCTTTATTGTTTTTATATACATTACTCCACCACTTTTGCATATTTATCTCCTTATAATAATCAATATTATACTATCCATATCCTAAAGAAAGAGAGTATAATTGTCAAGATTATCAATTTTTAAGTTTATTTATGAAAGCAGGTATAGTAGCTATCATTGGCAGACCTAACGGAGGAAAATCAACTTTACTCAATAACATTATCGGCCAGAAGGTCAGTATCACCTCACCAAAACCTCAAACCACAAGATTTCCGGTTTATGCATTGTATGAAGATGAAAGAGGCCAAATAGTTTTCATAGACACTCCTGGAGTATTTGCAAAATCTGAAGATTTGTTATCCAAAATAATTAACCCATTAGCAGAAAAATCTCTCAAGGAAAATATTGATGTAGTAATCTACGTAACTGACCCTACCAGACCAAGAGATATCGAAGACAATAAATCTCTGGGAATCGTCAGAAAATTCAAACTACCGAAAATTCTAGTTTATAATAAATCAGACATCAAACATCCGTCATATTTACCCCACTATAAATTCTTGGAAGTAGAATTTGAAAAATCACTTCATATATCAGCATTACAACATTCAAATATAAATTTATTGCTAGACAGCATTTTTGATTATCTACCGGAAAGGAAAAAACCTTTATACGAAAATAAAGGTCCTAGTCCGCTTATAAATTTTGATAGTAAAGCGTTTATTGCAGAAATTATCCGGGAAAAAACATTTTTGTTTCTCAGAAAAGAATTACCTTATAGTCTAACATCTATTGTCGACGAAATTACCGAAAGAAACGAAAAATTACTTATCATAAACGCCAAGATAATCACTAATAACGACAGATATAAAAAAATGATAATCGGTGAAAAAGGACGCATGATTAAAGAGATCGGATCTGCTGCCAGAAAGGAACTGGAAGTTGCTACTAATAAAAAAGTATATCTGGATATAACGGTGGAAGTGGATACACATTGGATGGAAAAATATTTAAAATACTAAAACTTAGGAGAGTTCTGAAACAAATTTAGAAACAACTTTCCAAAACTGCAATACTCCATCATCTCCTAATTCGTTTTTTGACTTAAAGTTATTGTATGTATTATTCCTGAAATTCACCATTTGAAAAAAAACGTTTTCTTTCAAACACCAATTGATAAAACGAGCGGATTCTTGTGCATTATCGGGAATTCTTAAAGCTCTGTATTGAAGTAATTTATGAAATAACTGGGGATAATGTTTTTGTAGATTTGTGGTATATTTTTGGCTTAATTTTATCAATAAATTATTTTCGGAATTCGACGGAATTAAACCGTGTTTCTGCATAAAATTCAGATTATCCCATTCCTGTCTCCCCACAGGTTTTGAAAATAGTAAAACTGAACCACCTTTTTTCAATGGATCTATAAGTACTTTAAACGCTTGTTCACTGGGCTTGGTAATTTCCAAAGAAATCAAATGTCGCTTATATACTCTTTCGTAATTTATGACTACTTCTCTATCGTGAAAATAGGCGTGTGTATGAATATAATTTTCAAGAGATATATCAGATAAAAATGGCCGAGTATGGGATGATATTTTAGATATAAGATGAAATTTGAATCTGTTATTATAATAATGCAATGTTCTAATCAGAACTGTAAAATATTCCAATCCTACTGCAGCACCGGATATCGGAATAGCAATGTTGATGGTTTTTTCACTATCATATGTAAGTTGTTCAACTCTATTGATATATTCACCGTGACTCAATGCTTTTGTCAAGTTGATATTAACAGGATAAGGTATTACGCTAAAATTTACATCAGGCAAACCTTCTTTTCTGGCATATTGCTTCAAAAGATTCTTTGTTTCATGACTAGGTACGAAAATTAAATCAGACTTCGGTACATACCACATACATTGAGGACTGTCATCTGTAACTTGTACAAAAAGAAATACCCGTATATTTTTATCTTTTTCGATTCTTTCTTTTATTGTGGTTAGCATATGGGCTAAGGCAAAATGTGTTGCTACAAAAACCACTGTCTTAGGTAAAATAATTCTCTGGTCTAATATTTTGATGATATCTTGATATAGATTTTGCGAATGTGTCTGCAAAAAACGCCTGTAGTAACGTGAGAATATCAATTCCGGCAGACCATGCTGAAACCATTCCATCAATCCACGTGTAATAGGATGAATACTGGTAAATCTGTGTAAATAGGATATTGAATTATCTTTAATACCTAAAACATATGATGAAACGCTTGTTGGAAGAGACTGGAAAAGAGCTTCGGTAACTCTTAAATGCCCAAGACCTGCAGGACTTGATGCAAAAACTACAATAGTTGATTTATCATTTAAGACACTGTGATTTTTGTTCACAACTCAAGTTTAGGATAAGAATTCAATCTTCGCAAGCAAAAAATATTACCTGTAAGTGTTTAAAAAAAATTTTAGTTGTTTAAAAGCCTCTGTTCTGTGACTATATTTGTTTTTCTCTTCAACTGAAGCCTGTGCATTTGTTTTACCTAATTTATTATTAAAAAATATCGGGTCATAGCCGAAACCTTTTTTTCCTATGGGTTTTGTGGTTATGTATCCATCGCTTTCACCTCTAAATGAATAAAATCTGGATAGCAAAGGATCATAAAGACCAGCTACGCATATAAATTTTGCACGTCTTTTACTACTAGGAATACCGTGCATGACATTTAATATTTTTAAATATCTATCTTGATCAGTGCCCTTTACAAATCTAGCCGAATAAATCCCAGGCTTGCCTTGAAGATAATCAATTTCTAATCCGGAATCTTCTGAAATCGTCAAATAATTAGACTTTTCTGCATATTTTCGGGCTTTCAAAAGTGCATTTTCCTCATAAGTATTACCACTCTCTTCGATAATTATATTCAGGTTTAATTCATCCCCCGATAAAATCTTATAATTTATACCTTTTAAAATTTCTTTGATTTCTTTTTTCTTATTCTTATTATTAGTTGCCAACAATATTTTCTCCATAATCTATCCTGCTTGAACACCGTCTGGAACTGTCTTTTCAGAAATAGCTAAAACAGGAGCAATACCGTCGTTATATCCAATATCAAAAAGCATACCTTCTGAATCCTCCCCCATAATTTTTCTTGTTTTAAGATTAACAATAAACAACGCTTGCATTCCTTCAATTTCTTGAGGATTATCTCTTTCCTTTTTCAAACCAACTATAATTTTTCTTTGAAAATCACCGAAATTTACATTTAACTTAACTAGTTTATCTGAATTTTCAATATCTTCAATTTTTATTATGGTACCGACTCTAATATCGATTTTTTCCAAGTCAGAAATATTTATTGAAGGTTTAACGACTTTTGTTCTTAAGTCGCTCATCTAACTTCTAACTTATATTTATTAGATAATTTGATTATTGATAAAAATTAATAATGCAGAAAAAACTAACATTATTTCTACAATAACAAATATTTTCGATGATAAATACAAAGCAGTAACATTCCCCAAACTATGATAATAACCATTTTTTAACCAGTATTCTCTCCTTTTATCAAAAGGATAAAACCAAAAGATTTGTGGAATCATATTTTCTTTTTTAAATCCGATCTTATATAAAATATGTCCTAAATCGTCTAAAAAAAAGTGGAAAAGCAAGCTTAAAAATCCCAAAAATAGCACCACTGGTCTAAAAAAGTTTTGGAAAATAAAATAAATGAATGTAAAAAGAATCATTGCAAAAATCGGAGTATGAGACGGAAGCAGATGATGATTATATCTTCCGTTTTTTAAAGGAAGTAAATAATCCAAATCTATAATCATACCGCAAAAAATTACGAAAATTGTTTCTATAAAAGTCAGTTCATCTCCCCAAAAGGACGGAAATTGAGAAATTAAATAAGAAGCAGGTAAGTGACCAATAACCATAAGTGATATATTACAACAAATTCTCTAGCCTTTCGATAACTTCTTTTTTTCCTAATAATTCCAGGGATTCGTTCAAAGGAGGAGATACCTTACTTCCGGTTATAGCGATTCTTAAAATCATAAAAAATTCGCTGTTTTTAATCCCTTCTTTTTTTGCCAAATCTACCAATAATCCACCGATTCTTTCTGATTTCCATATCTCTAACTGGTCTAAAGTATCTTTTATTGTAGCAATTAATTTCTGATTTTTATCCAAATTAATCTCATAATTTTGCGGTCTTTTAAAGTAAAAATTGCATAACGGTAGATAGTCTGCAAATTTTTTAATTCGTTCTTTTATCAATGGTATGGTTTTTTCAACAAATTCTTTTGGGTATTTTTCACCGATAAAAAAGGATATTTGATCTTTCAAGGTTGAGTTATCTGATTTTCTAATGTATTCACCATTGAGCCATTCAAGTTTTTTGATATCAAAAGCAGGTCCAACTTTTTTCAAATCAGAAATTTCGAAATTGTCAATCATTTCATCTATCGAAAAAATCTCCCGTTCATCAGGCATTGACCAACCCATTAATGCCAAATAATTTAAAATCGCTTCCGGCAAATAACCTTCTTTTTTATACCATGTAACCCATACGGGATTTTTTCTTTTGGATAATTTGCTTTTGTCAGGATTTCTCAATAATGGACCATGTGCAAATATAGGTAAATTCCAACCGAAATAATTGTATAAAACGATATGTTTCGGTGTAGAAGAAATCCATTCTTCTGCTCTTATTATATGGGAAATCTTCATCAGATGATCATCAATCACAACAGCCAAATGATAAGTAGGAAAACCGTCAGATTTAAGAAGTATCTGATCATCTATTAATTTGTTTTCAAAGGAAATTTTACCTCTGATTAAATCAGTAAATTCAGTTACTCCGTTATCTGGCATATTAAGTCTGATAACATACTTTTCATTTTTGGCTTTATTCTTGGCTATCCCTATATCTATTGACTTACATAAACCATCATATAATGTTGGCTGATGCAGTTTTATCTGTCTATCACGCATTTTTTCAAGCCTGCTACGATCACAAAAACAATAATAAGCCTTACCGTTCTCAACAAGCTGTTCTGCATAAGATTTATATATATTTAACCTTTCAGACTGCCTATAAGGACCAAAATCTCCTTTTTTATCTGGTCCTTCATCATAACTCAATCCAAACCATTTTAGTGATGAAAGAATTTTATCTTCTGCACCATTAATTAACCTATTTTGATCTGTATCTTCTATTCTGATAATAAATTGACCATTATTTTTTTTTGCAAAAACATAATTAATTAACGCTGTATACACATTACCAATATGCAAATCTTCTCCCGTAGGAGAAGGCGCTATTCTGACGCGTACTTTTTCCATAGGTTGATTCTAACATATGCCTTCTTTTATACTCAATGTATATGTCTTCAAGTTTAACTGAAGCTTCAATAGCTACCAGAAAATTCATAATTATTTCTCTTTTTGTACTTTTAGGATATATCATGTTTAAATTTTTTATATTCTATGCAAAAAACTATATTTTTACCCCTAAGGCAAAACCACCACCTCCACCTAATGTGCTTTTTGGAAAATTGCCTTATCCTGACTTCAGTCAAATCGCCACCGTTTCGGCAAATATGAAATTTTATCTTCAAACAATTGATGGAAATCCTCCGGAAACAACTGATGCCGCAAGAATTTTTTCCATGCCAAAAAAACTCCGTTCTTACTATTCAGAAGATAGAGCTAAAAATCTGGCAAAAAAACTCGGGTTTACTGAAGAACCGTCAAATAAAAACTCAACTTACTTTGCTTTTGTAAACAGTAATGATCCACTATTATCTTTATTAGTAGATATTGTAAATCTGAATTTTGATTATAAATTCAATTACACAAGAAAACAGGAAGTTTTTAAAAATAATTATTTTTCTTCTAAAGATCAGGCAATATCTGTTGTTAAAAATTTTATTAATAGAAATGCATTGATTGATGAAAGCTTTTTAAATGGCAATATTACTACTGTCCCCCTATCATATAACAACTCGACTAATTCTTTCTCAATCGCCACCAGCTTATCTACAGCCAATTGTTTGAGAATAAATTTCTTCAGAAAAGATATTGAAGGTATACCGGTATTATCACCAGATAAATTTTCCAGTTATAATTATGCGATTTATACCTCAAATGAACCTCAAATAATCGAAATATCATATACTTACTGGCCAATAGCATTTGATGATTCAGCTACTTATCCTCTAAGAACGACAGAAACTGCCTGGCAAAATCTGGTAGAAGGCAATGGTTATGTAATAAATATGGGAACGAATAATCCGAATAAAATTACTGTACGTAATATATACTTGGCTTACTTTGACAGTAAAAAACCTCAGAATTATTTACAACCTGTATTTGTGTTCGAAGGTGATAATGATTTTATAGCCTATGTACCTGCTGTCAGTCCTGAATGGCTGGAATGAGCTCGTTAACCGTAATCCAAACGAAATTACTAAATACGTAATTTATAAGCTTTTCAGTCTCTCCAAATCTATCACGACTTTTGAGTAAAACAATCAATATATCCTTACCGTTTTTATTTACTTCACTGATTAAAATCTCACCTCCGTTTTCAGTAAAACCTGTTTTTATCCCTTTTACACCCTGTATTTTGCCTAATAATTCATTAACATTTTTTAAATCATGAAAATACGTAAATGTGGTATCCGAAACGGTAATATTTTTTGTACTAATAATTTTTTTGAAAATATCGCTTTCAAGTCCCGCTTCAGACATTTTTGCCAAATCTACAGCAGTTGTATAATGCTCAGGATGGTCAAAGCCAATGGGATTCGTAAAATGTGAATTATCTAAATGTAATTCCTTAGCTTTAGCATTCATAGCATCTACAAATCCATTTACTCCACCAGGATAATTTTCTGCCAAGGTATATGCGGCATCATTGCCAGAATGTACTAATGCACCATACAACAATGATTCAAAAGATATAGTCTCTCCTTCAATAAGCCCCATTAATCTACCTTCTTTCATCACTGTATTTACTGTTAAGATATCGTTTAATTTATATTTGTCCAATGCTACTAATGCCGTCATAACTTTTGTGGTTGAGGCAGGTGAAAATCTGTTTTTCTCGTTTTTGGTATATAAAATGACCCCAGAAGGTATATCTTTTATCAATACTCCTTCAGCCGTCATGTCCATCGGTAAATTTTTGGTAACATTTACCGGATACAAAGGTGGAGGTGGAAGTTTAATTTCCTTAGAACTTACAGGAAAATTCTTATTTTTTTTTATAGAATAAAAATATTTATTTGGTGATGGATTTATAAATAAAAGTATTACAATACTTATAAATAATAATACACGCAAAATGACCAAAGGATTGAATGATCTTTTTATAAAAGGCATTACTTTATTTTATTTTTTTTAAGTATCTTCAAACTTAATTCTTCTAATTGTTCGTCAGTTACCAATGATGGTGCGTCCATAATCGATGTTCGTCCACCTGATGTCATAGGAAAGGCGACAACTTCCCTTAAATATTTTTCGTTAGTTAGAATCATCGCCAATCTATCAATGCCAAATGCGCAACCACCATGTGGTGGAGCACCATATGAAAATGCCTCCAACATATGACCGAATTTATTTCTTATTTCTGTTTTTTTATAACCCATTATCTCAAATACCCTCTCTAATACTTCAGCCTTGTTCGAACGAATACTCCCACCACCTACTTCAAAACCGTTACATACTAAATCGTATTGACTAGTTAATATTTTCCCGATATTTTTTTTATCCAACAAATCGGTTATATATTCATCTTTTGGATTTGAAAAGGGATTATGTGTAAAAGTCCATTTTTTTTCTTGATCTCTTTCGAAAAACGGGAAATCAACCACCCAAGCAAAAGCTAACTGCCCTTCTTTTTTCTCCTTTTCATTTCTTAAGTCAAATTTGTCTGCACCAAATTTTTCAATAGCTTGATTATATGTAAAAATCGGAAAAGGTTTTTTAAGAATTTTTTTATTTAGATTTTCAAATATATAAATCATCAAATCTTCTAATATACTCATAACTTCTTCCCTATCGGCAAAACTGATTTCAATATCTATCTGTGTATGTTCAAAACCCCTATCGGCTCTTAAATCTTCATCCCTTAAACATCTAGCAATTTGAAAATATCTTTCAAAACCGGCAACCATTAAAAGCTGCTTGTATTGTTGAGGTGACTGCGGCAATGCATAAAAATATCCCGGTTGCATTCTAGAAGGTACCAAAAAATCACGTGAACCTTCAGGAGTAGATTTGGTCAGAAGAGGTGTTTCGATCTCAGTAAAATCATTATTAAATAAAAACTCTCTGGCTAATTGGGTTAATTTCGATCTTAACTTAAGATTAGACTGTAATCTTTTTCTCCTTAGATCCAAATATCGGTATTTCAATCTAATTTCCTCGTTTAAATCTAAACCGTCAGTGTTTATAGGAAAAGGCAGTGGCTGAGATTTGTTTAAAAGATGAATTTTGTCCGTTTCTATTTCCAACATACCTAATGCTTGTTTTGGATTAATCATTTTCTCTGGTCTTTTTTTTACCAACCCCTCGATTCCAATAACATCCTCACTACTTAAATCTCCCGCCCCTTTTCCTAGATAACACTGTATTATTCCGCTTCTGTCGCGAATATCCAAAAAAGCAATTTTTCCATGGCTTCTTATACTATTTATCCAACCGTTGATATAAACTTTATTTCCTATTTGGTTTTTTGTATCCGAAATTAAAATTCTTTTCATATTACATATATTTTTTTTGATACTCTTCAATAGCTAAAGCTAGTAAATTCATAGCTTTTTTTAATTTACTTTCTTCCAACACATACGCTATCCTGATTTCATTCACACCTAAACCGGGGCTTTTATAAAACCCGGTTGCCGGAGCAATCATCACGGTTTGATTATTACGATGAAACTCCTTCAATAAAAATTCTGCAAATCTGTCACTATTATCTATAGGTAATTTTGGCATCAAATAAAATGCACCATGCGGCGTAGAGACTTGGATATCCTTTAATTTACTTAATTCGTTTAAAACCGTATCTCTTCGTTTTTGATAAATATCTCTGATTTTTTCGACATATTTTTTATGATCAATAAGCATCGAAATTACAGACAATTGCTCGATAGAGGCTACAGATAACCTGGATTGAGCAAATCTTAATACAGCACTCATTACATCCTGATTTTTAGATACTATAACTCCAATTCTTGCTCCACAGGCATTAAATCTTTTGGAAACACTATCGGTAATAATTAATCGATCTTCAATCCCCGAAAATTCAGCAAATGGTGTAACCTTTCTACCGTCAAAAACAATTTCCTGATAAGTTTCATCACTAATTATGAAAAGATTATATTGTTTTGCAATATCAACGATCATTTTAACTTCATTCTGGTTATACAATGTTCCTGTTGGATTATTAGGATTACAAACAATAATCCCTTTGGTTTTTCTATTAATATGCTTTTCGATTATTTCTTTTTTTGGAAAATGAAATCCATCAGATGCTTTTGTAATTACCGGCTTTAAATTAATATTCGACATGGCAGCAATAATTGCGTAACTAGTATAAAAGGGTTCGAAAACAATTATTTCATCATCAGGATCAGCAATGGCATTGAAAGCAAAAATTAACGCTTCTGATCCTCCTGCTGTGATAATGATATCTTTTATATCAAAATTTAAGCCTTTTGATTTATAAAAAAATTGCCATGCTTCTCTAACTTCTTTTATCCCCTGAGAAGGAGCATAAACTAATGTATTTTCTTC
The DNA here is from genome assembly GCA_964446235.1 of uncultured Gammaproteobacteria bacterium. GTDB lineage: Bacteria > Patescibacteriota > Microgenomatia > 2-02-FULL-39-11 > 2-02-FULL-39-11 > CAYUNW01. The sequence goes on from CAYUNW010000001.1 coordinate 85,604, forward strand.
AAATTTTTTTAGGAAATTCAATATCTTTTTAGGTGTAGGCAAATCGGGTTGACCAATATTAACATGATATACATCGATACCTCTTTTTTTAGCATCATCAGCTAAAGGCACCAGTTTCCTTATTGCTGAAGCAGGGGTATTAATTGCCTTTTGAGATATTTTTAGACTATTCATGGCTTACTCCTTTGAATAATTATATATATTTAAATTACGGCAAACTAGACTGAAATCTTAACATCTCTGATATTCAGTTGCAATGCGCTTACATCATTGTATAAATTTTCCTGTAAAGTATATACAATATCCAAAAATTTACCGCCTAATATGCTATTGAAGCGATTACCCATATTAAAGCCAATAGCTTCAATATCTATACCACTCTGAAGTCTGATTTTCAATTTCAGATGTTTATTATCTTTACCAATTTTTCTCATACCGATAAGCTTTAAATTATATGTAATAAACACCGGCTCGGGATTGCCGATTCCGAAAGGTTCCATTTGTATAATTGCATTGAAAAATCTTAAATTGATATATTTTTCCGGAAGTGCCATATCAATTGATAATATTTTTTGCATCATGTCGGTGGTAATTTTTTCATCTGCTATTTTTATAATTTTTCGTTTAAATTTCTCGAAATTTTCTGTTTTCATACTGAATCCTGCTGCCATCGGATGTCCTCCAAATTCCAGTAAATATTTAGACATTTCATTTAAAACACTTACAATATTAAATCCGGGAATAGATCTGGCTGAACCTTTAGCAATATGACTATTTAAAGTCACTACTATAGCCGGTAAATTATATTTTTCAGTAATTTTACCGGCAATTAATCCGATAATTCCTTCTTTGTAAGACTCTTCTCCAATTACTATGATTTTTTCAAATTTTTTTTTAACTCTATTTATCAATTTCATCTCATCAATTTTATTCATAGCATTTGAAAAAGACTTAATAGTTTCTTCCTGCCTGATCATGTTGTATTTATTGATTTTGATAGCTAAAGATTTTGCTTTTTCCTTGTCCTTGGTACATAGAAGTCTTAAGGAATCAGTCGCATCGGCAATTCTTCCAGCAGCATTTATTCTAGGAATAAGAATAAACGACAAATGATAAGTATTTAAATTATTTTTGATACCCGATATTTTGATTAATTCTTTCAATCCAGGTCTATTTGTATTCGCCAAGTTTTTAATACCTTCTTTGACAATTAACCTGTTTATTCCGTTTAATGGCATCAAATCAGAAACTGTAGACAATGCGGCTAGATCGATATTTTTTGAGAAATCAACCTCTGATTTTTTGTTTTTATTCATATATGCGTCAAATTTTGAAGCGAAATACCAAGCAATTGAGGCTGCTGAAACTTTTGTCGTATGAATTAGAATATAAGCGTTCAATTTTTTAGCCGTTTTTTGATGATGATCTAATACGATCACATCAATACCTTTTTTATTTGCATAATCAATCTGTTTATGTGCAGTAACTCCCATATCCGTAGCAACGATAAGAGTTGAGTTATGAATTTCTTTGATTTTATCCAAACCAAATTCCGTCAAACCATATCCTTCATTTATCCTGTCAGGAATATATGGCATTACTTTTTTTGTATATTGATATAAATTTTCCCAAATAATTGCTCCGGCACATATACCATCGGCATCGTAATCAGTATAAACGGAAATATTTTCACCTTTATGAATTGCTTGTAATATTCTTTTAAATGATTTCTGTAAGGTATTATCATCTAGGCCTATAATTTGACTATCTATCTGTTTAAAGCTTGGACTTAGAAAGGCTGCTCTATCTTTTTGAGTAACATAACCTCTATTTATTAATATCAATTCGATGATATCTTTAATATCTAATTTATCAGAGATTCTGATTTTATTTATAATATGCCATTTATTATCCATTTAAATTCAAATTATAATATTCTGAATAGGTTATAATATCAATATATTACTATGAAAATCGATATTCCCAAAGATGTATTAAAAATTATTAAAACTCTAAAGGCAGCCGGATACGAAGGATATTTGGTAGGAGGAAGTATTAGGGATTTGATATTGAAAAGAAATACCAATGATTGGGATTTCACCACCAATGCAAAACCAGAGGATGTACTTAAATTATTCAAAAATTCTTTTTATAATAACGTTTTCGGCACAGTCGGAGTACCAATAGGTAAAATAGTCCATGAAATTACTACCTACAGAAGCGAATCAGATTACACGGATCATAGACATCCGAAAACCGTATCTTTCGGTAATAGTATCAAAGATGACTTATCCAGAAGAGACTTTACTATAAATGCTATAGCATATGACGGAAAAGAATATATCGATCCATACTACGGTATAAGGGATATAAGATTAAAAATCATCCGTTGCGTCGGTAATGCAAACGAAAGATTTTATGAAGACGGTTTAAGAATGATAAGAGCTGTCAGATTAGCTACTCAACTTAAATTCATTATTGATGAAAAAACACTTGAAGCAATAAAAAAACATGTTAAATTAATAAATAAAATATCAGCTGAAAGAATAAGGGATGAAATTTTTAAGATACTTGAAAGCGAATTTCCTGCAGACGGAATATTGATTTTGAAAAATACATTATTGTTAAAAGAAATAATCCCGGAACTGGATAAATGTTTTTATATAGAACAAAAAAGTCCGAAAAGGCATCATATTTATGATGTCGGAACTCATCTAGTACAATCTTTAAAATATTGCAAATCAACCGATCCTGTGGTTAGATTGGCTACTTTATTACATGATATCGGAAAAGCCGAAACATATCATAAGAAAGCAGATGGAGTGATTACATTTTATAATCATGAAATTATCGGTACAAAAATTGTTAAAAGAATTGCAGATAGACTTAAACTTTCAAAAAAAGACAGTAGTAGGTTATTAAAACTTGTCAGGTACCATCAGTTTACAGTAGATGAAAAACAAACCGATTCTGCCATCAGAAGGCTAATCAGAAACGTCGGTAAAGAAAACATAACTGATATTTTAGCGTTACGGACTGGTGATAGATTAGGAGGCGGAGCTAGAGAAACCAGTTGGCGACTAGAATTATATAAAAAAAGACTAATTGAAGTACAAAAACAACCATTTTCCGTATCTGATTTGAAAGTTGATGGTTATGATATTATGAAAATTTATAAAATAAACCCAGGCCCATTGGTAGGAAATATACTCAACACTCTTTTTGACGAGGTTGTAAGTAAAAAAATTAAGAATGAAAAAAAAATATTATTGAATAGACTTAAAGAACTTGAACCTATTTTTTTCCTTCCCAAATAACCAATAAAGGTGCAGCATTGAATATTGACGAATAGGTTCCTGAAACTATCCCTATTAATAAGGCGATGATAAAATTTCTAATACTTTCCCCTCCAAAAAAAAGCATCGCGGATAAAGTAAAAATTACAGTCAGTGATGTAGATAATGATCTTGCCAGTGTTTGCACTATTGATTCATTTACAATATATTCAAAATTTTTATCTGGGAATTTTATTAAGTTCTCCCTAATTCTATCAAAAACCACTATTGAATCGTGAACTGAAAATCCCATAATAGTCAGAAGAGCAGTGATAAATAGACTGTCAATTTCCACATGAAAGAAGTGGCCTAAAATAGAAAAAATACCAATCACCAAAAAAACGTCGTGCAACAATGCTGCTACCGCACAAATACCGAATTTAAAGGATGAATAAGGTCTTGGAATCTTTCTGAATGCCCAGGCAATATATAAAACAATCATCACGGATGCAATTATGACAGAGCTTGCAGCTTTTTTACTTGTTTCGCTACCAATAGCCGGTCCTACTGTTTCGTACCGGATCTCTTTTAGATCTGAATTAATTTTTGTGATTTCATTTTTAAATTCCTCATGCAAACTCTTATCTATTGATTTCATTTTTACCACAATTGAGTCTTTTCCGGCTGTCTGTATCGAGTTTATTTCAATCTTCAGATTTTCAGCTATCGATCTTATTTTAGAAATATTTTCTTGACTGGAATCAGAATACTTATACTCAATTAAAGTTCCTCCGGTAAAATCGATACCTGGTTTCATACCAAACAACAATAGAGATATCATCCCGGGAATTATTACCAAAGCTGAAATAAGTAAATAAAAAAATTTATATTTAATAATATTCATAAATTATTTGTATATAAGTTTCAAAAATGTTCTAGTTACTGTAATAGCAGTAAAAAGTGATATAAATATACCAATCGCTAATGTAATAGCAAATCCCCTTACTATACCTGTTCCGAAATAATAAAGTATCAAACAAGTAATTAAAGACGACAGATTTGAATCCCTAATAGAACTAAAAGCTCTGTCAAAACCTAAATCTATTGCTGTTTTTTTATCCCGACCCCATCTGATTTCTTCCTTAATTCTTTCAAAAATCAAAATATTTGCATCAACTGCCATACCAATTGACAAAACAAAACCGGCTAATCCGGCTAAAGTTATAGTAACGGGAATGGTTTTGAATATTGCTAAAACTATTACAGCATAAATCATTAAGGCAATATTTGCTACCAATCCAAACATACCATAATTTATAAGCATAAAAACGGATACGATTAATAACCCTATGCCACCTGCAATCATACTTTTTTCAATTGACTGATTACCCAAAGTAGCTCCAATATTTCTTTGTTCAATAATTTTTAACGGTACCGGTAAAGCTCCGGCATTTAATGATATAGTAAGTTTTTTAGCGTCATTTGCTGAAAAGTCTCCTTGTATCACAGCTCTTCCTCCTTCAATTGGCTCATTTACTCTTGGTGCAGAAAGTAACTGATCGTCAAGAAATATTGCCACCGATTTACCAATATTCCTTTTAGTAATCTCATTAAATATTTGACTACCTTGTGTGTCAAATTCTAAAGATACTTGTGGTTTTCCAGTGTTTTGATCAAAAACAACTTCTGACTTTTTTAAATGTTTTCCTGAAAGATTAGTTTTAATACTCCAAATATCAAAATAACTGGATGGGGTAGCAATTTGTGCTGCTATTGAACTTTCCTCATAAAAATTAAGCTGTGCGGTTTTTCCAATAAGCTCAACTGCAGAACCGAGATCGGAAATACCCGGTATCTCGACATTTATTCTATAATCATCGGCGGTTTTAGCTTGTTGAATTATCGGCTCCGTTAAACCAAATAGGTTTATCCTTTTCTCAACAACATCTTTTGCTGACTGAAAAGCCTGTTCTTTATTTTGTTGATCGATACCATTCATATCTGCTTCTAAAACTATATGTGTTCCACCCGACAAATCCAATCCAAATCTGGATTCAAAGTTTTTTTTAATAATAAAACGACCTATACCGAAATCAATTTTAGGAGGATTAATTATTCTATCAATTTTGATTGATCCAATTTGGAATTTAAGACGTAAATTATTCGGTAATGAAATCAAACTTGAAATAATTGTAACAATTGCAATAAAAATTAAGCTTTTATATGATTTATTCATTATTTGTGGCTATTTAGCATCAGGTAATAACATTTGAGCAGTACCGGAAAAACGGAGATTTATATTTCCTTTAACTAAATCTGTTTTTACCTGCACATAATCTCCTGATTTTAAATTAAGACCGTGTACAAACCTGGCAGGAATAATTACTGCTAAACTGTTTCTGCCGATTTTAACTATTTTTTGTCGCATAAATTTACCTTACTAATTCTTCTTCATCACCGATAATTGCAATCCTGGAACCTTTAAGAATATCCAGAATGAATGGGTCTCTTCGTTTTTTACGGAATTCAAACTCTTCTTCTGTCATTACAGTATAGTTTATTTCTCTTTCACGTTTTGCTTCCTCTTGTCTGATTATTTGCATTATTTCCGGTAGAACTACTTTTCCAACTAATAAAAGATCGACATCATTAGAATGTTTAGGTAAATTTCTTGCAAACTTTCCAGAAATCATAGCAAATTTTATACGTCCTAATTTTGATTTATTTTTTATAATATCACCACCCAAACCGGTAGTCTTAATGATTATATTCAATAAATCATAATATAGAAGGTGATCTTTTCTTAATAGATAAAAAAGTCTGTTTGCGCGACGTTCTTTGGTGAAAAGACCGATTTTTTCCAAATGTGAAAGCTCTCTTCTAACAGCATTAATCTCTTCTTCAGTTCTCCTTACAATTTCCCTAACATGATACATTTTTTCAGGAGACTGAAAAAATAGTTCCAGAATTTTTATTCTAACCCTGGAAATTATTATATCTTTAAACATAATTTCCTCCTTTTTCAACAGGGCAGATTATTTAGTAACTCACTTGATCCTCATTTGGAACCAGTTCAATCCAAATTGGACCTCTGGTGAATTCAACTTCCTTTCCTTTTGAATCAAAATATTGAGTCCTTGAAATTCTTGTTTTCTTAGACCAAGTACCGTTAATCACTTTTCCGTCTTGAAATATCAAAGCCTTTCCACTCCCTATCGATGTATATAACAGATGACCATGTCCATCCACTGGTCCTCTGATTTTTGTCAGTTGAATAACTACATTCTTGGCGACTAAATCTTGTTTGTTGTCCAAATCTATATGCTGTTCACCACCGAGTTTTCTTTTATATATATTATTCTCTCTATCAAAAATCCATTCTACATCATATGAAGGTCGACCTTCCGAAAATGCGATTTTCACACTGTTTACATTTCCCAAATCTGAATTGTTACCATCTTTAAATTTCCACATAGTAAAATTTTTATCCCAAGAAACACCATCTTCGTCAACATTTGTCCAACCACGTTTTTCGGCAATTTTGTATAAATTATCTTCAAAACAAACCATGGTATGTTCTGTGGCTACCGGACGACCGACACGATCTGGATTTCTATAACAATCTGGCATTCCAATACCGAATTGATCTAAATCTTTAATACCGTATTTTTGAATTTGACCTAACGCATCAGCGTCTATGGCTGTAGAAGCAGCATTATCTCCTAACCGATTAGCACCTCCTACATGATTATATAAAGCGTCATATTCGGATACCCAATCTAAATAATTAGACCTAGCTGATCTTACAGGAGCAAATGCGATATTTTCAAAAGGGGTATTACAATAAAACACACCCATATATCTGGTAACCCATCCTTCTACTAATGCCTCATATACGACATCAGCTCTTGATAATCCCGATTGAGGCCGAGCGTCTTCACTGTTTTCAATCATAACTGCTAATGGTCTTCTTTTCTCCCAATCTTCTTTCTCTTTTTCGGTATATTTTTCACCATTCATAGGACATACAGCTGTCCTCGGTAAAGATGGGTCTACTTTATTTTTAGGATTTACACTTGGAGATATATTTGCTACAGGAGAAACGAAAACCGGATTACCACCTTTAAATACAAAAGAGTTAAAAACAGCATAAGATATTCCAGTTGAAATAAAATATAAACCTAACCCAAATAAATACACAATTAATTTTTTGTTCATAATTTTATTTAAAATTTGATAATGCAACAGCTTTTTTAACAGTCTGTTTCTCTTCTTCCGATAATTCAATATCTATACCTTTACCATCCTTAACTTCTTTAATATACCATCTGGTTACACCACGATTATGAAGAGATGTTAATAATATACCTGAATTTTTACCATCTAGCAAAGCCAGAATAAAACTTTGCTTCCCTCCGGTATCACTGAAAGGATTAAATCTGAACAATGATATTTTTTGAAAATTATAAACTATATCATTGGATAAAGAATTTACCTTCAGTGTTAATGTATGAATTTCTTTTTTGGAAAGATGAACGTCCTTTAAAATATTATTGAGAATGTCGATTAAGTTACCTTGAGTAACACCTTTCAATAATTTATTTTGGTTACTAAATATTTTAAAAATAACTACTGTATCAATCAAAAGCCACAAAAGTATAAAAGAAATTAGAACATAAATCATAAAATATGCATTTTAAAAATTGAGTAAACTATGTATTCGAGATTGTACTCACTTTACAACTTTGTGTCAATATGATAGGCTTTTTGCCATAATATGCCTAAAAAAACTAAAAGGCAAAAAATCGAATCACAAATAAGAAGAGAGAAAATGCTCTCGCAAGGCTACAGTGTAAATTTTGTCAAGACTGAACTTGATCAAACATCCATTAAAGCTAAAATTCAACAGCAATCACCTTCAAAAACTTTAAAAAATGTTGATCTAACAAGCCAAAAACATTTTTCAACCGATTCATATCATTTTGTTAAGAAAGACTTGATAAGAATTACTATATTTACAATTTTCGCTTTCGTAATCCAAGGTGTGCTATATTTCCTGTTAGGTATAAATTGATTGTTTATATACTTAAGAGAGGAGGTGAAAATATATGGCAGAAATGTATTGTGTTAAATGTCGTGCAAAAAGAGAAGATCCAAATGCACAAAAAGTGACAATGAAAAACGGTAAACCAGCAATGAAAGGAAAATGTCCTGTTTGCGGCACCGGAATGTATAAAATTGGTGGCTAAAACAATTTTTGATAGCATATAAAACCCCTCCTTAAAAAGTGAGGGGTTTTATTTTAGAAAAACTCATCTTCTAATTGCTTCAACAGGTGTCATTTCTGAAGCTTTCTTAGCCGGTACCACGCCAAAAAATATACCTATACTTGCTGATACAAATACTGCTAAAAAAACCGTATTGAAGTTTATATAAGCCGGAAAATAGCTTTGAATTAATATTACAACCAAAAAAGAAAAGCATAAACCTAATACACCACCTAACATAGATAAAATTATCGATTGGGTAAGAAAAAGCAATAAAATATCCCTTCTTTTTGCTCCATATGCACGCCTAATTCCTATTTCCTGTACCCTTTGTGCAACAGATACATACATAATATTCATTATTCCTATCCCACCTACCATTAATGATATCGTTGCTATCCCCACTAATACATAATTAACCATATTAAAAATTGATTCCATAGAATTGAAAATCTCCTTTTGATCCAATACGGAAAAATCGCTCTCGTTATATCTTTTAAGCAATATGTTTTTAATATCCGTCTTAGTCGTTTCTAATCTATCTTCATTTTTAAGTTTAGCGTAGATGCCGTAATATTTTTTACTTGGATTAAATGATAACGTAGATTTAAAAGGCGTTAAAATATGATCGTCAATACTTGGCATACCACCGCCGCCTCCACCTTTGGATTCTAAAACACCAATTACTAAATAAGGTTGATCGTTAATTTTAACGATTTTATTTAACGCCTGATCTTTGGTGCTAAAAAGGTTTTTTGCAACTGCAGAACCCAATACAACAACTTTTTTGGCTTTTTCATTATGGTTTTCATCAAATAATACCCCCATTTCAACAACCATATTCAATATGTTAAAAATATCCGGAGTTGAAGCAATAAGTTCATATACTCTAGTATCCTTATATCCTTTTATTTCCGGATAAAAATGGTAAGCAGGAGCAGAAACGGCAATATTTTCGATTTTTTTTATCCTCTGATAATCTTTATCATCAAATTTTCCCTGAATAGACATGCTTGACGGATTAATACTCCCACTTTGCATCATACGGCCAGGCATTACCATTACTAAATTTGCACCTATTGCTTCAAATTGAAGCTCTATATATTTTTTCAAACCAAGTCCGAAGGCCATAAGTAGCACTACTGATGAAATTCCAATAAATATCCCTAAAGAAGTAAGAATTGTCCGAATTTTATTGTTTTTAAGATCATTAAAAGAATTGGTAACAATACAGCAAAAATATTTATACATGAATTTGTATTAATTATATCCCAAAAACGTCAAACTCATTCATATCTTATTGCTTCAATTGGTGAAAGATCAGCAGCTCTCTTTGCAGGAAAAACACCAAACACAATACCTATTGCGGAAGAAACACCCAAAGCAACAAGTACGGATTGGAGATTTATATATGCCGGAAAAAATTTCTGTATCAATAACACCACAACAAATGAAAACAGTAAACCTAACATGCCTCCCAAAAGTGATAAAATAACTGCTTCGGTCAAAAATTGTATCAAAATGTCTTTTCCTGTTGCGCCCATAGACCGTCTTATCCCAATTTCCCTGATTCGTTCAACTACAGAAACATACATAATATTCATAATTCCAATACCACCAACTACTAAAGAAATCGCTGCAATAGCCACTAATATTGTATTCAACACCGAAAAGATAGAAGAAACAGCATTAAGAATTTCTGTCTGTTCAATAACAGAAAAGTCATCTTCACTATACCTTTTGAGTAAACTGTTTTTGATATTATCTTTGGTAGTTGCAATAGTCTCACCCGAAACTGCTTTTAAACTTATTGCCGTAAAAGACTTATCAGGATTAAACGCTAAAGCAGATTTATATGGTATATAGATAAAGGAATCAAAATCAGGCCCGCCAAAACCTCCTCCTCCTTTGGATTTCAAAACACCAATCACCGGAAAACCTTGATTCTCAATCTTAATTGTTTTACCTAAGGCTGTGTCTATATTTCCATATAATTTTTCCGCGATTTTAGGTCCAATAACAACCTTTTTACTACGTTTTTCCACGTCAGTTTTATTGAAAAGATTTCCTACTTCTACCTCCAAATTCCTAATCGCAAACACTCCTTCATTTGTCGCATATAGTTCACCGAATTCCGAATTCCCGTTTGCCGTAACCTCTACCGTTTTCATAAAAGCGGGTACAACATAAGAAATATCATCTATTTTTGTCAGGTTCAAAATATCTTTCTCGTCAAATCTGGTGCCACCCAATGCGCTACCACCTCCTCTAAAATTTCCACCTTCCAATATTTTTCCTGGTACAACAATCAAAAGGTTTGTACCTAAGCTTTCAAACTGATTTTCAATGTATTTTTTCAATCCCAATCCAAAAGCAATCAATAATACTACCGATGCTACTCCAATGAGTATGCCTAAAGATGTCAAAAAAGTTCTGACTTTATTTCGCTTAAAATCTTCAAGAGCCGATTTGAATACAAACAGAAAATTGTTCATAAAAGGAAAATTATTTTGATACTTTTCCGTCACGGATAATTATCCTACGCCTTGCCCTATCAGCAATATCTTTCTCATGTGTGACTAAAACTACAGTAATTTTATCTTTGGAATTTAAATTATCCAATAAATCCATAATGATATTCCCGGTTTTTGTATCCAAATTTCCGGTAGGTTCATCTGCTAAAATCAATTGCGGATCATTTACCAATGCCCTAGCAATAGCTACTCTCTGCTGTTGACCTCCAGATAATTTGTTTGGATAAGATTTTGCCTTTTCCAATATCCCGAATCTTTTCAAAAGGTCATTTGCTTTTTCTATAAAATTCTGACCTTTGTCGTTCCTTGTATACATTGTCGGCAGTAATACATTTTCTAATACTGTTAATTTATTTATAAGGTTAAACTGCTGAAATACAAATCCAACAAATTCATTACGAAGATGAGATAGCTTATCGTCAGAAAAATTTGAAATATCTTCCCCTTCAATAAGCACTTTACCTCGTGTGGGTGAATCCAATAATCCAATAATATGCATTAATGTCGATTTCCCCGAACCAGAAGGACCCAATATTGCTACATATTCGCTTTTAGAGATTTCTACACTGACATTGTCAAGAGCTACGAAAATTCCGGAATCGATTTTATATTCTTTATACACATTTTCGATTTTTATTAATGGATTTTTCATAAATTTCAATGAGGTGCAAAAATTATTCAAATACCAATTGACCTTCTGTTAAACCTTCTGTGATTTCAATATAGTTATCAGTTTCCATACCAGTTTGTACAAACCTCTTTTCTTCTTTCCCGTTTTCCTTTAATATTACGTATTTTTTATCCCCTGATGATTTTACATATTTTATTGGCAGATATAACACGTCGTTTTTAATTTTTGTCACAAAAGACAAATCCCCAGCCATGCCAATTCGATATTTATAACCCGTATTTTCAGAATTAAATATAAATTTCACTTCGTAAACAGTACCTGTCTCATCAATTTTAGGGGTAAAAGAAATATTCTTAATATTTCCTGATAACGTTTCATCAGGATAAGAATCCAAAGTTAAATTGCCAGCCATATTTTCTAAAAGAGATGTAACTTCCGTTTGATCTGCAAGAGCAGAAAAGTAAATACTTTTGGGATTAATCACCTCGTATTCAGAATTTAAAGTTGTTACATTAACTCCAGGATGTTGATGAGTAGCTTTGGTAACTATACCTTCTATCGGAGTCCAAAGATTTGCATATTTAATCGCTAAATCTTTTATTTCTACATCTATTACGGAATTTTCCAGATCAAATTGGGCTTTTTCAATTATCCTTTTAAATTCATCTGACAATACTTTTCCTTCATAATTATCATTTGTCTGTTCAAAATCCCATCTTTCAGACATATAAAGGTTTAAGTATTTTTTTAGATTTTTTTCAAGTTCACGTTTATCAAGTGATGCTATAGTTTGGTATTTGTCAACATAATCACCTTCTTTTACCCCAACCCAAGAAAGCATTCCGGAAGTCTGAAAACGCAAAATTACCGATTCTTCTGCCTGAATATTTCCTGATATTGTCAATTCCTCCTGCAATGTTCCTTTATTTACTTGAGCCGCTTTAATTTCACTATTTTTTCCAGCCTTAAAAAATTTCTGATATCCAAAATATCCTATTAAAGCAAATACCATTAATATTAAAACGGTTTTATATTTTTTCTTTATAAATGCCAACATAAGATTAATATATCCCTTAATCTATCACTTTTTGACCTTTTTTGGAATAAGCCTTTAAATTTTGAATTATATTGATTTTAAATGATCATCTAATAAAAATTGTCACGATAATCGGAATATATATTAAAGCTAGAAAAGTACTAATCAAAACTGCTAAAGCTGCCTTTTCCGGATGCGCTTTCAACAAAGATGCATAGACAACGGTATTGGCGGCTATAGGAACTACAGCTGTTAGTATCATGTAATTATAAATTTTTGGTTGATAGATATTAAAGTAATTTTTGTCCAATAAAATTAATATGAAAATAACAACCGGCCAAAATAAAAATTTTATAATTAATGTTGAAAATAAAAACTTAATATCTAATCCAAATTTTTTAATCGTTGAGATTCCTACTCCGATAATTAACATACCTAATACTGTATAAGCGCCTTGGAAATATCTTATTGTATCTTGATATATATAACCTAATTTGATACCAAGAAGATTAAATATGAGCCCAAATCCGAATGCATAAATTAATGGTAATTTTATAAGCTTATTAATACTCTCTTTGACTGAATGACTACCTCTAGCTGTCAGATAAAAACCAACTGTACTCTCATATAAAACAAAACCTAATACAATCATAGCCATAATACTAATCGCTTCTACACCAAATATCGCAGTTGCTACTGGAATTCCAAAATAACCTGTATTTCCGGAACCGGAGGCAAATGCCAATATATTTCTAGTAGAATCATGCCAGATATTTTTAGCTATTTTATATATAAATATTGCAATAGATGAACATAAAATATAAAAAAACACCGGTAAGGAAAGATAGGAAAATTCCAATTGAGTAGTAAAAGCCCCGTGAAAAATAATTATTGGAGCAATAATATAAATCAGCAATAATGCCAATGTATCTTTTTTAATTTTCAAAAATCTTCCGCTGATAATACCAAAAAAAATTATTACATATAACGGAATTATTTTAAAAAACAAATCTATAAAAACAGTCATCAATTTTATATTTTTGTCAACCAATAGTTATACTTTTTCAATCCCCCTCTTGTAATAGAAAAATATAATTTCTGAATTTTTGAGGTAACCGGTCCTATTTTTCCATGTCCTAAAATTCTACCGTCGATCTCACTAATCCAGGAAATTTGCACTCCTGTTCCTGATAAAAAAGCTTCATCTGCAATATAACATTCTGATTTATCTATCGGTCTTTGTAATGTTTTAATTCCCAAATCATCGGCTAACTTCAAAATCGTATTTCTGGTTATACCCTCTAAAATATCCTCACTCATAGAACTGGTAATTAATTTATTGTTTCTTACTAGGAAAAAATTAGCCGCACTACCTTCTGCTATATGCCCGTTGGTATTTAACATCAAGGCGTCATCACAACCTATTCTCACTGCATCTGCTTTTGCTAAAGATGAATTAATATATCCTCCGGCGATTTTGGCTCTGGGGGGTATCATATTGTCTGATATTCTTATCCAATTGGAAACACAAACTTTGAGTCCTTTATTTACTGATAAATAATCACCCAATGGAAGCATATATAATCCGAATTCAAATTCAAGTTTTGAAAGATCTGGTGAAATTTCCATATTTGACGCATATGCAAACGGTCTAATATAAAAATCCCTGTCCGGCTTGTTTTGTTTGATTAATTCTAAAGTAATTTCACATAACTTATCGGCTTCATACCGTATAGACTTATTTATTATTGCTAAGGATTTGGAAAGTCTAAGGTAGTGATCTTTTAAACGAAAAATATATAACGTTTTTCCATTTTTTTCCTTATATCCTCTGATTCCCCCGAATATAGCATTTCCATATTGCAATGCGTTGGTAGCAATGCTTAATTTTGCATTTTCCATTGGTACTATTTTTCCTTCAAAAAAAGCGTATGGATAAAATATATCATTCATATTTGTAAATTAATTTCTATAAAATTAACTTTTAATTACGGCTATACATTCTATTTCAACCAGTGCACCTTTAGGTAGAGCAGACACTTCAATAGTAGCTCTTGCCGGATAAGGTTTTTGGAAAAATTCCGCGTAGACCTCATTCATCTTTACAAATTCGGACATATTCAATAAATAAACAGTGGTCTTTATTATATCTTCAATTCCGACTCCTGCCTCTTTTAAAACTTGTTGAAGATTTTTCATAACTTGTTTTGTTTGCTCTTCAACAGTATTACCGACGAAATCTCCCGTTTTTGGATTAACCCCTATCTGTCCTGAACAAAAAACAAAACTATCTGTAATAATCGCTTGTGAATATGGACCAACCACAGCTGGTGCGTTTTTTGAAAATACTTCTTTTTTGGACATAAATTTAACCTCCATTTTTTAACCTTTTATAAACTAATTCATTATATCCTTTTTCATATGCCTCAATAGAAGCAACAATAATATCAGGTGATGTTCCTTTCTCAAAAACCTGATTACCCTTATCATCCCTTAAACTCATCATCACTTCCACAGTAGCATCCGAACCTGTGGTCGGAATTTCTACTTGGAAATCCGTCAGCTTGAAGTCAAAATCATTTACTTTTTTGATGACTTTGACTATTGCATTTATAGCCGCGTCAACCGGCCCGACGCCCGTGCTTTCATCTTGAAATATCTTACCTTCAAGTCTAATTTTTACAAAAGCACTAGATTTTTCTTTTTTGAAAGTTTCTATATGATAATCCAAAACTTCCAAAGATTTCGGCCTTTTCTCATCCTGCAAAACAGTTTCAATGATAGATTGTAAATCAGCTTTGGCAATTTTTTTACCTTTTGCACTGATGAATTTATCTGCCACTTTCTTAACTGTTTTTAAGGTATCAATTGGAATTTCCAGTTTAAATTCCTTTTTGATGATTTTTTTCAAAATATCATCTGATGGGACTTTGGAAAAAATTATCCGTTCTTTCTCTCCTACGCTTCCGGCGCGCAAGGATAATACACCACTCTTAATTATTCTTACCGCTTCGGAAAGAATCGGCTCAATGGTAGGAGGTTCGGCTAAAATCTTAAGAGTAGTTGAAGGGTCTTTCAATCCGGCTCCAGTAGCCACGCACACTATAGTATGATCGGCTTTAATAATTTTCTTACCAATCAATTTTCTTAAAGCAGCGATGCAAGTAGCTGATGAAGCTTCTACATATAACGATTCAAGTTTTGCTAAATCCTGCTGTGCACTCAACGTTTCATCATCGTTTACGGCTATAGCCAAACCTTTTGATAGTTTAAGAGCAGAAAAAACTTTTGGTGCATCAATCGGATTTCCAACAGATATTGCACTGCATATAGTATCAGGTTTTGTAACAGGAACCAGTTTTTTGCCGCTATCATAAGCAGTGACTATCGGTGAGGCTCCATAAGACTGGACTGCAACCATCCGAGGAATTTTTTTTATTAATCCAAATTCAAAATATTCTTTAAAACCTTTATAAATATAAGATAAATTAGTCCCCATCCCAACAGGTACAATTACGAAATCAATATCTCCAAACCACAGCTGTTCACAAACTTCATAGGCTAATGACTTTTGACCTTCTCCCCTATAAGCAAAGTCACCTGCTAAATAATATTTATTTTCTTTAGACAGTTGAACCGTTAAATTGTAAGCATCGGAATAGGTCCCTCTTACTTGAATAACATTTGCTCCATAGGATAAAGCTTGAGCAAGTTTACCTTTTGGCGTGCTTTCAGGAACTACTACAAAACAGTTTAAACCAGTTTGTGAGGCGTAAGCGGCTACCGATGCTGCCATATTTCCCGTTGAAGCTACACATACCGTCTTAAAACCTAACTCTTTTGCTTTGTTTATTTCTACAAAACTTCCTCTATCCTTAAATGCACCTGTAGGATTTAAACCTTCGTTTTTGATATACAAATTCTCCAATCCGTATTTTTTACCTAAATTCTTCGCAGGTTGCAGCGGCGTACCGCCCTCATTTAAAGAACTTAAACCATGTCTTTCCTGTATAGGATAAAAATCCAAATATTTTATGACTTTCGGCGGGGTGTTTCTTAAAATATAATAATTAAGCTGTTCTTTAAGGTGATCATAATCATATTTAATATCCAAAGGGCCATTACATGAAGGACAAATAGTATTACAATCATCAGAGGTTTTCCTTCCGCACGAAAAACAGGTAATTTCGTAGTAATGATTATTTGTTGTCATAATTATTTGGATTTTTTTTGGTTTTCCGGGCGCAGTTGCCTTACCATTCTGCCGGCTCTCCACATTTCATGACTTCCTAATCTTATTAATTCTTTTTCAAGAATTTCTTTATAATCCGGATTTGAATTTGCCTTAAGTACTCTTTTCGTTTCCATACCTTTTTTGACACTAGTATATAATTTCCTAAATACAGGGCTTACGGCATCTCTGAATTTGTTCTTCCAATCCAAAGCGCCTCTTTGAGCTGTGGTAGAACAATTACCAAACATCCAATCCATCCCGTTTTGTCCTATCAACGGTACTAAACTTTGAGTTGCTTCTTCCACTGTTTCATTAAAGGCTTCACTGGGAGAGTGTCCTCTTTTCCTAAGTTCGTTATACTGAGCTTCCATAATACCGGCCATCGCGCCCATAAGCACGCCTCTCTCACCTGTCAAATCCGAATAAACTTCTTTTTGGAATGTCGTCTCAAACAAAAATCCTGAACCTATCCCGATTCCCATGGCTAAGACCCGATCTTTGGCTCTACCTGTAGCATCCTGAAAAATGGCGTAACTGGAATTAATTCCGCTACCAGCTAGATAATTGGTCCGCACGCTCCTACCGGCACCTTTAGGGGCAACCAAAATGACATCAATATCTTTTGGTGTAACAACTTTTGTCTGCTTTTTATATGTAATCGAAAATCCATGCGAGAAATACAACGCTTTTCCTTGAGTTAAATATTTTTTTACTGTCAGCCAGAGCTGCATCTGTCCGGCGTCGGAAAGCAAATAGGCAATAATAGTCCCTTTTTGACATGCATCTTCTATGGAAAATAAATTATTGCCCTCTTTCCAACCGTCAGCTTTTGCCTTATCCCAAGACGAAGAAGGTTTTCTCTGACCAATAATTACATTGAAACCATTATCGCGAAGATTTAAAGCCTGAGCCGGTCCCTGAACACCATACCCGATCACTGCTATTATCTCATTTTTCAAAACCCGATGGGCCTTGGATAAAGGAAATTCACTCCTTGTAATAACGTTTTCAACCATATCGGCAAATTTGATTTTCATAGTATCCTTTCTCAATCTATTTTTAAAAATTTAATAAGATAACCATTCTACCCTTAATCATTTTTTTTAATGTTTTTACCTTTTATCGTCTTTGGAAACCAACATCTCACTGATACCAGCCCCGGCCGGTACCATTGGAAAAACATTTTCTTCTGCTTCAACAATAAATTCGATTAAATACGGACCCTTAGTAGCCCTGGCTGTCTTGATCGCCTTTTTTGCCTGCAAAAGATTTATAACTTTCTCAGATCTGATACCAAAACCCTGGCAAAGTTTTTGGAAATTAGGATTTTTCAGTCTAGTTTCAGCATAATTTCCCTTATAAAACAACTCCTGCCACTGTCTGACCATACCTAGAAAGTTATTATTCAACAAAGCGATTTTTACATCGACATTTTCCTGTACAATAGTAGCCAATTCCTGCAAAGTCATTTGAATACCTCCATCACCTATTACTATCCAAACTTCTCTTTTCGGATCAGCTACTTTTGCACCTATTCCGGCAGGCAAAGCAAATCCCATTGTTCCTAATCCACCTGATGTTATATGTGAATTATATTTATTATATTCATAGTATCTTGCAGCATACATCTGATTTTGTCCTACATCAGCCACAACTGTCGCCTTACCATCAGTTTCCTTTGAAATTAATCTTATTACTTGAGCAGATTTCAGTTTTTTTGAATGTAATTCCGGAAGCCAAACCTTTTCTTTTTCCTCCAATTTCCATTTCTTAAATTCAGTTAACCATTGAAAATGCTTTTTTTTATAAATTAAAGGTAATAACTGAATCATAATTTCTTTTGCATCAGCCACGATTCCCAAGTAAGGTTTAATGTTTTTGCCGATTTCAGAAGGATCTATATCAATATGTATGATTTTTGCCTGCCGGGCATATTTATTAACAGCGCTAGTTACTCTGTCAGAAAACCTCATACCTAAAACCAGAATCACATCAGCCTCGTTTGTGGCTCTATTGGCTGCTACATTACCATGCATACCGGGCATGCCCATAAACAATCTGTGATTTGAAGGTATAGCTGATAATCCTAAATGTGTGAGAATTATTGGTGCATCCATTTTTTCAGCAACTTTTAAAAGATTTTTACCGTCTCCAGACAACATAACTCCATGTCCGGCTAAAATTAACGGTTTATGTGCTCCATTTAGTAAATCTGCTACTTTCTTCAATTCATCTTTTGAAGGTTTCGTTTTAATTTCTTCTGAATTACGATAACCTAATTTTTTTGGGTATTTAAAAATCGCAGAACCTGTTTGTGCGTCTTTGGTAATATCAATCAAAACCGGACCAGGCCGACCGCTTGATGCAATATGAAATGCTTCTCTGATAGTATAGGCAATATCTTGTGTGCAAGTTACTTGATAATTACGCTTGGTAATGGGTGCAGTAATACCCACCACATCCGCTTCCTGAAAAGCATCTCTTCCCAAATACATCGAAGGCACCTGTCCGGTGATACAAACCATAGGGATAGAATCCATCATGGCATCTGCCAAACCTGTCACCAAATTGGTCGCACCTGGTCCAGAAGTAGCAAAACAAACACCAGGTCTTCCTGTAATCCAAGCATATCCCTCTGCAGCATGCGCTGCTCCCTGCTCGTGACGGACTAAAATATGTCTTAATTGAGGAAATTTATAGATAGCATCATAAATTGGGATATTTGCCCCACCAGGATATCCAAAAATCACGCTTATCCCTTCGCGACATAAACATTCGCAGAGGATATCTGCTCCTTGAACTTTTTCCCCTTCTTTCAGTTTACTGGTAAATTTATTGATTTTTGATTGTTTAGTTAGTTTCATAAGGTATTATCCATAACAGCACCGTAATTTGCGCTCAAAACATGCTGGCTGTAACGGCCAAGCCAACCGTTTTTAACTTTTGATTCAAATACCGGCAGTTTTTTCAAACGATCATTCATTTCTTTTAGACGGATTTTTAAATTTACTAATTTTTTTGTAGTATCAATCTCTATCAAATCTCCATCATAAATAACAGCTATCGGACCACCTACAGCTGCCTCCGGAGAAATATGCCCCACACAAAGCCCTCGAGTACCACCTGAAAATCTCCCGTCTGTAATTAATGCCGCTTTTATCCCCAAACCTTTGATTGCTGAAGTTGGTGAAAGCATCTCCTGCATCCCCGGCCCTCCACGCGGACCTTCATACCTTATCACTACCACATCACCATCCTTAATTTTCTTTTTTAATATTGCATCTAAAGCCTCTTCTTGAGAGTTGTAACATTTAGCCCGACCGGTAAAACTCATCATATCTTTATCCACTCCCGCCGTCTTCACTACGGCTCCATCCGGAGCCAAATTGCCAAAAAGGACTGTTAAACCGCCTTTTTGGGAAAAAGCATTTTTCCCGAAGCGAATAACATCATTATCAGGATCTGGAGCTTCTTTAATATAATCGCCAAGTTTCCCTATGCAAGTCTTGGCGCCAGTATCAAGTAGAGATTTACTGTGCCTGACAACAGCTTTCAAAATTGCAGCAACTCCCCCTACTCGATGAACATCTTCTATATGAACTTCCGGACGAGATGGTGAAACTCTACAGACATTGGGAGTTTGATCTGAGATTTCTGCGATACGTTCTAATCTATAGGGAATTCCAGCCTCATAAGCCAAAGCCAGTGTATGCAAAACCGTATTGGTTGATCCACCCATGGCTAAATCCAAACAAAAAGCGTTGTCAATAGAACTTTTTTTAACAATATCTTTCGGTCTAACTTTATTTTTGACTAATTTGACTATCGTCTCAGCAGCTTTTTGGGTCATAGCCAGTCTTTGAGGATTGACTTTCCAGATACCCTTCTTTTTATCAACCCATATAGCTGCAGGAACTGTCCCGTTTCCGGGTAAAGCCAATCCTATAGCTTCTGCTAAACAATTCATCGAATTTGCCGTAAACATCCCAGCGCAACTTCCGCAGGTCTGACAAGCACCTTGGGCAAGTTTCATCAAGCTATTTTCGCTTATCTTACCGGCTACATATTGACCAACTCCTTCAAATACGGATATCAGATCTGTATTGTTTTGCCCGGCCAACATTGGTCCGCCACTTAAATAAAGCGCCGGAATATTCAGTCTCACCATAGCATTAAGCATACCCGGTACAATCTTGTCACAGTTACCAATCCCAATCCAAGCATCCGGTGGATGAGCCCCTATTATCGTTTCTATCTGATCGGTAATCAATTCTCTTGATGGAAGAGAATATTTCATACCAAAATGTCCCATGGCTATCCCATCATCTACCGCTCCACCGATATTGCAATACCAAACATTTACCTTAAGTTTTTTCAGTTCTTCCACCAGCTTTGCTCCTAAAACTTGAAGATGAATATGTCCAGGTATATGAGTAGTATAAGAATTAACGACTGTAATGAATGGCTTTTTTCTATCAGATATTTTTTTTATTACTCCGGCAGCTATCATCAAAGATGCATTGGGTATCATATGATAACCTTCTGTGACAATCCTGCTGCCTTTTTTTTGAATTTGAGCAATACCTTGATTGATTGCTTGTCTTTTTCTGATCTTTTTCATATTTTTTGCTCTTAATTACAAAAAAACCTCTCTTTTTTTGAGAGGTTGCTTTTGTGATTTACAAAATTTTTCAGGCTTTTTTCCAAGCAAACCTCTGTCCTGAAATCAGGACAATTATGGAAATTATTATGCTTGGAAATAAACTATTCATATTGATTTTTCATTTATATCAAAATAGGTTTTAATTGTCAATATAAGGCGTTTAAATATTTTCTTCCCTTACTCTATATTGTAATGCCTCGCTTATATGATATGGCGAAATTTCTATAGATTTTTCTAAATCTGCAATAGTTCTGGAAATTTTTAAAACTCGATAATAACTTCTTGCAGATAAATTTAAACTTACAACTGCATTTCGAATAAGACTTAGACATTCGGAAGACAGTTTTATATATTCTTTTACGGCTCTTGAAGTTAAATCAGAATTACACGTGTAAATGGTTTTCGAATATCTTTGTGTTTGCAAATCTCTTGCTCTTTGGATCCTGATTTTGATAATTTTAGATTCTTCACTCTTCTGATCAACTGTCAATCTTTCTACCCTCACAGGAGGTAAATTAATATGTAAATCAATCCTGTCTAAAATCGGTCCAGAAATTCTTTTCTGATATTGAAGAATTTTTCCAGGTAAACAATTGCATTTTCTGACTTCATCACCATAAAATCCACAGGGACAGGGATTTGCAGCAGCAACCAATATAAATTTTGCTGGATAACTAAGAGTTCCGGCTGCTCTTGATATTGTAACAATTCCATCCTCCATTGGCTGCCTCAAAGATTCTAAAACATGACGCGGATATTCAGGAAACTCGTCCAAAAATAACACTCCTCGATGAGCTAAAGATATTTCTCCCGGCATAGGTTTTGCACCACCACCAATCAAGCCGATTCTGCTAGTGGTATGATGTGGAGCTCTAAACGGTCTTGTTTTTATTATCGCCTCACCAATAGGAATATTACCCGTAATAGAATATATTTTTGTTACTTCTAATGCTTCTGACTCTGTCAGATCTGGAAGTATTCCGGGTAACGCTCTTGCCAACATCGTTTTCCCCGCTCCAGGTACCCCTTTTATAAAAAGGTTGTGACCTCCAGCCGCTGATATTTCAAATACTCTTTTTGCTTGCTCTTGTCCTTTAATATCGGAGAAATCAAATTCGCTATTTATATCAATTTTCAATTTGGTAAATGGTGTATAAGGATATTTTTCTATTGTTTTAATACCAGCAAAATGTTTATAAATTGTAATTAAGCTCTCAACAGGATAAACATCAACACCTTTAATTACGGATGCTTCCTGAGCATTTGTGCTGGGTAAAAATATTGATTTGTATCCTTTATTTTTTGCCAAAATCATCATCGGTAAGATTCCTTTTGTGTGTCTTAAAGTACCGTCAAGTGATAATTCTCCTAAAACCAAAATTTTGTCGGAATATGCTTTTAATTGTCCGGAGGCTATCAAAATACCTAAAGCTATAGGCAAATCATATGATGGTCCTTCTTTTGGTATATCTGCAGGAGCTAAATTTACTGTAATCCTGTGTGTAGGAAACTCAGCTCCTGAATTTTTAATTGCTGCTCTAACTCTTTCTTTTGATTCCTCTATTGATTTTGATGGCAACCCAACAATGGTAAATGAAGGTAAGCTTTTCAAGTAAATATCAACTTCTACAGTGATTGTAATAGGGTCTAAACCGACAGTTGCTCCGGACAGAACTTTAGCCAGCATATTCTCAGTATATAGTATTAAGTATGAAGTATTAAGTATGTAGTATTCAGTATAAAAAGCAGAGAAGAAAATCTTGAGCGAAAATTAAAAATTACTAAAAGTAAGGCTATTTGAGAACCGTCCCCTTTGATAATTTTTGAAATCTGGATTGTCAAAATAGGAACTTTCATCCCAAAGGTAGAATTTAGATTTAAAGGTATTTTAACTTTCTATTTAATTACACCGCTCAAATGCCGGTAAATGCTTCTCTTCTGATGCATTCATGAGATTTGTAAAAACATTTTCAATATCAACATACTGACTGACAGCTGGTAATAACTTATCCTTATAAAGCTTAGCATTGGCTATTTCCGCATCTACTCCGATTTGACAAGCCTCCTTCAAGGTAGACGGAGCAGTAACTTTGGATGCCCAGCTGTTTTCAGGCACAATTAGTCCATATTTATCATAAACTGCTTTTAGTGAAGCTATATGCTGTTCTTCTGCGCCTTTTATCATAGAAAAAGGTCTTACCGCCCCAAGCTTTGCAATAACCGCTTCATAGGTAGCTAAAGCTTTATACTCATCATTTATTGCCTCATCTAACGCGTCTTTGGCTTCTGGCGATAATTCTCCTGCCGGATATTCAAGATTATCAACATAAAGACAATCATCGGAAAGGCAATTACCCCTACTTGGCTGTTCTGTCTGATTTCTTCTCTGTCCCTTTCCAATATTAACGGTATCAGCCTGAGTTAAAGATTGCGAAATGTCACCAGCTTGTTTTGACTGTATAAGAGCATATCCTCCAATTAATCCCGCAATCAATACTATACCTGTATACATTAGTGTTTTGCTATTCATTTTTATTCACTCCCTTAATTTTTAATTATACTTTAATTATCACGCCTTTTTCCCCCGCAAATCTTTATGCGGGGGAAGGCGAGAATATATACTTATTTATTTTTTTCTTCCTAGACCCATTCCTTGACCTTTACCTGAACCGTTTCTTAATCCTAATCCCAGTTCCTGTCTGATTTTGTTGGCTTCTTCAGTTTTGCCTTCTTCTGTCAGTTTATGAGCTTGGGCAAATTTGGGAAAATTTCCTTCGTTGATAACTTGAGTCACTCTTCCTTTGTCCTGCATCAAATTCTTCCAAGCATTGTAATCGTTATTGGCAAAAGCTTTTTCCATAGCTTCGTGTCTCTCTGGACTGTAATTTGGTCCCTGTTTATTCGGGTCACCCTGATATGCAAAAGTTTGTTTTGCAAATACTGCTGTAATAGCAAGAGAAATTATAGTTGCTGACAAAATTAATTTTTTGTTTTTCATTTTTTTCACCTCCTTTCTTATTTAATAAATGGAATAATAACCTACAAAACTGAGAACAAACTGAAAAAATAGGATTAACAATTAATTAAAATGGGAATTTAGGATAATATGACTTTTTAGTTAATTGATGTTCAATCATTATGAGCCTATTATATTTTGCTGTTCGCTCACTTCTGGCCGGTGCTCCGGTCTTAATCTGCCCTATACCCATAGCTACAGATAAATCCGCGATAAACGTATCTTCGGTTTCACCGCTTCTATGGGAAATTATTGCTGACATATTGTTTTTAAGAGCAAGCAAAATCGCGTCTATAGTCTCTGTGAGGGTACCAATCTGGTTAAGCTTGATAAGAATTGAGTTGGTGGTTTTTTCTTTAATGCCTTTTTGTAAACGCTTAACGTTTGTTACGTATAAATCATCACCTACAATTTGTTTTGTTTTACCTACTATCTGTGTAAACTTGGTAAACGCACTCCAATCATCTTCGGCAAAAATATCTTCCATGGAAATTATCGGATATTTCTCCAGTAATTGCTGATAAAAAACAATCAATTCATCACTGGTGACAGTTTTTCCTTCTTTATTTAGGATGTACTTACCGTTTTTATAAAATTCCGAAGCCGCGGAATCTATACCAAAGGATATGTCGCTTCCAAGTTTAAATCCACCCTTTTTGATAGCTTCAGACATCATTTCAAAAGGCTCAATGTTGGATTTCACAGCCGGGGCAAAACCCCCTTCATCTCCAACAGTTATAGAGTAGCCTTTGTCTTTTATCACTTTTTTCAGAATTTGATATACTTCCACATTCATCCTTATAGCTTCCTGAATTGATTTGGCACCTACAGGAAAAAGCATGTATTCCTGAATATCTGTAGCCCAATTGGCATGCTTGCCGCCATTCATGACATTCATCTCTGGAATAGGCATAATAAATTTACCTTGAAAATAAGGATTAAATCTAGCTAAATACTCATACAGTTCTTTCTTTTCATAATTAGCCTCTGCCCTTGCTACAGCTAAAGAAACCGCTAGTATAGCATTGGCTCCCAACCTGCTTTTATCTTCGGTTCCATCAAGCTCAATCATAATCTGATCAATTTTTTTCTGCTCATTGGCTTCAATATCTACTAATGAATCGGAAATCAATGTATTTACATATCCAACAGCTTTCAATACGCCTAACCCCTGATAACGGTTATTTGCATTATCACGAAGTTCTTTTGCTTCATATTTGCCCGTTGATGCACCAGAAGGTACCGCAGACCAACCTACTGAACCATCTTTAAGGATGACTGTTGCACCAACTGTAGGATTACCTCTACTATCTAATATCTCTTCAGCTAATATTTTTGCTATCTGCATATTTATCTTATAGAAATAATAATAACTCTTTAAAAATATAACTTAAAGTAGACAATAACATACATAAATATTTTATAATATTTTCATGGATTATATCGGACCGATTCATGGTTCTTCATTAATTCCTCCTTTCTTTTTGTCGATTTTTTTTCTAATTGTTGTTTTTATAAATACTTTTTTAATCATTTTTATAAAAAAGAAGTATTTTAATTTAAACTATCTGATAAAAATATCCATCCTTTTTAAATCTAATATATTTGCTTTCTCCGGCTTGCTTATGGTATTAGCTTTGATTGCTTTACACATATTACTACCTCAACCTCAAGCCATAATATCATTCACAGAAAACATACAAAACAACCCTTCCGGCCCAATTATCATTGAATTTACAAAACCCGTGATGAGAAAAAATATAATAAAATCCATATTTCCGGAAATTCCAGGAAGATGGGTATTTGCCAGTCCAATTTATTCAACTCATCTTTATACGAAACTTTATTTCTTTCCTCAAAATACTTTGAAATCTGATACTGTATATACAATTAAACTTGAGGGAGTAAAAAACTTTCTGCAAACCGGAGACGGTATGGATTATAATCTTACTTATAAAACTTCTGATTCTGCAAAAATATCAAAAATCAATTTCGTAAATAATTTAAATACTAAAAATGATATTTCTGAACTGGAAGTATATTTTGATAAACCAATAGAACCCACTGAAAACTTTTATTTTTCTTTTTTTCCTGATATAAATTATGAAAAAATTTATAACACTGCAAATAATTCTTATTCACTAATCTTAAAACAACCTCTGACGGAAAATATTCCATATTTGTTTAAAGCATATAAAGAAAACTTGACACTTGACACGCAAACGACTGAAGTCGTAGCTAGATCTAATGCTCAATTAGTATACAAAAGCTATCTTAATTCTGACGTACTAGGTCTAACATCTTTTTCACCGGATACTGACATTGCTCTGTTACGTATTCCAATAGTCATCACTTTCGCTGATCCAATGGAGAAAACGTCAGTAGAAAATAATTTTTCTATATCTCCTTTTACCGATGGCAAAATTGAATGGAAAGATGATTTTATTATGGTATTTACTCCTTTAAAATATCTGCCTGATACCAAATACACTGTATTCATTTCAAAAGAAGCGCTATTACAAAACGGAAAAAAGTTAAACGAAGATATTAATCAATCATTTACCACTATAGGAAAAGTCAGAATTTTAGATACTTTTCCTAAAAATGGCTGGACGGAAGTCTCAGTAGACAACAATATCAAAATTAGTTTCAATCAACCTGTTGATAAACAATCTGCAGAAAATCATTTTTCTATTTCTCCTTTAGTTTCTGGAAAATTTACTTGGGAAGACTATACACTGATTTTCAATCCTGATGATTATTTATCATATGAAACCGAATATCAAATTAAAATCTCAAAAAATATCCCTAGTTTAATTGGATTAGATTCGGATGAAGATTATAATTTCAATTTTACTACTCAAAATTCTACTACCAATTTAAAAGTACCACAACTTTTACAAAAATATGCTTTATCATGTGAAATTGCAGCTTTACGGATGGTATTGGCATACAGAGGCGTTAGTGTAGATGAAGATTTTCTTCTTTCAAAAATCGGTACAGATAATACCCCAAAAACCAATAATACATGGGGCAATCCATATATGGCATTTGTCGGTAACGTCAGAGGTAGACAAATGCATACAGGATACGGAGTATATTGGGAACCTATAGCCAATGTTGCAAATTTATTCCGTTATGCAAAGTCATTCCAAAATTGGTCGCTTACTCAAATTACTGAATCTTTGGAAAAAGGCCATCCTGTAATAGTCTGGGTAAATGTACAAAAAGGATCCCCTACAAATTGGTATACTACTGGAGGCGATAATATTTATGCTGTAACTGACGAACATGCAGTGGTAGTTACCGGTTTTGTAGGAACAGCAAAAAATCCTTCATATTTAATTATCAATGATCCTCTTTCAGGACAAGTCTATTGGGATAGAAATTTATTCGAAAAAAAATGGAGCATGTTTCATCAAAGCGGGGTAATCGTATATTAAAAAATTTTCCAATTATTATAGTCCCATACGTGATATCAAATTTCCCAGAAAATGAGTAAAAAATACTACCAATATTGTAATAGTTAAATGTTCAATTAATACTTCTTTAATATTCTCTTTATGTTGTTTAGCAATTATTGAACTTAAAATAGCAATTAATGTAAAACCCCATACGATACAAAATATTACTGCAAGGCTTAAATCAAATATCAATACTGGTAATACAAATGTTAATGCTGTCAAAAATTTTGCTATAAATGTGCTGAAAGTCGACTCCCATATCTCACGGTGATTCTTGTTTCTGTCAGATTCTTCAGACATATGTATGCCTAATGCATCGCTCATAGAGTCTGCTATCGCGATTATCAGTATCCCTCCAAGTACTGCTGTTTTTGAATGTGTACCAGAACTTAAACCTACCAACAATCCTAATGTAGTAATTATTCCCGATGTCAAACCAAAACTTACGCCTGTTTTTAGAGATTGTTTAATCTTTAACATTTTTCCTTTTACTCAAAAATATTATTGTAGAAATATTCATCATAAATGCAGTAAAAGCCATCATGGGTATAGTTATATAACCAAACTCCATTACAAAAAGTTTACTACATGCAACACTGAATCCTGTAACATCACAGCTACCAATATTTATTAACCCTAATTGTGATAAATAATGATTAAACGAAACTACTACGCCAATTATTGACAACATCAACCCATAACGCAACGCTTCATATTTTTTGTTTATTATTGCTAACAAATAAATAAAAACTTGTGGATACATGAAAATTCTCTGATACCAACATAGTTTACACGGCTGGTAACCGGCAATTTCTGAAAAAAAAAGACTCCCCAAAGTCGCTACCAAACTAACTATGAATACAATATATAAACGGTTATCATCAATGAATTTAATAATATTATTATTTCGGAATTTTTTACAGAAATTTAATACGAAAATATATAAAACATAAAACTGACCAATTACAGTCAAATATGAAAGCAATTTATTTATAACAATTACCAAGTTCATTATTTTACTAAGGTATACTACATCCTGATTTTTCAGCTAATTTAGATAAACTCACCTCACCTTCCTCCCTTGTACCATCTCCAAATTCCCACGTAGGATAGGATTGAATATTTTTATCTTGGCATTCTTTATATTGTCCGTTTCCGTCTGGTGTAGAACATTCTATATACGGTACGAATTTCTGAGATTTACCAAAGCTTTTTTTCTGATTTTGACAATGACTACACCAAAAAGCTCCATAAAATTTTGCACCTTTTTCACTTAAACATTTAGCGAAAACGTCAAGTTTTCCCGGAGATTGTTGAATATAAATATATAATCCGATTAACATAATAACACCAGCAAAAATTAGCAAATTTTTGATATTTTTATTGAATTTATTCATAGTGGACATTATATTCTTTTGAAGCATTTTTGTACATTATCTACTTATCCTGAAGGGTTAAATACCTGGCCAATAAATATTATAGATCCAGTATTATTTTCAGTAATAAGAAACAAGAACGGTTTATTTACTACCATATCAAAAGGTGTTTGGTCATTAATTTCAATTGCAGTTTTTAAACCAATTTCGATGCTTGAAGCTGCCGCTGCTTCGGTACCTTTTTCGTTTACTTCAATATATGTTTTATGTTTTATCTTTGATATGTATAAATCGTTTTCCTTTCTAATCCTGCTGAAATCAGCTGTTAAGTTGCTAAATGCTTCTTTTATACCAAGTTTTATAAAAACATCATTCATCATCTGTTCATATTCAATCCTAAAACCCGGCATTCTTAACAATCCTTTTCTACCGGCATACTGACTTTGTAATTCGTTCCAATAATCTCCATTTAGTTTTTGTAATAAATCATTTATATCAATTTTAGGTAATATAACTGTCATCGCATAAGATGAATCTTTTCCATAAGGCAAAACTATCGACTGAAATTGATTGTTTTCTAAATAGATAAAGTTTTCCCTTTCCTGAAACATAAAAGGTACACTTATTCTATCCCCATTAATCAAATCAAAAAAATCAACTGTGGTTTTCGTGATATCGAATTCATATTTCCATAATGCATTAAAATAAAAAGCATTTAACAAAAACATCACCGTATTATTATCAATAGGAGGCTCTAGCATACCCTTTATCTTATTATTTGTTGTTTCTTTCACCCATAAATTTATGTCATCAACAGTTTTATTGTCTGAAAAATCTGCGAAATTGATATAAATATTATAAAAATCTTTATTTATATTCATAAATTTTTCATTGAAATCCTTACCTTGTCTGGCCAAAATTGAATTTGCTAACTTAATTTCAATATCATTATTACCGACGTTTAAAACCTCGTTAAGAAATTTATTTTGTTGATTTATTTCATCTTCGGATATTTCTGCGTAGAACATCGTTTGAGAAATTTCGTTTTTCGTATTCTCACTTGCACCGTTATATAAAATATCCAACACCATTGATAATGAAATCGGGGAAAATAAAATATTTTCATTTTTATTATTGTTAGCGATTTTATTTAATAAGTTAAAAGCAAAATAATTATGAGACAAAACTACCTTATTAATATTTTCTAAAGGTACTTCTGTCGGTTGTATAGTTATTTGCATATATGGAGTTGGTAATAATTCCTGTCGATTTTTGATATTATTAATCACTTTTATACTGAATACGAAGATTATTATTAGAAAAGTTATCAGTATTAAATATATACTTTTATATTTGAAGAAAATTCTTTTTAATATTAAGTTTTTATTTGTAAGAAAATTTTGTATTTTTTGATTATCTGGAATTTGATTTGTCTTGTCAGATATATTATTGTCTTTTAGGGAAGTTAAGTCTTGGATCATAAATAGATTATAACAAATAAATAATTATGAAATTTAATATTTTGAAAATCACACTTACAGTTTATGGCATAAATTTATAAATGTATTTTGAAAATTTTAAAAAATGAATCAATCAGGAATAATTAAATCTTTTATAAAAAAAAGCAGTTTCTCTGTAAAAGCTACCGGTTATAGTATGCAACCAATATTAACTCCGAAAGATTTACTTTTTTTTAAAAAAAATTCATTTTCAAATATTCAAATAAATGACATTATCATAGTCAAAAAATCTGATAAATACCTAGTTCATAGAGTTATTTATAAAAATAGTAAATATCTAGTTACAAAAGGTGATAATAATCCTTACACTGATGGTGAAATCAAACCTCATCAAATAATCGGTAAATTATTTAAAATTCAAAGAAATAATAGAGAACTTCATCCTGACACGATATATCTAATACAATCAACTCAATATCTGAAAGAAATTATAAAAATAAAAAATGAATTTGAAAAAAAAGGGATTGATTACCTATTTTTAAAAGGCCTCCCTCTTCATCTATATTATGAAAAAAAAATACCAAGAAGATTGTATGCGGATTGTGATATTTTGGTTAACCAAAAACAAATTACCTTAATCAGAAAAATTTTGTTAAATAATGCATATGTTGAAACAAATAATCTATTAACCAATTTTCATTCCAAATTTAAAAAGATTGATACACAAATTGTCTTTTTTAAAAAAACGAGGCACTTTTCAATTATTTTTGACATTCATATATTACCAATATTCTTATCAAACCAATTAGGTTATTTGAATTCATTATATCCAACAGAAATAACCAAACAGATACCGAACGAATTCCTTAAAAATAAAATTAAAATTAATATTGCTGATAACATTTTTTATATCCTTAACAGTTCAGATTTAATCATATTTCTATGTTTTCATTTTTTTCATCATAACTACAAAAGCATTACACAACTATATTTTATATATAATGTAATCAATGAACTTTCACAAAAAAATAATTCTAAACTTTTATGGAATAATGTTTTCTTAAAACTTAAAAAGTATAAGTTAATTAATTATTTATATCCTGTATTTATATGCCTAAAAAAATACTTCAACATCAAATATCCAAAGAATTTTATATCCTCTATCAAACCAAAGTCTAAAATTATAAATTGGTACTATCAAAAAGTAATTTTTAAAAATATGAATGTTTTTACTGTTGAAAATAGAATATCTGGAGGAATGAATAAATTTATGAATTTATTTTTTTTATCTGATGAAAAATTCAGTAAAAAAATATTCATTTTTTTTAATCCTTTAATTATTTTTTCGATTTTTTTTGTGTTTTATGTTAAGTTTAAATCTATATTTAAAAAGTATCGCTATAAAAATAATTATATCTATTAATACTTAAGTCCAATATTATTATAAAAAATGGCAATTCAAAAAATTGAAAATTATCCTTAAATTTTTTAATAAATTATAATAATTAATCGAAAAAATTTAAGAGTGAACAATTGGTGAATTAAGATCTATATGCACTTTCACAACATTAGATACCTCCTTCACTATTTGAAGATGAATTTTATCAAAAATTTTTTCTATCTCGGAAGTCTTCAAATCGTCTTTCAAATCAATATCCAAATCTACATAAATTTGATCGCTTCCTGAATAGATAGCTGAAATTTTATTTATGGAAAAAACTTCCGGTACACTCTTAACTGCAATTCTAATTCTTGCATGAATTTCCTTCGGAACGCTTTGACCAACAATTAAATATTTTGATTGGATAATTAATATAACAGCAAATAAGATAATTAAGCATCCGATAACAATTGCCCCAATTGCATCAAATAGTATTATTCCGAAAAGATCATACAATAATATCGATATTAAACCTACAAAAGCTGATATCGTTCCTAAACAATCACGAATCAGAGACGTCTTTACTAATTGTCTGCTTGATTGATGAAATGCTTGTAATAAAGATAGTTCTTTCTGATATATTTTTTTTAAACCTTGACTGAACGAATATCCATTTGAAAATAAGGAAACTATTAATACAGTTAAAGCAATCCACTTATATTCTAACGGTTGAGGCTTAAATAACTGGTCTAAACCCCTCCAAATAGATAATCCACTACCGAAAAAAAGCATAACTGTAGAAGATAGCAAAGCCCAAAAAAAGATTTCCCTAGCATGCCCATGCGGATGTCTTTCGTCTCTTGGTAATTTTGAGTTATAATAACCGATTACTAATAATGATGAGCCGATTGAATCTGCTATTCCTTGTACAAACACGGTAAATACCACCGCGCTGCCCGTTATAAGACTGACAACCAAATTAGTGGAAATATCAAGTAAATCAACGATAAATGAAATAAGTAAAACCCTTTTTGTAGAAATATTATCATTCGGATGCATATTATTGATAATCTATCATAACATGTAAATTTTCACTTATAAAACTTCACCGGTTGACAATACATATATATAAAATTAAAATGTTTTGTATATTTTTATGATTTTAAAAAGGAGCAATCTATATGAAAAAAAATATGGAACCGATTAATAAAGATTCTTTACTGAATAATCCGAAAATTATAATATTTTTAGGAATATTACTTTTAGTAATGACTTTTTTTTCAGGCACACTATGGACAAAAGTCAATTATCTTGAAAAAAACCAACAGAAAACAGCTGAAGGTGCTGATGCAGAAATTATTGATGAAGGTATAGACGCGGATAAACCGGTTGATATTGATAAAATATCAGATAAAGATCATGTATATGGCGACAGAAATTCTAGAATAATTCTTTTTGAATATTCGGATTTTGAATGCCCTTTTTGTAAAAAATTTCATCTGACAGCAAAAGAAGTTGCGGATGAATATAAAGGTAAAGTAGCCTGGGTATACAGACATTTCCCTCTTGATCAACTTCATCCAAAAGCTAGAAAACAAGCAGAGGCGTCTGAATGTGCTGCAG
Organism: uncultured Gammaproteobacteria bacterium; assembly: GCA_964446235.1. Taxonomy (GTDB): domain Bacteria; phylum Patescibacteriota; class Microgenomatia; order 2-02-FULL-39-11; family 2-02-FULL-39-11; genus CAYUNW01. The sequence goes on from CAYUNW010000001.1 coordinate 119,564, forward strand.
AAATTGGAGGAAATGATGGTTTTTGGAAGTTTTCAGACAAAATATATGAGATTACCCCTTCAAATAACGGACTTGATATGGATAAGTTACCTGAATATGCTATGCAAGTTGGTTTGGATAAAAATAAATTTAAAGAATGTTTGGATAGCGGTAAATATGCACAAAGAGTTGAAGCAGATTATCAAAGTGGGATAAAAGCAGGTGTTAGAGGCACTCCTGGAACAATACTTTTAGATACAAAAACAGGAAAAACAAAAGTATTACCAGGAGCCGTACCCAAAGAGATGATCACTCAACCAATAGAAGAACTTTTAAAAAATTGATTTAAAAAATTAATTATCAAAAAGACTTCCAGTAACTTGAAAGTTTTTTTGTGGTTTGATAGTTAGCTGATTAATAATATAATAATACCTACATTATATATGTGTTTTTCTATACCAATTAAAATTACCAGGGTAGAAAAAGGATGGATATACCTTGAAAACGGTAATAAAATAAAATTAACCAGATCAGTAACGGCTAAAAAGGGCGATTATGTAAGATATGCCGGAAATGTTATTATAGATTTCTTAACAAATAAAGAAGGATTGGAGATTAGAAAATTAATTAAACATATATATAGAAATTGATATGTCCAAAGGTTTGTTTTTTGCATTATTTGCCGCATTTATTTCCGGCTTCTCAATATTTTTAAATAAAATCCTGATAGTAAAAGGTATCCAACCTCTACCTTTAAACATAATTAAAAATTCCATCGCTTTGCTTATCATAAGTATTACTTTGTTAAAATTGAATAAATCTAAATTCCCATTAAACTCACAAATATGGCGTAATTTGATAATTATCGGAATCTTGGGTGGAGGAATACCCTTCATACTTTTTTTCGAAGGATTGAAAATGATACCGGCAATAAACGCGGCGTTAATCCATAAAACTCTATTTATCTGGGTTGGAATATTTGCATTTTTATTCCTTAAAGAAAAAATCAGTCAATTCCAATTGATAGGTTATTTACTGATATTTGGAAGTAATTTTCTCATCAATGATTCAAAAAATATCGGATTTGAGTCAGGTGAAATTTTGATATTGACTGCTACAATATTATGGTCCTTGGAAAATATATTATCAAAAACTGTAATCGCAAAAACTGGCAGCCTTATCATATGCTGGTCTAGAATGTTTTTCGGATTAATACTATTATTTGTATTTTCCCTAATGACAAACCAAACTTCTGCAATTTTTACGCTTAATATCAATCAGTTAACTGTACTCTTTGTGTCAGGTGTGATGTTGGCTTTTTTTGTGATGTCTTTTTATAAATCGCTTGAATATCTACCGGTAAGCCTTTCTACAGCAATACTAGTATTATCTACGGTAATTACCAATATGTTGACTACGGTATTTATAACACGTCAATTTCCAATAAATGAATCTGTCTTCAATATTTTCAATATATCCATTGTGTTTATGATATACTGGATATTTAAATCAAAACAATATAAAGTGATCTAATATCAGTATGAAAAAATGAAATACGCTGGACCGGTGTTATGTGCCAGATACGCATACCCCCCAAATTCACTCCATCTGTGCGGTCCTGAAAAAGTTAAGGACCTGCAGTATTATTCTAAATCTTTAATATATGATAAAGGAACTTATGAAATAATCAAAGGCTTTAAAACTTTATACCCATATCTTCTATTGATAGCATCTGAGAATCATATTAAAGATCCGTTTCATCCAAAAGTCGTTGATGCGTATTGGATAGGAAATAATCTTTTGACAAAAATAAATTTCAGAAATTACGCTAAATTGTTGGAAGAAAAATTTCTATTAAATAAACGTATAAAATCAAAACAATATAATAAATTAATAAAAAAAGTCATCGACTATCCATTGCCAAATCATGCTTTCCATGTTTTAAACATTTATAAAAGAACAAATCATTCTCAAAATGTACATTCATTGGAATCAATGAATATGTGTTTAATCAATTATGGTCAAATTACATATATAAACAACAATAGTATCATCATAATTGCAAAATTATTAAAATACTTTAAAAGCAAGCTTGTATTTGGCAAAATCGAAACTCTCAATATCCTTCCACAGGCTACAAATGATCAAGAATTAAAGCTGCTTTCAGTAGGTGATTTTATCAGTTTTCATTGGGGATATTTATGTGAAAAATTAAACATCGAAAAATTAAATCGTCTGAAATACTATAATCAACTTGCCTTAAATTTTGCCAATAATTAATGAAAAGAAATATCTATTTTTGCGAAAATAACATCGAGACTAAAGACCAATTACCGAAAGGATTAATAGTAAAATTACAGAAAAGATTCCCAACAATAAATTTTTTGCATTTTGATCCCAATGAAGAGTTTGTAAAACCTGAAAAAGATCTGGTAATTATCGATACAGTTTATGGAATAAAAGAAATACGGATATTTAAAAACCTACAACACCTTCAACTTTCTCCCAGAGTTACAATGCATGATTATGACTTATCTATACATTTAGGTATCATGAAAAAATTAGGAAAAATAAATAAGATTAAGATCGTGGCAATCCCAATTAATATTACGACTAATCAAATATATAAAAAACTAGAATTTATGATTTCTTCCAACGAAATTTAAGAAAATGAGTTGCACAGCTCATACACGGATCAAAAGAACGAACAATTCTTTCAATTATTCTTTCTAATTTATTTTTATCATTTATTCTAGATATATTTTCTTGAATATATTTTCTGATGCTTAATTCAATTACAGTCTGATTCACTCCTGTAGGCACTATAATACTTCCTTCAATTATTTTACCATAATCGTCAACTTTTATTTTATAAAATAAAGTACCTCTTGGTGCATCAATAACTGCTGCGGATTCACCTTTTTTCCGTAGGTATGTAACCGGTTTTTCCTGTTGAATTTTCAGACAACCTAGGAGTTTTATGGAAGAATCGACTGCATGTAATATTTCTATCGCTTGAGCAAGATTATTATGAAAAATGTTTTTTGAAGGAAAAACTTTTAAATATTTCTCTGTATCACTAATCGTGTCAAGATTGAGATTGTTTTTTGCTAAATTTAATCTAGACAGTGCACCTAATAAAAGATTTTTATTTTTAAAATAATACGCAGTTGCTTGTGAATGATCTACTTTCACTTTCTGTAAGTATTTACCGTATTCTTCAGGTAAATATTCATTTCCGTCACTATTTTTAATAATACCATTTATAAATGACAGCTCGTCGTCAATAACCGAACTAAAAGTTATATCATTTAATTCTAGAATCATATCCCTATGATAAAACAAATCGATAATATCTATTACTTTTGAACGTATTGCAATTAATTTTTTATAACAACTCATTAATGTAGTTTCATCAGGAAGTTTTAAAAATCCGCCTATTGTTAAATACGGTGCATGAACTGATCTTCCTCCAACGGCCTTTGCCAGCTCATTACCTACTGCTTTGATAGAAAAGGCATTGAACAAATATTTATGTTCTTCGGGATTATTTTCATCAAAATCCAACAAAGAGTCTTTATTAAAAAAATCGGGTAGTACAAAAATATATAAATGTAGAGCATGATCCCTAATTATTAAAGCGTAATTAAGTAATTTTCTTAATATTTCTGTTTGTTTACTTATTTTTATATTAAATACTTTTTCAGCAGCTTTTAGAGCACACAACAAATGTGCATTTGAACATGTTCCGCATATCCGAGACGTAAGTTGCGGCAAAGCAACAATATCTTTTCCTCTAATAGCTTGTGTATAAAAACGTTTATACTCAGCGATTGAAAATTTTAAATCTCTTAGCTCCCCATTTCTAACCGAAATAATACAACTAGCTTTACCTTCAATCTTGGAAATATCCGAGATAGTTAAATCCAAATCATGCATAGGATTTAGTCAATTCCAAATTCAATAAACAAATTTTCTATTAAATCAATAAATAATTTTTCATCCATTGGACAACCTGGAATGGAATAATCAACCTTTACGATATCAGATATTTTTTTTACGGATTTTGCATATTTAAATCTTGCTAGAAAACCTTCAATTTCAATATTGGTTTTATCATCAAAAAGATTCCGCTGAGCAGATGGCATACCATTACAAGCACATGCTCCTATAGCTACAATTTTTTTCGACTCTTTACGAATATTGAGGAGTTGTTCTTTTTGTACCTCCGATGTAATAGCGCCTTCAATAAATGACACATCAATATTTTCTATCCTACTTCTTTTTTGCAAAACAAGAGCAGAACATATTTCTAGTTTATTTTTCCATTTTAAGTAATAATCATTTAGTATTTCGGTAAAAACAATAGTAGAATCTTCACAACATGAAAATGAAAACCAACCGATTCTTAATTTATTTTCTGACATATAAATCATCTTACATCACATTATAAATTATGCCAATATATAGATGGTTTTTATATTTATGTTATAATTATTCGCCTGCGGAGGCCGGATAATTACTCCGTATATTACGGAGAGGAAAGTCCAGACTGCAGAAAGCAAGGGACTCGCTTTAAATAGCGTGATCTCGCGAACAAGCGAGACTGGTGTTTATAATCCGAAAGGATAATAATACGATTCCTGAATTAACAGGATGAGAGAGTCACAGAGACGAGTCTTTACCTAAACTAAATTAGCATGGTGAAGAAGTGAAACGTCCCATTTTGGGATACAGACAATCCCACCTGCAGCAATCTCCGAATTGGCCGAGTAAGACAGATGCTTTCCTGAGTTCTGAGAGAAATCTCAAGAAGCGGTCAAAAGATTGAGAGCGTTTCGATTTTTTCGAAATGGTATGATGAAAAAATCATCATTACTGATTTAAATATCAGTAAAAACCAAGATAAATTATTATCAAAAAACAGAATCTGGCTTACGAACCTCCGCAGGCAATTTTATTTATTTAATTCATCTTTGGATTTGGTTGAAATTAAACTCGTCAAAACAGTTTCTATTGTTAATACTACGGGTACTGCAAGCAAAGCACCACCTATTCCAGCAATTTTACCCCCAACTAATATTGATACGATCGTAACCAAAGGTGGTAATCCAACTACCTGTTTCATCACTAGTGGTACTACCAACTGATTTTCCAATTGTTGAATTATAAAATATAAAAATACAGTGATTAAAGCAAAAAATGGTGAGACTGCTAAAGAAATTAATACAGCAGGTATAGCCGAAATAATCGGTCCAATTGTCGGAATAATTTCTAGAACCCCTGCAAACAACGCCAATGGTATCGCATACTGAATTCTCAACAAAACTAATCCGATATAAGTTGCTAAACCGATTATAAGTCCTAAAGCTAATTGACCTCTTACATAAGCTCCTAAACGTTCTTCGACTTTTTGTAAAAGACTAACTGATTTTGATGCAATATCATGGCTAAATAACCCTGATAAGTAACTTTCCAAATTCTTTCGTTCGATTAACAAATAAAATGAAATTACAAAAATTGTAAAAGATACTACAATATTGTTAAAAAAACCGAAGGTAACCTTGACTATATTTTGACCAATTGGAGTAATTTGCTGACCGATAATTTGTGAATCTAAAGTTAAGAAAGGAAATGTATTTTTAAGGAATTCAAATAAATTATCAAAAAGATTAATCGTCTGATTTATTAAAACAGGTAGAAATGAACTGATAGAAAATCCGATAAATAATAATGAAAGTATATATATAATAATTATTGAAAAAACCCTGGGAATAAATATTTTTTCCAAAAATTCAACGATTGGTTTCAAAGCGGACATCAATATAAAAGCAATAAATACAAAAAAAAGGATATCTTTTATCTGAAAGATAAACCATAGAAATAATAAGAAGAATACTGTAAATAATATTGTTTTATGGGAAATTTCTATTTTATTTGTCATTGTATTTGGATTTTAGTATACCATTTTTTGATTTTATCCTCTATGTGTAATGATAATTTTGGGTCCTCTATATTGAACCAGTTTATATCCTTAATCTTTTTAAACCATATAATTTGACGCTTCGCATATGCATATTCTTTGTCTATCCAATTATTTTTAATTTCAGCAAATAATAATTTATTTTTAGTATTATAATTATTATTAAATATTAACTCAAAATCTTTATATCCTGTTGCTGAAAATGATTGTAATCCAAAATGATAACCTTTATTTAATAAAATTTTAATTTCTTTAACTATTCCTTGTTTAAATCTTTTCTTAACTCTTTTAATAATTTTTTGTTTAATTACTTCCTTACTAGCATATAAACCAATATATAAAATATCATATTCTCTAGACATCTGATTTTTCAATTTAACTTTGGATTTTATAAAATTTGAAATTTCAATTGTTCTAATAATTCTACGGAAGTTAAATCTATCAGATTTATTCATATTTTTCCATTCTATAGTATATTTTTTTTTAAGTAATTCTTGTAATTCTTTTAAATTAAATTTATTTGCTTTTTCTCTAAATTTTATATCGGGAGGTATAAACATAAAAGACTTTGGGTTAACTAATCCTTCTATATACAATCCAGATCCACCAACTATAATTGGTAATTTTTTACGGCTATGTAAACTGGTTATTACTTTTTCCCCTAAAGATATAAACTCTCCTAAGTTAAATTTATAATCAGGGTTTACAATGTCTGTTAACCAAACAGGTATAGACTTTATTTTACGATAACCGATTTGATAATCGTTTTTATGAGTTATCCTGATATTAGAAACTGTAATGAATTTTGAATTACTTCTAAAATCTTTTCCAGTTCCAATATCCATATATTTATAAACTTGTCGGCTATCAGCAGATATAATCTCACCATTAAATTTTTGTGCGATTTTAACACCAATAGATGTCTTTCCTGTAGCTGTTGGACCACAAATCACAATAATCTTATTCATTATAAATAGATGAATTTACTAGTCTATCTAAAATCGCCCATCTTATTTTTTTAGTTTCATAACTCACATCATCTTTTAGATTTTTGTGGGCATATGTATTTGGCCGATCTGAATACATAGCAATATAGGCTTTATAAAATTTAAATTTCTTACAAAACGATATTGTCTCTTGAAATTCTTTCTCTGATTCTTGACAAAAACCAACAATGATATCGGTAGAAATTCTAACTCCTTTTATTTTTTTAAGTCTGTAATATAATTTTCCATATTCTTCAGCTGTGTACCATCTATTCATACGTTTTAATACAGTATTACTACCTGATTGCACAGGTAAATGAATATCTCTTGAAATATTCCTATTCTTTTGAATTACATCGATTAGTTCCGGTGAAAAATCCCATGGATTACTTGATAAAAAATCGATATTTTTAAATCTAAATTTTCTTGAAATTTCCTCCAACAACGAAGGGAAAAGCGTTGGTATACGATAACGACCTAAATGTTTTACATATACTGGTTTATTTAATAATTTTTTTTGGTTTTTTGATTGAGTTTTTGAATTTAAAAAATAATTTTTTTTATAATTTCGATTACTTATAGAGTCTTTTTCATTTGCAAACATATCTGAACCATATGAATTAACATTCATTCCCAAAAGAGTAATTTTTTTATAACCCTTTTTATCAAGATAAGAACATTCTTTTATAATTTCATCATAAGGTCTACTGACTTCCATTCCTCTAGTAAATGGCACTACACAAAATGAACAAAAATTATTACAACCGTTGGATATCGGAACCAAGGCGTGTTTTCTATCGCTTCTAATAGGTATATTATCAAATCCAATTTCCTCAATAGGTAAAAAATCAATATTATTAGAGATTTTTTTTCTGACCTTTTTTTCCAACTTACCTGTTTTATCTCTTACAATCATACCCACCATACAACCTGTAACTACGATCTTTAATGGTTTACTCTTTAATTTGAAATTCGATTCTAAATTATGTATCAAACCGTACACCCTATCTTCAGCCATTTGTCTAATCATACATGTGTTTATAACTGCATAATCTGAGTCGTAAATATTTAGTGCTTGTTTCAGTCCTTTATATTCTAAATATGCTTTAATTCTTTCACTATCTGCTGTATTCTGGGCGCATCCAAAAGTTTTTATAAAATAAGTTTTGTATTTGATTAATGACATAATCGATTAAATGAAATTAACTCAATAATTTTTCTGGCGACGTTAATTTTAACCTCTCTTTTAATATAATATTGATCACCATTTTTATTATATAAATAAACTTCATTTTCATCTGAATTAAAACCGATACCTTTTTTACCAACATCGTTTAAGGCGATATAATCAGCATTTGTTTCAGAAAATTTCTTATTAATTATTTTTTGATATTCATGTTTATGTAATTTATATACCGCTTTAAATCCGATAAGAATTATATTAGGATTCCATCTTTTAATTTTATTAATTATTTTGATATTTGGTGTTAATTCCAAATTTATAGAATTTTTACTATTAATTTTTTTATATTGGATATTTTTAACATAATAATCGCTCACTGCTGCGGTATGAAAAATCATATCGTATTTTCTGATGTTCTTTTTGATTAAAGTTTGCAATTCATTAGAATTATTAAATTCAAGTTGTTTAATAGGAAGATCTGTATTAATACCATATCTTGATTTTATCAACAAAATATTTGCTGAATATCCTATACAAACTTCTGCAAGTGAAATCCCCATTTTCCCGGATGAAGTATTGGTTATAAATCTTATTGGATCTATTTGCTCAAAAGTCGGTCCAGCAGTTATGAGAATATTTTTACCTGAAATATAATTCTTTATTTTAATTTCATCTTTTATTTGATTGATTATTATATTTTCAGATACTAATTTCCCCATCCCGTAATCACCACACGCTAATAATCCAGATAACGGTTTTATAATTTTTATTCCTGATCTAGTAAGTACTTTCAAATTATTTTGGACAATTCTATTATTCCACATATTTACATTCATAGAAGGAATAATAATTTTTGGACATGTAGCAGCTAAAAAAGCCGTTGTCAAAATATCATCAGCAATTCCGTTTGCTAATTTACCTATTATATTTGCAGTAGCTGGAGCAACTATAAAAATAAATGCATTTTTGGTTATTTTTATATGATCGACTTCTTTATTTTTTATTATTTTTTTAATATTAAAATTATCACTGAAAATATCATATTTTATGATAAATTTGTTTTGTATTTTTTTTATTTCTGAAGCAAACATTTTCTTGGCATTTGTGGTAAACAATAATATTATTTCATAATCCTGATTCAACTTATTTGCTAAATTAATAATTTTATATCCGGCAATACCTGCGCTGATACCTAATATAATTATTGGCTTATTCATTTCAATTTATTTTGAAAAAGACGTGTATTTTCTTAAAGATAAATTCCAAAAACCAATACTCAAAAATAATAATAGTGCAGTAAAGATAAAACTATAGATGATAAATTTTAATTCTAATAAACCTAAAACTACTTTCACTGGAAAACTCATCATAATCCCTATTGGTAATATAAAAGTAATAAAACTCCTGAACGGTTCTGTATAAATATCAATAGGAAGCTTACCTAATCCGGTCAATTCCCTATACAACATAATCGTATTATCTACGTTTGATGTTAATATTGCCAAAGACAATACAAATATATGAAATGTCATTGCAATTAAAAGAGCGTTAATTATTAACAAAATATATAATAATATTCCTATTATATTAATATGGGGAATGTGTAAAAATACAATTATTATTAAAATTATCAATGGTACAAGAGTAATTAAATCCAACAAATCTGTCCATGCAAATAACACATAAAATAAACTATTTATAGGTTTTAATAACATATGATCGAAATTACCATTAATTAATTTAACGCGAAAACGATACACCTCCCTAAATAACATTTGAGTCGTTGAGTCAATCAAATTAAAAGTTAAATAAAAAAGTAGCACGTGCCAAAATTGATAATTAACCAATATATTTGTTCGTAAAAATATCATATATAAAAATCCCATAAAAAATAAAAATCTAATTATTTTACCGGATAAAAAAATTACCAAACTTATTCTAGATATTAAAAATACTCTAAATGATGCTTTTGCTAATTGATACCAGATTAGAATGTATTTTTTTACAATCATAAGCCTTCGGCAGTATAAATCTTTAAACCTTTTTTCCATAGTATTTTGTTTAAAAAATATAATATAAAATTCCAAGTTAAGATTATTACTAATGCACTGACTATACTTTGTGTTGTTTGTTTTTCTAAAAAAACAGTTATTGGAAAATAAATAAGATATGTAAATGGTAATATTTTGATCATAAAATAAAGAGCATTTGGAAAAATATTCAAAGGGAAATATGTACCGGATAAAAAAGATACAATTATTAAAAATAAAAATCTAGGAGCCCAAGTTTCTCTTGACCAAAATCCTATAAATGACAAAGAAATACTTAACTGATAGTACAACAACACTGCGGCAATAAGAAATGTTATGAACCAGATAATGTTAATTATATTTTGGGGAAATAATAAAACTGGTTTGAATATAATATAAAAAAATATCATCTCAAAAAACGCAAAAAAAATATTTATCGATTTGTCTGCTAAATCTCTAATCAAATTATAGTGAAAATAATCGATTGGTTTAATTAAGTAATCACTTAATTTTCCGTAATTTATTTCTTCCGCTATCTTAAATGCTTGAGTTGATAATACGATACTTCCAACAAGTATTATCATCATTACATATGTCAACATTTCGTCTTTACTATATCCAAAAATATTACTACTTTTGTGATAAATTGAATTCCATAAATAATATGTAAATAGTACTGATAGAACATTTCTAAATCTCCAAATTAACAAGTTTATTTTATTGACAAAATATAACTTAATTGAGTTTTTATAAATGATTAAGTATTTTTTCAATTTTTATTATTTTCGAAAATATCTTTAATTACTGAATCTAATTCTGGATCTTCGATATTTATTGATTCTAAATATTGATCTTTAATTAAATTGCTTACGATATGTTTTACTCTATTTCTAGAAACTGATAACACTAATTTACCTTCGGTTTTATTAATATTCTGTATTTTTTCGATGAACTTCGGTATTCTATCTTTATAATAAACAGTAATGATTTTGTATTTTGAATATTTTTTAATAATATCATCAGTATTACCATCGTAAATTATTCTTCCGTTAACTAATATAATTATTCTTTTGCATAATTGTTGAACATCACGCATGTAATGACTAGTAAAAATAACTGTTGAACCAGTATTTTTATTGTATGAGCTTATAAATTTTCTAATTTTATCTTGCATAATAACATCTAATCCAATCGTAGGTTCATCTAAAAACAACACTTCTGGTTTATGTAATAAACTTGCTATCAATTCCAATTTCATTTTTTGACCTAAAGATAATTGTCTCACTGGTTTATATATAATATTCTCTACACTTAGTAATTTTATAAATTCAGATAGATTATTTTTATAATCATTAGTATCCATATCGTATATTTCCTTATTCATATTGAAAATATCTAACGCAGACAAATCCCACCATAATTGATTTTTTTGACCCATCACGAAAGAAATTTTTTTTAAAAATTCTTTTTTCCTTTCAAACGGTGAATATCCAAGAATATTAATTTCACCACTAGAAGGATGAATCAACCCTGCTAAACATTTAAGAGTTGTAGTTTTACCAGCTCCATTTGGTCCAATAAAACCAACAAATTCACCTTTTGAAATTTCAAATGATATTCCCTTAACTGCCTTGGTAATTTTCGAATCAGACTTAGTTTGTTTTCTACTAAAAATGAAATTGAGTGGTTTAAAATTATTAGGATAATACTTTTTTAAATTTTTTACCTTAATTACTGGATAATACATAACATAAATTATACTTATTTATATTTAATTGAAGAAGAACTCTCTTTTTAGGAGAGTCCTTCTACAAAATTCAGCTTTTAATTTTTATCTTATAACTTTCTTTAAAGCTTTTCCTGCTGTAAATCCAGGTGTTTTTCTTGCAGGAATATTTATAGGTGCACCTGTTTGCGGATTTCTTCCTTTTCTGGCTGCTCTTGATCTAACCATAAATGTACCAAATCCTGTAACAACAACTTTATCACCTTTTTTAAGAGTATCTGAAACAGCCCCAAACACAGCATTAACTGCATCTTTCGCTGCTTTTGCCGTTAGATTTGCTTTCTTTGATACGTAGGCGACTAAATCTGCTTTTGTCATATATTAATCACCTCCTTTTTTATCCCTGATTTAAGGGTAGGCAGAAGATATTTAAAAATAGATTGATAAGATAATCCAAAATCAATTTAGTAAATTTATATCCCTTTGTCAAGCCCTAAATATGATATTTGAGGTAATATTTTGACAACAAATATATCAAACAATATATAATTATTACGTTATCTAATAAACATTTTCCACAATTCTTGTTTCTCTAATAGCGGTAATCTTAATTTGACCAGGATATGATGGAAATTTTTTTTCAATATTTTCTTTAATTTTATGTGTTGTTACAACAACATCATCATCTGTTAATTTACTTGAGTCTATAATAACTCTTAACTCTCTACCAGCTTGTAAAGCATAGGCACTTTCAATTCCTGAAAATGAAAGCGCAATATCTTCTAAAGTTTTTAATCTCTTAACGTACTCACCTATATCTTCATATCTTGCACCAGGTCTAGATCCAGATATGGCATCAGCAATATATACAATTACAGCTTCTAATGACGGAAAAGGTATATCTTCATGATGAGAAGCAACACAATCAATAACCTCTTTAGGCATGCCATTCTTTTTTAATAGCTCCACTGCTAATTCTACGTGGGAACCGTCTTTATCGGTAATTACTTTTCCAATATCATGCAATAAACATCCTAACCTAACAACATTAACATCCGCTTTTAACTCACGTGCTAAAGCAATGCCAATTTTTGTTTCTTCCAACGTATGAGCTATCATATTCTGGCCGTATGAAAATCTATATTTAAACCTTCCTAGTAATGCAATTTTATCTATAGGCATATTGTAAACACCTACTGCGTGACATAATTTTTCTCCTTCGGTATACATGATTTTTTCGATTTCTCTAGTTGTTTGTTTAACTATCTCTTCAATCCTGACAGGTTGCACTCTACCGTCTCTAATTAATTTTTCCAAGGATACTCTTGCTATTTCTCTTCTAACCGGATCAAAGGAAGATAATCGAATAACACCTTCTTCATCCAAATCCACATCAACTCCTGTTGCCATCTCAAAAGCCCTGATGTTTCTACCTTCTTTTCCAATAATTCTTCCTTTAAAATCCTCATCAGGAATTTTTATCGTCGAAACCGTATATTCAGGAACATAATTAGTAGCCCCATGTCTCATTGCATCAATCAATATTTCCCTAGACTTTTCTTCAGCTTCTTGTTTGGCTATAATTTCTGATTCTCGAATTCTTTTTGCAATATCTGTTTTGAGTTTATCTTCAAGTGCAAGAATGATAAGTTCTTTTGCTTTTTCTTGTGTTAAGTTAGCAACTTTTTCCAGTTTTACCACCAAATCAGTTTTTACTTTCTCAATTTCTTTTATTTTTTTATCAATATCGGTTTTTTTTGTCTCTAATTCTTTTTCTTTATTTTCTAGATAGTTTGTTTTCTGATCAATAATATTTTCTTTAGAAATCAAGCGTTTTTCTATAGAAATGATTTCCTGACGAATACGTCTTGCTTCATCCTCAGCATCTCTCTTTATTTTTAATGCCTCATCTTTTGCTTCAATTATAATTTCTTTTGCTTGTTTTTCCATTAATGCTAAATCAACTGGAATAGTTTTTTCAGTTTTTTCTACAACCGGTTTAGATTTATGTTCTATCGTTTCATCTTGATTTTGTAATTGTTTTTCAATTTTTTCCAAACGATTAAGGATAGTTTTTAATACTGGTATCATATATCTCCTTTCTAACTATAAAGTAAAAAAATGTTGGAAATATAAATAATTACCAAAAAGAGGCTATTATATAAAACTATAAAGATTATTTATGATTTTAACTATTCTGCAATATTTTAATTTTTGGGAAAAATTCATTTTTCTTTTTGGTTAATATCTAATTATTTTCCAAATTTGTATTAATTTTATTCTTTTTTTAGATAGTAGTCAATGACTTGACTAATTATATCAATCTCAAAACCTCTTCTGATTAATAAATCTTTTATTTTTAATTTTTTGTTAATATTAGGCAATTTATCAAATAAATATTTTTTTTTCTGCAGTATTTTGATGGCTAAATCCTTTTGTAATGATTTTTGAGAATTTCTCTCTGACATAACCTTATTAATAATTTCATCAGAAATACCTTTCTCTCTTAATTCATATACCAATACATACTTACCTTTTGGTTTCGTCAAGTCTCTCTGTTCCAACCACCATAGAGCAAATTTTAAATCGTCCAAAAACCCATAGTTTTTTAAAATGCTCAAAGTTTTATCTATATATTTATCAGAATATTCATGTTTATGACAATAATTACTTAATCTAAATCTTAGTTCATCTATGCTTCGAGGACGTATAGACAACAATTTGAAGGAGTATTGTTTCAATCTATTGATAACATCATCAGTCATTTTCCTTACCGACTATCTTTTCCGTAACATTACCTTTTTTGAAACTTTTCCATATTTCATCAAGAATTTCTCTGGCAATTTTTTGATTTTCAATTAAATACAATCTTGAAGCTTGCTTACCTTGTCCTATCATCTTCTCACCAAATCTGATAAACGCACCGCTTTTCGATAAAACATTTAACTCTAACCCCACATCAATAATACAACCTTCATAAGAAATCCCACTTTCTAAAATATCAAATTCAGCTAATCTGAATGGTGGCGCAACTTTGTTCTTGACGATTCTCACTCGATGTCTTGATCCGATTACTTTATCGCCATCTTTAAGGGTTTCGATTTTTCTTGTATCCATTCTAATTGATGCGTAAAACTTCAAAGCTAACCCTCCTGGTGTTGTTTCAGGATTACCAAACATGATGCCAATTTTTTGCCGAAGCTGATTTGTAAAAATTGTTATAGTTTTTGATTTTGAAATTACTCCAGTTAATTTTCTTAATGCTTGTGACATTAAACGTGCTTGCACTCCAACCATTGAATCACCCATTTCACCTTCAATTTCTGCTCTGGGAACAAGTGCTGCCACAGAATCAATAACGATCACATCAACCCCACCGGATCTTACTAGTGTTTCTACGATTTCTAAAGCCTGTTCGCCCGTATCAGGTTGCGATACCAACAAATCATCAAGTTTGACCCCGAGTCTTTCTGCCCAAATAGGATCAAGTGCGTGTTCTGCATCGATAAAAGCAGCTATTCCACCGTTTTTTTGAGTTTGTGCAATAATTGACAATGCAACAGTTGTTTTACCTGAAGCTTCAGGACCAAATATCTCAATCACTCTACCTTTTGGAATTCCACCTACTCCCAACGCCATATCTAAAGATAAAGCACCGGTCGATATTACCTCTGTAGCCATTTTTCCAGCAGTTTGATCTCCTAACTTCATAATTGATCCTTTACCGTACTGCTTTTCTATCTGCTCCATAGCAAGCCTAATTGCCTGCAATTTCTGATTTTGTACCATACTTTCTCCTCTCATAAAAATTATATCTTCTAAAAACTCTAACATTTTGGCATACTCCATGTTAAAATACAAGGATATAAAAGGGTATCTTTTTGATATAAGCTAAGTAAATCGGGGTATAGCGCAGTTGGCTTAGCGCACTCGCATGGGGTGCGAGAGGTCGTCGGTTCAAGTCCGACTACCCCGACAAAATCAAAATATTACACGACAAATAAAACTAAATATTGGATTAGTCAATAAATTTTTTATTTTTTATTTTCTCTGGAAGAAAAAGTGTGTTTTTATTTTTTGGCCCAACGTAAAATTCATTCCATTCATAACCTTTAGCATAACCTAATTCTTTCATCAACTTCGTCGGTGCATTTCTTAAATGAAATGGAACAGGTTCATTTGGATATTCATATACTGCTTTTTTAGCTTTGTTTAAAGCATTTGGAACTAAACGAGATTTTGGAGCTTTGGATAAATAAATTACTATATGAACCAATATTAGTTGAGCTTCCGGCATACCAACTTTATTTACTGCTTCAAAAGCTTCGTTAGCTTGAATTAAAGCTCCTCTATCAGCCAAACCTATATCTTCGGATGCAAATATGATCATTCTTCTAGCAATAAACTTTGGATCTTCCCCATTTTCCAACATTCTTGTCAAATAATACAAAGCTGCGTTTTCATCAGAACCTCGCATTGATTTTATAAAGGCTGAAATAATATTATAATGTTCATCTGCTTTCTTATCATATATCCCA
This sequence comes from uncultured Gammaproteobacteria bacterium, assembly GCA_964446235.1. Classification (GTDB taxonomy): domain Bacteria; phylum Patescibacteriota; class Microgenomatia; order 2-02-FULL-39-11; family 2-02-FULL-39-11; genus CAYUNW01. Next base: position 135,989 of record CAYUNW010000001.1, read on the forward strand.
GTATATTTAGTTTGAAATATATCTAATACAATTTTTTTGGTTATTACCTTTTCTTTATAATTTAAACAAGCAATCTCTAACGCATTCAAAAGAATTCTTGCATCACCACCGGACAATTGTATAATTAATTCTCTAGATTCATTATTGATTTTTTTGTCATACCTACCTATTCCATTTACATCATCATTCAATGCTCTATCAATAAGTTTATGTAGTTCATTTATTCCCAACGAATGTAATATAAATACTCTGCATCTTGACAATAATGGACTAATAATTTCAAATGAAGGATTTTCAGTAGTTGCCCCAATTAGTATTATCAAACCATTCTCAATAAACGGTAAAAGAGTGTCCTGTTGAGATTTATTCCATCGATGGATCTCATCAATAAAAACAATTGTATTTTTACCTAATTGTTTATTAGTTTTCGCTATAGACAATATTTTTTTTAAGTCATCCTTTCCAGAAGCAACTCCTGAAAGTCTATAAAAATCAGCTTTTGATTCTTTTGAAATTATATAAGCTAATGAGGTCTTTCCAGAACCAGGTGGACCCCAAAAAATTATTGATGTTAGATTACCTAAGTCTATCATCCTTCTTAAAACCATTCCTTTATCGACCAAATGGGACTGTCCGACAAATTCCTCCAGTTTTTTTGGTCTTAATCGATACGCTAGGTTCATAAATTTATTATAACCGATGAACCCAATTTAAATCTTTTACGGAATTAATATGGATGAAATGGGATAATATATCTTTACCTCTTCGGAGATTGTTTTTTTGCACGGGCTTTCTGTGCAAAACCGGCTTTTCTTCTTTCTTTAACTCTAGAATCTCTTTTAAGCAAACCTCGACTTTTTAGTATAGGTCTATAATTTTCTTTATCAACTTTTTCCAACGCTCTTGCCGTACCATGAATAAACGCATCCAACTGTCCTTTAGGACCTCCGCCTTTTATCAATGCTACTACTCCGAATCTGCCTAATGTATTAGTTATTCTAAACGGATCATTATATAATTTTTCAAAAACACTACCGGAAAAATATTTCGATATCTCAATATTATTTACATACATCTTACCAGGTTTCAATTCAATATCTTTTATCTGATAATTATCATTTATTCCAACGTATAATTTTATATTTGCTGTTGCTTCTTTCCTTCTTCCGATTGCCTGATAATATTCTATTTTATCTACTTTCTTAGTTAAATTTGCTTTCTTTATCATAAATTATGACTTTTAAATTTATTAAAATATGGATGTTTCTCTCCAATGTAAACAAACAATCTCTTAAGCATGGATTTTCTTAACTTATTTTTTGGTAACATACCTGATACTGCTTGAATTATTATTCTTTTCGGATTTTCATTTCGTACAATATCGAAAGTTTTACGTTTCAATCCAGATGGATAACCTGAAAATCGCATGTAAATTTTATTTTTTTCCTTTTTACCTGTTAATTTAACTTTTTCACAATTTATTACTACAACAAAATCTCCACAATCTAAATTTGGTATATAATATTTTTTTGATTTGCCAATTAAATATTTTGCAATCACTGTAGATTCTCTTCCAAGAATTTTATTTTTCAAATCAACAAGATGCCAAGTTCTTTCAATATCTTTATTTTTGGTTGATTTGGTAAGTTTATTCATTATTTATTTTTAATGTCTTTTTTAATTTTCTTATTATCTGATTTTTTTATTTTACTTGCATTATCTTTTATCTCAATATTTTCTACCCAATTAATTTTCACCATTTGTGAATTATCCCCTTGCCTATTATTTAACTTAATTATTTTTGTATAACCTGAATGTCTATTTTTAAAAAAAGGGACAATATGTTTTGTAATTTTTAAAAATGATTCTTTGTTGTTTAGAAATGCTGTTAATTTATTTAAACTACTATTTTTTCCGCTAATCGCATAAGACAACATTTTCTCTATTGACCTTGTAACAGCTTTTGCTTTCGGATATGTCGTAACAATTTTTCCATTTAAAATAAAAGCATTAACTTGCTGTCTAAATAATGCTTTACGTTCTTTAATATCCCTATTTAATTTACTAGACTTTTTTTTATGTTTCATGTAATAAAACTTATACCTTTAACGCAATACCTTTATTTCTAAGTACTTCTTCAATGATATCTACAGATTTTGCACCCAGATTTTTAATCTGATAAAGTTCTTTTTTAGGTGTTCCTAATAACTGACCAACCGTATCAATATCACCATTATGAAGAGCATTAACAATTCTTGTAGGTAAATCTAATTCTTCTAAAGTCATTTTTAATATTTCTTCCGATATTGCCGGAGTTACTGCAACAGACTCTGAAGATTTTGCTTTAGGATCATAAACTTGGACAATATATGAAACAAGTGTTTTAGCTGCTTCTTTTAATGCATCATACGGAGCAATTGATCCATCTGTCCAAATTTCCAGAATTAATTTATCTAAATTTGTCATTCTACCTACTCTTGTTGCTTCAACTTTATAGTTCACTCTTGTTACCGGAGTAAAAACGGTATCCAAAACAATTGCTCCAAATTCTTTCTTACCTTGATATTCATCGCTTGATCTATATCCAAAACCAGATTCAGCCGTCAAATCTAAATTTAATTTAGATTTATTTGTAGTTAATTCACCTAAATAAAGATCTTTATTTATTACTTCTGCATCTGAAGATTCCAAATCTTTCGCAAAAATTTTTGCAGGGCCTTTTTTTGATAACTTTAATACTACTGGTTTATCTGTATCAAGTTTAAATCGAATTTTTTTAATATTTAGAATAAGATCAATAATATCTTCTTTCAAACCCACTAATGTAGAAAATGCATGGTCTACACCATCAATCTTAATCTTTGTTGCACCCGCACCTTTAATTGATGTTAATAATACTCTACGTAAACTATTTCCGAGAGTATGACCATATCCTTGTTCTAAAGGTTCAACGATAAATTTTCCGTAGTCCTGTTTATCTGTCTCCTTTTTTATACTAAAATTTGGCTCTAACATAATAAATATCCTCCTTTATTAATTATTGTCTTGAATAGAACTCAATAATAAGCTGTTCGTTTATATCTTCGATAATATCTTCTCTTTTAGGATAACGTGTAATTTTAATCGCAGGACCCTTCCTTTGCAACCAGGTTGAAGGATTACTTTTTTTGTCCTCCAACAATTTTTTTACAACAGGGTTTTTCATTATTTTATCTTTAAATCCAATCACCATTCCAGTTTTTACTAAATAAGATGGGATATCAACTTTTTTTGTATCAATTATGACATGACCGTGAGTAATAATTTGTCTAGCAAAATTTCTGGTAGGTACCAAATTACTTCTATACAAAACATTATCCAATCTTCTTTCTAGTAATATCATTAAAGCAACGCCTGTATTTCTGGGTTCTAAACTAGCAATCTTGAAATACTTACGAAATTGTCTTTCATTTAGACCGTACATTCTTCTGACTTTCTGTTTTTCCCTCAATTGCACTCCGTAATCTGAAGTTTTTCTTCTACCCTTTTGACCGTGTTGTCCGGGTAATATTTTAATTCTTCTAAGTAATGAAGCATGTGCGGAACTACCTACCGTTTTTAAACCTAAATCCATTCCTTCTCTTCTTGCTAATTTATTTTTCGATCCTCTGTATCTACTCATTTTATACTCTCCTCTTTTTCTTAGGACGTACACCATTATGAGGGATTGGCGTAACATCAGCAATCATAGTAATTAATAAACCAGCACTTTTTAATGCTCTTAAAGCCGCATCTCTACCTGTTCCAGGTCCTTTAATATAAACTTCAACACTTTTCATTTTATAATCATTAATCACTCTTTTCGTAACCTGATCAACGGCACTGGTAGCTGCAAATGGAGTTGATTTTCTAGTTCCTTTAAAGCCTACAGCACCCGATGATGACCAACCTAATGTTGATCCTTTTTCATCGGTAATAGTAACAATTGTGTTATTAAACGTAGATGTAATAAATACTTTACCTTTTTCTACTGTTTTTGTAATTTTCTTGGTTTTCATAATATTAATTTGTTTTTTGGGTTTGTTCCATCTTTGCCCGAACTTCTTTTTTCATTGCTCCAACGGTTTGACGTCTACCTCTTCTTGTTCTGGCGTTTGATCTGGTTCTTTGACCTCTTGAAGGTAAACCTCTAGCATGTCGAATGCCTCTATAACATCCGATTTCTTTCAATCTTTTAATATTTTCTCCAATTTCTGTTTTTAAATCGCCTTCAACTTTGAAGTTTTTATCAATTTCTTTCTGGATTTTGTTTATATCTTCCTCTGTTAATTCCTTAACTTTCATAGATTTGTTGATTTTCACTTCACGTAATAATACTTTTACATTACTTCTTCCTATACCAAATATTTTTGTTAGAGCTATATCAACTTTCTTATTTTCTGGTAAATCTATACCTGAAATTCTTGCCATAATATTTATCCTTGTCTTTGTTTATGTTTCGGATTCTCACAAATTATAAATACTTTACCTCTACGGACAACTACCTTACATTTATTACATCTTTTTTTTACTGATGAATGAATTTTCATGTTAACTCAATCTATATGTTATTCTGCCACGATTTAAATCATAAGGTGTTACTTCTATCCTTACTTTATCCCCTGGCATAATTTTTATATAATTAATTCTCATTTTCCCTGATAAATGACATAAAATTATTTTCTTACCTTCAACCTCTACCCTAAACATGGTGTTTGGTAATACTTCAGTCACTCTACCAACCAATTCAATATTATTTTTTTGGATCATATTGCTTTTTCCAATCCCGGAACTAACGGGGTCAAAACAAGACAACCGTGGGAAGTTACTTCCACGGTCGCTTCAAAAAGCCCAGATATTTTACCATCTTTGGATGCTATTGTCCATCCATCGTCTTTATAAATTATATCAGGCGTTGCCATATTATAGATCACTTCTATTGCTAAAGTCATACCTTTTTTTAATAATGGTGTTTTATCCCTAGCATTATTTACAAAACCTGGTATTTCTGGTTCTTCATGTAACTGTCTACCAATACCATGACCAACTAATGATTTAACTATGTGATAACCTGAATTTGATATACAATTTTCTATTGCTTGGGATATATCATAAACATAATTTCCTTCTTTTACTTTTTTTAAAGCTAAATATAACGCTTGTTCACCAATTTCTAAAAAATGTTTAGTTTCTTTATTATCTTTCTTTTCATCCCCAATCTTGATCGTCCAAGAAGAATCGGTATGAAAACCTTCGAAATATACACCACAATCAATTCCTATAATATCGCCATTTTTTAAAATATATTCATTTGGTATGCCATGAACTACTATATCGTTCACACAAGCACAAATTGTCCATTTATAATCTTTAACCATTTTGAAAGAGGGTTTACCTCCCTGTTTTATAATTTCTTTTTCTGCAATTCTATCAAGCGCTTTTAAACTCACGCCTTCAACAGCTTCAATCATTAAGCGTTTCATTACATCAGTCAAAATCCTACCGCCTTTCCGCATCTTTTTAAGTTCTGAATCAGATTTTATTGAAATCATATATTTTATTGATTTAATATCCAAATTAAGTGGAAATCGAATTAATTTCTTTTAATATATCCATAAATACTTTTTCTTTCTTCTGATTACCGTCAATTTCGATTAAATTCGAATTTTTTTTATACTGTAATAAAAGTTTTTTTTCTTCCTTACGATATTCTTTTAATCTTTTTTTAATTCTTATCGGCGTATCATGCGAAATGTTACTTCCTTCAAATATTTTTCTCTTTCGAATAATTAATCTTTGAAAAGAAATTTCATCATTGATATTGATAAAAATTACACCATCAATGTTGTAACCGAGTTTTTTAACGTTTTCAAAAAGAAATATTGCTTGCTTTTCATTTCTCGGAAAACCATCCAAGATAAAACCTTTTTTAGCTTTTGCGGAGGAAAGATACTCTTTCCATAATAAGAACATTATTTGATTGTCTACGTATTTTCCTTCTGTTAAAGCATTTCTACAAATCTCTCCGACTTTACTATTATTTTCCTTAGCTTTTTGTCTTACTAGATTTCCGGAATTATAAATTGGTAAACCCAAATGTTTTGATAATTGTTCAGCTTGAGTACCTTTTCCTGAACCTTCTGGTCCATAAATTATTAAATGCATATAAATTTATTAAAGAAAACTATCATAATTTCGCATTATTAGTTGTGCTTCTATTTTTTTAACCGTTTCCAAAACAACTGATACAACGATCAATATACTAGTTCCTCCAATTGTTAAAGCCGAAATTCCTGTAAATGATTTGATTATCGATGGGATAATGGCAATTATTCCCAAAAAAATCGCACCAGCGAAAGTTATCCTGGTTAAAATGAAATTTAAATATTTTGCTGTAGGGGTCCCGGGTCTTATACCAGGAATAAAACCGCCATGTTTTTGAATTTCAGAGGAAATCTTCTGAGGATTGAAAGTAATTGCGGTATAAAAGTATGTAAATCCAATAACTAATAGAAAATAAATTACGTTATAGGAAAAACTGTCTGTGTTAAATGTAGTTACAAAAGTCTTGGCAATATTTGAAATGATAGGATTAGGAATTTGTTCCACGAATCTTCCGAATAGCTGGGGTAATAAAACTATAGAAACAGCAAATATAATCGGAATAACACCAGCTTGATTAAGTCTTAACGGTAAAAAACTTGAAGATCCACCCATGATTCGATTACCTCTAATCCTTCTGGCATATGATATGGGAATTTGTCTAACTGCTTCATTTATCATAACAATACCGGCTATTACAATTAGCGCTATAACAATGAATACTAAAACATTTAACATCTGATCTTGACTGAATATACTCAATGTCTGACCAAACATCACCGGAAATCTTCCAACAATACCTGCAAAAATCAAAACGGAAATTCCATTACCTAAACCAAATTCGGAAATCAATTCTCCCAACCACATCAAAATCATCGTTCCGGCAGTCATCGTTACAATCATTGATAATAACGTCAAAGGATTTAAAGTTTCCATTATTCCTTGACTTCTTAAAAGAGCATACATACCTATTGACTGGACAATTGCTAGCGGAACAGTTAAAAATCTGGTATATTGATTGATTTTTTCTCTACCGTATTCTCCTTCTTTCTGTAATTCTTCAAGTTTAGGGAATACTATCGTTAAAAGTTGTAAAATAATCGAGGCATTTATATAAGGGTTTAAACCTATTGCCATTACTGAAAAATTTACCAAAGTACCTCCGGAAAAAATATCCAGTAAACCTAAAAATTCACTTTGGCTGAATAAATTCTTCATTTTCGCTAAATCAACTCCTGGAATAGGGGTATGTGCAAATAATCTAAAAACAAAAAAAACGAAACCCGTAAAATATATTTTTTTTCTAATATCCGGAGTCTTAAATGCACTTTTTATCAATTGAATTAATTTGTCCATTATTTTACTGTTTTATCACCTTTAATTGATTTAATAGGAACAATAATCCCTCCGGCTTTTTGGATTTTTCTGGCAGCACTCTTTGAACACGGTAATGCAATTTGTAGTGGAATTTTTAATTCCCCTTCACTTAAAATCTTGATATGAATTTTTTCACCCATCAAATCTGAATTAATTATGCCTTTTTTTATAAGAGTTTCAATATTAACAACATCATTTTTTTGGAAAATGTTTAATTGATTTATATTGATAATAAAAGGCTTAATCTTAATTGATTTATTTCGATATTTACCTCTATATAAAGGCAATCTTCGTATATAAGAACTGTTCCTGATGGAATTTCTGGCTTTTATCACACCTCTAGAACTTTGACCTTTTGTACCTCTACCAGAAGTTTTACCTTTTCCACTCCCCAAACCCTGTCCCAATCTCTTATTTCTTTTTTTGATGATTCTGGGTAAAGTATTGATTTTAATCATATTCTTCTTAATTTTTTTAATGCTTCAAATGTAGCATATACATTAGATGCTTTATTATCGGTACCTAATATCTTTGAAACAATATCTCTAACTCCTGCAGCTTCCACTACGGCCCTGACAGCTCCTCCAGCACGAATACCTGTACCTGATGGAGCCGGTTTCAATAATATTTTTGCTGCTCCTTTTTTGATTCGTATCTCATGGGTAATTGTTGTCTTTTTCATCGGAACATTTATTAAATGTTTCTTAGCATAAGTCACGCCTTTCCTTACTGCTCCTGTCACGTCTGCTGCTTTACCTAAACCTACACCAACTTGACCTTTTTTATTTCCTACAACAACCAAGACAGAAAATCCGATTTTGTTACCACCGGATGTTTTTTTAGACACTCGATTTACTTGAATAATTTTTTCGATAAATTCTTGTTCCATATTAAAATTCCAATCCTCCTTCTCTGGCTCCATCTGCAAAAGCTTTGATTCTTCCGTGATATAAATAACCACTTCTATCAAATATAACTTTTTTTATTTTTTTCTTTATTGCTTTTTCAGCAATTTCCTTACCGACTTGAAATGAAATTGATGATTTGTTCATCTTATTTGTTTTATCAATCTTAATATTTTTCGAATTTATTGAAACTATAGTTTTACCTTTATCATCATTTATAACTTGAGCAGAAATATATTTATTTGATCTATACACTGTAAGCCTAGGTCTAGCTTCAGTTCCGTGAATTCTTGCTTTAATTTTAATTTTCCTTTTAAATCTTCTTTTAAGTATTATATTTTTCATATTTTTATTTACCTGCAGCACCTCCTACTGCTTTTGCTGCTTTACCAAGTTTTTTTCGTATATGTTCATTAGAATATCTTATACCTTTGCCTTTATATGGCTCGGGGGGTTTTACTCGCCTTATGGACGCTGCGACTTCTCCTACTAAATATTTATCAATACCAATAACTGTAATTTTATTATCATTAACTTCAAATGATATCCCATCGGGAGCGTGAATCTTGACAGGATTGATATATCCAACACTAACCATCAGGTCATTACCACTTATATTTGCTCTGTAGCCTACACCAATAAGTTCTAAAGTCTTTTTCCATCCTTCCATTACTCCTTTTTGAGCATTTAAAATCAAACTTCTATATAAACCTAATAAATTACTACTCCTTTTTGATTTATCTTCCAAAATAATTTCATTATTTTTGTTTATTACTGATAACTCGTCAGGTATCCTGATATTCAAATTACCTTTGACGCCCTTTAAAGTAATTTCATTTCCTAGAATATTAATTTGGACGTTTTTTTCTATACTAATTGGTTTTTTACCTAATCTTGACATATGATATCACCATATTTCACAAATTATTTCTCCACCAATATTATTTTTCTTAGCAAATTCTCCAGTCAATAACCCTTTTGATGTTGAAACAATTACAATACCTAAACCACCAAGAACTTTCTTGATGTTTTTTGCGTTTGTATATATTTTTCTTCCTGGTTTACTAATTCTTTTTATTTCAGTCAATTTTGCTTTGTTATTTTCATATAATAAATCAATAATTATTTGTTTTTTGGTGTCATCTAATTCTTTTACTGTATATTTTTTAATAAAACCGTTTTTCTGGAGAATATCAGCCAACGCCTCTTTTATTTTTGAATGAGGGGCTTTCAAATCTGATTTTCCTGCCATATAAGCATTTTTTATTCTGATTAAAAAATCTGAGATAGGATCTGTCATATAATCACCAACTTGCTTTTATAACTCCGGGTAACTCCCCTTTATGTGCTTTTTCACGAAAACACAACCTGCATAAACCGAACCTTCTGATATAACCTCTACTTCTACCACATAATTGACACCTATTTACATTTCTAACTAGGTGTTTTTGTTTTTTTTGAAATTTGATAATATCTGATTTTTTTGCCATAAATTCTTTAATTCTTAAATTCCTTTTTTTCAAAAGGCATACCTAATATTTTTAATAATTCATAAGAGAATTTTTTATTCTTTGAATTCGTTACAAAAGTAATTTCTAAACCTCTAATCTTATCAATTTGACTATAATCAATTTCTGGAAATACTATCTGTTCTGTTAATCCCAATGTATAATTCCCGTTTGAATCAAAGCTTTCAATTTTTACTCCTCGGAAATCTCTTATTCTTGATAACACGATTTTAAATAATTTCTCTACAAAATCATACATTTTCTGTCCTCTTAATGTTGTTTTTACACCAATCTCCATACCTTTTCTTAATTTGAATGCTGATATGTCTTTTTTTGCCTTTGTTATTAATGGTTTCTGTCCGCTTATTAATTCTAACTGACTAGATACATTACTAATAATTTTTTTATCTGTAGTAGCTTCACCTAAACCAATATTTATTACTACTTTCAATAGTTTAGGGATCATCATTACATTTGAAATTTTCAACTCTTTTTTAAGCTGTTCTTTATATTTATCGTTATATATTTTATTAAGATTATTCATATTTAAGAATCATGATTATATCACTGAACCGCATTTTTTGCAGATCCTCTGTTTTTTCTTAGCAATAATTTTAAATCCTATCCTAGATGGTTTGGAACATTTATGACAAATATAAGCTATTTTACTAACAGGAATAGGTTTACTGAATTCAATTATCCCACCTTGTACTTTCTCGTCTCTTTTTTTAAGATGTCTTTTGGAAACGTTTAAACCCGGCAAAAATACTTTCATATCCTTGGGTAATAACTTATCAATTTTTGCTTTTTTACCTTTATCTTTTCCGCTTGTAATAATTACTTCATCGCCTTTTTTATATTTAAACATATTCAAAAAACCTCTTTCGCCATAGAGGCAATTTTATTAAATCCTAATTCTTTTATTTCTCTTGCTATTGGTCCAAATACTCTTGTAGCGACCGGATTTTTGTCGTTCGGATTATCAATAATTACTACTGCGTTATCATCAAATCGAATATATGAACCGTCTGATCTTCTTTTTTCTTTTTTTGTTCTCACCACTACAGCCTTTATAACAGAATGAGTCTTCACTGTTCCTATAGGATCTGCTTTTTTTACTACCCCAGTTATTATATCCCCAATAAAGGCAAATTTACTGTTACCCCTACCATGTACCTGAATTACAGAGATTTTACTAGCACCGCTATTATCAGCCACATTTACAATAGATCTTAGTTGTAACATTATTTTTTCTCCTTCTTATCATGAGATAAAACTTTTTCCACTATATAATGTTTTTGTTTAGATAACGGTCTGGTTTGTTTAATTAGCACCTCATCTCCCGTATTAATTGGGAAACCTTCATAATGCGCTTTAATTCTGGCTGTTCTTTTCAGAATTTTTTTATATAATGGGTGAATTTTACTATTTTCAATTTCAACCACGACTGTATTTTTCATTTTGTTTGATACGACTATCCCTTGTAATAATTTCATTTTTTTACCAACTCCCTTCTACGCAATTCTGTAAGAAATTTTGCGATTTTTCTTTTCTTTTTCTTTACTAAATTTGTATCTCGGAATTTGCTTGCATTTATTTCTATCGATACTTTTGCAATATCTTCACGCTCTTTTTTCAGCATGTTATTTAGCTGAGAATCTGTCATGTCAATAATTTTTTCAATAATTTTATTGCTCATTTTTTATTTACGTTTTACGTATTTTGATTTAAATGGTAATTTACTAGCAGCCTTTCGCATAGCTTCCTGTGCAATCTGTTCAGAAACACCGCTCATTTCAAATAATATTTTACCCGGTCTGATAACTGCCACATGATCAACAACATCACCTTTACCACTACCCATTCTCACTTCCGGCGGTTTATCAGATATAGGTTTATCTGGAAATACTCTAATCCATACTCTTCCGCCTTTTTGAGTATATTTTGTTAAAACTTTTCTACCTGCTTCAATATGCTTTGCTGACAACCAACCGCATGCCATAGCTTTCAATCCATAATCTCCAAAAGAAACCATAGAACCCCTATATGACTTTCCTGCCATTGTACCTCTAAATTGTTTTCTAAATTTTTCTCTTTTTGGTGCTAACATATTATTTTTTACATATCCAAACTTTTACACCTATATATCCGGATTTAGTAAGTGACGGTAATGATGCAAAATCCACTCTTTCACGTAATGTAGATAAAGGTATTGAACCTTGTTTATAGGTTTCAGTTCTGGAAATTTCTGCTCCCGCAATTCTACCTGCTAAAGTTATCTTTGCTCCTTTTGCTCCAGAAGTCATAATTTTTTCCAATGCAAAATTCACAACCCTTTTATGTGGCAATCTTCTAGCTAGTTGTTCTGCTATCTGTGAAGCCATAAAATAAGCCGATAGATTTGGTTCTTTTTCCGGTTCAACCCTTAAATCAATTTTTAAAGCAGATTTTGGGTCTAGTAGCTTATTTTTTCTTCTGTGTGTCAAGATTAATTTTGTCAATTCTTTTTTAAGTTCTTCCATATTCTGACCACCTCTACCTATTACCACACCGGGACGAACCACATGAAGTATTAAATTTAATTTATTAATACTCCTTTCGATCTCGATTTTTGAAATTCCAGCTTTTGATAATTTATTTATTAAAAAATCCCGAACAATCGAGTCTTCATAAACAAAATGCTTGTATCTTTTATTATCAGCAAACCATCTAGATTCCCATGTATAAATTACACCTATTCGGAAACCTTTAGGATTTATTTTCTGTCCCACTTTTGCTCCTTTCTTCATCTTTTTGAATTTTTTTCTTATCTGATTTATTTTTCATGATTTCAGGTTTTTTAAATTTTTGTTCTAATAATACTTTTATATTGCAGGTACGTTTTTTATACTGATGGGCCATACCCCTGGATACTGCATGCCATCGTTTAAATGCTGGACCTTTAGTAACTTCGATAGTTTTAATGATCAAATCATTTTCGTTTATCTTATTATTATTTACAGCATTATTTTTGGCGCTTAAAATAATTTTTTTCAGTAATCTAGCAGCTTTTGTTTCACCTACGGTCAAAATATTTTGCGCTTTATTTACATCCATACCAGTTAATTTACCTGAAATAAATTTCAGCTTCTTAGGTGACATTCTTATGTATTTTATTTCGGTAACTAATTTCATATTATGTCTTTTCTAATACCCTTTTAGTAACTTTTCCATGACCTCTAAATGTCCGCGTGGGAGCAAACTCCCCTAATCTGTGTCCCACCATAGTCTCAGTAATGAAAATTTCAGTATGAAACCTACCGTTATGAACTGCAATCTTGTGACCCACAAAATCCGGAGAAACTTGACAATTTCTTGACCAGGTTTTTATAGCTTCATTTGATTCCGATTTTTTTTGGTTTAATATTTTTTTTAATAATCTATTATCAATATAAGGACCTTTTTTTGAACTTCTTGCCATATTATTTATTCCTTTTCTTTATAATAAATTTATTACTGTATTTAAATTTTTTTCTTGTCTTTTTCCCTCTTGCTACTTTTCCCCAAGGAGTTTTTGACGACTTTAACCCTTCCCCGCTTCTTCCTTCCCCTCCTCCGTGAGGATGTGATCTTGGATTTTGTGCAGTACCTCTTACTACCGGTCTTCTTCCTAATAATCTAGATCTGCCTGCTTTTCTAAGATTTTTAGTTTTTTCTTCAACATTTGACAGTTGTCCGATTGAAGCAAAGCATTCTAGTTTAATTTTCCTTACCTCACCTGATGGCATCTTAACATGGGCAAAATTATCTTCTTTTGCCAAAATAATTGCAAGAGTACCTGCGCCTCTAACTATTTGACCACCTTTCCCCGGATGCATCTCAATATTATGTATAGACGTCCCTATAGGTATCTCTGAAAGAGGCATGCTATTTCCTGCTTTGGTTTCAATATTTTTCTTTCCTGAAATCACCTTATCGTTAATTTTTAATCCTAAGGGTGCCAGAATATACTTTTTATCACCATCTGCATAATTTATTAATGCTATATTGACACTTCTGTTTGGATCCTGTTCAATTTTAATAACTTTTCCCCATATACCATGTTTGTTTCTCAAAAAATCTATTTCACGGTAATACCTCTTTTGCCTACCACCCTGATGACGGGTGGTAACTTTACCCGTATTATTCCTACCTGATTTTTTCGGTAGTATTTTATATAATTTTTTTATTTTATTCATAGATTACTCTTTCCCTTGAGTTGTATGAAAAATATCAATTTTCTGTCCTTTTTCCAATTTCACACGGGCTATTTTTACAGTCGGAGCTTTAACCATTTTTCTTTGTTTACCTGTTCTTTTCAATTTTCCTTTTCTGATTACTGTAGAAATGTTTATAACTTTTACTTTATAAATTTTACTTATTTCTTCAACTATCCTTTTTTTCTCTGCTTTTAGATTCACAATAAAGGTATAAATGTTTTTACCAACATCAAGTATTGATTTTTCTGTAATATTTGGTTTGATAATTATAGATGTTTTCATTTTGATTTTAAGTTCTTTCTATTTGTTTTCACTACAGGCTTAATTTGGTTTTTATGATTATCGGAATTTTTATTTTTTTTACTATATATTTGTTCCAACACTGTTATTGCATCTTTTGAAAAAAGCACAGTTTTTGAAGTTAAAATTTGATATGTATTTAATATTTGAACTGGAACAACAAATAAATTTTTGATATTTCTCGTAATCAAATTGAGTTTTGAATCATTTTTTGCAACTACAAGTAAAGTCTTGTTTTTAAGTTGTTTTGATTTTGTAGTCAAACCCAAGCTTGTAAGGAATTTAATGGTGTGTTTTGTTTTTAATTCAATCTTATCAAGACCGGTAACAATTTTAAGTTCTTCTTGTTTTAGTTTATCAGTTAATGCGGAAAAAAATGCTAGTTTCTTCATTTTTTTCGAAAGCGTTAATTTATAATCGTATGTTTTCGGACCATGAGCCACTCCACCTCCAATAAAAATTGGAGCTCTCTTACTACCATGTCTTGCTCTTCCTGTACCCTTTTGTCTATACATTTTCTTTGTAGTGAATGATACTTCAGATCTGGTCTTTGCTTTTCTAGTTCCTAATCTTTGGTTTGTATGAAAAACTCTTATAGCTTGAGCAATAAGCTTGAGATTTATCTTTACACCGAATATTTCTTTCGGTAATAAGATTTTACCTATCGATTTACCCAGAATATTAATTACCTGAACATTTAATTCACCTTGAGTGTTTGTTTTTGTCGATATTTTTTTTGCCATACAATTTATACACTTTTAATTATCAATAATGAATTTCTTCCGCCAGGTGCTAAACCTTTGATATTTAGTATTTCATTTCTTGAATCTATTGATATAACTTTTAGATTTTTAATTGTAACTTGATCATTTCCCATTCTACCTGCCATTCTTTTACCTTTATATACTCTTCCAGGAGTAGTAGTTTGCCCTATAGATCCTGGACTTCTTTCTCTGTCTGACTGACCATGAGTTCTCGGACCTCCTTTAAAATGATGTCTTTTTACACCACCCTGAAAACCCTTACCTTTTGAAATCCCAGTCACTTGAACCAAATCACCTTCCTGGAATATTTTATTAATATCTATTTTTTCGCCAATTTTTATATCAGAATCCATTTCCTCCATAAACTTAATTTCTTTGATATATCGTGGAGGATTTTTCTCAAGTCCGGTTTTTTTTAGAAAACCTAAAATACTTTTTTTTGTATTTTTTGACTTTTTTACCCCTATTCCCAATTGATAAGCACGGTAACCGTCTTTTTCAGATTCTTTTATATTTACCAAATATTGTGGACCTACTTTAATTCGAGTTATCGGTACTCTAATTTCCTCTTTGGTAAAAATATTCGTTTGATCTAATTTAATTCCTAATATTGCTTTCATCTTAAAAAAAATCAGCCCCGGATAGGGGCTAATTACTCCATCCAGGTTATTTAAAAATATTATAATTTGTACATTATTCTCATGTACGGCTCTTTATATTATACAAAAATCGTCTTTTTTTCAATAATTAATTTACATTTTTATCTCAATATCAACTCCTGCAGGTAATTCCAAATGCATTAAACTGTCAATTGTTCTATCTGTTGGTTCTAGAATATCTATTAATCTTTTATGAATTTTTATCATAAAAGCTTCTCTACTATCCTTATCTGTAAAAGGTGATCTTTGCACACTGTAATGATGGCGATCTGTAGGTAATGGAATTGGCCCAATAACTCTAGCTCCCGTTCTTACAGCGGTATCCAAGATTTTTTGGCACGAATCATCAATTATTCTGCCATCATATGCTTTTAAACGTACTCTAATTCTGCCTTTTGGCATTTTATTTTCTTATAAAATAATATTGAGCAGGTCTTTAATTTATTTAAGTATTTTTGTAATTACACCGGC
Organism: uncultured Gammaproteobacteria bacterium; assembly: GCA_964446235.1. GTDB lineage: Bacteria > Patescibacteriota > Microgenomatia > 2-02-FULL-39-11 > 2-02-FULL-39-11 > CAYUNW01. The sequence continues at coordinate 152,331 of CAYUNW010000001.1, forward strand.
TCCAACGGTTTTTCCACCTTCTCTTACGGCAAACCTTTGACCTTCTTCCAATGCTACCGGAACTATCAGTTTAACGGTCATTTTAATACTATCACCTGGCATTACCATCTCTATTCCTTTAGGTAATGTTGCTTCTCCAGTAATATCGGTTGTTTTAATATAAAACTGTGGTCTGTATCCTGTAAAAAACGGTGTATGTCTACCACCCTCTTCTTTTGTCAAAATATATACTTCTGCTTCAAACTCGGTATGTGGTGTAATTGATCCTGTTTTAGCAATAACTTGACCTCTTTCAACCTGATCTTTTTCCATACCTCGAAGCAATAAACCTACATTATCACCAGCCATCGCATCGTTTAACGTTTTTCTAAACATTTCTATCCCTGTCACGACAGTTTTTTGGGTTGCTTTAATTCCAACTATCTCAACTTCATCATTAACTTTCAAAGTGCCTCTTTCAACTCTTCCGGTAACAACAGTACCTCTTCCTTTTATCGAAAATACATCTTCGATAGGCATTAAGAAAGGTTTTTCTGTGTCCCTTTTCGGTTCCGGAACATACTCATCGACCTGTTTCATCAATTCTTCAATTGATTTCACTGCTTCAGGATCACCTTGTAAAGCTTTAAGAGCACTACCTCTTATAACCGGAATTTTATCACCGGGAAACTTATATTTAGTCAATAACTCTCTTACTTCCATTTCAACTAAATCAAGTAATTCTTTATCAGTTACCATATCTGTTTTATTCATAAAGACAATTATTGCCGGCACATTGACCTGTCCTGCTAACAATATATGCTCTCTAGTTTGAGGCATTGGTCCATCAGGAGCTGAAACAACTAATATTGCTCCATCCATCTGCGCAGCTCCGGTAATCATATTTTTAATGTAATCTGCGTGACCAGGAGCATCAATATGAGCATAATGCCTTTTTTCCGTTTCGTATTCTGAATGGTGAATATTAATCGTAACACCACGAGCTTTTTCTTCCGGCGCATTGTCAATTTCTTCGTATTTCAATGCTTTTGCCAATCCTTTTTGTGCTAAAACATGGGTAATGGCAGATGTTAATGTGGTTTTACCATGATCTACATGTCCAATTGTTCCTATATTTAAATGTGGTTTATTTCTTTGAAAGGCACCTGTTGCCATATCAAATCTCCTTTCTTTATTTTTATAATTATGATATTACCCAAATATCGTAAAAATTTAACTAAAAAACTGCCCAAATTTTGGGTATTAGGATTATACACTATCAAACAGTACTAAACAAGAGGTTTCTAATAGGAATTATCGGAATTAAATTTATATTGATTTATTTACTATTTTTTCGGTAATATTTTTTGGAACTTCGGAGTAATGTGATGGTTCCATATAGTATGCAGCTCGACCTTGAGATATACTTCTCAAACTTGTGGCGTAACCGGATAATTCTGCTAATGGAACCATTGCCAGAATTACTACAACATGACCTCTTTTTTCAGTACCTAATATTTGACCTCTTTTACTAGATAGGTCACCAATCACAGTTCCCATAAACTCTTCCGGAGTAGTTACTTCCACTTTCATAACCGGTTCCAATAAAGTCAAACCAGCCTGTTTAACTGCAGACTGTAAAGCCATACTACCTGCAATTTTAAAAGCAATATCGGAAGAATCCACCTCATGAAATGTACCATCGTATAAAGTAACCTGCATATCAACCAATGGATAACCTGCCAATACTCCTCTTTCCATAGCTTCGATTACACCTTTTTCTACCGAAGAAATGAATTCTTTAGGTATTGCCCCTCCTTTTATAGCATCTATAAATTCAAAACCTTCTCCTCGAGTTCTAGGTTCAACTCTTAAGAAACAATGTCCATATTGACCTCTTCCTCCTGATTGTTTGATATATTTACCTTCGGCTTCTGCCTTAGTCATAATAGTCTCTTTATAAGCCACTTGAGGCGCGCCTACATTGGCCATAACTTTAAATTCCCGTTTCATCCTATCTACCAATACATCAAGATGCAATTCACCCATGCCCCAAATTATTGTTTGTCCAGTTTCTTGATTAGATTTAATTTTGAATGTTGGATCTTCTTCTGATAAACGCTGTAAAGCAAGAGACATTTTTTCCTGATCGGCTTTTGTTTTAGGTTCTATTGCTAAAGATATTACCGGATCAGGAAATGATATATTTTCAAGTAATATTGGATTTGTCTGATCACACAAAGTATCACCCGTCCCTGTATCTTTCAAACCAACAACCGCAACGATATCACCTGCAATAGCTTTTTCGATTTCCTCTCTCTGATTTGCGTGCATTAATAATAATCTTCCAACTCTTTCCTGCCGGTCACTATTCGCATTAAAAATATAAGAACCGGAAGAAATTTGACCTGAATATATTCTTACGTAGGTTAATTTACCAACGTGCGGATCAAGTTGTATTTTAAAAGCCAGAGCAGACATGGATGAATCTACTGATGGATTTCTAGTTTCTTCATTTTTAGTTTTGGGATTAATTCCCTTAGCTGATGAAATATCTAAAGGTGAAGGTAAAAAATCAATAATACCATCAAGTAATGGTTGAACACCTTTATTTCGTAATGATGAACCGGCATAAATTGGTACTAATTTATAAGCTATTGTGGCTTTTCTTAAAGCTTTTTTTAATTCATCCAAACCAGGTTCTTTTCCGTTTAGATAACTTTCAAGAAGTTTATCATCCTGTTCACAAATCTGTTCTATCAAAATTTTACGGTATTTTTCTACTTCATCCTGCATATCTTTAGGAATATTATCGCTAACCTCATATTTTGCTCCTAACTCATCACTTCCCCAAATTATTGTTTTTTTTGTTAATAAATCTATCACTCCTTTAAAAGAGTTTTCTTTACCTATAGGTATCGTCAATATCGCCGGCACGGCTCCTAATCTATCCTGAACCATTTTTACGGTACGATAAAAATCAGCCCCCAACTTATCCATTTTGTTTATAAAACACAGTCTGGGAACATTATATTTATCTGCTTGATGCCATACAGTTTCCGATTGTGATTGAACTCCCTCCTCGGCGTCTAATACGGTTACACCACCGTCAAGCACTCTTAAAGAACGCTCTACTTCTGCTGTAAAATCCACATGACCCGGAGTGTCAATGATATTAATCCTAATATTCTTCCAAAATGTTGTCGTAGCAGCGGATGTAATTGTTATCCCTCTTTCTTTTTCCTGTGGCATCCAGTCCATTTGAGTCGTACCTTCATCAATATCTCCGATTTTATAGGTCTTGCCGGTATAGTATAAAATTCTTTCGGTTGTTGTCGTTTTACCAGCATCTATATGAGCGATAATACCAATGTTTCTGATATTATCTAAAGTAACTTCTTTTTTTGGTTTATTCAATACATTTGCGGTCATAAAAAAATAAAAGCCAATTGAAAATTTGAAATATTATCAAATATTCAATTGGACTCTTTTACCATCGAAAATGCGAAAAAGCTCTGTTTGCTTCTGCATTTCGATGCATTAAGTCACGTTTTCTAATTGCTTCTCCAATATTATTATATGCATCTAATAATTCTGCTGCAAGTTTCTCTTTGAATGTGTGAAATTGTTTGTTTGGCCGAGCATTGGCTGATTGAATTAACCATCGTATGGCAAGCGATAATCTACGTTCCCCTCTAACTTCAACTGGCACCTGGTAAGAAGCGCCCCCTATTCTTCTAGGTCTGACTTCCATCTTCGGACCTACATTTTGAATCGCCTGTAAAAAAACTTCTAATGGTTCGAGTTTTTTTTCTTTTATAATCTCAAAAGCTCCGTACACATTATTTTGAGCTACCGTTTTCTTGCCGCTTTTCATTACTTTATTTATGAAACGGGTTAAAAGTTTATTGTCGTATACTGGATCTGTCGAAATATTCCTTTTTTTTGGTTTATTATGTCTAGCCATAATATTTTATTATGTATTTACTACCGGTGTTGCTGCAACGGTTTTTACTGCTGAAGTTTCATCTTTTTTTGTACCATAACGAGATCTGCCTTTTTTTCTACCGACAACTCCTGTTGTATCAAATTTTCCTCTAACAATATGATATTTAACGCCCGGCAGGTCTTTCACTCTACCACCTCTAACCATTACAATCGCATGCTCGGTCAATTCATGTCCGATACCTGGAATATAAGATGTCACCTCTTGTTTGTTTGATAATCTAACTCTGGCAACCTTTCTCAATGCAGAATTAGGCTTTTTAGGAGTCATTGTTTTAACAAGAGTAACTACTCCTCTTTTAAACGGAGCTGGAATTTGTTTCACTAATCTTTTTGGAGAATTAAAATATTTTCTCAAAGCAGTTGCTTTGATCTTTTTTAAACTTTTTTTTCGTCCTTTTTTCACTAATTGATTAAATGTCGGCATAAATGATAAAAAAAATATCCAATCTAACCATTATCCAAATTTATTGGTAAATTGGACAATATGTAAATTCTAACTATTAATAATTGCTCTTTCTTTTGATACCGGAATGAGCCGACCGATTATAACATTTTCTTTCAATCCTAACAACAAATCTACTCTACCTGTCAAGGATGCGTCTGTTAATACATTTGTTGTTTCCTGAAATGATGCAGCTGATAACCAGGAATCAGTATATAACGATGCTCTGGTAATTCCCAGTATCACCACTTGAGCAGTGGCAGGCTCTCCACCTTCAGATAATATTTTTGCATTCTCAGTTTCAAATCTTCTTCTATCAACAAGCTCACCGGGTAATAATACGGTGTCTCCTGCCGTTTCAATTCTAACTTTATCACTCATTTTCCTGATAATTACTTCAAAATGCTTATCATTTATCGGAATTCCTTGAGATTTATAGACTTTTTGAATTTCTTCAAGTAAGTACTTCTGAGCGCCTAACAATCCTCTTATTTGCAAAACTTGTCTTATATCTAAAGATCCGTGGGTAAGCGGGTCTCCTGCCGAAATTAAATCTCCAGTTTTTACGTTTAATTCTGACGTTTTAGTAACAAAATATGTTCTTTCTTCTACCGGTTTAATTCCTATACTTTTAATGGTTATATCATATCCTGTTTCAACCTCATCAACTGTTACTTTTCCTGAAATTTCCGCTAATGGTGAAAATACTTTTGGAGTTCTTGCTTCAACTAATTCTTCAACTCTAGGTAATCCCTGTGTAACGTCTAAACCTACAATACCCCCCGCATGTCTAACCCGCATAGTCAATTGAGTACCAGGTTCACCGATTGATTGTGCTGCTAAAATCCCCACGGGAGTACCAATTTCTACAAATTGTTTTGAAGATAAATCTAATCCATAACAGGAAGCACAAAGTCCTGTTCTTAATTCACATGTTAATGGAGAACGTACTATCACTTCTTTAACTTTACTTAGTCCAGGTAATTTATTCTCAGTTATCAGTTCTCCCTGTTTAAACAAAACCTTTTTCCCTTCGATCACATCTTTTATCAACACCCGGCCCATGATTTTTACTTCAAATTCCTCGTTCTTATTTTCCTCACGCACGATAGTAATACCTTCTTTAGTACCGCAATCATCGGTTCGTATAATTGCATCATGTGCTACATCAATCAATCTTCTTGTAAGATACCCTGCGTCTGCAGTTTTTAAAGCCGAATCTGTTAATCCTTTTCTTGATCCTCTTGTTGAAGTTACATATTCAAAAATACTTAAACCTTCACGATAATTTGATTTTGTGGGTAATTCTACTATTTTCCCCAATGGATCAACTACTAAACCTTTTATGGCGGATAATTGTTTTAATTGATCTTTAGATGCTCTAGCGCCTCCGGAATTAATAATTATTTTTACCGGGTTATCATCAGTCATTGCATTCCATGTATCATCTGCAATTTTTTCTGTTACATCTATCCAAATCTCATTAGCTAATCTACGTCTTTCTTCGTTGGTTATCAATCCTTGCAGATAATTATTTTCAATTTCTTTTATCTTTTCTTCAGCATTTTTTACTATATCATTCTTCTCTTTGATAATAATATTATCGAACACCGACAATGATAATCCCCCTGCTATAGTTGCTCCAAAAAATCCAAAGTCTTTGAATCTATCAATTAAATCAGCCACTTCCTCTTTAGGATACATATCATAGGCTGTCTTAATAATTGATTTTATTTTGGATGCTTTAATTGATTCATTGATGTATCTTAATTCTTTCGGTAATATTTCATTAAATAATATCCTACCAATACTTGTGCGGATAATTTTCCCGTCGATTTTTACCAAAACTGGGCTTCTTAAATCTTTTTTATCTGCCTGATATGCTAATATTGCTTCCTGTTCATCTGCAAAAATCGGTAATTCTTTATCATCAAAATTATCACTATCAGATCTTAATGATGTTAGATAATAACATCCCAAAGCCATTTCTTTATTTGGTATCGTAATCGGTGTACCATCGGCTGGTTTTAATAAATTCGACAATGGTAACATTAGCTCGCTTGATTCATTCTGGGACTGTTTGGACAATGGAACATGCACAGCCATTTGGTCTCCGTCAAAATCCGCGTTATAACCTGCGCAAACACATGGGTGAATTCTGATTGCCGACCCTTCAATCAATATCGGATAAAATGCTTGTATGCCTAATTTATGTAAAGTAGGAGCTCTGTTTAACAAAACAGGATGATTTTTGGTAATCTCTTCTAATATATCAAATACTTCTGCTTCTCTCAGTTCTAAAACATTTTTAGCACTCTTTACATTCGGAGCGATCCCCCGAATAATCAACTCTCTTAGTACAAACGGTTTGAATAATTCAAGCGCCATCTCTTTCGGCAAACCACACTGTGACAAACTTAATTCAGGTCCCACAACTATTACTGATCTACCTGAATAATCAACTCTTTTACCTAAAAGATTTTGCCTAAATCTCCCTTGTTTACCTCTCAACATGTCTGATAATGACCTTAACACCTGTGTACTTGCCGTTCGAGAAGTTCTTCTTTGACTTGCATCGATAAGGGAATCAACAGCTTCCTGTAGCATTCTTTTTTCATTTCTCAAAATAATCTCTGGAGCTCCTAATTCTATCAAATGTTTAAGTCTATTATTGCGATTTATAACTCTTCTGTATAAATCATTCAAATCTGATGTAGCAAATTTACCACCAGTTAACTGAACCATCGGCCTCAAATCAGGCGGAATAACCGGTAAAACATTCATAATCGTCCAACCAGGATTTATACTGGCAGTTTTTATACCTTCCAAAACATGTAATCTTTTGGTAATTTTTATCTTTTTCTGACCGGATGAGACAATTAATTCTTTTCTCAAATCTGCAGTAATTTTAGGGATATCAAAGTTTTTTAAAATTTCATTAATTGCTTCTGCTCCCATACCAACTTTTACATAAGAAGAAACACCATACTCTCTTAATTTTAGATATTCATCTTCTGATATAACTGAAAGTGTCTTAATCCTTTTTACCAAATCTGAAATCGTATTAAATATTTCTTTTGCAGTTTCGTTCTCGCTTTCTTTATCCTCGTTTAAGCTCTTTATTTGTTGTTTCATTTTATATTGCAACTCGTCTACAGCTAAATCTTTTGCTTCTTTGTTTTTTACTTTTTTATCCAAATCCTTCTCAGCTTTATGAAATTCCTGTTCAATCTCTTTTTCTTTTGATAAATATATTTTATCCCTTTCAACTCTCCTCTTTTCAAAATTTACTTCTAATGATGAAAGTACTTTCTTTTGTTCTTCTTTATCCACGTTTAAAACTAAATATGAAGAATAGTAAATTATATTTTCCAATGCTTTTGGGGGAATATCCATAATTAAAGATAGTTTTGATGGACTACCTTTAAAAAACCACACATGAACTACGGGGGCTGCAAGTTTAATATGACCCATTCTCTCTCTACGTACCTTACTCTGTGTTACCTCTACTCCGCATTTATCACAAATTATTCCTCGGTATCGGATTCTTTTATATTTACCACAGTAACATTCCCAATCTTTTGTAGGACCAAAAATTTTCTCGTCAAATAAACCGTCTTTTTCCGGTTTGAGAGTACGATAATTTATTGTTTCAGGTTTGGTAATTTCACCATATGACCAAGATAATACATCTTCGCTTGATGCAAGCGTGACCAGTAAAGATGAAAAATCTACAATATTTTGAAAACTACCTTTTTTATCCATTATTAATTCTCCTCATTGTCTAAATTTTCTTCTGTAATCGGTTTTTCTTCTTGAATTTTCTGTTTCGCTTCTCCTTCTAAATTTTCTTTAATTTCCTCAAGCTTCTTTTCATTTTCTGCTTTTTCTTCAGAATTTTCCTGATTTTCACTTTGAATCTGTTTTTGAGCATGAATCACTCCTTGAGGAGTAATTTTAAGACCTAATGCCTGAAGTTCTTTTACTAAAACTTTAAATGATTCCGGAATTGTCGAGTCTGGAATATCCGTGCCTTTTACAATCGCTTCAAAAGCCCGAGCTCTACCTACTACATCATCTGACTTTATAGTTAACATCTCTTGTAGAGTGTAAGCTGCACGATGAGCCTCCAATGCCCAAACTTCCATTTCCCCAAGTCTTTGTCCACCCATCTGAGCTTTACCGCCGAGAGGTTGTTGTGTAACTAAAGAATAAGGTCCTGTTGATCGAGCATGTGTTTTATCTTCAACCATGTGAATTAATTTCATGATATATGCAACTCCAACTACCACAGGTTCTTTATATGCTTCACCAGATCTACCGTCAAAAAGAATCGCTTTTCCGTTCAATGGCAAGCCTTGTCTATTATATTCATCGACTATCTTACTTTCAGATATTTTTTCAAACACCGGTACGGATACTTTCGTGTTATTTTTCATCATTATCCAACCAAGATGAGCTTCTAATAACTGTCCTAAATTCATTCTTGATAATACTGATAATGGTGAAATAATAATGTCAACCGGAGTACCATCTTCTAAATACGGCATATCTGACACAGGTACGATATTGCTTATTACACCTTTATTACCGTGTCTTCCGGCAAGTTTATCACCAACGACAACTTTCCTAAGCTGAGCAACTTTTACGATAATTTTCTTGATTGTTCCCGGGTGTAATTCATCACCTTTATCCCTATCTAAAATCTTAACTTCGATCACAACACCTCTCTCACCATGAGGCATACGTAAAGATGTGTCCCTAACTTCTCTTGCTTTTTCTCCAAAGATTGCTCTAAGAAGTCTTTCTTCAGCTGTCAGTTCTGTTTCACCTTTAGGGGCAATTTTACCTACTAATATATCATTCGGTTCTACTTCGGCACCTACAACTACTACTCCATAATCATCCAAATTTGCCAATGCTTCTTCACCGACATTGGGTATATCTCTAGTTGTTTCTTCCGGTCCAAGTTTAGTATCAACTACTTCAACTTCATATTCCTCAATAGAAATTGAAGTTAAAACATCCTCTTTTACTAGTCTATCTGAAACTACAATAGCATCTTCATATCCCATTCCATCAAGAGACGCGTATGCAATTACAAGATTTTGACCCAATGCCAGTTCCCCACTTTCCGATGCTGGTGCATCGATTATCACTTGTCCATTTTTAACTTTTTGTTTAAGAGATACTAAAGGTTTTTGAGAGAAACAAGTATTTTGAGAAGTTCTTTTAAATTTTTCAATATGGTAAACATATTCTTTTTTACTTTTTCCTTTAAGAATTAATTTTTCAGCATCAACGTATATCACTAAACCATCTTCTGGAGCACACACTGCTCTTTTCAAAGCTAGTGGTACAACCGACTCCATCCCTGTGCCTACATAAGGTGATTGAGGTTTAACAAGTGGTACTGCTTGACATTGCATATGGGTACCCATAAGTGCTCTATTTGCCTCATCATGAGCAAGAAAAGGGATTAAAGAAGCAGAAACACCCACAACTTGTCTTGGAATAACGTCGATATAAGAAATATTTGCTGAATCCGTTTCCAAAAAATCGCCTTTATACCTTGCAGGAACCCGATCATCTAAAATATATCCTCTTTTATCAATATTTACACCTGCATGAGTAATAAACGATCTTCTTTCATCATCTGCTGTCAAATACTCGACTTTTGAAGTAATCCGTGGTTTGTTTGTTTTTTTATCAAATTCAACCTTACGATATGGTGCTTCTAAAAATCCGTATTCGTTAACTTTGGCGTATAAAGCCATATATGTGACTAGACCAATATTTGGTCCTTCTGGACTTCTTACTGGACAGATTCTTCCATATTGAGACGCATTAATATCTCTAATCGAAAATGAAGCTCTCTCTCTAGAAATTCCTCCAACTCCCATAACTGTTAATCTTCTTAAGTTGTCAATTTCTGATAAAGGATTAGTCTGGTCTAAAATTGTTGATAACTGACTAGTCCGGAAGAAATCATTAATTGATGCAATTATAGGTCGGGCATTAACGATTTGACTTGGCATCAAATCCAAATCCGTGCCAACCAAACTCATTCTTTCTTTAATTGATCTTTCAAGCCTCATTAATCCTAATTTAAAAGCATTTGTTGCTACTAATTCCCCTACCCTTCTGATTCTTCTATTTCCTAAATGATCAATATCATCAATATCACCTTCGTTTTTTGTAAGCTTTAATAGATATTTCACTATACCAACGATATCTTCATTTGTTAAAACCCAATTATCTTTATTGTTTTCAATACTCAAACCTAATTTCTTATTCATTTTATACCTACCTACTGAACCTAAACTATACCTTCTAGAATTGAAAAAAAGATTTTTTAATAATTCCTGTGCATTATCCAAAATCGCTGGCTCTCCTGGTCTCATTTTCCGGTAAATCTCAATTACAGCTTCCTGTTGGGTCTTTGACGAATCTTTGGAAAGAGTGCTTTCAATATATCTTTTACTCTGTTCATCATCTTTAAAAATATTCATAATCGCTTCATCGCTGTCTATCCCAATAGCTCTCAAAAGCGTGGTAACAGGATGTTTTCTTCTTCTATCTATTCTGACAGTAACTACATCATTTCTGGATATGGCAAAGTCTAACCAAGAACCAAACAGAGGTCGGACTTCAGCAATATATAGCATTTTTCCTGTAACCGGGTCGCGATCACCGGTAAAATAGACTCCAGGAGACCTAACCAACTGATTGACAATACATCTTTCTACTCCATTAATTATAAATGTACCGTTCTCAGTCATTGTGGGAAAATCACCTAAAAAAACTTCTTGAGCAATCTTTTTACCGGTCTGAAGATTTGTTAAAATTGCTTCAACTTTCAATGGAGAATCATATGTTAAACCTTTATTTAAACATTCCTCCGTGGAATATCTAGGATTGTTGAAATAATGTTTACCAAAAGCCAAACTCCAATTTTTACCGGTAAAATCATCAACAGGAGAAATCTCTTTTATCAACTCGGCTATTCCCTCATTGATAAACCATAAATATGATTCTTTTTGTACAGCAATTAAATCAAGCTTTGGAAGTTCAACATTGGTTTCTACCCAATTTATTCTTGTAGAGGCAGTATGCGATTGATTATTATTCTTATTCTTTGGCATCGGGAGAATCTAGATGTTATCTAATTTATCAAAAGAAAAAAAGCGTACAGAGACCGTACGCCTCTCGCTTTTTATCTTTTAAAGGATTTTAAACTATCTTAATATACTTGTCAAGGATATAAATTTTATGTTAAAATAGTATTTAAGAATTTTGTTTATTTATATTTGTGGTGGGAATCTCCCACCAATTTTTATAATTGAATAAAAAATATGCCAGCAACTATTAAATCAGAATTTGCACTTGCTCTTAATCAGGTAGCGACTGAAAGAGGAATTGATCCAAATATTGTCCTAGAAACCATACAAGCCGCAATTCTTGCTGCATATAGAAAAGACTATGGATCAAAAGAATTAGAAGAAATTGAAGTTGAAATAAATCCAAAAAATGGTGAAGCTAGATTATTTAAAAATAAAAAAGACATCACACCGCCAGGATTCGGCAGAATCGCTGCTCAAACAGCAAAACAAGTCATTTTACAAAGAATAAGAGAAGCCGAAAAAAAAGCAATTATCGATGATTTTTCACAAAAAGTCGGTTTAGTAGCAAATGGTATGATTTTAAGATTTGATGGTCAAAATATCATTGTCGATATCGGCAGAACCGAAGCAATTTTACCTCCTCAAGAACAGACTACAAATGAAAAATACCGTCTTAATCAAAGATTAGCTTTTTACATTGCTGATATTAACCATAGTCAAAGAGGAGATA
>CAYUNW010000001.1:164623-183883 GCA_964446235.1 uncultured Gammaproteobacteria bacterium
GATATTGTTATAGTATCCCGTGCCCATAAAAATTTAGTTTCTGGCCTCTTTAAAAGAGAAGTACCTGAAGTTGCCAATGGTTCTGTAAAAATTGTAGAAATTGCACGCGAAGCTGGATACCGAACAAAAATTGCCGTAGATTCATCTCAAGCTGGAGTTGATCCGGTAGGCAGTTGTGTAGGACAAAAAGGAATTCGCGTACAAGCAGTAATAAATGAACTTGGTGGAATGGAAAAAATAGATATTATCCAATGGAGTGATAACTCAGAACTTTTCATTCAATCTGCTTTAGCCCCTGCAAAAGATATTGAAATCACTCTTGATACGAAAAAAAAGGTAGCTGTTGCTAAAGTTTCTGAAGACCAACTTTCTTTAGCAATTGGTAAGGACGGACAAAACGTCAGATTAGCAGCAAAAATTACCGGATGGAAAATTGATATTCAAACAAAAACTGGTAGTGTTCTCCCAACACAATCAAATGATAAAAATTTACCTGACGAAGTAAACAAAGATAATAATAAAAAAAACAAACCAAATAAATAATTATGCAAAATTTGGTTTTTAATTTCTTAAATAATTATGACAAAGATGGATTCAACAGTAAAATCAGATTTAATGCTCAGACCACCTATAGTGGTAATTTTAGGACACGTCGATCACGGCAAAACAACATTACTAGACACAATACGTAAAACTGATATTGCAACAAAAGAACACGGAGGGATCACTCAACATATCGGGGCATATCAAATAGACATTGATACAAGTATTTTTTCAAGTAAATCTTATCCAATCAAAAAAATCACTTTTATTGATACTCCGGGTCATGAAGCCTTTTCCAAAATGAGAGAAAGAGGTGCCAATATTGCAGATATTGCTGTACTTGTGATTGCTGCAAATGACGGAATTAAACCTCAAACTTTAGAATCCCTAAAACATATAAAAGATGCAAAAATACCATATATAGTTGCGTTGAACAAAACCGATTTACCTGATATTAATGCCGATAAAATTAAACAACAGTTACAAAAAAATGATATAAAACTCGAAGAATATGGTGGTGATATACCTTTAATCAATGTTTCTGCTAAAAAAGGTACAGGTGTTGATAAACTTTTATATACAATATTGTTATTGGCTGATCTGTATCAAATAAAGGAAGATAAACAAAATATAAATGAAGCTGTGGTAATTGAATCAAATTTATCCAAAAATATAGGTCCGACAGCTACAATCATTATGAAAAACGGTAAAATTAATATCGGAGACGAATTGTTTTGCGAAAATCAGAGTCTTAAAATAAGAGCTCTAATTAACTGGAAAGGTAATAACATAACTGAAATTCATCCTTCCGAACCAGCGCAAGTATTGGGATGGAAAATAATTCCTAAAATTGGAAGTATCGTTACAGACAAGAAACATGAAATTACAAATAAAAACAACCAACCGAATACCGATAAAATCATAACTTTAGAATCTCAATCAGAAGAAGAAGAAAAAATTAAACTTATTTTAAAAACCGATACAAACGGTAGTTTAGAAGCAATAATGGCGCAATTACAAAAAAATTTAAATCTTAATGTTCTTCATTCTGCTATAGGAGCCATAAATGATTCTGACGTATTACTAGCTAAAACCACAAAATCTATCATAATCGGATTCAATGTAAAAGCAAGTAATTCTACTTTAAAATTAGCTGAATCAGAAAAAATAATCATTAAAACATTTAATATAATCTATGAATTATTAGATGAATTGAATGACGTTACTGAAATGTTGAAAGAAAAAAACCAAGAAGTAATTCTTGGGGAAGCAAAAATTCTTGTGATTTTTCCACAAAAAAATAAAGAAAACATTGCCGGAGTGAGAATTATAAAAGGTGAAATCAAAAAAGGCGACAAAATTAAAATTATTCGTAACAACGAAGAAATTGGTAGATCTCGAATCATTTCACTCAAACATGGTAAAGATGATATCCAAAAAGCCAAAATCAATACAGAGGCTGGTCTTCAACTAGCTAATCACGTTGAATACTTGACAGGTGATAGTATAATATCTATAGGCTTAAATTAACCCCATTATAATGGGGTTTTATTAAATACATTTTCTCTATACATGAATTCAAATATTCAAAATCAATCAGGTTTACTTAGAAATCTAATAGAAAATTCTAATGGGCTTATAGTAACAACAAAAGCTAATCCTACTATGGATTCGTTTGCTGCAAGTCTGGCTTTATTTTTATCGCTTTCTGCAACAGGAAAACAAATTTCTATTGCCTGTTCTTCCCAACCAACAGTTGAATATTCCAGTCTTATAGGTTTGGATAAACTTACAACTAGACTTAACCAATCTCAAGGCAGAAATCTAGTAATATCTTTCCCCTATCAGGAAGGATCCATAGAAAAAGTAAGTTATAACATAGAAAATGATTTATTTAATCTTGTCATTGAACCAAGAGAAGGCTATCCAGAGATCACACCACAAATGATGTCATATGCTACTTCTGGAGGAAATATCGACACAATTATTATTGTAGATACACCTAGCCTCCAAGAATTAGGATATATATATAATAGTAATCAAAAATTATTCCAAGAAAAAACGGTTGTCAATATAGATTCTCATGAAAATAACTCTAACTTCGGAAAAATTAATATCGTAGATCCAAATGCAGCCTCTACATCTGAAATTATCCCTTATATCATTAATGCATGCAATTTAAATATGCATGAAGATATTGCGAAAAATATTCTAATGGGAATCTCTTCAGCAAGCCAGAATTTTACGTCAATAAAAACTAGTTCTTCTACTTTTGAGGCAGCATCGCTTTGTATGAGATATGTCCGCAAGAATATTTCTCAAGACAAACCTCAAATAACCCAAAATATACCTTTTCAAAAAACATACCCCCAACAACAAACTAATCAATTTCAAAAACAGAACCAAAATTCATTTTCAAACAAACAATCTTTTCCGCAAAACTTAACAAAACAACAATTTCCTCCAAAAAAACAAGATCAGTTTACAAGTAATCAACCTGCGGAAATCGATAAACCTATTCCTGAATTTACGGAAAAAAAGGAGGCAAAAAAACATAAAACCCCTGAAGATTGGCTGAAACCGAAGATTTATCGCGGATCAACTCTTTTGTAAATTAGAAGTTGAGTCTTAATACAATTTTCTGTATAATATCCCACATGGCACTAAAAGTAATAGATAAGAAAAAAATTATCAGTGAGTTCGGACAAAAAAACGGAGATACAGGTAGTCCTGAAGTACAAGTCGCATTATTAACTCATAAAATTGAAAAGCTGGTTGACCATTTAAAATCCAATCCGAAAGACAATCATTCCAGAAGAGGTCTACTTGGTACTGTTTCAAAAAGAAGAAGACTTTTAACTTACCTACAGAAAAAAGCAGAAGACAGATATAAAATCGTATTAAAAAAATTGAATTTAGATAAATAAACCAAAATCCAGTACCGATTTATTACTCTTTTTTGTACTTGATTAGGCACACTCCAAAAAAGTCAAAAATCTTTATAAATATTAAATCTCACATATATATATGAATAAAAAAAATAATCATACTGTTGTTAGTAAATCAGTTGAAATCGGAGGAAGAACAATAACTCTTGAAGTTGGTAGATTTGCAGAACAAGCAACTTCAGCTGTTCTGGCAAAATACGGAGATACGATGGTTTTAGCTACGGTTGTCGCATCAAAACTAGATTCAAAACTGGATTATTTTCCATTATCTGTCGAATATGTCGAAAGACTCTATGCAGGTGGAAGAATAAAAGGAAGCAGATGGGTAAAACGTGAAGGTAGACCATCTGATGATGCGATTTTGAAAGGTAGATTAATCGACAGATCCATCAGACCATTATTTGATAAAAATTTTCATAAAGATGTACAAGTAATTATTACGGTTTTATCCGTAGATGGTGAAAACGAACCCGATATTTTAGGAATTATTGCTACATCAGCTGCATTAGCTATCTCGCCAATTCCATGGAAAGGACCAATAGGTGCCATAAGAATTGGGTATGTAAAGCCTAAAGAAAATGAAGCCAATACATATTTTGCAAACCCTAGCGAACAGATAGATCTTTATTCGGATATGGATTTGGTAGTATCGTCATCCAAAGAAAAAGTAGTAATGATTGAAGCGGGATTAAAAGAATTACCAGAAAATAATGTTATTGAAGGAATTAAGTATGCAAAAAATGAAATCGGGAAAATTATTGATTGTATAGAATCATTAGTAAAAGAAGTCGGTCAAAAAAAATATGAAATTGAAGATAAAAAAGTTGATAATGAAGTGCTTAATTATATTAAAAAAGAACATCTCGAAAGTATCAAAAAAAGTGTTTCTGCAAAAGTCGACAAAGAAGGATCGAATGATGATCTGACGATAATATCTGAAAAAGTTGCTGAAAAATTCAAAGATAAATATGAAAAAAAAGATATCGAAAAAGCATTCAATCAACTATTCAGGGAATACATCAGAAGTAATATTCTTGATAAAAACATAAGACCTGACGGAAGAAATAATGACGAAATAAGATCAATAAGTATTGAAGTTGGCATACTGCCTCGTACACACGGATCAGCTATGTTTAAAAGAGGTCAAACACAAGTGCTTACTGTTGCTACGTTAGGAGCTCCATCTTTAGAACAATTGATAGAAAGTCCTGAAGGTGAAACAGCCAAAAGATATATGCATCATTACAGCATGCCTCCATATTCTGTCGGCGAAACAGGCAGAACAGGTTTTCCATCAAGAAGAGAAGTTGGTCATGGAGCTTTAGCAGAAAGGTCATTAAGTCCAGTTATCCCTCAACAGGAAACTTTCCCTTACACAATACGCTTGGTATCAGAAGTAATGTCCTCAAACGGTTCTACTTCTATGGCATCTACTTGCGGTTCGACTCTAGCACTAATGGATGCAGGAGTACCAATAAAAAATCCTGTTGCCGGAATATCGATAGGCTTAATTACAAGTTCAAAAAATTATGTCTTATTAACCGACATAATCGGCCTTGAGGATTTTCAAGGTGATATGGATTTCAAAGTTGCCGGTACGAAAGATGGGGTAACTGCTATTCAATTGGACATAAAAATTGACGGTTTAACTGATGAAATTATTGAAAAAACATTGGAAAAAGCCAGGAATGCAAGAATAAAAATACTTGAAAAAATTCTTTCAATAATACCAAATCATCGTTCTGTATTATCAAAATATGCTCCTAAAGTTGTACAAATTAACATCCCTCAAGAAAAAATCGGTGAAGTTATTGGCCCTGGAGGTAAAATAATCAGACAAATTATTAACCAAACAGAATGCGACATTAATGTCAACGACGCAGGATTAGTAACTATAACCGGTATGGATAACGAAAAGGTAGATATGGCTAAGAAATGGATATCAGGAATTGTAAAAGAAGTTCAACCTGAAGAGGTATATCAAGGTCTTGTAAAACGCATACTTCCGTTCGGAGCTTTTGTAGAAATATTACCCGGAAAAGAAGGATTAGTACATATATCACAAATGTCTGTTGATTATGTTTCTGATCCAAATTCTGTCGTTACTATAGGACAAGCAGTAACAGTAAGAGTTATGGAAATTGATGATCAAGGTAGAATAAATTTATCCATGTTATTTGGAGAAGACGCTAAGAAAAGGCAAAACAGACAAAATAAGCATGAATTTCAAAGACCTCATAAAGGTAATAAATTCCATAAAATCTGATAAAATCTCAATATTACTGTTATAATTATATAGCCTTATGGATACTGCCTTAAACTCATCTGTTAATCAAAACGGGCAAAGTGAAATAAATAAATTAATTCAAAAACTGCAAACTGCTTCTCTACCACAAGACCTCCAAGAAAAAGCCCAATCTTTGATCGATAGAGTACAAGACAGTATAAAATACGGAGGTCATTTAACTGGTTTTGATCAGGTAGTAAATTATATCGACTGGATAACAAATCTTCCGTTTAATAAACGTAGTAAGGATAACCTTGATATTATTCAAGCAAAAGATATCTTAGACAAAAATCATTACGGATTGGATGAAATAAAAAACAGGATACTTGAATATCTTTCAGTAATGAAACTTAACATAGACAAAGCTAATCAAGATCCTTCTGAACTAAAACATAATTTTGCACATGCTCCTATCTTATTTTTTGTCGGTTTAGTAGGCACTGGCAAAACTACTATTGCAAAAGCGATTGCCGAAGCTATGAATCGTGCATTTGTCAGAATCCCATTTGGCGGCTTAGGTTCCGCTTTAGATTTAAGAGGAGAATCCAGAATTCATCCTGACGCCGAAGTTGGTTTGATAATCAAATCATTAAAACGTGCTGGTACAAAAAATCCGGTAATGCTTCTTGATGAATTAGATAGAGTAACAGAATCTGCAAGAGCAGATATTATGGGTGTGCTTGTAGAATTATTGGATCCTGAACAAAACGTTTCTTTTCTTGATCATTATATCGATTACCCATTTGATTTATCAGAAGTACTTTTTATCGCTACAGCAAATAATACCGGAAATATTGCTACAGCAGTGCTTGATAGGTTAGAACCTATTCAAATGCCTTCTTATAATGACGAAGAAAAAATTATTATTGGAAAATCCTATGTTTTCCCAAAAATTCTTAAAAATTCTGGATTGACGGAAGAACAACTAAAAATAAGCGATGATGTTTGGCAACTTATTGTAAGGCCTTTAGGTTTCGATTCCGGTATAAGAACTCTCGAACGAAATATTGACGGGCTTTGTAGGAAAGTCGCTAGATTGATTGTTGAAAATAAGACTCAAAATGTTTTGATAACTAAAGAAAATTTAAAACAATTCATGCAAGTATGGTGAATTATAATTTATAAAATATTAATATATGATATTTTCTAATAAAAATAATATATATTCGCAAAGTTACGAAAGTTCAATAAGAATTATTCCTCTAGGTGGGGCTGGAAATGTCACGAAAAACATGTATGTCTATGAATACAGAAGAAAAAATTCTGAAATTACAGACATACTAATTGTAGACTGCGGCATCGGTTTTCCGGATGAGGATATGTATGGTATAGATTTAATTATTCCGGATATTAGTTACTTAAAAGATAAAAAGGGTAAAATTCGAGGAATTGTTTTGACTCATGGACACGATGACCATATAGGAGCATTACCCTATATTTTACCTGAAATACAAACACCAATTTATGCAACCAAACTTACAAGTGCTTTTGCCGAAAATAAACTTAAAGAATTTGGTCTTCACAAACATATCAATCAGGTTAATTTTTCAGATAATATCAAATTAGGTAATTTCTCCATAGATTTCGTATATGTCACTCATTCTGTTCCTGATTCGGCTAATCTGATAATTAAAACACCTCTGGGTATTTTTTATCATGGAAGTGATTTTAAATTCGATTGGACACCTATTGACAACAGACAAACCGAGGTGGCAAAAATTGCTCAAGCCGCAAAAGAAGGAATTTTATGTCTATTGTCAGATTGTGTCAGGGTAGAATCGCCAGGTAATACTCTGTCAGAAAGAAATATTGAAACAACTCTTGAAGCTGAAATTAGAAGCTGTAATGGTAAATTTATTTTTACGACACAATCTTCAAATATATCCAGAATCCAACAGGCAATAAATGTTGCCGTAAAAAATAATAGACGTATTGCATTCCTAGGACGAAGCATTGAACAAAATGTGGAAATTGCCAGAAAATTAGGGTACCTGAATTTCCCAGATGTTTTGGTTGTTTCCGAAAGGGAGCTTAAAAAATATAATCCAAAGGATTTGGCTTTAATAGTAACCGGTAGCCAAGCTCAACCACACTCAGCATTATCTAGAATCGCAGAAAGAGAACATAAATTTGTTAACCTAAAAAAAGGTGATGTTGTTGTTTTTTCTGCGGATCCAATTCCCGGTTATGAAAATGCTGTTCACAATCTAATCGATCAACTGACAGTAGAAGGAGCAAAAGTTTCTTACTCCGAAATTACTGATAATCTTCATGTTTCAGGTCATGGTTCAGAAAACGATTTAGCTTTAATGATTGGTTTGACTAAACCGAAACATATCATTCCGATTGGAGGTACATATAGACAAATGCATAAATATTCGGAACTTGCACAAAAAATGGGTTTCAATGATCAACAGATTATATTACCCCAAGACGGTGAGGTTATCAGTTTTGATAATCATCAGAAAGCCAAAATTACTGATAAATTACAACTGAAAAACATCATGGTCGACGGATTAGGGATCGGTGATGTTGGAAATGTCGTCCTCCGCGATAGACAAACTATGGCTAGCGACGGTATTGTTATTGCAATAGTTCCCATCGAACAGTCCAGCGGTCAATTAACGGCGGATCCGGACATAATTTCAAGAGGTTTTGTATATATGAAACAATCAGTTGATCTTATCGACAATGCGAAAAACATAATCAGAAAAACGTTAAACCACAAACCGAGTCAGGTATTTGACTGGCAATTCATCAAAAAGCGAATTACCGATAGTTTAGAGGAATTTTTATATAAAGAAACTCACAGAAGACCGCTGGTGTTAACGATGGTTATAAAAGTATAACTTTCATAGATTTTTTTTAAAAAATTCTTCAATAATATAAATACTAGAACTTACTAAATTAAGAAAGTAATGATATTTTCCGATTACTAGAATTAGACCAAATAAAATCAGAACTACACCAGCTCCTTTTGTAATTAAATAAAATAATTTTCTGTATCTTTGTATAAATGAAAAAACTAAGGGAAAGAATAAACCCAATAACAAAAAAGGCGTTCCTAAACCTAAAGAAAAAATAAAAAGATACTCCATGCCTTTCAATGCTGTATCTGCTTGAGATGCCAATATCAGCATTAAGCCTAAAATCTGACCTACGCACGGCATCCAAATAAGAGCACAGGCAATACCGGTTATCATTGCGCTAATATAGCCTAAATTTGCTAGTTTTTTTTGGATATTCCAGGCATAATCAAATTCCAATGATTTGAATTTTAATACACCAATTTGTACTAAACCTAAAAAAATAATAAAAAATCCTGTCATTTGGATAATAAAATTCAGATTTTTCTGTAGTAATAATCCAATGATCGTTCCAGTTGCACCCAAGATCGTATAGACTAATGAAAAACCACTGACAAAAAAAATACTGGATATAAATACCCTTTTTCGAATATTGGCGGTATTTAATCCATATAAATCCTTAAAGGTAAAACCTGTTATTATTGTAAAATAAGAAGGCAAAAGAGGCACTAAACATGGAGAAAAAAATGATGTCAAACCGGCAGTATATGCGATAAATATACTTAACTTTTCAAGAGCTATCAAATTAACCGCATCCATATCATAAAAATAACATATATATTTTCACTCAACAATATTTACGGGGCGGCACAACCTGATATTGCCGATATGGTCTCAATATCTGCTCTTCCTGGTATTACCAATTTACCGTTCTGCCCCCAAAATGGAACTGTATTTGTGGAATATTTTGAACACTCCTGAGGTTTAACTTGACAGTTTATTTCTGTGATGTATTTTAATGCTTCTCCCAATATTGTTTTTTGGCGTTGACACTCAGAGCATCCCGGAATTGTATGTAATATCATATTTTTTGCTGCCAAACATTTTCCGAAATCAGCCAGTGTAATGTTTGGTTTTACTGTCGGTGTAGGTACTTTTGTGGGAATTTTTGTAGGAATTTGTGTAGCTGTCGGTATAATTTTGAATGTTGGAGACGGCAAAATCATTTTGGTTGGAATTTGAATTTGGGATGGAATAACAGACGGAAAATAGTTTGTTGTCGGTTGAACCTTTATTGTCGGTATGATCGTTGGAATAGCTTCAGATACTGTTGGAAATATATCTACAGGTGAAATCCATATCGTCGGAAATGATATACCTGGCTGGTTAATTTCAGGTTGAGAAATATTATTTATAGGTGAAATGATACTTACTAATTTTTCGTTGATTTGCATACCGATATTTTTGATATTGTTCGGAAATTCCTCAACGTATTTAACCGTATCCGGATTAACATCCGGTGAATTTGCCATAAAAATTTTTTCGTTTGCATAAAAGGAAAAAAAATAAGACAAAAATAATGATATAAAAATTTTAATTTTTTTGTCGTACTTATGAAATAATTTAACCATAAATCAATTATAACTTTATTTTAATCTTTTATTTATTATGAATTTTTCTGTTAATCAGAATTTAGATTATTGACAATCCCCTTTAATTACTATAGGATATTAATATCGATTTTTGATGATATAATAATTTAATATGCCCAGAAAATACAGAAAGCGAAAAAAGTTCTTTAATTTAAAACTCAAAGCTCAAACTATCTATACCTCTTTTTTTATAATTTTTGTGTGTCTTTCAGCTTTAATTACAATATCATTTTTTCAATCAGGTACGGTATTGGATTTTTTCAAAAATATTACAATTGAATATTTCGGATGGTTAGCTGTCATTTTACCACTTGTACTTCTTTCGCTTTCAACATTTTTTATAAAAATTAAATCACCATTCACTAATCCAAATGTTCCCTTCGGTATGCTTTTGAGCTTTTTAACTCTTGCAGCATTAACCAGAAACGGATATATCGGTGATACTATATGGTATTACGTGGCTTTTTATATTTCTTGGATTGGAGCTTTTATACTTTTTTCGGCAATTTTTTTTATCGGACTTATGATTCTCTTCAACACTTCCATAGAAGAAATTGTAAAATCGTTTACTCCCTTCTTTAAATCTTTTCAAAAATACTTATCCGAAATTAACTCCAAACGGAAAAAATCCGTGTTTCAAGAAAAACTACCGATAAAAGCCCCGTCATTTACAAAAGACTTTATTAAAGAAACACCTTCTCAAAAAGATAATATTGGTAATAAGGTAAATACAAAAATTCCTATTGGACTAGATGCTTCACCTGTAATTACAAATATTCAAGCTGCTACAAAAATTTGGGAGTACCCTCCTTTATCGTTGCTTTCTTCAAATCCCGGCCAAGAAGCTGATCGTGGAAATATTAAGAATAATGCCGATATTATCGAAAAAACTTTAGAGAGCTTCGGTATTCAAGCTAAAGTCGCGGAGATTAACAAAGGTCCAGCAGTTACACAATATTGTCTGGAAATTGCCTTGGGTATAAAAGTATCAAAAATTACCGCATTACAAAACGATTTAGCTCTTGCTTTATCAGCACCAACAGGTACTGTTAGAATCGAAGCTCCAATACCAGGAAGAAATCTGGTAGGAATAGAAATCCCCAACAGAAGTCTGAAGTTTGTTACTCTCAGACAGATGCTTGAATCAAATGATATGAAAAGAAGTAAGGATAAACTTATTGTATCACTAGGTTTAGATGTTTCCGGTATGCCAAAAGTAGCAAATATCGCAAAAATGCCCCATGTTCTTATCGCGGGAACGACAGGATCTGGTAAATCAGTGCTCATCAACTCTTGGATAGCCTCAATTTTGTTCAGATCATCACCTGCTGAAGTTAAACTGATTATGGTTGATCCAAAAAGAGTAGAATTAACCGGTTACAACGGAATCCCTCATCTGCTTACTGAGGTTATTGTTGAACCGGATAAGATACTATCCGCTCTTCGTTGGTCAATTTCAGAAATGGAAAAAAGATATAAATTATTTGCAGAGATAGGTGTTAAAAATATTGAAGGCCACAATGAATTATCAGGCATACAACCCTTACCATATATTGTAATTTTTATAGATGAGCTTGCGGATTTAATGGCGTATGCACCGGTTGACGTAGAAGATTCCATTTGCAGATTGGCACAGATGGCTAGAGCTACCGGAATTCATCTGGTATTATCAACTCAAAGACCATCTACTGATGTTATTACAGGATTAATAAAAGCAAATGTTCCTTCGAGAATCGCTTTCAATGTCTCAAGCATGGTCGATTCTAGAGTTATTATTGATACCCCCGGAGCGGAAAAATTACTCGGAAGAGGTGATATGCTTTATATACCTCCAGACCAAGCTAAACCAACAAGAATTCAAGGTACATTTGTATCTGATAATGAAATACAAAAATTGGTTGAATTTTTAAAAACAAATAATCAACCTGCCGAATATGCTTCTGAAATTACATCCCAATCTGTCAGTGTAAAAAAAGGTATTGGTACTGTTTCGGGAAACGAGGATGGTAAAGATCCTCTTTTTGCAGATGCCGTACGCGTGATATGCCAATATGATAAAGCATCTGCTTCTTTGCTGCAACGAAAGCTAAAAATTGGTTATTCCAGAGCTGCTCGAGTAATTGACCAATTGGAAGAAGAAGGTATCATTGGTGCCGGTGAAGGCGCAAAACCAAGAGATGTATTAATAAAGAATCCCGAGCAATATTTTCTTCAACAAGAAGCACAACAATCTGAGGAAAAAATATACTAATATTTATGAAAACTGTTGGTGAAATTTTTAAAAAAGCAAGATCCGAAAAAAAAATAACTTTAGATCAAGTCGAAAAAGAAATTAAAATTCGTAAAAAATTCCTTCAAGCACTTGAAAATAATTCTTGGACCGATCTGCCTCCTCTACCTTACATCAAAGGATTTATCAGAAATTATTCAAAATATTTAAGTTTAGAACCTGAAGAAATGGTAGCTTTCTTCCGAAGACAATATCTCCAAGA
The DNA here is from genome assembly GCA_964446235.1 of uncultured Gammaproteobacteria bacterium. Classification (GTDB taxonomy): domain Bacteria; phylum Patescibacteriota; class Microgenomatia; order 2-02-FULL-39-11; family 2-02-FULL-39-11; genus CAYUNW01. The sequence goes on from CAYUNW010000001.1 coordinate 177,353, forward strand.
AAACAAATCAGGCTTATTACCAAAAGGATTAATCAAACCGCTTAATTCCCCCTATTTTGATATAAATCCCCATTTTTGGCTATTTTTACTTATAGGATTATTTGTATTCTTATTTTTCGGTTATTTGTTTATTCAATATCAATCATATAATAATCCGCCTAACTTAATAATCCTCGAACCTATTGAAGGTCTAGTGACAAATAATAACCAAATAAATGTCAGTGGTAAAACAGACTCTGATGCTGTTGTATCCATAAACAGTGTTAAAATTGCTTTAAATAGCGCTGGTGAATTCAATACAAAAATTACGCTTTCCCCTGGGTCAAATTCAATAATTATAGAAGCTGTCAAAAAAAACGGTAAGTCAAAATCAATCACCCGAAATATCCAAAAATCAGAAATATCCAATTAACTTATATTGCTTATTAATTTAATACCTATAGATAATCAAAGTTTATCTGTTGACTGAAAAATATACTTCGGATAAAATGTTAACTGAATTTCAATCATAATCTGCCCATGCTAGACTTAAACACTGTAATTATTTTAATTGTTACTGTTTCACTTACTACTATTGCTATTGGAATTGGTTGGCAAATAATTCTGATTCTTATAGAAATCAGAAAGATGCTGGAAAAAACTAATTCAATTTTTGACGAAGCTCATCAAATAACCGTGAATTTAACAAAATCTTTTTCAAATATTCATTCTTTAGCGTCCTTTATAAGTTCATTTCTGAAAGTTTTTCACATTAATAGAAAATCAAAGGAAGAAAATGTCCAAACATAAAATTAGCAAATTTATTCCAGGATTTTTTTTAGGTGGACTAATTGGCGGTATTGTTATGTATTTACTTACTACAGATGATGGAAAGAAAAAATTAGAAAATATTATAGATAAAATAACTACTTTAGAAAATAGATTTAAATCCAAAATACCAATAAAACCCACCGATCGTAATCATAATTCTCCTAACATAAAAAACAATACAACTAAATCAGAACAAATAAATATTTCAAAAAAAAACAGTGGTTCGAATGATGGTTTTTCAGATAAGATAGATAATAAAAAAAGGTTTTTTAAAAAAGCTGGTAGAAAACTACTTTCATAGTTTCTTATTATCAAATAAATTTACCGCCTCCTGCATAACATCTAACAAATCCTTAATTATGGTATTAGCTTCTTCAAATTTTAAAGCATTAGTATTATGAGGAAAATAATGAAAAACCAAGTTTCTTCCTTTTTTCCAGTTTATCCATAATTTTTCAGCTAATTCTCTATTTTTTAAATTTACAATCTTATCATAAACCGATTCATGTCTTAAATGTTTTTCCAAGGAAGGATTCAAAGCTTTACCTATTCTGAAACGGTCACTTTCATAAGACTCTTTTGAAATTAATGATAAATCCAAAAAAAGCTTTTTTAGAAATCCTTCGTATGCTTTTGCAAAAGGAAAAACCAAATATGAAAAATCAGAAATACTGTTTTGTTTATGATTATTAGCATCATTCAATAAATAGAATCCTTCTTCGATTAATCCTTTCTGACCATCAGATAAATATTTCCAAAAAAATGATTGCTTGTCTATTTCCATCGTTACTTAAAAATATCAATTTTTGACTGATATAAAGATATATAATAAAATATTTCAACCGGAATTTAAATAATCAAAAGGATAAACTGCAAATTCTGAATAAATACTGTTAATTTTATATGTCTACTCATCAAATTGTAAGACGAAAATATATTGATTTTTTTACCAGTTCTCCCAGAAATCATAAAGAAATACCTTCATCTCCTCTTGTACCTGAAAACGATCCAACAGTTCTTTTTATCACTGCCGGTATGCACCCATTAGTGCCCTACTTATTAGGAGAAATCCATCCTTTAGGAAAAAGACTTGTGGATGTACAAAAATCATTTAGAACAGATGATATTGAGGAAGTTGGTGATGAACGACATTTTACTTTTTTTGAAATGTTAGGGAATTGGTCGCTCGGAGATTATTTTAAAAAAGAAGCAATAAATTACTCATTTGAGTTTCTTACAGGAAAAAAGTGGTTAAACCTTGATCCTAATAGGATTTATATATCTGTTTTTGAAGGCGATCAAGACGCTTTGATTGATAATGATTCAATTAAGTATTGGCAACATGAATTCTCTAAAGCTGGCATATCAGCAAATGTCGGAAGCAGTAAAAACGGAGTAAAAGGCAATGACAGAATTTTCCCTTATCCGAAATCTAAGAATTGGTGGGGTCCGGCTGGAAATACAGGTCCTTGCGGTCCGGATACGGAAATGTTTTATGATACCCAACTTCCATTACATAATATAAAAAAACATGGTCCGGTTTGTCACATAAACTGTGATTGCGGAAGATATGTAGAAATCTGGAATGATGTTTTTATGGAATACAATAAAATGAGTAACGGAAAATATGAATCACTTTCACAAAAAAACGTAGACACTGGTATGGGCATGGAAAGAGTTGTTGCTATAATTGAATGGATAGATAATAAAATTACTGATCCAGATCCGTTTAGAACTTCTTTGTTTGTCAGTAATATTGAAATAATAAAACAACTAAGTGGAAAAGAGTATGAAAATGAATTTAAAAAATCGATTAGAATCATCTCTGATCACATAAGAGCTTCAAGTTTTCTGATTGCTGATGGTGTAATCCCCAGCAATAAAGAGCGTGGTTATGTCTTACGTAAGTTAATTAGACGATCTATCAGGCATGCAAACATGCTCGGCATCAAAGATGATTTTGTAACAATTCTAGCTAATGATATTATAAAAAATTATCAAGAAAGTTATCCAGAGCTATCTGAAAATAAAGAGGCTATATTCTCCGAATTGGCTAAAGAAGAAAAAAAGTTTAAAGTAACATTAGTCAAAGGACTCAATATAATTGAAAAGCAAAAAAATCTTAATGGAAAAATTGCCTTCGATTTATATCAAACATATGGTTTTCCGCTAGAACTAACTATCGAAATCGCTCAAGAAAAAGGGCAAAAAATTGATGTTAAGTTGTTTAATAATGAGTTCCTTAAACATCAACAACTTTCAAGAACTGCTACAAAAGGAGTGTTTAAGGGTGGGTTACAAGATCATTCGGATGAAACAACCAAATTACATACTGCTACACATCTTTTACAACAAGCATTAAGAAATATCTTAGGTAATCATGTTAGACAAAAAGGTAGTCATATTACAAGTGAAAGATTACGTTTTGATTTTACCCATTCGAAAAAAATTTCCGACAAAGAAATTATTGATATTGAAAATACAATTAATAAAATAATCAAAAATAATCTTAAAGTCGAACATCAAATGATGCATTTCAAAAAAGCTATAGAAATCGGAGCTCTTTTTATTCCGAATGCAAATTATCCGGAAACTGTTAAAGTATATAGTGTAGGTAATTTTTCTAAAGAAATATGCGGAGGACCACATGTTGACTTTACAGGTTCAATGGGAAGCTTTAAGATAATAAAGGAAGAAAATTTAGGATCCGGTATTCGTAGAATATATGCTAAGTTGAATACCCCATGAACCTATAATATCTTCAAGTTAAATTCTTAAAATGTCATTAATACCAAATCTGCTTCAAAATAAAGATAAAAATAATACTTTTTTGTGTTTGATTATCACAGAAAATATTATAAGCGCAGTTATATCTAAAATCTTTGAAGAACAAGTCTATGTACAAAGCGTTGCTGAAGCCAGCTGGAGTAACGATGAGGACTTATTAAACTCTGCAGATAAAGTCATTTCAGAATGTGAAACAAAATTAGGAAAAAATTTTCTTGTAGAAAAATCTGTTTTTGCTTTATCACAATATTTCATTGAAAATCAAACTGTTAAAGATCAATATATATCTTTACTAAAAAAATTAACGAAAGAGCTAGGTTTAGATACAACGGGTTACATCGAATATGAACAAGCTTTGTCATATTACTTAAAAAACCAAGACGCATCTCCTCCAACGGCATTATTTTGTTATATTGAAAAAAATAATTATTATTTCTCATTAATTAGAGTAGGTAAAATTGAAAAATCGATTAAAATTGAAAATTCTCAAAATCTTGACAATATAATAGAAGCAGCAATCACGACATTAAATTCTGAGATATTACCTTCAAGATTGATACTTTTTTCATTAGACCAAGATCTTGAAGAACATAAAGAAAAATTAACTAAATTTCATTGGCATAAATATTCATCTGTCGTTCATACTCCAAAAATCGAATTAGTTGAAAAGAAAGAAATTATCAAAGCTCTAGTAGAAACCGCGTCAGTATCATTATCTGATTCAAAAATTAATATTAAAAATATCAAATATAATGATGAAAGTGATATTGTAACGGGCAATACTGATAAAGTTCCCAACAACATTGAAAATTTCAAAGAAGATTTCGGGTTTAAGAGGGAAAAAGTATATGATACGCCTATACAAACAAAAGCTGATGTTCAAAATGGTAAAAAAAATATTAACACAATCTTCCAAAAAAATCACATTCACCCATTAGATTTTACAAAAATTAAATCTACTCTTTATTCAACATTCATTTATTTTACTTCTTTACTAAAAAATAAATTGTTTTATATGATAATTTTTATTTTAATAATTATCTTAAGCTTTTTTTCTTTCATATATGTCAATACCTCCGCAACAGTTACATTAATCACATTCCAACATTCCGTAAAATTAAATAAAAATATTATTTTGACAACAGAAGAAAGTAAAGTAGACATTGAAAATGGTATCTATAAGGTAAATCCGGTATCTGAAGAAATTTCAGGAGAAAAAAGTACAGATACTACAGGAAAGTCAAAAGTTGGAGAAAAAGCAAAAGGAGAAGTGGTAATTTATAACAAAACTTTACAAAGTAAAACTTTTGCTAAAAACACCGTTATTCAAAATGGCACATTATCCTTTACGCTTGATGATGAAGTAAAAATCGCATCTGCTTCAGATACCGGAGAAGGGCTTTCCTTTGGTAAGGTCAATGCCAAAATTACTGCTATGGCTATAGGTACCGAAAGCAATCTTATAGAAGGAAGCACTTTTACTTTTAAAGATCAACCAGAAAGTAATTATAACGCAAAAGCTGTACAAAATTTTACTGGAGGGTCATCTAGAGATATCCAATCAGTCTCAAAAGAAGATCGTGATAAACTTGAAAAAGAACTGTTTGATGAACTGAATTCAAAAGCACAATATACATTATCACAAAAAATTTCTGAAAATGAATATTTATTAGATTCTCTTTCGTCAAAAAACATACTGACAAAAAAATTCAGCCATGAGGTAGGAGAAGAAACAAATTCTCTTAACCTCACAACAACTTTATTGATAACAGGATATTCATTACCAAAAGATACAATAAATCAACTATTATTAAAAAATGAAGATATTATTCCCAAACATCTTTCAAAATCACCCAATAGAATCAAAATTCAAGTCGATAAATCGGAAACTGATAAACAAGGTGATATAAAAATTAATTTACAAATTAATGCCTTTTTTTCCCCAGAAATTGATTCAAAAGAAATTGTTAAAAATATCAAAGGTAAAACCTATCAAGAGACTGCAGAATATTTAAAAAATATTGAATATATTGCTGGTGTTAGGATTATAAATACTTCATTCATAAAGTTGTTTTCCAACAGATTACCTTTTATCGCAAATAAAATATCTATTCAAAACGGTCTACTTTAATTTATGCCACTATATATATACACTAAGAAAAATAGTTTGTTACGTAAAAAAATTGTTACGTTGGTTTCATTTTTATTTATTTTTTGCGGTTTAGGAATAATTTCAATTGTTCTTTACCCAATAATTTCTTTTGAAATAATCAAAAGCCCTGATTTAAATAATCTTATCGTCCCTATCCCAGAGAACAATAATGAAAAAAAAGGGGGTAATTTTACAGATATATTTGGTATAACAACAAAAGATTATACTAAAGCAAGTATTTGGTTTCCTAAAACAGCTGCGCTTCCTTCAAAAATTAGATATAACTCATATTTCTTATCGATTCCAAAAATCAGTATTAATAATGCTTTAGTAATGATAAATAATGAGGATTTAACAAAAAGCTTGATACATTTTACTGGACCAGAGATTGGATCTTATGGTAATCCGGTAATTATTGGTCATTCAACCTTACCAATTTTGTACAATCCTAATGACTATAAAACAATTTTTACAAGATTGCCAAAGTTGTTAAAAAATGATGAAATATATATCTATGCAGATAACGTATCTTATAAATATAAAATAATTGATATGAAAATCACTACACCTGAAGATCTCACTGTATTAGAACAACAATACGACAATAAATATATTACATTAATTACTTGTGTACCTCCAGGAACATATTTGAAAAGATTAATAATTAAAGGAGTTTTAACTGATATTTAAACTGGCTATGACTAAAAAAAATAATGTATCAAATACCAACCAGTCCATAACTGCATTAACGGCAATAAGAAAAAAACTTTTAGGGAAAAAAC
>CAYUNW010000002.1:0-46594 GCA_964446235.1 uncultured Gammaproteobacteria bacterium
TAAATAAAATATCGCATTTCCATACTCATTTTTATATTTCCCAGAGGCTATAGAACCCTCCGCTTAAAGTCAAGCTATCGCAAGACTTTTTAGTTATAAAAATTGATAAATCACTAGACTCTATCCCGTAGAAAAAGGTGTAGTCGATAGAGTCTTGAGGAATAGGCTTAAAGATCAAATTTACAAATTCCAGAAGCTCTACACCCAGTCTATTAGCCTCTTCATCTGACAAACTGATAGCATGTTCTTCTAAATAGATCTTTTTAAAATCTTCTATGGCTTTCTTGGACAAGTGCATCATAGGTTTTACCTCCCTGGCCGGTATCAATATTCGAAGAATCAGCTTTTAAAAGCTTGTTGGTTGGATTTTCTACGGTATTAGTATTGGCACTACAACTCTCTTTTTGTTTCGACTGAACAAAAGACAATATCCGTTTCTTTGCATTTAGATATGTTGTTTTGTCAATTTCGATTCCGACGGCATTTCTTCCCAGTTTATAAGCAACTTTTGCAAACGTACCAGTACCTGATAACGGATCAAGCACTGTATCTCCTTTTTGGCTGAAATACTCAACAAGCTTATCAACTCCATCTTCTGACTGTTGCCATTCATGAAGATCTTTTTCTCGCTTGTTGGATACGATGACGTCATATATAACATGTGGCGGTTTTTTCAAAGGAGGTTTGTAAAATATAAAAATTGGCTTCCATTCAGATATCACCATCAATCCGTCAAACAGATCTTTGGATCCTGGAAGTTGTAAATCAAAAGTCCAAAAATAAGATAAATATTTAGAAAGAGAGCACAAAACCTCCTTCATGTATAAATGGCCAGAATATGCGGCTAAATAACCGCCCGGCTTTAACACTCTTTTCCCGTACGCCCCTAAATCATCCCAAAGAGGTAGGGATTTGCGTTCATAAGGAGGATCGGTCAAAATCAAATCAACCGACTCGGGTTCAATATAAAACTTTTTAAAATCACTATGTATAAGTTGAATATTTGCCGGTAAGGGTTTAGATTCGATATCTTTACATTCTTCATCGGTTGGGCCTGTAAGGTATGTTCTGATAATGCCTCTCCAGCTAATGTTTTTTCCTCCCGGAAATAGATCCAGTTCATTATATCTTTTATAAAAGGCAATCGCATATTCAATTGTCCTTGGACTACGGTTTAAAGATTCCGCAACGCGTTGCGTTATCTGTTTTCCGTATATTTTGGCTCTTTCAAAATTATGGGTTTCTTCGCATATTCTTTTACCTAACAACCACCAGCCTTCTATAATTGCCCATCTGGCGGTAAACGCCGACTCAACAATTATTACCTTGCATTCTTCGATAAAATATTTAAACCAATCTTCATTTTTAATATCATTTTCAATTTTATTATCCAAATTCTCATTTAAATAAAATTCTGTTTGGTCATATTTCTCCTTTCTATTAACATATGGTGAGTATTCACCCTATTGCATAAAAAACTAATAAATTTTTCATTGTCTTTTGTCTTAAAATCATTATTAATCTTTATAGTCTAGTGTAAGTAGACTTAGAACCCATTCTCATATAGTCCTTTTTATAACCCCTTTTTTTCTTAAAAGGTTAATAAAGATTCTATATAAGGGGTTATACCCTGAACTTATAAATAGATTCTTTAGTTATTCTGTTAAAAAGGTATATCATCAGGATTCACCTCCTCTGAAACTTCACTTAAATTTGTCTTGTTTTCATCGACTTCTGAATCTGGCAAGTTTTGGGAATTTACAACTTTGAGATGATATGCATCATAAATCATCTCCTCGATTAAATCCCGTGTCCTCCGATCGTTTATATAGATTGTCTCTCGCCAAAGATCTTTTTTGACTTCTGTTTTTGCAAATAGCTTTCTTTCATAACTAGGTGCCTGTATCCAAAGTTCTTCCCCAAAGCGGGGGTGCATTTTATTAGATTTCAGGACTTTCCAGCCGTGTGTTTCAATTACTTCATAAAAAATTACTGATACCCTAGCCAGCAAGGTTTTCGATCTAAGCAGAACAACATTTTTTACTGTTATATCACTGCGATTTAAATAACTCATATTTATTTTTATTCTTTAAAATAGATCAAGTGCTTGAGCTTCTTTTGCGCTGACGCATAAGCCAACGGCTCTACCTTCGCCTTAAAGGTTAAAAAATCATCAATTAACTGTTCAAAGTTTTCTGTTTTCTGGAAAATAAAGGTTACTTTTCCCTCAGAATCTCGGGTAGTATCAACAATAGGAACATTAACCGACAAAAGGTAAGAAGCTAAATAGAAATCGCTTGTCTCATATAAATTTGTATTCATATTCGTATCAATTAAAAAGCCCGCTTATCTAGCGGGCTAACAAAAAAGCAATCGCTTTGAACCGCTGATAAGCTGTTCTTTACGATTGCCGCTTCTTTAGAAGTTTGAATCCTGAAACATGCGTTTGGGATTCAGCAATGTAAGTTTGCAAATGCTTTAGAGTTAAATCTTAACTCTGGCAAGTGCTTTTTTACTTGTATAACTAAATATAAGTCATGTTCTACCTTTTGTCAAGAGGTTCTTTATTGTAAATCGCAGGACAAATCAATATAATAGGCGTATAACTAAATTTAGGTATGAAAGACGACTTAAAAACCAGCGAATTGTTAACTATAGAGCAAGTTGCAAAGATTCTAAATTTAAGCAAAGAAACACTTAGGCGTTGGGATCGCTCTGGTAAATTAACGGCAATCAGAATCGGATCTCGAGGCGATAGAAGATACCGAAAAATTGACATTATCGACTTTGTTGCTGATGAAAATACGAATAAGAAAATAAAAGTTAAATAAGAATCAATTAAAAATAAAAATATGAATTATCAGTCAGATTTAACCTTCATAACTAATGAAAAAGGTAAAAGTCTTCTAGACAGGTTCCGGGTTTTGATAAAAGATACTAAATTTTTTGACGCTCTTGTTGGTTACTTCTATGCAAGTGGTTTTTATGAGTTACATACCTCCCTTGAAAACACTAAAAAAATAAGGATTTTAATCGGAATTAGTACTGATAGATCGATTGTAAACCTTATCAATAAATCACAAATTGAAGAACAGCTATCTCTCCAATTTTCTCACGCAGAAGTCAAGCAGGAACTTGAGAATATTATTGCAAAAGAAATGGAGCAATCAGAAGATAATCCCAGTGTTGAAAAAGGAGTGCTTAAATTCATGGAATGGATAAGAAGCGGAAAACTAGAAATAAAAGCATATCCTTCAGAAAACATTCACGCAAAACTTTATATCATGACCTTTGTAGAAGGTGACAGAGATGTGGGAAGAGTAATAACCGGATCAAGTAACTTTACTACAGCTGGTCTTCGCGACAACCTGGAATTCAATATTGAACTTAAAAATCGAGCCGATTATGAGTATGCTTTGGAGAAATTTAATCTTCTTTGGAATGATGCGGTAGACGTCAAGGATAAATATATTGAAACCATTCAGACAAAAACATGGTTAAACAACAATATCACGCCCTATGAGCTATATTTAAAATTCCTTTATGAGTATTTTAAGGATGAACTTAGTCAGCCGGAAGAAATTTTTTACAAATATCTGCCTTCTGAATTTATAAAGTTAGAATATCAAGAACAGGCTGTTCTTAACGCAAAAAAGATTTTGGATGAGTATGGAGGCGTCTTTATATCTGATGTTGTGGGATTAGGCAAAACCTATATCTCAGCCATGCTAGCACAGCAGATAGATGGCAGGAATTTAGTTATTGCACCCCCGGTGCTTTTATCCTCTGACAACCCTGGTTCGTGGGTCAATGTTTTCCGCGACTTTAATGTAGCAGCTACTTTTGAATCTCTCGGCAAATTGGATCAGTTGGTTAAACGAGGAATCGAAGGATATAAAAACGTATTTATCGATGAAGCTCATCGATTCCGTACTGAATCTACAGTTACTTATGAAAAGTTAGCTCAAATCTGTAGAGGTAAAAGAATTATTCTGGTTACGGCAACACCTTATAACAATTCTCCTAAAGACATTTTAAGTCAAATTAAACTTTTCCAAAAAGGACGAAATAGTACTATTCCAAATCTTCCAGATTTAGAGAGATTTTTCAATAAATTAAACGAAAGACTAAAAGGTCTAGATAGGCAAAAAGATTACAGCGAATATATTGAAACGGTTAAAGAAAATGCTCGAGAAATTAGAGAAAAAGTCTTGAAATACCTGATGGTTAGAAGGACGAGATCCGAAATCACAAAATACTTTGTCAAAGATTTATCTGAACAAAAACTTAGATTTCCAGATATTGTCGATCCTGAAGCTTATTTTTATGAACTAAATGATGAAGAAGACAATATTTTTTCAAAAACTATTGAGCTAGTAGCACAAAAGTTTAAATATGCTCGTTATACTCCCATGCTCTATTACAAAGGCGACATTACTCAACCAGAGGAACTTGCTCAGAAAAACATGGGTAAATTCATGAAGATTTTGCTTATCAAAAGACTAGAAAGTAGTTTTTATGCCTTCAGAAATACTCTATCAAGATTTATCTATTCTTACAGAACATTCCTAAGTGAGTTGGAAAAAGGAAATGTTTATGTCAGTAAAAAATACACCAATAAGATATTTGAATTTCTTGAAAATGACGATGAAGAAGCTATTCAAAGATTAATAGACGAAGAAAAAGCAGAAAAATATCCAGCTAAAGATTTTATACCCGAATTTAAAAAAGATTTAGAGTCGGATTTAAGTACCCTCACAGAAATTGATAAGTTATGGCAAAACATCAAGCGAGACCCCAAATTACTAACCTTCAAAAAGAAGCTATCCACTACAGAGCTTCTAAAAAGACAAAAATTAATAGTCTTTACAGAGTCCAAAGAAACAGCCAATTATTTAGCCAAAAATTTGGAAGAAATATGCCCTGGTAAAGTGCTAACTTTTTCCGGTGGATCTAGCGCGAATATCCGCGAAAAAGTAATTGAAAATTTTGATGCTAAATCGCGTTACCCCAAAGATGATTACAGGATTCTTGTTACTACTGAGGTTTTATCAGAGGGAGTTAATCTTCACAGATCAAATGTTGTTATAAACTACGATATACCCTGGAATCCCACAAGGCTTATGCAAAGAGTGGGACGTATTAATCGAGTAGATACGAAGTTTGAAAAAATATATAGTTACAACTTTTTTCCCACCAAACAGTCTAATGATCAGATCAAATTAAAAGAGGCAGCTCAAGCTAAAATTCACGCTTTCATTTCAATGTTAGGAGCTGACGCGCGACTGTTGACCGAAGGAGAACCAATTGAATCCTTTGAACTTTTCAGTAGACTGATGTCCAAAAAGACTATTACCGGCGAAGATGAAACAGAAGAAACTGACCTTAAGTATCTTCATGTTATTAAAAACATCAGGGAAAAAGATTTAGATTTGTTTGAGAAAATTAAAAGATTGCCTAAAAAAGCAAGATCATCAAGATCTGGGACTGCAGGCAGCATTTTCCTTCTAACATATTTTAGAAAAGGAAAATTGCAGAAGTTTTATCAAACAGCAAAATCAACTGAGGCTAAAGAACTGGATTTTCTTACAGCAGCAAAACTCTTAGAAGCTGAGGCAAAAACTAAAAAGGAAAGTTTACCAGACAGTTTTTATGATCTTTTAGAAAAGAACAAAAAAGCTTTTGAATTTTCAACTATTGAGGATTTACCGGAAACCAAAGGGGGTCGAGGCAGAGATAGCGCCGCTCAAGTGCTACGAATACTAAAATCTAATGAGATTAAATTGTTTAAAGGCTTCACTGATGAAGATGATCTGTATATTAAACGCGTAATCAAAGAAGTTGAAGAGGGCGGATTGCCAAAACAAACTACTAAAACCCTTATTAAAGAAATTAACCAAGAGCTTAAAAACGGTATTAATCCTCTTCGATTACTGGCTGTTCTTAAGATAAACATTCCTTCTGAATTTTTGCAAGATACATTAGCTCAAAGTTCAGCTAAAACTTTTGGGCCCAGAGAAGTTATCTTGTCAGAATATTTTAAAGGCATTTGATATGGATAAATATGAAGCTGGTCAATTAGTCCGAAATACTTTTCAAAACTCTTTTAATAGAAACCAGTTTTATATTTTCATTAAAAACCTTCTCAACCGCTTTGACGAAAATTCAACCTTCATTTATAGGGGAAATTATATTCCAGATGCCTACAAACCCCATATAGATACCTTAGAACGTGTTGGTAAATATCAAGATTCCGAAGGCAATAAAATCGATATCTTAATAGTTCGACTGAATAAAGAGAGTTCTCTTGAATATGCCCGGACAATGCAAAGAAATTTTGTTGCCTGGTATCTAAATGGTAGCCGTGGAGGTGAACTGAAAGATGCGGCTTTAGTTGCCTTTATATCTCCCCGCAATGAAGACTGGCGCTTTTCATTGGTTAAAATGGAGTATAAACTCACTGAATCTTCCTCAGGTAAGATCAAAGCCAAAGAAGAGTTGACGCCTGCAAAAAGATTTTCATTTTTGGTAGGTCTTTATGAAAATAGTCATACAGCCCAGAGCCGTTTAGCGCCCCTTATTCAGGATGATGTCAACAATCCAACTCTTAAGCAGCTTGAAGAAGCTTTTAGCATTGAAAAAGTTACTAAAGAATTTTTTGAAAAATATCGTGAGCTTTTCTTATCTGTTAAGGAAAAACTTGAAGATTTGCTTAAAAAAGATACGGCTATTAAAAAAGATTTTGAGTCAAAACAGGTTAACACTATCGATTTTGCTAAAAAATTATTAGGACAAATTGTATTTTTATACTTTTTGCAAAAAAAGGGCTGGTTTGGTGTAGGTCGAGACAACGATTGGGGCAGTGGTCATAAGGATTTTTTAAGACGGCTTAATGAAAAGGCAATTGTTGATTATGAGAACTACTTTAATAATATTCTTGAACCCTTGTTCTATGAAGCTCTGGCAAAAGAACGTGATGATAACTTTTATAGCCGTTTTAACTGTAAAATTCCCTTTTTAAACGGTGGACTTTTCGATCCTATCAATAACTACGATTGGGTCCACACAGATATTTGTTTGCCTAATGATCTTTTTTCCAATACTTACAAGACCAAAGAAGGAGATATCGGAACTGGAATTCTCGATGTTTTTGACAGATATAACTTTACGGTAAAAGAGGACGAACCACTTGAAAAAGAAGTTGCTGTTGATCCGGAAATGCTGGGTAAGGTATTTGAAAACTTGCTTGAAGTTAAAGACAGAAAATCCAAAGGCACTTATTATACTCCGAGAGAAATTGTCCATTATATGTGTCAGGAGAGTTTGATTAACTATCTGGTAACAGAATGTGAGGCAAAAGTAAGTAAAGAAGATATTGGAACTCTTATTAAATACGGAGAAACAGCAGTTGAACATGACAGTCGGGTTGGGCGAAATGGTAAAGAAACTCAAACATACTCCTATAAACTTCCAGAAAGTATCCGTAAGAATGCAGAGCTTATAGATGAGAAGTTAGCGACTATTCGAGTTTGCGATCCGGCCATAGGTTCAGGTGCTTTTCCGGTTGGCATGATGAACGAAATTATAAGGACAAGAAACGCCTTAACCAATTATTTAAAAGATAAATCTGGAAGAACTATTTATAACTTTAAGCGTCATGCTATCCAAAATTGCCTTTATGGGGTTGATATAGATCCTGGAGCTGTTGAGATTGCTAAACTTCGATTGTGGTTGTCGCTAGTTGTTGATGAAGAAGATATTAAAAGAATTAAACCACTACCAAACTTGGATTATAAAATTTTATGCAGGGAAATAGTCTAATAGAACTACTCTCTGATGATTTCCTAATAAGTACACAAGATCACGAAAGAACAAAGTTAGTTTCACAGCTAAACAAATTGAAAAATGAACTTTTCGATATAACTTCTTCTTCTCAGAAAGATTCAAAACGCAGGGAAATTGATAGCTTAATAAAAACTATATTTGAGTACGACAAAAATAAAGGTATTCATAAGCTCAAACAAAAAATTGTCGCTATTCGTTCTCAAACTAGACTATTTGAAGATGAGATCGACAAGAAAAACGACCATACAAAGATAAAAGAAATTGAAAATAAAATTGAGGAATTAGGCAAAATAAAAATTCCAGGATTATCTGAACATTTCGAGTGGCATATAAATTTTTCCGAAGTATTTCAAGAGAAAGATGGATTTGACTTGGTAATAGCAAATCCTCCATATGTAAGAATTCAAAATTTAAGATATCAAGAAATAGATTTTTACAAAAAAAGATATTGGAGTGCATATAAAAGACTAGATTTGTCAATCCTTTTTCTCGAACTTGCTCATAAAATAATGAGATACGATGGTAACTCTGTATATATAACTTCTTCGCAGTTTACAAAAACAGAGTATGGAAGAAAAATTAGAGAGGTTCTACTAAAAAGTCTAAGATCAATAGTTTATTTTGGGGACAATCAGATTTTTGAAAGCGCTACAAATTATACATCTTTATTTTTCTTCGCGAATAATATTAAGGATAAATCTATTATTTTTACAAATGCAGAGAAGTATATGGGAAAGGTAGATCTCAATGAGTATATAAAAGAAAACCAATCGATAATAAAAAGAAATAGTTTGAAAGACAGCTCTTGGGAATTAGAAAAATCAGATATATCAGAGATATTAAATAAAATAAAACTATCTAAATTTAAACAACTATATGAAATTGCTGATATTGAATACGGTCTAGTTACAGGATTAGATTCAGTTCTTGTTTTTAAAAAAAATAAACTAAACTTAGGAAATTCCCAATTCGTATATCCACTATTAAAACCGCTTAACACTGATAGATACCAATTAACACGGGCAGAATATTGTGTAGTTTATCCATATACGTCTTATGAAGATCGGACAGTAATAATTGATGAAAATAAGTTAAAACAGTCAGCCCCTAAGTTATATAAGTATTTATTATTAAATAAAAATAAACTTCTATTAAGAAAAGATTCGAGACAAAGTGTAGATAAGGATACTAAAATATGGTATGCGCTAATGAGACATTCTTCATTTCAAAAAGTCCAGAGAGAAAAAATATTGACTCAAGCTTTATGTAAACATAACGAATTTTGTTTAGATACAAATGGTCAGTTTTTTACTGGAGGTAGTATTTATTCGATTAGCTCTAAATTAATCGACGTAACTAACAAATCCTTATTGGGATTGCTTAATAGCAAGGTATGTGAATTTTTTTATCAACTAGTTTGCCCGATAAGACAACATGGATATAGGTTTTATGCTGGAACCTTCCTAAAAAGTTTACCAATACCACAAGACTTCTTTAAAGAAAGTGAAAAATTACACTTTATGGTAGAGAAAATCCTTGGGATTACTGAACATAAAGATTATATAGTAAATCCAGAAAAACAGAAAAAAGTTAAAAATTACGAAAAACAAATCGATCAGATGGTTTATGGATTATATGGTCTAACGAAAGAAGAAATTACGATTATTGAGAAATCGATATAATGAGTTACTTACAACAAATACTTTATAAATACAAAGCGAGAGATTTATCTGGCTATGTAACTTCAATTACTCAACTTAAAACCACACTGAAAACCTGGGCAAGTACATGTTATGTTGATATTTTGGATTCCGGTTCAAGGGCAAAAGGTACTGCGATCTCACTCGCTTCAGATGTAGATTTTCTTGTATCACTTACGAGCGGTTGTAATGAAAATAGCGGAGGTCTAAGAAGTATTTATAATTCTTTATTTAACAAACTTAATGGTATCTATCTTAACGTTAGAAAACAAAACGTTTCTGTAAGAATAACTATTAATAGTTTAGAAGTGGATGTTACTCCAGCGAGAAGACAGGATGGTTATTCTGACGACCATTGGCTATATGTATCAAAATTAGATACCAGAACGCAATCAAACATTAATAAACATATCCAGGATATATCACAATCTGGAAGATTAAATGAAATAAAATTAATAAAAATATGGAGGGAACTTAATAGATTAGATTTTCCTTCAATTTATCTTGAATACATAATCAAAGATTATATTTTGAAAAATTATCCTACTAATATATCAAATTTAGGTGACAACACATTCCGGATACTAAAGGAGTTGGGGAAAAGCTATGACAACCCGCTTGATATTAGGATAGTTGACCCTGCTAACTCTAATAACATATTGTCTGACTTGTTAAATCAAACGGAGAAAAAAAGAATTATAGATTCGGCTTCGATAGCAAGCCAACAAACCAACTGGAACCAAATACTTTGGTAACTGATATGTCAAAGAACGTAAATATCCAAAAACTGTTTTCTGCTTTAGACAGTGAACTTCGATTAAAATTGTCAAGCAAGATAGATGAGATTTATCACCCTTCGGCTAAAGGAACTGAGGTTGAACTAAACTGGATTGGTTTATTAAAAGATTACTTACCAGAAAGATATAAGGTTGATAGTGGTTTCATTATAGATCACAAAGGAAATCTCAGTGAACAAATAGATATTATTATTTATGACAGGCACTACACGCCCTTCATTTTTAAAGGTAAAAGTGTGGTTTTTATACCCGCTGAAGGAGTATATGCAATCTTTGAGGTAAAACCAAAACTTAATAAAAAGAATTTCAATTATGCAGTAAAGAAATTAAATAGTGTTGAAAAACTACAAAGAACATCTGCGAAATTTAAGCACATCTCTGGTGAGGATAAAAAAGAACTTTTTAATATCATCGGAGGTATTTTAACTAAAGAAATTGGAAGCAATACTATTTACAATAAAATAGATATAAAGTCGAAATTATCCTTTATCATGTGCTTGGATAAAGGAATAAAGGTTGTAAATAATCAAACTATTGAGGTACAAGAAAAGGATACGATTTTATCTTTCTTTTTACTTAAACTGATCGAAAAACTTAGAGGGTTAGCTACTGTTCCCGCATTAGACGTAGACAAATATCTAAGTTTTAATAAGAAAAAAGCAAAATAGATATGTCACAATATTACAATTCAAAAAGAATAAAGAATATATACGACCCTGGATCAAAAAAACCATTTAGTCTAAGTCGATCAAAAATTGACATATTTTTAGAGTGTCCAAGATGTTTTTACTTAGATCGAAGACTTGGTGTTGGTAGACCTCCAGGATATCCATTTACTTTGAATAGTGCGGTAGATAAGCTGTTAAAACTAGAGTTTGACACTCATAGAGCCAATGGTACACAACATCCACTGTTGGAAAAATATGGTGTTGATGCTAAGCCTATTCCCCATGAGCAATTAGACGAATGGCGGCAGAATTTTGTTGGAATTAGGTACCATCACAAGCCAACTAATCTAGTCATATTCGGAGCGATCGATGATCTATGGCAGAACTCTAAAGAAGAATATATTGTAGTTGATTACAAATCGACAAGTAAGAACGAGGAGATTACAGAGTTGGATAAAGATTGGCAAGACGGATACAAACGACAGATGGAAATTTATCAATGGTTACTAAGGCAAAATGGGTATAAGGTTTCAGATACAGGATATTTTGTTTACTGTAACGGTATTACTGACAAAAAAGCCTTTGATGCCAAGCTTGAGTTTGATGTCACTTTAATAGCTTATGAAGGAAATGATAACTGGGTTGAAAAAGCAATAAAAGACGCCCATAAATGTTTACAAAGTAACTCTATTCCAGAGTCAAGTAAAGATTGTGACTATTGCAATTATCAAGAAGCAGTTAAAAACGCTATTAAATAGAAATTACGGAGAAAAAATAAATTTAATATATGTCGAAAGTAATATATGGACTATTTTGACAAATTAGCAAACAACGTTAAATCACGTTGGAAAAATTTTGTTGTTGGAATAAGAACTTACTTTAAAAAATTACTTTTTCCGCTTTACCTTTTCCCTATCAAGTTATTAACCTACTCCGTCTATTACCTCTTTAAATTTCTTATAAAGTTAATCATTGCTTTTATTGGTCTTACCATCGATTGTATTGTTTATCCCTTTAAAAGTCTTAAGAATTTCTTAAAATCTATTGTTATCGTTGCAGTTAGTTTATATTTAGTAGCCTCATTGTTTGTTATCGGGGATTATCTGACTAAACAATACGGCTGGTGGGGAAAGTTTTTATGTTCAATTGGTATCCGCGATAGATTGCAGAACTCCGTTGTCCGGATAGTTGGTGGCTATTCTGAAGGATCCGGATTTTTTGTTGCCGATAATCAAATCTTAACCAATTTCCATGTCATTGCTGATGAACCCAGCCCAAAAGTCATTCTTCCCAACGGAGATTTTCTCACCCCAACAAAAATACTTGGTAACAAGGACGCCGATTTAGCATTGCTTTTTACAGAAAAACATTTTCCCCAGCTTGTTCTTCCTTTACCGGATAAGATCGGTTTTTATGAAGAAGAACCTCTTGTTTCTGCCGGTTATCCACTAGGTACGGATTTAAGCGGAAAGGCCACTGTTCTTAGGGGTAAATTTGTAGAATTCAGAAAACCAAAAACTTCTCCGGTTGGATATATTCAAACAGACATTAGTCTGGTTAAAGGTATGAGCGGTGGTCCCATATCTGACCAGTGCGGTCAAATAGTCGGAGTCAATACTATTAGCCTTGCTGGTTTGTCACTCTTTGTTATTGGCTCTGACGCGAAAGCATTAATACCTTCTTTTACAGATCAAGGCATTGCTAAAATTGAGGTGGACGCTTCAATTTCACCGGAGGAAGCGGTCAAGGCTTTTTATACGTACTTAAAGGCTCGTAGAATGGAGGACGGCTTCAATCTTTTAAGCCGCGAGTATCTGAAAAAGACCAATTTTGAAGAATGGACTAATAGATTTAAAGATATTTTAGACGTCGACGTCGTAAAGTCAGAAAGATTCGAAAATACCAAAGACACCGCCTTTGTAAAGTTTTCCACTAAAAATTGGGTAGATGGTGAAGCAGAGATACATTACTACGAAGGCACTTGGCAGACAGTTTTGGAAGACGGGCTATATAAGATGCTTAAAAGTAAAATTAAGGAAGTTGAAAACCCAGAATGGGGCTGGTTCTATGAGTAATTTAGATGTAGGAGAATACTCAGCTTGAGGCTGAAACTGACACCAGGTGTCACCTGGTGAGTCCTGGGACATATCCGGGGTTAGGTTTGTGAGACTGCAAATTGAAGTTTTGCGGGTATTGGAAACAGTGGAATATCAAAGGAATTTGTTTTAAAATAGGTGCTGACTTTGTCCACTGTTCTCAGCAAATATAGTATTAGTTGCCGGGGTGGCGGAATTGGCAGACGCGCAGGACTTAAAATCCTGTGACCTCAAAAGTCGTGAGGGTTCGAGTCCCTCCCTCGGCACATAATATAGTTAAATTTTATACTTCTTCTTAAGAATAAATGAAGCAGCAATGAGGATAATGCCTGCTATAACACTAAAAGATGGTATGCCTACAGACGGACTTATTTTAAAGGGTGCTTTTGTTGGTGTAGGGGTTTGAGTAGGAGTAAGAGTCAAAGTAGGAGTAATTTTTATAGTTGGACTTGGTGAAATTTTTTTAACTGTTGGTCTGGCAGTAGGTTTGATAGTTGGAGTAGGTGAAGTTTGAGATATGGAATCAGCCTGTTGTGAAGGTGTTGGAGTGTTTGATGTCTGATTTGACTGAGTAGGAGTGACGGTAATGGTAGGTTCAGAAGTTGGTGTCAAAGAAATATCTTGAGCATTTCCTTTGGATATAGTTAAAAAATTTATAAATAGTATTAAAATTAATATTTTGAATAAATATTTCATATCTTAGTGCTCTCTTTACGAACAACTTCGAACTATATTTAAAAAGGTAGGCTCACCCGCCTGACGGCGGGTTCGCCACGCTCCTGCGCGGCTGGTGCCGCGCCTCCGCTATTTTTTGCGCGCGCGATTTTGTGCTCGCTACCGCGAGCGTTTTAAGATATTTTTAAATTCAAGTTTTTCTTTATTTATAATTATTTCCTCTGGTTTTATTTCTCGTTTCCAATATTCTCGCTCGTCCCTTTCCATAGCTTGAAAATTCGTATATTCTTTTCCTGTCCATGGACTTATGTACCTGTTAAATTGATTCATCCACTTTCTATTTGCTTCTTGCAAAGCTTCTTGGCTCGAATAATCTTTACCATCCAACCCTTTAAAATAAAGATATTTCGGAGTCTCGATTTTCTGACCTGTAACCCCTAAATCTCTTGCTTGAATTGGTCTTTTTATTTCGTCCATATTTATCACCTCGCTTTCTTAAAAATTAATGTCTCTAACAATGCTATTCTATCAAATTTCTTTACGATTTGCCATGAATGTAATGGCAAGTTTTATGAATTTCTCTTGTATTTATTTTAGGATTTTGTTATATTTTAATTGAGCTCAAGAAACCGAAGGGATTTTTAGTGCCCTCGTTGGACAAGTCCTTTCGGATTTGAGCTCACCAGCGAGGGCATTTGAGTTTTGTTCTTTAAAATTTTCGCGCTTTTTCTTTTCCGCTTTTAGCGGAATTTCGAGCCGACTTTTTCGGAGGCGCGGCGTCAGCCGCGCAGGAGCGTGGCGAACCCGCCGTCAAACGGGTGAGCCTACCTTTTTAAATATAGTTCGAAGTTGTTCGTAAAGAGAGCACAAAAGGAGATCGGAGGGGAAGGCGCTGGCCGCGCCCGCCCTCGCGGCCAGCGCCGCAGAGGCTTCGGACAGAGAAAATTCGAGCCGAAAAAAAAGAAGTAGAGAAAAAGCGCGAAAATTGAAAACAAAGGGACAGAACAAAAACAAAAAATTATGATCAAATACATAGCTTACTGCCGAAAATCAACGGATGAAAAAGACAAACAAACAATGTCTATTGAGCAACAAATTGAAGAATTAAAAGCATTTGTCCAAAGGGAGAATTTGGAAATTTCAGAATTTTTGACAGAAGCAGAAACTGCAAAAGTTCCTGGAAGACCGGTTTTTAATTCGCTCATTTCCTTAATTGAAAAAGGCTTAATCAATGGAATTATCAGTTGGCACCCGGACAGGTTAGCCAGAAATTCGATTGACGGAGGGAAGATAATTTATCTTATCGACGCCGGCAAACTCCAGTCGCTGAAATTTCCTTCTTTCTGGTTTGAGAATACGCCGCAAGGCAAATTTATGCTTTCAATCGCTTTTGGCCAGTCAAAGTATTATGTGGACAATTTGTGTGAAAATGTTAAACGAGGATTATATTTTAAACTTCGGCGCGGAGGGTGGCCGTCGTATGCGCCTATTGGCTATAAAAACGATAGAAATACAAGAAGTGTTGTTGTTGAACCGCGCTCCGCGCGGCTAGTCAAGGAAGCATTCAAAAAATTTGCCTCCGGTGAATTTTCCTCAATGAAAGATATCCGCGACCTGTTTTTCCGAAACGGGATTACTCGTAGAAACGGAAAACCTTTGCATTTTAACCAAATCCGAGAAATGCTCCAGCGAACTTTTTACTATGGCTTGATGACATACCACGGTGAAACTTATGAGGGAAAACACAAACCGTTAATAACGAAAAAGTTATTTGATGAAGTACAAAAAATCCTTGAGAAAAAATACAACCGGAAACCACAAAAACATGAATTTGCCTTTACCGGATTTATAAGATGTAAAGAGTGCGGTAGTTTCTTTACCGCCGAAAAACACAAAAAATTTTATCCCAAAACCAGAGGTGAAGTTTGGTATACCTATTACCGTTGTGTAAAGAAAAAAGGTGTTTGCTCTCAGCCATATTTACGCGAAGAAGAATTGGAGAAACAGTTACGGGATTCAATTAGGAGAGTTTCTCTCTCCGAAGTTTGGGCAAACAAACTTTTGGCGATGGCAGAAAAAGATGGAGAAAAGGAAAAGGAGTTCGCCGCTGGCGAACTCCAAAAACTCTCCGTTTCTCTTTCCGATCTTGAAAAGAAATTGGACAAACTTCTGGAAAGCTATTTGGAGGAAATTATTGATACTGAAAGTTATCAAAGGAAAAAAGACGAATTATTACAAACAAAGAAGGTTTTACAGGAGAAAATTGAGGAAATTAAAACCAAAGGTTCGAGTTGGCTCGAACCACTCCAAGAATTTATAAAAGAGGCCGCTGATGCGGCCAAAATCGCGCGCGCAAAAAATAATTGCAAAGATCTGGCGATCTTTTCAAAAAAAGTCGGCTCGAACTACTTCTTATTTAATAAACGGCTCGAATTTTCTCTGTCCGAAGCCTCTGCGGCGCTGGCCGCGAGGGCGGGCGCGGCCAGCGCCTTCCCCTCCGATCTCCTTTTGTGCCGAGGAGAGGACTTGAACCTCCACCCCTTACGGGACAGCCTCCTCAAGACTGCGTGTCTACCAATTCCACCACCTCGGCTGATTTCCTTGTGCCGAAGGCGGGAGTTGAACCCACACCCTTTTTACAGGACACGGTCCTGAACCGTGCGCGTCTGCCAATTCCGCCACTTCGGCCTGGCGGGAAAATTAACAATATTTGAGCGGCGGACCGGATTTGAACCGGCGACCTTCTCCTTGGCAAGGAGACATTCTACCGCTGAACTACCGCCGCTTATTCTGAACTTTTATGCCAATATTATAATCTAAAGCAGACATCAACGCCATAAACCACTAACTAGATCTTTAAGAAAATTTATTATACCAAAAAAAAGACTATTTAGAATCCTGTAAATAGTTGGCCATATATCTTCAATTATTAAAATTATTCTTCTTGTTAAAGGTTCTTTTTGAGTGATTTGTTTGAATTCTCGCAACATTTTTTCAATTAATTTTTACTTTATCACCAATATTTATACCAATTCTTTTTATATCTCCTGAATTTATTTCCAAAACTTTATCAAAGGCAACTTTCGCTGTAAAAATTGGTATCTCATCGGAATTAGAGTTGACGTGACTGATATTTTCTGTCAAATCAACAACGGTATCTTGGTCAATCCAAACAAAATCCAAAGGTATCTTCATATCCTTCATCCAGAAATAATATACACCTTTTGAGGGAAAAATAAATAGCATTCCATGATCTTGTTCTATACTGTCTCTATTTGATAATCCTTTACTTCTTTTTTCATCGGTATCGGCAATTTCGATTGTGATTGGATGGTTATTTATAAATAATTTATTTAATGATTTGGTCTTAATTAAATATGGATAAATTAATTTGATAAAAAATAATGAAATAATTGAAAATGAAATTACGATGATGACTAGTATTTTCTTTTTAGAATTAGTTTCGAAGTTCATTATCGGAAAATATTAAAAATTATTGTTAAAAGCAAACTGATAAATATCGATGTAACGAGCGGAAAATAAAAAGTAAAATTTTCTTTTGAAATCAGAATATCTCCTGGCAGTTTAAAAAAAGGTAAATTGATATTCAGTTTTATCAATATGCCGATAAGTATTAATATTATGCCAACGAAAATAATTGTATTGGGAATATTTGGCATATTTTTCATTGTCGGGGAGGGCGGACTTGAACCGCCGACCTCACGCTCCCAAAGCGTGCACTCTTGTCCAACTGAGCTACTCCCCGTATAAAAAGTATAAATATTTTAAGTAAATTACTATTCTATTGCAAGAAATGACATTAGTGTTAAAATATTTTTCCTGATATGTTGCTAAATTACTTCTTAATTATTCTATCTGTATTTTTGTCTTTTATCTTTTCGATAACTTCAGTAATTGCTCAAACAAATCCTATCGAAGTACCGAATAATAAATATGGCATACATATTATAAATGAAAATGATTTGGAGAATGCTAGTAAATTAGTTAATTCAAATGGAGGAGATTGGGGTTATGTAAAACTGGTTATCACATTAGATGATAGAAATATAAATAAATGGAATCAAATTTTTGAGAGTATGGAAAAATACCATCTGATACCGATTATCAGAGTTGCTACAAGATCAAAAAACGCTTACTGGGAAAAGCCTAAACTTGAAGATATTAATAGTTGGGTTGATTTTTTGGATAGTTTGAATTGGTTCACTAAAAACAGATATATCATATTATTCAATGAACCTAATCATTCTAAAGAATGGGGAGGTGGTATAAATCCTACTGAATATGCGAAAATTTTTGTTGAATATACGCAAAAATTAAAAGCAAAAAACTCATACTTTTATCTGCTGAATGCCGGTTTGGATGCATCTTGTTCAAATACCCAAACTACTATGGATGAAACATTATTTTTGAACGAAATCAATAATCAGTATCCGATATATTTTTCAATTTTGGACGGTTGGAATAGTCATTCGTATCCAAATCCGAATTTTCAGGGTAGTGTTTTTGCTCAAGGACGCGGTACTTTGGAAAGTTACAAATGGGAACTTAAATATCTTAATAATTTAGGAATTTCTAAAAATTTTCCTATTTTTATAACCGAAACAGGATGGATGCATAGTGATGGTCAATTTTACAATCCAAATTTACTCTCTCCCCAAAAAGTCGCTGAAAATATTACTATCGCAGCAGATATAATTTGGAAAGACGACAGTATAGTGACTTTAATTCCATTTTTACTTAATTACCAATCATATCCATTTGATCATTTTTCCTGGCAAAAATTCAATTCAAATGATTTCCATCCGATTTATTATGCTTTTCAAAATATTTCCAAGATCAATGGAAAACCAGAGTTGGTAAATGATTTTAAACCGGCTCCAACGATCACTACTCCATTACTGTTAACAGAAATAAACGATAAATCATATTTAGAAATCCTTTTTAATCAGATATTAAAATTTCTATTTGGCTGAAAATTAGTATATAATTCCCTAAGATCTTATAAGGTCAATATTTTTGGTGGCATTAGCTCAATGGCTAGAGCATCTGCCTGTGGAGCAGAAGGTTGGCGGTTCGAATCCGCTATGCCACCCTGATATTTATGTCTGACACAACCCACAATAATACGCAACACTCAGATCTAAAAATTCATGCTCATGCAGGTGATACAGAACATTCTGGAGATGTTCATTCAAATGATCCTCAGATTGATAATGTACCGAATTTTTATCATGAGGAAGAAGCAAATCAAAGTTTAGAATTATCATCATATACGAATGCGGTAATTCAGGCATGGATAGATGATTTAAAACCGAAACATTCATCCGTAAATAAAATTTCCGTTTCCCAAACAGTTTCATTTGCTGCCTTTTTATATGAAAAAATTCGTAATGCTGTAGAGTTTAGGGAGGAACATCTCATACGCAGATCAGCTATTGAACGGATACTAAAAAGAAAACTGATTCTAAATGATAACGGACGTGAAATTGCAGAACCGTTGATAAAAGAGTTGTTATGGGCTAGATATTATGAAAATAACACAATAGGCGAAGATAAAATCGGTGAAATTCAGTCAGTAATAGATAAATATTTTTATTTAAGAAATGAAATGTCCAAAGGTAGACCGATGAATGAACAGGAAAAAATTTGGAATTTTATCGTGGAAGTAACCTCATGTGAAATTGAAGATCGATTATCACCCGATCATAAAAGAGAGGCATTCACTAATTATGTTTTTCAAATGTACCGAAGAAATATATCTTTGTATGATAATCAGGATGAATTGGAGAGGGATATCCAAGTATATATAGCTGTGGAAAAAGCATTTGCCAGAAGTGATTTAGCATATATCCGTTATCATTTGTTACAGTTAATGTTGCCGGAAGTGAGAGATATTACCTGGAAAAATGCGGATCAGGTACAGGGAAAAATGTATGAAGCCTTCAGTAAAATCGAGCAAGATCTTAAACATCCGTTAGCTTTAAAAGTTAGAAATTCCGTAAAAAAACAATTAGCTCCATTTTATATATTACGGGATTTATTTGAAAAGTATTCTTTAAAAATAAAAGATATTTTGATAGATACCAAAACTCTTAAAATAAAAGTCGATGAAGCCTGTCGGATACGTTATGAAGAAAGTAAGATCAAACTTAGAAGAACTGCTGTCAGATCTTTCATATATATATTATTGACAAAAGTAATATTCGCACTTCTCTTGGAAATTCCATATGATATTTATGTATTAAAAGAAATATCTTACTTTCCAATTATCATTAATGTAATTTTTCCTCCTTTATTTATGATGTTTATAATTCTTACCGTAACCGTGCCAGGTGATGATAATACGAAGCGTGTGTATTCGCTTATCAAAAATATTATTACTACAGACCCAAGTAAAACAGGTAATAATCCAGTAATCATAAGTAAAAAGTCTAAACAAAGAGGTGTAGTTTTTTCTACATTATTCTATCTTCTTTATTTATTGACATACTTGGTTACTTTCGGGGGAATTATTTATATATTAAGTGCTTTTAATTTTTCTGCAGTCAGCCAATCAATATTTATATTTTTCTTAACCCTGGTAACTTTTTTTGCATTCAGGGTAATTCAAATTACTCAAGTTTATCAAGTTGTCGAAAGTGAAGGTATTTTTTCACCGGTATTTGATTTTGCATTCTTACCGATAATCCGAGTCGGCCAATGGCTGTCCGGAGAAGTCCTGCAAAAATTTAATTTTTTTATTTTCATTTTTGATTTTATAGTCGAAATGCCTTTTAAAGCTATAGTTGAAGTATTTGATGAATGGGTAAGGTTTGTGAAAGCCAAAAAAGACGAAATAATTTGAGCTTAACGATAAAGCTTGATAAAAACATCACTAGGAATGCTCACTTTACCGATCTCCCTCATTTTTCTTTTACCCTTTTTTTGAGCCTGTAATAATTTATCTTTTCTGGTCCGATCTCCACCGTATAATTTTGCTGTGACGTCTTTTCTGTAAGAACTGATATTTTCCCTGGCAATTATTTTTCCGCCTATTACTGCCTGAAGCGGTATTTGGAATTGATGTCGGGGGATAAGGTTTTTAAGTTTCGTTAAAAGTTCTATGGAAGTTTGTCTAGAGGATACTCTTGTGATAAGTTGTGAAAAAGCTTCAACAGGAAGATAATTCACATGTATGTCAACTTTTACTAAATCAACCTGACGATATTCGAAAAATTCATAATCCATTGATGCAAACCCACTGGTTATAGTTTTTAATTTATCATAAAAATCTATAAGCATTTCTGATAATGGAATAAGATAAGAAATTACTACCAGATTACCTGAATATTCTATAGTAATTAATTCTCCTCTTTTTTCTTCGCATAAACGTAAAACAATTCCTAAATAATCCTTAGGCGAAAAAATCATGGTATACATATAAGGTTCCTCAATTTTTTCAATTGTTGAAGGATCCGGAAACTGATATGACGATTGAATGGTAAAAATATCTTTATTTTTGAGATATATTTTGTATTCCACTTGAGGCGATGTACTTAAAACTGATATATCGAATTCTTTCTCCAAACGCTCTTTGACTATTTCGGCATGCAATAAGCCCAAAAAACCACACAGAAAACCTTTTCCCAGAGCTGATGAAGGATATAATCGATAAGAAAAAGAACTGTCAGTCAGGTGCAGTTTCTCGAGAGATTGCCGTAATTTATTAAATTCATCGTTTATAACCGGGAACAAGCTCATAAATACCATAGGTTTTGGTTCAATAAAACCTGGCATTGGTTGAATGTTTTTATCTGCCTCAATTAAGGTATCACCGATTTTTGCAAGCGATATATCTTTTAAACCGGTAGCTATATAACCCACATCACCACACACCAATTTATCAACCGGAGTCATTTTCGGATTAAAACAACCGATTTCTGAAGGGTTAATATATGTATTTGATGCACAAAACCGTAGATTTAAATTCGTTTTAGAATTTATTTGACCTTGAAAAACCCTTATATATGAAATGACTCCTTTATGATCATTATAAACAGAAGAAAATACTAAACTTTGAAAAGGATAATTTAGATAATTTTTCGGTGGAGGAATTTTATCAATAATTGCATCCAAGACTAATTGAATATTTTCTCCCGTTTTTGCCGATATAGCTATAGTGTCTTCTTTTTTTATTTTAAATACTTCATGAAGTTGATTCTGAACATTAACAACCTCTGCAGTAGGTAAGTCAATTTTATTAATTACAGCAATGACAGTAAGTTGTTTGTCTTTAATTATCCGCATATGGGCAAGCGTTTGGGCTTGTATCCCTTGGGTAGCATCAACTACAAGAATAATTCCTTCGCAGGCAGCAAGAGACCTTGATACTTCATATGAAAAATCTACATGTCCGGGCGTATCGATAAGATTAAGGATGTATTCTATACCATTTCTTTTATATCTCATTTTTACAGGTGCAAGTTTGATGGTAATTCCTCTTTCTCTCTCTATGGGATTACTGTCAAGTATTTGATTTACCATGTTTCTTTTTGAAACAGTACCCGTTAATTCAAGCAATCTGTCCGCTAATGTTGATTTTCCGTGATCTATATGTGCAACGATCGCAAAATTTCGAATATTTTCACTCATTTAAGTTTGAATTATATATTTATTGGTCGAATAGTTAAAGAGAATATAAGCCTAAATTTTCAAAAATGATATAATTTAGTGAAATTGTTTGCCTCTGTAGCTTAACGGATAAAGCAGCGGTCTTCGGAACCGCTGATGGGGGTTCGATTCCCTCCAGAGGCACTTAAAAAGGGCCACTAGCTCAACTGGTAGAGCAACTCCCTCTTAAGGAGTAGGTTCAGGGTTCGAGCCCCTGGTGGCTCACAAAAATGAATTCAAATAAAAAGATAATAAATAATCTTCTAAAAAGAGCTGTAATTATTGATTTGGTCAGACAATTCTTTCAAAATAGAAAATATATAGAAATTCAGACACCTATATTATTATCTTCCGTGGTTCCTGAATCATATTTGGAATATTTCACTACAGAATTAAGGGATTACCGGGGAAATAAAAAAAAACTGTATTTATCAGCATCACCTGAAGCATCTCTGAAAAAGCTGTTATCTATGGGTTTACCTTCATGTTTTGAAATAACAAAAAGCTTTCGGAATATAGATATATTATCAAACAAACATAATCCTGAATTTACCATGCTTGAATGGTATAAAATTGGTGTAACTTACGAATATATGATGGATGAAATTGAGGATTTGATTATTTTCATTCATAAAAATATCAATGGAAATACGAAAAAAGAATTCCGTCGATATCAAAAAAATAAAATCATAATATCAAAACCATTTATCCGTTATTCGATTATAGAGCTGTTAGAAAAATACGCCAATATCAATTTTAATGATATCTGTGTAAATGGAGAAAATAATTTTGCTACCAAAAACATAATAAATATTGCTACAAAAAAGGGTTATAAGGTAAATAATGAAAATACGTGGGAAGAAATATTCAATCAAATTTTTTTAAATGAGATTGAACCAAAAATTATAAATTTAGATAAACCTGTAATAGTATATGATTACCCTAAACCGATGGCAGCACTTGCCAAATTAAAATCAGAAGATCATCGAATTGCCCAACGATTTGAATTATATATAAAGAATTTGGAAATAGGTGACTGCTATACTGAATTAACGGATTGGCAGGAACAGAAACAAAGATTTGAGAATGAATTTAAATTAAGACGAAAAAAACACCTAATAAAAATTTCAGAAGATAGCGATTTTATCCATGCTTTAAGACAAGGAATTCCCGAATGCAGTGGTATGGCTGTTGGATTAGACCGGCTGATAATGTTTTTTCTAGACGCTGAAAATATTGCTGATTGTATTCCTTTTCCTTTAGCTAGTGTATTGCCATAATTTTCCACTTATGTGATAATATCAAAATTCATATGAGTAAAATATCAACCAGTGACTTTCAAAAAGGTATGTTTATCGAATTCAAAAATGAAATTCAGCAGATTATCTCATTTCAGCATGTAAACCCCGGAAAAGGATCAGCATTTGTCAGAACTAGACTAAAAAGCTTAAATTCAGGTAAAGTTTTGGAATATACTTTTAAATCCGGAGAATCTGTTGAGCAATTATCTGTTCACGTGCGAGAAATGCAATTTCTATATAAACAACAAGAAGATTTAATTTTTATGGATAATGAATCATATGAACAATTATCAGTACAAAAAGCCGTTATCGGACCTTTTTCAAATTTTCTTAAGGAAGGTGCAACGTATCAGATGCTGATTTTTGAAGAAAAACTTATCGGTATGAGATATCCCAAAAAAGTTCAACTTAAAGTTATAGAAGCACCAGATGCCGTAAAAGGAAATACAGTTATTGGTGGAAAAAAAGAAGTTACCCTCGAAACTGGTGTTACGATACAAGCTCCTTTATTCATTAAAATTGGTGATATGGTATCAGTAGATCCTGAAAGTGGGGAATATCAGGAAAGAATTACTTGACTTGACAAACCTATAATAATAGGCTATAATATATATAGATCCTAAGGTAATCCTTTTTTTGGAGCGCTTTAGGATTTTTTTATTTTCATAAGTTTAGACTTATAATATATAAGTATCTTTATCATCTTGATTTACTCCACTATAATTTAATATAATGCCGGGGTGGCGGAATTGGCAGACGCGCAGGGCTTAGGACCCTGTTTCCCTAAAAAGGAAGTGGAGGTTCAAGTCCTCTCTCCGGCACAAGATAAATATGGATATAAAATATACTTCAAGTATAAAGGAATTAGGTAAATCAGCAAAAGAAATAAATATTGTCATACCATGGAAATCCATCAATGAAAAATATCATACAATATTTACTAAGCTTATAAATGAAATTGAAGCACCGGGATTTCGTAAAGGTAAAGCCCCTAAAAATGTAGCAGAAAAATATATTGATCGTAAAAAAGTATATGAAGAGGTCATCCGAGAAGTTATACCTGATATTTATTCTAAAGTTCTAAAAGAATATAATCTTAATCCGATTTCATCTCCAAAAATTGAACTCGTTAAGGCAAAAGAAAATGAGGATTGGGAGATTAAGGTTGTAATAGCCTTAAAACCTCAAATTTTACTCAATGATTATAAAACAAAAATAAAAAATCTAAAAAATCAAACAACAAAAATCTGGACTCCAGGTCAAGATAAAGAACAAAAAGAACAAAAAAAACCTGATTTAAATGCAATTATTCAGCTATTATTAAATAACATAGACTTTGAAATTCCCGTAATTTTGATCGAGGAAGAAGTTAACAGACAGCTTGCAGATTTGGTAGATCAAACAAAGCTTTTAGGTTTGACTGTTGAGCAGTATTTAAGGGCTAAAGGAAAAACAATAGAAGACATTAGAAAAGAATATAATAAGCAAGCAGAAAATACCATTAAAATTCAATTTATTTTGATGGAAATCGCAGATCAAGAAAAAATTACCGTAGAAGAAAAAGACTTTGAAAAAGCCTTTTCGTCTGTAAAAAGTGAAGCAGAAAAAGAAAAATTAACCAAAGATAGGTACTATTTAGCTCATATATTGAGACAGCAAAAAACAATTGACTATTTATTAAACCTATAGTAAAATATGCGCGTAAATGATTAAATTTATGAGCATATGATGCAGTCAACTACTAAAAAACAAAAAAAGTTAAATTATTGGGGCGAAGATAATCCAGAAAAATTAAAATCAACACCTCAATCTGCAAATAATCTAAGTCAACAATTAAAATCACTGGTAAATCCTACCTCAATGATAGAACAGATATTTGGAACGTCTCAAAGTGAAAAATTTCAAAAACCACCGATCGAGCATAAAAACACAGCGGATACCAGAAAAGAATATACAGTCTTTTCATTTTCTGAAAATAGAACTAATTATGAGATGAAACATGAAATGCAGACACTATTAAATGAACTCAAAAATCAAATTAATGCTTTTGAAAAAGCTGAAAAATCACTATCGACTGAAATTGCCAAAGTAAAAGTCTCCCAAGTCCCAGAAAAAGCCGGTATCTATTATATAAGATTTTTTGAATGGCTTTTAACAGTAATCAAACAATTAAGAATGAAAGTCGAAGAAAGTCAAGCTTGGCTTATGACATTTTCATCTAGAAAAAAGAAAAAAGGATATTGGCAGATGTATAAAAAACACGGAACAACTTTCGGACTTTCTCATGAAAGAACCTTAGCTACTCAAACCGGATAATTCCTTTCTTGTTGATAGTTAACTTCATCTTTTTTATAATATGTTCTCAAGCGCGCGTAGCTCAGTTTGGCTAGAGCGTTTCGTTGACATCGAAAAGGTCCATGGTTCAAGTCCATGCGCGCGCACCCAGCTTTATGAATAGAAATCAGAAAATATATTCACTCCTTAAAAAAAATTACCCTGATGCCAAAATTGCTCTTAATTATTCCAATAACTGGCAATTACTTGTAGCAATCATTTTATCAGCACAATGTCGGGATGATACAGTAAATAAAGTAACCAAAGAACTTTTTAAAAAGTATCCAAATATTAATAATTACTTTAATTTAGATATTAAAATATTAGAAAAATTAATCAAATCAACAGGATTTTATAGAAATAAGGCAAAAAATATCATATCTCTTGCTAACAAAATTCGACTCAGATTTGATAATATAATACCAAATAATATAGATCAATTAGTAAAATTACCCGGTATAGCAAGAAAAACAGCGAATGTTTTTCTGGGAAATGCTTATGATATAACCAGCGGAATTGCAGTGGATACTCATGTTTCTCGTTTAGCTCAAAGATTGGGATTAAGTAACAACAAAAATACAGACAAAATCGAGAAAGATTTAATGAATATTTTCCCCAAAAAATACTGGCTCAAACTGACTTATTTATTGATTGAACACGGACGTAGTATCTGCAATGCCAAAGCACCGAAATGTAAAAGCTGTTTTTTAAAAACGCTTTGTCCTAGCGCAGCTAATTATCTATAATTCTTGACAGAAATAGCATTTTATATAATAATATAAAATATTCTTACGTTTGCATGGGCTTACCAACCCCAAAGTAAGAACGCTATTTCAGCGTAAAAGAAATAATTAAGCGCCGTTTGGAAATGCGATGGAACCCTCCTTAAAGGAGTCGCATGAAGACGGTTTTTTTTATGCCAGAAGATAAAGATATACTCTATCATTCATCAAAAAATAGTAAAGAAGATATTATGAGACATTCCTGTGAGCATGTAATGGCTATGTGTTTGATGAAATTATATCCTAATGCCAAAAGAGGAGTCGGACCATCTATAGAAAATGGTTTTTATCAGGATATTGATCTAGGAAACATATCCTTAAGTGAAAATAATCTTAAATCAATAGAAAAAGAAATGAATATAATAAAGAAAAGAAAATTAGAATTTATTAAAATTGTAAAAAAAATTGATGACGCTATAATTCTTGAAGAAAAATCCGGTCAAAAATATAAAATCGAAATATTGAAAGACTTAAAAAAAAATGGAGAAAAGACCGTAACATATTATCAGGTTGGTGATTATGTTGATTTATGCCGTGGTCCTCACGTTTCAAATAGTTCGCTCATTGGATATTTTAAATTGACAAAAATTGCTGGTGCATATTGGAGAGGTAATGAAAAAAACAAGATGCTTACTAGAATTTACGGTGTATGTTTTCCTACAAAAGAACAACTCGAAAAATATTTATGGCAACAGGAGGAAGCACTAAAAAGAGATCATAAAGTATTAGGTAAAAAACTAGATCTTTTTCTTATCAGTGACACAATTGGAAAAGGTTTACCGCTCATAACCCCAAAAGGTAATATTATCAGAAAAGCTATTTTGGATTATGAATATGAATTGGAGAATAAAAACGGTTTTTTACAAGTATTTACCCCACATATAGCTCGAAGTGAATTATACAAACAAACAGGTCATTGGCAACATTATCGTGAAGTGATGTACGAATCATTCGGTATTGAAGGAGAAGAATATGTTTTAAAACCGATGAATTGTCCTCATCATTATATGATTTATCAAAGCCAACAGAGAAGTTATAAAGATTTACCGATTAGACTTTCTGAACCCGGTACTTGTTATAGATATGAAAAAAGCGGTGAATTATCAGGTCTTATGAGAGTTAGAGCTTTAAGTATTGATGATGCTCATATACTAATGAGAGAAGATCAGATTGAGGAAGAATTTGGAAGATGCATAAATATGGTAGATGAAATGTTTAGGGTTTTCAAATTAAAAGATTATTATGTCAGACTATCACTATCCGATCCAACAGATGCTGTCAAATACATAGCAGATAAAAAAATTTGGGATGAGGCTAAAAAGAAATTGGAGAAAATTGTGATTGATAATAAATTGAAATATAAGACTGCGATGGGAGAAGCTTCCTTTTACGGTCCTAAATTAGATTATATGGTAAGAGATTCGATCGGCAGGGAATGGCAAATGAGTACTTTACAATTAGATTTATTTATGGCAAAACGGTTAAATTTGGTATATACAGATGAAAATGGAAACGAAAAACATCCGGTAATCCTACATCGTGGTTTGACCGGTTCTATCGAAAGAACATTGGCTATTTTGATAGAGCATTTTGCCGGCGTTTTTCCTTTATGGCTATCCCCTGTACAAACTGCCATAATTCCTGTTACGGATAGAAACCTTAATTTTTCCGAAAAAATACATAAACTATTTATTGACAATAATATCCGAGCGCATCTAGACAACCGTAATGAAACGGTAGGAAATAAAATACGCAACGCAACTTTACAAAAAATACCTTATATGATTATAATTGGAGACAAAGAACAACAAATTTTTGAAGAAAATAAAACAAATATAGTTGTTTCATTACGTAAATTTGATGGATCAAATCCAGGACAAATAGATATTCAAACGTTAATTAAGCAATTAAAAGAAGAAATTGAAACAAAACAATAAATTTTACCGGATTAATTATCAAATTAGAGCTTTTAAATTCCGATTGTTAGATGACCAGGGACGTCAGATTGGAATTTTGGATAAAAATGAAGCTTTAAAGTTAGCACAAGTTCAAGGCAAGGATTTGGTTGAAATTGCTCCGAATGCTAATCCGCCAGTGGTTAAATTAATAGACTACAAAAAATTCAAATATTTAGAAGCGAAAAAAGAAAGACAATCGAAAAAAGCTGCGAAAAATGTAGGTATCAAAGAACTTAGGTTAAGGCCTTTCATGGGAGAACATGATATCAATTTTAAACTAAAACAGGGTGAGGAATTTTTAAAAGAAGGTAACCAGTTAAAAATTTCGGTGATGTTTAGAGGTAGGGAAATCACAAAAAAAGAATTCGGATTTGATATTATTAACAAAGTCTTGAAGAGTTATGATACAATATCAAAACTTGTTAAAGAAGCACATTTTGAAGGTAGGACACTTGTAGCAATTATCGCGCCTATTAGCCTTAAAAAAATAAAAAATGAAAAAGAAACTAAAAACCAGTAAAACATTATTTAAAAGATTCAAGATCACAAAGAAAGGTAAACTTATCAGAAATAAACAGTTTGCCAGACATTTACGTGCTAATAAAAATAAAAGAAGAATTAGAAGATTTAAGGAGCCCGTTGTATTATCCAAAAAACAGTCAAATAAATTAAAAAGATTTATTAATAGATAGAATTATGAGAATTAAACGTGGAACAGTTTCAAGAAGAAAACACAATAAACTTTTCAAATCAACAAAAGGTTACAAAATGACCAAGAGACGTTTGGTAAAAGCAGCCAAAGAAGCATTTTTACACGCAGGTCAATATGCTTTTGCTGGAAGACGAGATAAAAAATTGAACTACAGAAAATTATGGATAACCAGAATATCACATGCCTGCTCAAATGAAAATTTTCAATATAATAAATTCATTTCTAATTTAATTAAAAAAAATATCATTTTAGATAGAAAAATACTTGCTGATATGGTCGTCAATGACTATAATGCGTTTAAATTTATACTGGAAAAAGTTAGATAAACAAATGAATTATCAAAATAATTTTAATATATTTACCTTTAATACCTAAAAGGGGTTGGTAAATGTATTATCAATAAGTAACCAGCCTCCTGAAAAAGGAGGTTTTTTGTAATTGTATAACAAATATTATTGTATAATTAAAATATGAGTGAAATAGAACAGCTTGAATTTTTTTTTCGTAAGTCAAAAGATGAAATTTCATCTAAGACTGATATAAATGTATTAAATGATTACAAACTCAAATTATTCGGTCCAAAAGGTGAATTTCATAAATATACAAAAATAATCAAAAATATTCCTATAGATAAAAAGCGGATATACGGTTCGAAATTGAATCTTATAAAAAAAGATTTATTACAATTATTAGAATTACAATCAAAAAAAAATAAAAAAACTGATAAAAAATCTTGCTTTACTGATTTATTGTATTTACCAGAAATAAATAACGGATCCCTTCATATTGTTACTAAAGCAATTAATGAAATAGTAGATATTTTTCAAAGTATCGGTTTCACATTTTGCCAATATAGAGAAATTGAATGGGATTGGTATTCATTCACAGGACTGAATTTTCCCAAGGATCATCCAGCTAGAGATGATTTCGAAACATTTTTTATAGATGAGCCTGCATCGTCAAAATATGGCAAAATGTTACTTAGTCCTCATACATCAAGCGGCCAATTGCGAGAAATTGAACGTGTTAGACATAAACCACCTATTAGAATGATAAATATTGCCAAATGTTACCGTCCAAATTGGGATATTTCACATACCCCAATGTTTTTTCAGTTTGAAGGTTTAGTTATAGATAAAAATATAAATATTACTAATTTGATAGGTACAATGGATTACTTTGCTAAAGAATTTTTTGGCAACGAAAGAAAAACACGTTTAAGACCATTTCATTTTCAATTCACTGAACCATCATTTGAAGTAGATATCAATTGCGGTATTTGTTTAGGCAAAGGAATTACGACGGAAGGTAAAAAATGCCGTTATTGCAAAGCCGGCTGGTTGGAACTCGGCGGATCTGGAATGGTCCATGAAAATGTACTTAAGTCAGGTAAAATAAATCCAGATATATATTCAGGGTTTGCTTTTGGATGGGGGATAGAAAGAACGTATATGATGAAAACAGGTACAAAATTAGATGATAACAGATTATTATATTCCAATGATATTAGATTTTTGAAGCAATTTTAATTTATGAATATTTTAATTCCCGATTCATGGTTAAGAGAATATATTGATACTAACGCTACAGTTTCTGAGATTAAAGAATGTCTATCGTTATGTGGACCTTCAGTTGAAAAAATAGACAAAATCAGT
The DNA here is from genome assembly GCA_964446235.1 of uncultured Gammaproteobacteria bacterium. Taxonomy (GTDB): domain Bacteria; phylum Patescibacteriota; class Microgenomatia; order 2-02-FULL-39-11; family 2-02-FULL-39-11; genus CAYUNW01. The sequence goes on from CAYUNW010000002.1 coordinate 31,194, forward strand.
AATGATTATATTTATAATATTGAAATAACCTCAAATAGAATTGACTCAGTATCAGTATATGGAATCGCCAGAGAATTGGTTGCAATTTTACCACAATTTGGAATTAAGTCTATCTTAAAAAAAATTGTGGTTCCGAATATATCGGATAAATCTAGTAAAATATTACCTTTAAAAGTATTAGACCCGGATAAATTATGTAATAGGATTCTTGCTTTGGTTCTAGATAATATAGAGATAACCAACTCTATAGAGTTGGTACAAAATCGTTTAATCCGTTCAGGTTTAAGACCATTAAACAACGTAATAGATATTACAAATTATGTAATGCTTGAAACAGGATATCCGTGTCATGTATTTGATTATGACAGAATTAAAACTAATACAATGTTTTTGCGTTATGCAAAAACAAATGAAAAAATAGTCACTTTGGATAATAAACAATATAATTTATCTTCCAGTGATGTAGTAATAGATGATTCAACAGGAAGAATTATTGATTTACCTGGAATAATGGGCTGCGCCAACAGTGTAGTAACTTCCAAAACTAAAAGAATTGTACTATTTATTGAAGCTAATCATCCATTAAAAATTAGACATACTTCATTAAAACATGGTATTAGGACCCTTGCAGCTTCTATAAATGAAAAGAATCCTGATATTTATACTGCGGAAATTACTTTTAAAAAGGCGGTAGATTACTTAAAAAAATGGGCATCTGCCAAATGTGCAAGTAAATATATAGATATTTTTCCATCAAAACCACAAATACCTTCAATTAAAGTATCTATCAAATATATCAATAACAAAATAGGGCAACAAATAAATAAAGATAAAATCATAGAATACTTAGAATCTCTGAATTTTTCTGTTGAATGTAACGGTGATATCATCTCGGTAATACCTCCTACATACAGATTTAACGATATTAAAACCAAAGATGATATTCTCGAAGAAGTTTCAAGAATTTACGGATATTTTAAGTTACCACCAGTGATTATGTCTGGAAAAATTCCTCAAAAAACCAAATCAGTTTTAAATATTGAAAATAATATTAAAAATGCCCTTAAATATTCAAATTTTAATGAAATTTATACTTATTCATTCATATCAAGAAAATTAATACAAAAATCATTCTTGGATATAAATAATCATTTGAAACTTACAAATCCTCTGACAGAAGATACAGAATTTATGCGAATATCATTAATTCCCAGTATGTTGGAAGTATTTAGTTTGAACCAAAAATATCAGGAAATTTTATCTTTATTTGAAATAGCAAATATTTATCGTCGACAAATTAATTCATTACCTATCGAGAATAAACGTCTGCTAATTGCTACCAATAAAAGTCTAGATTATCTTAAGTCAATAATTTCAATAATCATTTCGGAAACCGGTTTGAATAATTATTCGGTAAATTATTCTCTAAATAACTCCATATTTATGATTCCGGAAAGAAATGCTGATATATCGATTAAAGGTAAAGTCATATTAAATTATGGCATATTAAATGAAGCTCTAAAAAAATCGTTTAAAATAGAAAAAGACATATTTTTATGCGATATAAACTATGACTTACTTATTGAAAATTATCAACCTGTAAAAAAATATATTCCTCTTTCCATATATCCACAGGCAAATGAACAATTAACATTAATCACTAACAAAATCAATTCAGTCATTGATATAAATAATGTTATAGAATCTATAAAAAATATTTCTAAAATTATTACAAAGATAGAATTTTTAGAAACATACAATGATCAACTTAATCTGCGTCTTACATATCATAACCCGAATTCGACTTTAAAAAACAAAGAAATTAAAGAACTTCGTAATAAAATACTCAAACATATTGAGGTAAAATTTGGTTTAATTCTGAAAAATAACTAATTAAGGTGTAACAGTAGGTGTAATCGTATAAACGACTGAAGTTGGAGGGTTTGGATTTTCTTTGATACCCACTTTTATTGATTTTTCAGCATTTTTTCCATTTGCAGAATAAGCTTTGATTTTTAATGTATATATTCCATTTTCTAAACTTATATCTTCATCAAAATTTTTATCATTTACGATTTTTTTAAGATTATCGTTTATGTATAATTCAATTTTTGTTATGCTAGAGTTACTTCTTGCCTCTGCATATATTTTAAAATTATTATTATCAATTATCTCATTATCAATGGGATTTTTTATCATTAAAGCAATGTCATCATTATTGTTTTGTGAGGTTTCGGTAGGAACTTTGTACTGATTATTATCCTGTTTAGAAATCCAATTATTTATACCTTCCTGCCAGTAATTTTGGTTTTTACTAGTCGGATCTTCCTCTTCAAAAATTATAAATTCTTTTTCTTCATAATTACCTGTAGCAATTTCATAGTTGTTTGCTAATTTATTGCTATCGTTTTTTGAAATTTTAAGTTTTTGATAAATCGGACTAATATTCTCCGGTTGTGTTCCCTCGATGAAATATTCTTTTCTTGTAGGTTTATCATTATAGGGTCTTCCTCCGGAAAATGAGTCAATATCAATTTGAATTACTTGATCGGGTTTAGCAAAAGGTGAATTTTTTTCTTTAGATATGGCTTCTTTAATGATCATATTCCATATTGGAGCGGCTCCGGATACTCCAGATGCTAAAGACTGATTCATGGGTGAATTATCATTATTACCAACCCATACACCTACAACTCTGTTTGTACTATAACCTACGGTCCAGTTATCACGTTTATCATCTGTTGTTCCTGTTTTTACGGCTACATTTCTGCCAGGGATATAAAGGTAGCTGTTGGTTCCAAATACTTCTTTACGGGCATTGTTGTCAGATAAAATATCATTAATTAAAAAAGCAATTTCCGGATCCAATACTTCTTTACCGGTTATTTTCTTATGTTCATACAAAAGATTATCCTGAAAATCAGTAACCTTTTCTATAGAATATAATTCATTTTTTATCCCATTATTTGCAAATACTCCATAGGCAGTTACCAAGTCGTATAATTTTACTTCTCCACCTCCAAGCACTAAAGATAACCCGAATTTAGTTACATTCTCATTTGAGGGTTCAAGCGTAGTCAAACCCATATCATAAGCTTTTTGAAGTAGATCTTTCACCCCGATTAATGCAGTAAGCTTTACTGCCGGAATATTGATTGAATTAGCTAAAGCAAATCTTAATTGGACCGGGCCTCTAAATTTACCATCATAATTTTTTGGTTGATATTCTTTTTTGTTTTCACCTCCAGGAAACTTAGTCTCAACATCCATTAATATTGAAGCTGGAGTATAGCCTTTTGAAAAGGAGACAGCATAAGCAATCGGTTTTAGAGCACTTCCAGGTTGTCTTTTTGCCAAACTGACTATATCGAATTTACCCTCAAAATTTTTATCTTCAGAAGAATATTCTTTACTACCAATATAAGTAAGAATTTCGCCTGTCGTAGGATTTGTAACTAGGGCTGCACCATTTGTAACATTTAATTTTTTCAGTTTATTTATTTCATCTTTCAGTATTTTTTCAGCCTTTAATTGTAAATCAGAGTCCAATGTTGTAAAAACTTTTAGTCCTTTATTGTTAACTCTATTCTCACCGAATTTTTCTATTAACTGTTTTTTTATAAAAAAAACAAAATGTGAGGCAAAAAAATCACCACGATTTTCACTAAATTTTATTTTATTTAATTCATCCGTGAGTTCTTTTTCCTTTAAATCTGTAATGTAACCGTCTTCTTTCATCCGTCGAAGCACTTCTTTTGACCGGCTGATATAAGCTTGGGGATTTGAGCTGAACGGATTATAAACAGATGGTAATTGAGGAATTCCAGCAAGAATTACAGATTCGATCAAATTTAGGTCTTTGGTACTTTTACCAAAATAACCTCTGGCTGCGGATTCTACTCCCCAGTATGTACCGCCATACGGAGCTTCATTTAAATACATCTGCAATATTTCATCTTTTGTGTATTTTCTTTCTATCTGTATAGCTAGTACAAACTCCTTAATTTTTCTGGGAATTGTTTTTTCGGTCGTCAATAGCACATTCTTTACCAACTGCTGGGTTAAAGTAGAACCTCCCTGTATTCCTCTAAATGAAATTATTCTTAGAAATGCTCTTAAAATACCTTTCGGATCGAATCCTTCATGCTTATAAAAATCTTTGTCTTCTATAGCTATTGTCGCTTTTTTTAGAGAGTCAGGAATATCAGAAAAAGAAATTGGAATAATATTTTTGTCTTTAAAGATATCATAGACTTGTTTACCGTTTCTGTCGTATATAACGGTAGAAAATCCTTCTGCTCTTTTAATCTTTGTAGGTGTTGGTAAATCTCTTGAAAAATATACAAAACTAAACAAAAATAATAAAATGACACCGATTATTGATGATATTAAGATTAACGAAAATTTTTCTTCGATAAATAATTTCAGCTTACGAATTTTCCGATGATTCAGACGGTTAAGAATTAATCTGATAAATTTTTTTCGCATTATCTTATAGTTTAACAAAAAATCTCCTAAATATTCAAAATATATGCAATAAAGTTACAGTATGATAATATATTTAGGATATGGATGAAATAGACCTTTTGTTAAAAAGAGGAGTAGACAATATCTATCCTAGTAAAAGTGATTTAGAAAAAGTATTAAGAAGTGGAATAAAACTTACAGTATATCAAGGTTTTGATCCTACCGGAAAAAAACTCCATATAGGACATATGGTAGGTCTTATGAAATTAAGGCAGTTTCAAAAATTAGGCCACAAAATTATTTTTTTAATTGGTGACGGTACAGGACAAGCAGGAGATCCGTCAGGAAAACTACAAAAAAGATCAAAATTTTATAATAAAACGGATCTACGCGCTAATGCTTTAAAATATAAAAAACAAGTCAGTTCTCTTTTGGACTTTAATGGTGATAACCCTGTTATTCTCAAATATAACAGTAGTTGGTTAGAAAAGTTGAAATTTACAGATATTTTAAGATTACTGGAAAATTTCAGTTTACAGCAGTTAATCGAAAGGGATATTTTCGACAAAAGAATCAAAAATAAAGAAACAATAGGAATGAGAGAATTTTTATATCCAATATTACAAGGTTACGACTCTGTAGCTTTAAATATTGATTTGGAAGTTGGTGGCACAGACCAAACCTTTAATATGTTAGCCGGAAGACATCTTGTCAAAAATATTCTAAATAAAGAAAAATTTGTGATGACATTACCTATTCTGGCAGATTCAAGCGGTAAAAAAATTGGAAAAACAGAAGGAAACATCATTGCACTGGATGAAAACCCGGATATTTTTTTTGGTATGATTATGAAATTACCTGATGACGTTATAGTAAAGAGTCTTGAATGTTTAACAGAAATTCCTTTAACCGAAATTAATGAGATTTCTAGTAAAATAAAAAACGGAGAAAATCCGATGATTTATAAAAAATTATTAGCTAACTCTATATTAAGTTTATTATATGGTAAAAATACTGCATATAACGCTCAATCATCATTTGAATCTACTTTCCAAAAAAAACTTACTCCGACTCAATATCAGACTATCAGAATTAACAAAGCCAGTCAGTATAATCTAGTTGATATAATACTTTTATCAAAATCTGTCTTCAGTAAATCAGAAGCAAAAAGATTAATCAGATCAAATGCAGTTGAATTAAATAATAAAATTATGAAAAATTACCTTATCGATGATATTAAAGATAATGACATGTTAAAATTAGGTAAATATAAATTTTATAAAATTAAATTTAAATAAAATGAATTTCATACGTAAACACAAGAAATTCTGGAAAATTGTAATAATTTTTGCAACTTTTTCACTAATTGCATCATCATTTGCACCACTTTTTTATCTCTGATGATATGCTTAGTTTAAACTCCTCTGTCGATAATATAAAATCAATAGGAAATAAGTATTTAAATATTCTGAATTCCCTGGATATTTATACTATAGAAGAACTGCTGTATTACATACCTTATAGGTATGATGATTATTCAAACAAACTCGATATTAAAGATTTAAAGGATAATCAAATTGCAACTATTAAGGTTCAACTTAAAGAGTTAAAAAACATCTATTTAAAAAACGGAAAATCAATCCAAAAAGGGATTTTTTATGATTCTTCGGCATCGATAATAATAAACTGGTTCAATCAACCGTATTTAAAAAATGTATTTAAGTTTAATGAATTTTATTTTATAGCCGGAAAGGTTAAAATAATAAATAACAATTTTTATTTGATTTCCCCAAAATATGAAAAAGTAATTATAACTAATAAATCCGATAATATTTCCGGAATTCATACCGGAAGATTAGTTCCTGTTTATCATCAAACAATTGGTTTGTCCAGTAAATGGATACGTAATAAAATTTATTTAGCTTATAAATTAATTCATAAGGAAATTAAAGAAATTTATCCGCAATCAATTATAAATGAAAATAAATTGATACCTTTAAAAAATGCGATCTATAAAATTCATTTCCCAAAAACCATTCTAGAAAGTCAACTTGCAAGAAAGAGACTGATTTTTGACGAATTATTTTTAATCCAACTATCAGCATTGTTACGAAAAAAAGAAAGAGACAACATAAAAACGGATAAAATTTATAAATCTGTTTGTAATAAACAAATAAATATTTTCATAAAATCCTTGCCTTTTAAACTGACACCCTCTCAAACAGAATCTATAAATGAAATACTAAAAGATTTATCACGAAACATCTCGATGAACAGATTGTTACAGGGAGATGTCGGATCAGGTAAGACGATTGTTTCCATAATAAGTGCCTATGCTATGTATTTGAGCGGATATACTTCAATATTATTAGCGCCAACTACAATATTAGCGCAACAGCATTTTGACACTTTTAAAAAGTTACTTAATAAATTTGGTGTCAAAATTGGTTTATATACCTCGCAAAATAAAATACAAAAAAATAAAAAATTTGACATTTTGATATGTACACATGCAATTTTATATAAAAATGACATTATTTCTGATGCCGGACTCATTATCGTAGACGAACAGCATCGTTTTGGGGTAGAACAAAGGAAAATAATAAAAAAAATCGGTAATAAATGTCACTTTTTATCAATGACTGCAACTCCGATACCAAGAACTATTGCTCTTACACTTTATCAAGATTTAGATTTGTCATTAATAAAAGAATTGCCTGCAAAAAGGAAATTACCTAAAACCTGGGTAATTCCGAGTTACAAAAAAGAAAAAGCTTATATTTGGATGAAAAACAGGATCACTGAATATAAAGACCAAATTTATTTAATCTGTCCTTTTATCGAAGAATCAGAAGCGGTAAATGATGTTCATAACATATATGATGAGTATGAAAATCTAAAAAATGGTCCTTTCGAAGATATAAGTATTGCATATTTACATGGAAAGATGAAAAAGGAAGAAATAAATTCAACATTGGAAAAATTCAAAAAAAATAAAATTAGTTTACTGATTACTACTTCGTTAGTTGAAGTAGGAATAGATATACCTAATGCAAATATAATTATGATTGAAAATTCAGATAGATTTGGATTGGCACAGCTTCATCAGTTAAGAGGAAGGATTGGAAGATCTGATAAAGACTCATTTTGTCTACTGTTTACGGAAATCAAGGATGTTAACTCGATTAAAAGACTTAAATTTTTGGAAAAAAACAGTTCAGGGATAAAAATAGCAGAATTTGATTATAAAATTAGAGGAAGTGGAGAAATATTTGGTATTAATCAAAGTGGAAAATCAGATTTAAAAATAGCCTCTTATCATGATTTTAATATGATTCATATTTCTCAACAGGCTGTAACAAAATTTTTTAACAATTATAAATTAAATAATTTCCCCCTCTTGCAGGAAAAGCTCCAAAAATATAAAATATCAGATATTACATTAGATTAATCTATGACACCATTACCAAAAAGAAGGCATTCAACCAGAAGAGCTAAATCAAGAGAAATAATCAATATGACAAAGAAAATCATCGAGCCATTATTCTGCGTAAAATGTAAATCGCCTAGACTTCCGCATAGAGCATGTCCAAAATGCGGATTTTATAAATGAAATCAGCAACAGATCCAAGACATTTAAGCAGAATAAAATATATTGAGGAATTATTTTCATACAGTTTCAACAATAAAAAACAGCTATTTTCTACTAAAACCACTCAAATTATATCAAATAAAAATAAAATTGATAAACTTATTGGTCAAGCAGCACCGGAATTTCCTATCAATAAAATATCAAAAGTAGATCTAGCTATACTTAGACTTGCTATATATGAAATATTGTACGAAAAGGAAAATCCACCTAAAGTAATTATTGATGAGGCAATCGAGTTAGCAAAAGAATTTGGACATGAAACGAGTCCAGAATTTATAAATGGTGCATTAGGTTACATATATAATAAAAAATATGCAAAATCTAAATGATATCGAAAAAATCCTGAATATTAAAATTAAAAATCCTTCAATTATAAAAAATGCTTTCATACATAAATCTTATTTAAATGAAATAAATGATAAAATTAACTCCAACGAAAGGCTAGAATTTTTAGGAGATAGTGTATTATCGTATCTTGTTTCAAATTATTTATATGATAAATTTCCGGAATTGGAGGAAGGCAGTTTAACTAATCTCAGAGCATCGTTAGTCAAAACTTCTACCCTAGCAACTATCTCAAAAGAATTAAAATTAGGGGATTATTTATTTCTATCCAAAGGAGAAGAGGAAAGTGGAGGTAGAAATAATACATCAATTTTAGCAGATGTTTTTGAATCCTTCTTAGGCGCAATATATCTTGATCAGGGTATAGGCATTGTTAAAAAAATCCTAAAAAAATATCTTTATACAATGCTTGATAAAATAATTAAGGAAAAACTTTATAAGGATCCGAAAAGTACGTTACAGGAAAAAGTGCAAACAACTATAAAATCACCTCCAATATATAAATTACTGGAACAAAGCGGGCCAGATCATTCTAAAAATTTTAAAATCGGAGTTTACGTACAAAACAAATTGTATGGGATAGGGTACGGAAAAAATAAACATCAAGCTGAAACTGAAGCAGCTAAAAATGCACTTGAGAAATGGTCATAAAAATTATATAATTATAAATTCATATGGCAGTCAAAATAAGATTAAAATACATGGGTAAAAAGGATTCTAAATTTTTCAGAATAGTCGTAGCTGACGAATCTGCTAAAAGAGATGGCAAAATAGTCGAATCATTGGGTTATTATGATCCGAAAACCAAACCAGCAACTATCAAATATGATAAATCGAAATTAAACGACTGGATTAAAAAGGGTGCAACCATGACAATCGGCGTGTCAAAAGTGCTTCAATAAACCATGTTAAAAACTTTACAGTTTATTTTGGAAAATATTGTTGATTATCCTGAAAAAATTTCAATAGATGAAAAACAGGAAGATGAATATACAATTTTTCTAATTCAAGCAGATAAGAACGATATAGGTAAAATTATCGGAAGAAACGGTAAGATAATCAGAGCAATCAGAAATATAATGAAAATCCCATCAACAAAAGAATCAAAAAGAATAAAAATTGAAATTTCGTAAAATAAGTGAATATTTCGGTTTTAACATTATTTCCGGAAGTATTTAATCCTCTATTAAAATCATCAATTTTAGGTAAAGCTGTAAAAAACGATAAAATAAGAGTGAAAACAATAAATATCCGAGACTTTTCTACAGATAAACATAGAAGTGTAGATGATAGACCTTATGGGGGCGGTAAAGGAATGATTTTAAGGGTAGATATCGTAGAAAAAGCAATACATTCTATAAAATTACGTTATTCTCATGATAAAAGCTTAAAAACAATTTTGCTTGATCCTAAAGGCAAAATTTATAATCAAAAAAAAGCCTTATCGCTATCAAAATTAAAGAATCTGATTTTGGTATGCGGCCATTATGAAGGAATCGATTTCCGTATCAATAAGTTTGTTGATGAGTCAATATCTATTGGTGAATATATATTAAGTGGAGGTGAAATTGCTGCGATGGTAATGATTGATTCAATATGTCGGTTATTACCAAATGTACTTAAAGACAAAAAATGTATTGAATATGAATCTTTTTCAAAAAAATACTATCATGAATATCCACAATATACCAGACCTTTAATTTATAAAGGGTATCGAGTACCAAAAATACTAACTGAAGGTAATCATGCATTTATTGATGCTTGGAGAAATAATAAGGCGAAAAAATTAGTTAAATAAGTTCTTTTTACCGCTATTTATATTTTCTTCTATTTCTGCTTGGTTTAACTGGATATTTTCTTTAATTTTTGACAATATTAATTCTTCCTCCTGAGTTAATTTCGGTAATGATGCAGACATATTCAAATTTATAGTAGGCAACTGGTAGTAGTACGCGTTCATGTTCAAAACGACATTATATCCCTCTGAATCCAAAGGTTTATTCCAACTTATATCATTAATTGCGAATAACCTACCGCTAAAATTATTTATATCCTGGAAAAAAGTTAATATCGAATCATTTGTGCCCTGTATATGAACGGATAAAGGCAATTCTGCCAAAACACCCTCAGGGATTGATTTCTTCATGGCTGTTGACGTAGCTATAACACCTAATTCGAAGTCGGATTTCAAAATTATTACTCCAGAATTTGCCTGCAAATTATCAAGCCTTGAAAATAACGAAATATAATCTTGAGTTTGAGTGATAATTTTTGTTAACTTATTTAAATTTTCCTTATATGTTGTTTCATCTATGGAAGATAATATTTTATCTTTTTCTTTTAAAATTGAAAGTTGTTTTTCTAAAGCTTTGCTATTGGTATATATTTCCTGTGATTTAAGATAATTAGGTAAAGCAATGGTAAAAGTTAGAATAAGAAGGGTAAAAATTACGATACTTGAGATCAATATAATCTCATACCTTTTAATAATAATAAGAATATTATTTAATTTCATTTTGCTGAAATATTTCCTGATTAACCTGCATTTTTAATATAAAAATATATTTTCCACTCTTGTCACGGGAGATATTGGATGCTTTAAAATTAGAGAAGTATTGATTTTCAGATTCATCAAGTTTTATAATTTCATTAATAAATTCTTCTAAAACATATACATCATAAGCAGATATTGATACATCAACTTCGTTTTTATCACTAACCGTTACATTTGATATACTAATTTGCGGATTACCGAGATTATTTATTGTCTTGAAAAATTTATAATAATCTTTCTTAATCTTTTGAATTGAGGCTATTTGGGTTAATAACTGTTTTGTAAAGATATATTGGCCTTCTTTAGTTTGAGCACTTTTTAATTTATCTTCGAATCTTTTAATTTCATTCTGTTCTGATTGATATTTTCTGACATTGAGATTTAAGTAGATTAGAGTAACAAAATAGAATATTAGAAAAATCGGGGTCAAAATTGCAGCAACAATAGGTAATACTTTTTTTAATTTTATAACTATTTCCGGATCTTTAGCTTTTTCGACTAATAAATTAATTTTGTCTATTGATGTTTTTGCCATTTAGATATCTTTTTCAGCAAGTCCTACGGCTGTGGTATATAATGTAGCGTCAGGTTGGATAATAGATTGAATGTTTTTATCAATGGCAATATTTATAAACGGATTGGTGATTTGAGAGTCTATACCTATACTTTTGGTCAGTGAAATTACCAAACCAGGTAATTTTGCCAAACCTCCATTTAAAATAATATTGTTGATATTAACGCCAGGAAATTCCTGTTTTGCGTAGGCTGAAATTTTGTCAATTTCTTTGATTACCGTTTCTAATAAAGGAAACAATATTTTATTTAATTTACCGTCTAATTTGGTCTCATCCAATCCGTATATTTTTTTATATTCTTCCGCCTGTGCATAGTCAAAACCAAGTTCATCCATAATAGCCTTTGTAAATGTGGCACTGCCTATAGGAATTGATTTGTTATATTCGATAATGCCACTATTGATAATTCCGATATCGGTAAAAGTAGCCCCAAAATTCAGAATAATATAATTTGTAATTTGTGGTAAAGATATCTGGATGCTTCTGATCGCCGATAATATCTCAGTTTCTACTGCTACTACATTCAATCCTGCTTTGAATATGATATTCTGGTATTGTTCTATTAGTAGTGTAGGAGCTGCCACTAAAAGTACTTTCATCTTGTTTAAATTAGGATTTTTTTCCAGAATGACATAATCGAGTTTTACTTTGGTCAAAGGCCAAGGAATATATTGTTCAGCTTCCCACTGTACGCTTGAGAGCAGTTCCTTTTCTGTCACTAAAGGTATACTGATTACTCTGGTAAGAACTTTGGAGCTTGATAGGGAAATGGATGTATCCATTGTAGAAACTTTCATATCATGAATGAGGTGATTAATGCTTTTGGCTATTAATTGCTCCTCCTGAGCCCCTACAGTAGTGGAATTCTGCTGGGAAATGGGGTTTTGTAAATAACCGGCAGCCAACAAGGCAATTTGGGTTTTTTCCCTTTGCAGTTGTACAGCTTTAATAGTGTCATTGCCTATATCGATGCCAATTAAAATTTTTCGCATATCAATCAGCAGAAAATAATGCAAAATCCAAAAAAGAAGGTAAGACCGGATAGGTTTGAATAACTTCAATTTTCCGGACTACATTTGTAGCTGTTTTTCCAACGGATGTAATCAAAGTTCCCTGTAATGGTAAAGATACCGCTGCATTATTTTGAAACCCTACAGTAGTGGAGGCATATAAAGGCTGTATTCGAAGCATGATCATATTGTCTTCTACTGCCAATCCGTAAGAGACGGGTGAAAACGGTATATAATAAGCATATCGACCGTCACACTGTCCAACCGCAGGTGATGAAACTGGTTCGAAATTATTACCTCTAGTCGCATTTGAATCAAAGGCGGTTTTGGAAATCATGTAATATCCTGCCGAAACGTCCCAATAATATAGGGTTATCAAAAGAGCAGGCTGTTCTGTGCAGGAAGTACCAAAACAGATATTGAAAGTGTTGTTTGCTGTCAAACCGCTAGTAACAACTGGTGTATACAAATCCGAATGCGGTGCTAGCCATACCGTGACCGATCCGGTTGTTTGAGTAAGTGGAAAATGTAATGTTTCGTTCTGTGATATTGCACCATGATTGGCAATTCGATAATTTGCTTCAGCCCCTTCTATAGCCACTTCACCGTTGGTTTCCACTGTTTGGTTTTTAAGGACCGTCAAAGCGTTTTCTATACCGGCCTCTGCTGCCGAGAAAGCTCTTGTAGATTGTTCAACCTGTGAAGTAATTCTGATATCGGTGACAGTTCTGGCAACCAACGATAAGGCTACTGTCAAACCGATGACGGTTATAATGATAAGCAGTAATACTACCTGGCCTTTTTGATTATTTTTATAAATGTTTAAATTATTTTTCATAGCTAATTATTTGGCTGCCATTCAAGCTGTGTTCTGGCAAGATATGGTATAAGACTGATAATATACTGCGGTTGATAGATGATTGTGTAAGCCGGATCGGTAAGACTCCTATATGTTCTATCCAATGACAGACTATTTGTATATACCATACCCCTTATCGTCAACTGATTACTCGAACTACCCATGCTGAAGTTCTGACTGACTATATACATTCCGTCAATATTTTCCACACTCCCATCTATATATACGTTTCCGTTAACGATAAATAATACTGTGTCATTTGCATATGTTATAGAAAAATCATTGTTTATATAAAGAGAACCAGTAATCATAAAGATTGTAACATCAGATACTAATGGATCGGCGGATCTGTTCCCATGCCAAGATGTATCCAAAGTATATAGTCCTCTGCCTGAATAGATATTAATCTCACCTAAAGCTATAGTCGGTTCAGGAACTGATTGATTGGCAATAATATCTTCATCATCTGTCTGCTCTACGGGTGATTTTTCCGATAATGCCTGCCAGTAATATGTGAAGTTGTTGGTAAAATTAAAATAAGTATTGGCCGTTCGATCAGATGGATTGGGTTGACCTAAACCGAAATCAGCCGAATCGTTGTAAAAAATTGCTCCATATGTATTTGAATATCCAGATATTTCATCCTGCATATATTTATCCGTGGGAATAGGGATATTGATAAAGTTTTTATAGACATCTCCACCTCTTACCTGCAACCAATCAGGCGGTGTAGGCGTCAAAGTAGCAGTAGGCGTGACGCTGGGTGCCGTTGTAATAGATGGGGAAGGCGTCAATGTAGGGCCGCCAATAGTTGGAGAAGGAGGAAGGATAATTTCCGGACAAAACTGCAAATTATTGGAGTAATCAGACAATTCAGATATATTCCCTAAAGTGTCTTTTGTGTATAAGAAACCAAAAAGAGTGTATCCGGATTCAATATACACATAACTGTCTCTATTTACCATCCAGCCGGTATCGTATGTGTCGTCCACTGGATCAGTCCAGTAAACTACGCGATAATCACTGGTATCACTGCAGGAAGCGGGTGTAGGTTCCCTATTTTCGTCCCAGGTACAATAAATGGTACATACACCGGTTATCAAATTTTGGTCTATCCTTGTACATGAGGGTGGAGTGGGTCTTGGAGGTGCTTGAAAGTCCATATTTAATAAGTTAGCCGGTGCATCAAGAGATCTTGGACAGCTGGGAGATTCCGTGTACGCTGTCCACCAATACCCACCGGTTGTATTTAAAGTACCTAAATAAGGCTCCCAAGTGCTTGTACCGCTGGACACTTGAACAGATCCTAGCTGGTCAAAGGTTTCATAGGCATCCGAATAGAAATGCGCCCATGAAGCATCATTATTAGGATCATTAACAAAAGCGGCAAAAGTCGGTTTGACGTTTGTACAGGTTTGATGAACTGGACCTTCTAAAACCGGAGTCGGCAAGACTAAACATTCTGTTGGATTTATAGTGACAAACGGAGTAACGGAAGGTTCTTGCGTTGGCGAAGGTCCACCCGGTGTAAGTGTAGGGGTATTTGTCGGTGGCGGTGGCCAATCGGTGATAGTAATCTCAATAGGTGGCGTTGCAGATGGAGTACCGGCACCCGCAGTAGGAGGAGTAGTAACGAATGGAAAATGTGCAACTTGCGGATCGTCATTGATTACGAGATGTTTTCCGACCGTATATCCCGGATATAGTTGATATCCTGTAGGTGTAATTTGGAGTTCGATATAATGATCACCATAATTCAACCTGTTAAGAATATAATTGGCACTGTACCCTGGTATATCAGATCCGGAAGTAATTGTACTTCCATATACCGGAGGACGTATCAGTTGTAAACCGTAATTTGATAAATAAACATCAGACCCGTCTTTGGTCGGTGGATTTGATGAAGTTTCAATATAGACTCTACCATGAATATTGTAAG
>CAYUNW010000002.1:46604-69788 GCA_964446235.1 uncultured Gammaproteobacteria bacterium
GCCGGTATACCAGTCCGTCCAACCAAAATAACGCCTGCCTGAACTAGTACGATTTTGAAATCCTGCAGTTGGAAAAGGAGTGACTATATCCAAGTCATTTACCAAAAATTCATTTATGAAAATTCCTTCGCAGCTTGTAGCCGGATTTTGAGCTCCATATGGACCAGCTCTTTCATAATAAGCAGTGGTAGCGTAATCTCCTTGAGCAAAATATGCGCCCGCTGGACATTCAAAGTCAGTATGACCTGTATATATAATATATGGTGAATCTCTGATCGTACGGTATCTGGCTATAATATACGGTGTTGGTGTACGGGTTGGGGTATTTGTAGGTGATGGTGTTCTTGTAGGCGTACTGGTAGGCGGAGGAAGATAGGTGGCCTGAATAATGGACGGTTTAATTAACTTATTTGATGATAATATCAAATTAAATATTAAAATTACCAGTGTCAATACAAGATAGTTTATTCTGGATAATAAAACCTTCATATTCTAAGAATATCAAATTTCTTATAGTTGTCAATGTAAATTATTTTGATATTTAAGTCTTACTCTTGTGATATTTATATCATCCTTTGTGATCATGTATTTATCAATATTATCGCTAACTTTTGAAATATATAATTTAGTATTTTCGGAAACGTCTTTTTTAGCGGAATCACTAATTGGGTATTTATCATAATAAATACCGGAAAAAAAATACGGATAATAATATCTGGCAGTGTATATGGTATTCATGGATAAATCCATTGAAACTCTCTGATAAATTTCTATTTCATCCAAATAGACTCTGGCATCTTTTTTCATTAATTTTTCAATATCGATATCTGAAAAAAGCATCGCCTGATGTAAGTAATTATGAGTTTTAGGATAATTTTTCACTTTAATGAAATCTTCGGCTAGTTTTTGGTAATAGTAATTCAAATCCAAACCCCTGACAAATTTATGCGGATTTTTATCTATCATTAATTTATCCGTTTTTAAATCTGATAAATAGAGTAGGTGGCCAAACTTTATCAAAATAACGGACTGAAATAAAAATATCAGAAAAAATACGAAAATAAAAAATATTTTTATATTTATTTTGATACGATTTTGTCTAGAATAGGGTAAAAATAATGCCAGAGATATCCAGAAATATAACTGTATTGAAACATAATAAAAATTAAAATCCAGCAATGAATGAATTGATACCGAAAATAATCCCAACAATATAGATACTCTGAATAATTTTTCGGATTCAGTGTTTTTTATTGGAAAATCTATGATCCTATTAACTGAAGTAATAAATAATAATAAAACCAGCAACAATCCGCAAATACCCGATTCAACAAGTATATTGATTAAATGATTGTGGGGATGAGATGACCATTGACTGTCAATGTCAGTATAATCTTTTGAAATATACTGAAATGAATTCAACCCCCAACCAAACAGAGGCTTATTCATGAATCCTTTCACAGATTGAATTAAGAAGGATATTCTCTGCTCATTAAATGCAGGTTTGATAAATTTATCCTGTTTTCTATAGGTAATTCCGTAAAAATTTGAAAATATAAATTGATAAAAATATGCAAATATAAAAAATAAAACAAATATTTTCAGATATGGAGATAAAAATATCTTATCAAAAGTATTTCGGTCAATTTTTTTTATTAAAATAAAATAACATATTGTCAATGACAGGAACAATGCCAAAATTTCACCTCGTCCAAGTGATAAAAATAAGGTGAATACCAAAATCCATTTGTAATACTTTAAAAATAAGTTAAATTTTTGATGATAAAAAACCGGATTTATAAATAAAATTAGAGGTAAAACAAGTATAAGAATACTGGATATACGGTTGTGTCCCCATGAATATGAAAATAAATCCATCCTGGGTTTTTCCAAGAAAAATCCTTCAAACGGTATGCTGTAAAAATACATCAATAATATTAGCGGGATGGTAATAAGTATAAAGAATATATAGAATTTTTTGTTATTTATAAAATAATTTTTTTTTGAAATGATGTTTCTAATATATAAAAAAATCAAAAAGTAACTGGCATATCTGAACAATTCGTTTAGACCATCAATTTTATAAACACCGGAAAATGTCGAGATAGAAAAAGATAATAATAGTAACAACCAAATTATATCTATTTTATCTATTGATATTTCATTGGATTTTATTAAGGAAAATATAAAATAAATTGAGCAGACAAAAAGAACAAAAATTGCCAAAAATCTGTCAAACGATTCGATAACTGGTAATAAAATAATGAATAATATGATCAATTTATCAAGTAATCTGAACATATTTTGATACTATAATAAACAAATCAAAACCGGAATATATTATTGGTAAGATCTGAATGATACGGTAGTTTGGAAATTCATTGTTGCCCGTTTTTCTAACGGTACATTGTCTCCTAATTGTCTTGCCTGAAAAGAAATGAATACATATTTGGGCGATAACGGAGGCGTAGGACAGACAACCCTGAAGGTGCAATTTTCAACTACGATTTTACCGCTTGTCAGGTAATTTTTCGCGGCCGGCGTCAGGGGATTTGCATAAACTTTTTCAGATGAAATCCGGTTATCTTCACAACGAAAGACCGTATTGTTACCATCCGAATTGAGAAGGTTAAGCTCGTCATAAGTAGTATTGCAGATATCGTCGATATTATAAATATCATTACTTTCCTGAATTGATTGTTTAATTACGTTTACGGCATAACCTCCACTTTGTTTCAGTTCTTTTATAATCTCGCTTTTTCCTAAAGATTTGAATCCCAATATGAATATCTGACTAGTTAATACTCCGATAATGCCAATAAGAGATATCACAACTAAAAGCTCGATTAAACTGAAACCGTTTTCATTAACTTTCATCTTATCTCCAATTGCTTAAACATTTTGATAGGTTTACCTTAGGCGCAGGTACTACTGACACATCACCCCAAGAAACTTCAACTTCCACTAAATATACGGTAGGTACCGGATCGCTGATATCTTCGGGCTTACATAATTCATCGGAAGAATCCGTAGCTCTAATGGTCAGATTCTGACCATACACACCGGTAGGACTGATAGGTATGGGTGTTAATTCGTTATTTATATAACAACCGGTAAGACAAATATCTAAGGATGATAAACCTGAGGTGTCCCTTATGATCTTGGCTCTTTCAAGCTGTTCATTGGCATATTCGGATGCCTGATTTTTTGCCTGGGAATACTGGGAGTTTTTCAAAGATAATAATTGAATAACAATGATACCTGAAAGAAATAAAATAATTATTATCAAAGCGATTAAAACTTCCAATATTGTCTGGCCGGAATTATTAGCGGTTAAGGAGTGGGAGTAATCGGGCATATGGTATTTAAATCTTCGTAGGAATAAATATCCCCAGAGTTTGATAAATCAATTTGAAAATAATAATTTCCCATTTCATTCATCTTTAAACATATATAACCGTTATGTTCGCTAGATGGAGGATTTGGTATAAAATTAATCGTACTTGAACCAGGTGTTAATAAAGGAGTTATTTGAATTTTATCATTAATTGATAAACCAATTGTCGGATTGGGAAATTGAGTACCGTCAGAACATCTTCCGTATACATACCGGTTTTCCAAATCAACGCTCCATCCAAGCAAGGTATCATAATGAACATCACAATCACAGACATTGCAATCAACTTCATTGGTATATGCTCTGGATTGAATATCCCTTAATATATTTTTTAGATTTTGGCCGTTTGAGATCAAAAGCTGACGGTTACTTAACCTACCATAACCGGCCATACTTAATGAAAATATCAGCATTATAATAGATACGGTAATTATAAGTTCTATCAAAGTGAATGCCTTGCTCATGGATTAACCGTTCGTTTGTTACATTTAACCGTTAATGAATCCGAAGGATTTGCATCACAATTATTTATTCCACCACAGAAATCGTCAATGTCATTACCGTTCTCCAGATGGGCACATAATTCATAATCTAAACTTGTTGTTTGGTTGTAATAGTACTTATATATTGACGGTTTGGGATCATCTGGATAAGGATTAATATAGTCGCTAGAAATATCCGGAAATCCTCCCGTAGGAGTAGGATAGTGATTGTTTTCCGACTTGTATATTTCCATAGCAGATCTGATTTGTTCCAAATCAGCCTTCCTTAATGCGTCTCTGCCACCTCTGGTCACCGATTGAAATCCGGTAGCTCCTACTGTGGTGAGAAGACCGATGATGGTTGCTACCACCAGAATTTCAATAAGTGTAAATCCTTCGGTTAAATTACTATTTTTCATAATCACTGTTGATTGATGACGCAAAACTCACTTGTCGCTTCAGATTCAAGAACCGTGCAAATTTTATATTGATCGGCAACACAATTCGTATCAAATGGAGTAGGACAAAAATAAGGTGAGTTTCTGGGATCTTCCGGAACGGTAGGTAAAATCGCAATTGAAGGATTTGGGCACACAATTGTTGGAATTTCAATATTGGCAAATACCGGATACGTATAATTACATACCGAATAATATTGCTCCATTGCCGCCTGGATGGATTTTATATCTGCTTTCCGTTTGGAATCCCGACTTTTTTTCTGGGCGGTAGTAAAACCGCTCATCCCTAAAGCTAATAATATTGAGATTATGGAAATTACCACCAATAATTCTATCAAAGTAAATCCTATAATTTTTTTCATATTTTTTTCATGGTTCCGTTAAATAATAACTAGCCCCAGTTGTATTATAACAAGTAGGTTCAGGCGTCACCATTTTGTCCGTATCCTGAAGATTTTCCAAACACGCATACAATGAGTATTGCAATACATCAGTCCCTGATTTGTAAATATATGGTGTTGGATTCTGGGGATCACAAGGTAATTTCTTCATGTATACATTACCCGTCGGACATGGATCACCAATGCCGTTTGATGACCAGCAAGTTCCGCATGTATCCATAGACGTGGGATAGGCTGGAGGGTCCTGATCGAGTTTATATAATTCCAATGCTTTTTGAAGTTGAGAAAGATCTGATTTTCGCTGGGCATCCCTGGCTCTTTGTCTGATACCCATAAAATTCGGAAATAATACTGCCATAGCCAAAGCAATAACACCTATAGCTACCAATATTTCAACAAGAGTGAAACCTTTAACAGTATTAGTATTATTTTTCATTGCGGTGTGGTATTGGTGCTTGATATACCATAATCATACTCCAGACCAGAACAGTTTACCAATGGTGATAATCTGGAAGCATCATCATCATTATTTAGATTAGCATATAATTTATAATACGTTCCATTTACATCAGTAGTATAACAATAAGTCTGTGCTGGTAATTGTGGATCACCTGGAAATTTTTGCATATAGATCACATTGCTGTCTGAAGGATGCTCGAATCTATATCCTGGAGTGGGCAATGTAGCAGGATATCTTTTGTTATCGTAATAATAAATTTCAAGAGCTTTTGCAACTGAGTCCAAATCCTGTTTTCTTTTTGAATCTCTACCTTTACCTAGAGAAGTAAAGAAATTTCCCCAAAGTGCTCCAGATATAATTGCTATCAAAGCCATTACCGTCATCAGTTCGATTAGGGTAAATCCTTGATTTTTGCTTAGCAGTTTAAGCATAGTATTTATAAACCGATTAAGTTTAGTAATACACTGAATAATTCCAATCCATAAAAATTACTAATTATTGCAGAGAAAATTAAAAATGGACCAAAGGCGATAGTACTTTTCATTTTTTTCCTGCCAATAAATACCAGTATCAAAGAAAAAAACGCTCCTGTCAAGAAAGCAAGATAAAAGGAGACTATTACTTTTGGATAACCAAGATATAATCCCAAAAGAAACACTAGTTTCACATCCCCAAAACCCATACCTCTACCTTTTGTAAATAAATAGATAGATAGAAAAATTAAATAATATACCAGAGCTGACAATAAATAATTCAAAAACGAATTTTGAGGGAAAATTGTGATATTCAATAAAGTAACTACTAATAAAAAGATTATTATTTGATCCGGTAAAATCTTATATTTTACATCAGTCATAAACAACACTAGAAATCCGCTGAATGCTACGGAGTTTAACAGAAATTGTGTAAAGTCAATAGAATACTTATAAGATAATAAGAATATCAATCCGGTAATTATTTCAATTAACGGGTATTGATATGAAAGAATTTTATGACAATACCGGCACCTTCTTTTTAAAAGTAAAAATGAAACAATCGGTACAAGATCGTACCATCTCAACATGTGTTTGCAAAAATCACATCTGGACCTACCTTTTGTAACACTTATGTTTTTTGGTAAGCGGTCAATCAGAACATTCAGAAAAGAACCGACAGATAATCCAAGTATAAAAATTATAATGAAATTAAAATTAGCCATTTAAATCAATTTTTCTACTTTGAATTGTTAATAAACAAATGTAAAAAGAGGTTATAACATAATAATAATTTATAAAAACGTGGGCAGAAAATAAAAAATGCGACATAAATAACAATATACTCATATAAATAAAAATTTCAACTCTTTTTGTATCGCTTTTTAATCTTTTAGTAATATTCAGTTGACGGATTAACAAAAGAGTAATAAACATAACAAAAAAAATGGGAATATACCAATTAAAATCCTTACCACTTAAAATATAGTACAAAGTATTTAATGTAATACTAGAATGAACAGGAGCAGAGATGAATTGACTCAATGGTTTGATAAAATATCCAACGGTATCCTGGTAAAAACTCGTAAAATCCCAAATAATAAACGGATACAAGAATACGAATAATGTTAAAAAATAAATAATTATTGCAGTTATTTTTCTTTTGAATAAAGATATAAAAATTATAAATAAAATCGCATATTGAAATTTTGTTAAAGTCATAAGACCTATCAGAAAAGAACTTAAAATATAATTTTTAAAGGTTATTTTGGATTTTAATACCAACACGTATACTAATAAAAAGAACAGAATTGTTTCTAAAGATGCAAGCCACGATTGTTCAATAATAAAATTAGAATTTGGCCTGTATAAATACATTAGAGAAAATAGTTCAGATAGTCTGGATTTTCTACCGATTTTATATAACAATATTGCCGATAATATATCAAAAATACTTAGTAAAAATCTCGGATCTTTAAGAAATATTATTAAAGGAATCTGGGATAAAAATGCAAAAGGCCAATACGTAAAATAATCAGAAGGGGTTTTGTATACTTTTGTATATTCTGCAGAATACGGATTAATCCCTTGTAATAAAAATTGAGGAGCTTGTTTTAACATATGATATACATCAATTTTTGGGGTTGGTGATGATAAAATCATAAAAATTCTGATTAAAAAGGCAAATAATAATAAAATATAAAACCTATTTTTAAAGTGATGAAGAATCTTCTTATTTATTGATAAATAAGACAAAATAAAAATTAATCCAGTATATGAGATCAATTTTATAAAATATATATATATTAAATTCGATTGATAAATACCTCCATCGTAAAATAAATATAGGGAATATATAATTATCAGATAATAGGATGCTGTAATAGTAGTATAAATTTTTGATATTTTAATCGGATTGAAAAATAAAAATAATAAGTTAATATAAAAAATTATAAGCAACACCAAAGATTGAAAGCTAAAATAACCCAAATTAAAAGTTGTCAAAAGAATCGAAAAAAAAAGTGTTATAAGGTTATATGAAAACATCAAAACTAATAAATATAATAATTATTATAATATATTTTGTATTCCTATCCGTTTTCTTCGGCCGATTATTTCATCCCGAGTTTTCAGTATTCATGATACCAGATTTTGGTTTAAGTGATGTATTACATCTTAATTTACCTCTCAAATATTTTCTGTCAGAATCCCTAAAAGCCAATGAATGGCCTTTATGGAATCAAAATATCGGTACAGGTTTTCCGGTGCTAGCCGAAGGACAAATCGGTACTTTTTATCTATTGAATTTAATATTATTCAAATTTTTGCCTTTTGTATTGGCATATAATATTAGTCTCTTATTTATTTTTTGCACTTCTTTTGTAGGTTTTTATATTTTTACAAAATCAATGAAATTTTCTTCAACAGCTTCACTTGTAGGTTCTTTAATTTTTTCATTTTCCGGATATTTCAGCGTACACCTTAATCATTTTAACTTGATACAAACTTTATCAATGATGCCTTTTGTGTTCTGGTCATTTAAAAAATTAATAGAGAAATCAAATTATAAAAATTCAATTTTATTATCATTTTTAATATCACAACAGATTTTTGCCGGCCATTTTTATATTACATTTATCACAATTATTGGAATTCTACTTTATCTAATTATTCGTCTAATTCATCAAAGAAATTTTAGAATTACTTTTTTTAAATATAAGATTATTTTTATCATAATTTCGCTCATATTTACTCTCGGTTTAGCAGCAATTCAATTATTTCCAACATTTGAATTATGGAAAGAGTCAACAAGAAATCAGGGCTTGGATTTCCAATCGGTTACCGCATATCCATATCCTATAAGACATCTTATTACCTTTATATTTCCGTATTATTTCGGCAGCCCCCAAAACGGAAGTTATCCGGCATTTCAAAATGATTGGGGTATATTTTGGGAAAATACGGCTTATATCGGTATATTCCCGTTTATAGCTGCTATTTCTGTTTTATTCTTCAAAACTAAAAAAATAAAACCATTCATAATTATATTTTTTCTTTCTTTACTTTTGGTTTTTGGCAAATATTCACCGATATATTTCTTATTCAGTTTACCGCCATTCAATTTTTTCAGAGTTCCTTCAAAATATATAATTCTGACCTTTTTTTCCCTAGTAATTTTATTCGTTCAATTTATCGATTTAATATTTGAATATATTTCAAAACTAAAATTAAAGTATGCCAGTTTAATTAAAGTTTCAATTTATCTTTTGATATTTGTTTCATTTCTAGATATATTTAATTTTTCCTATAATTATCCACCTGTGTCAAAATTTTCTTTTTGGTTAACCCCCTCAAAATCCTTAAAATATATAAACAATAACGATGGTAGAATTCTAAGCGTAGGAGCTATAGAAAGCTGGAATGAAATATTTCTCAATAAAGGTTGGCTTGATATTAGCCAATATGAATCTGAAAAAAATTATCTAATGCAGAATTATAATATTTTTTTTGATATCAAAAATACTAATGTCTATACCGGTGGTTTAATACCGAATAAATTGTCTTACTTTTCAAGAATGATCAATACTATTGATATCGACAAGATTAGTAAAGTAGCTTCCTTAAGTGCAATATCAAAAAATGCCATAAATTTTTCCCATACAAAATATTTAATCAGTAGATTTGATATTACTGAAAAAGAATATAAAAAAATTCAATCAATATCAACAAATAATAAGGATTATAATATTTATGAAAACTCCAATGCTTTTCCTAGAAGCTATATTTCATATAACAGTATCTATGTAAAAACATATGAAGATATTATCAGATTGTTCGATTCAGATATAAACTTCAATAGCCCCACGGTCTTAGTTCTTGATAAAAAATTGGAAACATCAAACTATGACATAAAGCCAACTGAAGTGAAAATTAATAAATCAACGCACAATAATATACAAATTTCTGCGTCAACCGATATTACAGGATTTTTAGTATTAGCAGACAGTTATTATCCCGGTTGGAACGCTTTTGTAAATGGAGTTAAATCAGAAATCTTAACCGTTAATCTGAATCAAAGAGCGATTTTAATTGAAAAAGGTAATAATATTATCGAATTTAAATATATACCAAAATATTTTGAAATCGGTAAAGTAATATCAGAGGTAAGTATGATTACAGCTTTTCTAACTTTGTTTCTTTCTCAGCTCTTTTGTTCCTATAAATATCGAAAAAATAATTTGCTTTAACCTCATCCTCAAAACAATCTTTATAAATTACAGAATACAATAAATATACATCGTAATTATTTTTATGAATCGTATTTTTTTTATCGGCAAATTCTTTTGCTTTCTCACATTTTTTTTGAAGCAAATACATTCTAACCAATAAATTATGTATATCATTGTCCAACGGATTCAATTTTTCGGAAGCTAAAAGATGTTTTTCAGCAGTATCATACGATTTATATTCCATAGCTAAAAATCCCAACTCTTGATGTCCTAGGGCATAATATTCCTTTATATCGGATATCATCATGTTTTGATATTTTGACAAACTACCCATTAAAGGATCCCGGTATTTTGACCACAGTTTGATATTTTCTTCAATAATTTTATCTATACTAATTTCATTTTCCGATGGGAAATAACGGAAAATCAATCCGTAGGGCATCCATTTACCTTGAGAGGAATTAAAGGAAAATTTAGAATAGATTGCATATTCATCATTAGCGTAGATAAAATTCTGCAAGTGTTTTTGTGGATCACCTTGGTATTTATCGAATTTCAAATGTGAATACAATTCTTTAATATAAGTTAAAAATCTAGGATTTTGTAATTTGGAATAATGTATTAAATCTATCCACGGCCACTTTTTTTGGGAATAATATACATATAAAGTATTGAATAGGGGAGTATCACTCATGATAAGCAAAATGCTTTTTTGTCCTTCTGGGATGGAATTAAGAATATCCTCACCCAGATAATCTGGAGAAAAATCATTTTTCAATATGGAAATTTTCGGATAATTAAGAGTAAATAAACCTAAAGGATAAGCTATTAAAAAAAAGTAAAAGATATAAATATAGATTTTTCTTTTAAGATTTATTTTAAAAAGAAATTGGTTGAATTTTTCCGTGACTATAATAATACCACCCAATAATAGTATGGACATGAAAATATAAATTGGTTGGACAAACCTTTCGAAAGTCGCGACATAAAAATTATCGGATAATGGAAAAGATGCATAAAATAAGAAAAAAATTTGTAACAAAACCCCTATCAGTATAAAAGAAAGGAAATATCTGTTTGTTTTAAAAAAATATATCAAACCGGAAAATATAAAAATCAGCCCTAAAATTCTGAAATCCTGATATATAAAATATATTCCGGTATATACATTTATAAGCCTAAATACTGGTAGATGAGAAATATTTGCTGATGAATAAAAACTACCGTATCCCGCTCTGGAAACAACCCAAAAAATATCAGAAACAGACTTACTTGCCAACCAAGTATAATCCGGTATTGTTTTTACGGATATAGGGAAATACAAATACCAAGATAAGCCTGCAAAAAAAAATATACCCGAATACAGATAATCCCGTTTGTATATACTTATTTTAACTTTTGTAAGTAGATAAAAAATTGCCGGAAGAATAAATAAAATTATATGATGATGGGATAAACTTAAAGCTATTATATAAATCAAAAGATGAAAGTATTTTTTCTTTTTTGTTTTATAAAGCAAAAATGTGATAAATATAATTAGCGTAGTGAATAAATTATTCAAAGCAAAAACTTCTGCAACTTCACTATATAACCATACAGGATAAGTCAAACCAAAAATACAAGTGGTCACAAAAGATAAAAAATATTTTTTTGTCAGTAATTTTAAAGTTAAAAATAAAAATATAAGACATAGAAGAGAAGATATAGAAGATACAAACGATACTCTCCAAGCATTTGTTCCGACTGGAATCATCTGATTGAATAGTATTCCGATAGAAGTAAAAAGAGGATATCCCGGGGGATGTGGTACACCTTGGGAAATTATGGCGGAGACCAAATCTCCCGAATCTCCGCCATAAATACTTTTTATCTGGTTTATAAAATATATATTTCCAAAAACCGACAAAATCAAAAATATTGTTATCCAGTTCTTAATTCTTTCCACCTTATTTTATACACCAATAACAATCACTGGCACCATCTGTACTTTTACAATTTGTGCCATCCTGACCATCTGAATCATATTTCGTATTTTCCTGTAATTGAAATGATTTTGATCCAGGCAGGAAACAAACTGCTACGTTTTGCCTTGCTCCTGTAGCTACATCTGCTTCAGATGTTACAAAAATTGATCCAAGGGAACCTGAACCTGCCAGTTTGACAAAGTCACTTTTTAATTCTCCTGCAGTGACAACTTTCAAAATATGACCGGTACTTGCCTCATCAGTCATGTCAAAGTTATTTGCTGGCATAGCGACAATATCAGTAGACCATGGAAAAGCATTTTTGGATGCATAAAATCTGATAAAAGAATTATATAATTCCGAAGCCGTATTTCTGGTAGATGTATCGTTTCCTTTTTTCAACTGTTCAAAAGGGTCCACTGTAGCGAGTAGTCCGACAGCCAAAGCGCCTAAAAGCGCGATAACTATCAAAAGTTCGATAAGGGTAAATCCTTTTTGTTGCATTTATCTACTCACCCCCTTTGATTTAAAATTTTGCCGTTAATGAATAAATCGGTAAAAGTACTGCCATGACTAAAAAGCCAACACCTAGTCCTAATACAACCATGATAAGTGGCTCAATCATGGTTGTCAAGGTACGTACGGCAGCCTCAGCTTCCGTTTCAAAATATTTAGATAATTTGAATAATGAGTCGCCGATTTTTCCGGTTTGTTCTCCAACGGAAACCATTTGTCCTAAAATCGGAGGGAATAATTTATTTTCGATTAAAGGTTCGGACAGGGGATAGCCTTTTTCAACTAAGGTTCCGGCTTTTTGAAATGCTTCTTTGAAATAAACATTATTGGTAGCATCCTGAGAAATTTGAAGTGCCGTCAATATCGGTATGCCACCATCGATAAGTATTGATAAAGTTCTGGTTAACTCAACAAGTGTCGATTCTTTGATAAGAGTACCAAATACAGGTAAATTCAATGTGATATGTGCAATAATATGTTTACCAGCATCGGTATCTTTCCATTTCATAAAAACTAGTCCTCCAACTATTACAGATGCGATTACCAGCCACCAGGATTGAATCATAAAATTAGATATCGTCATCAAAATCTGCGTCGGTAAAGGCAGTTCTGCATCAAATTCACTGTATAAAGCTGTAAGTCTGGGAACAACTACTGTCATCACTATAAAAGAAACGGTAACCATCCCTACAACTACGATTACCGGATAAACTAATGCCCCTTTGACTTTACTTTTAAATTCTTTTGATTTTTCAAGGTTATCAGCAAGTCTGGCTAAAATTACATCCAGTTTTCCCGAAGCTTCTCCGGCTTTTACCAGCGCCAAATAAACTGGCGGAAAAATTTTCGGATATTTTTCAAGTGTTGTAGCAAATGATTTACCCCCTCGAACTTCTTCTTCAATCTCATCAACAAGCTTGATTAACTTTGGTTTTTTTAATTGCTGTTCCAATATTGATAAAGCTTCAATCAATGTCAACCCGGCGGTTATCATCGTTGCTAATTGCCGTGTAAAATGGACTAAATCGTTGAAATTAATCGAAGCGGAACTACCTTGAAAGGGCATTAAAGATTTCATGTTTTCTTTAATACTGATAACAAACATGCTCTTCTGATGCAATAAATCTACTGCCTGTTTGATTGTTTTTGCCTCTACCAAACCTTTCAGTGTTTTACCTTCTGATGTTTTTACATAATAAGAAAATTGAGGCATATTTATTTTTGGATAAACTGTAAATATCTTTCCGGTCTGAATGCGTAATCCAATGCCGTTTCGTGCGATATAATATTTTGTTCCACCAGTTGTCTTAAATTATCTTCAAATAGAATCATGCCCATATCCTTTGAGGTCTGAATGATATTGTCTAGCAAATGGGTTTTACCGTCTCTAATTGTATTTTTTACACCGGGCGTGCCCAATAATATTTCAGTTACGGGAATTCTTTCGTTTGTAAGTGTCGGAACCAGTCTTTGGGTAATAACAGCAGATAAAACCATCGACAATTGCATTTTTATTTGATCTCTAGCACCTGAAGGAAATATATCGATAATTCTATCGATACTTTGAGCGGATGAATTTGTATGTAGTGTAGAAAATACCAAATGTCCTGTTTCAGCAATAGTCAAAGCAGAAGCAACAGTATCATGGTCACGCATTTCGCCAATCAGTACAACATCAGGATCTTCTCTTAAAATATTTTTTAAGGCATTATTCCAAGAATGAGTGTCCTGATACATTTCCCTTTGGGATACTATAGCTTTACTTTTAGGATACACGTGTTCTATAGGATCTTCGATCGTCACGATATGGACATTTCTTGTTGAATTAATCTCAGCTATGATAGATGCCAGTGTCGTCGATTTCCCTTGTCCAGAAGCTCCAGAGACAATAACAAAACCTTGCCTCAGTCTGGAAAATTCATGAAACAATGGTGGCAATTTCAATTCTTCAATCGTATTTATTTTTGAAGGAATTACCCGAAATGATGCGGCGATTGTACCCATTTGGTAGTAAGCATTCCCCCGAAATCTGGTTTCAAGATTATCCGACTTAATCATTGAAGAAAAGTCTATCTCTTTATTGGCGATCAAAAGTTCTTTTTGTGATGAGTTTAGAAGATCAAAAACCATCTGCTCTAAATTTTTTGGATCCAAAATCTGTAAAGTCGTCAAGTTATGTAATTCTCCATTGATTCTGATCGTAGGAAAATGATTGCTTAATAAATGCAAATCCGACGCTTTTCTTTGAACAGTAATAGATAATAAATCTGTAATATTCATATTATTCCTGCGCAACCCTATGTACCTCTTCTAAAGTTGTGATTCCGTTTATGACTTTTAAATAACCATCTTGTTTTAGAGTAATCAGACCTTCGGAAATTGCCAGTTTTTCGATTTCTTCCGCTGAAGACCGATGAAGAATAAGTTTGGCAATTTGACTTGATATATTGATAATTTCAAATATTCCAACTCTACCTAGATAACCGGTATTATTACATTCCTTGCAGCCTTTTCCTTTATAAAATAAAGTTTGATTCTTTTCTTGAGGATATAATGGTCCTAAAGCAGCTTTAAATTCATTGATAATCTCCGCAGGCGGTACATAAGATTCTTTGCAGGAGGAGCATATCTTTCTGACAATTCTTTGAGCCATAGCAGCATTCAAAACCGAAGCTATCAAAAAAGGTTCAGCACCTAAATCCAACAATCTAGGAATTGCGGTTGAAGCATTATTGGTATGAAGTGTGGAAAATACTAAATGACCGGTTAAAGCAGCCTGTACGGCAAGGGCTGTAGTTTCTCCATCCCGGATTTCTCCGACCAGAATTATATTAGGGTCCTGACGCAGAAAAGATCTTAAACCAGAAGCAAAAGTCAAACCTGCCTGTGGATTAATCTGAACTTGATTTAAACCAACAATTTCGTACTCAACGGGGTCTTCAAGAGTGACTATATTTACACCTACGGTATTTAAGCGTGAGAGTACTGAGTATAAAGTAGTCGTCTTGCCAGATCCTGTTGGACCGGTAACTAAGATTATTCCATGTGGTCTGGTGATATTTTGATGTAAAATCTTAAGTGATAATCCGGTTAGTCCTAAAGAAGGCAGATCTGGTATTCCTCCGGTTTTTTTAAGAAGTCTCATCACTACTTTCTCTCCGTGTACCGTTGGTAATGTAGAAACTCTAAGATCAACTTCATCTTCACCAATTTTAAAATTGAAACGGCCGTCCTGAGGTATGCGTTTCTCATCAATTTTCATATCGGAGAGAATTTTGATTCTAGAAACTACAGCATCATGGACATTTCTTGGCAAAACAAGCCTCTCATTAAGTATACCGTCAATACGGTAACGAATTCTGGTACGGGCTTCCTCTGGTTCTATATGAATATCCGAAGACCTGGCTTTCATCGCATATTCCAAAATAGTAGATACTATTTTGGAAATTGGGGCTTGTTTGATTACTTTACTTAATTCATTTGCGTCCAAAGTCTGTACTTTATCTATTGTCGTTTCCTTTAAAGCCTCGCTGACTTCGACAGCCAAACCTTGTGAATATTCTGATTCGATTTTCTGAATTATCTCATCTCTATCAGCAAGAAACGGAACGATCGATTTTCCTGATTTTTGTTCTAAAAAAGACAACAATGGCAAATCAGTTGGATTAACCATCGCCAAAGATAGTTGACCGTTTTGTTTATCATAATCAAAAGGAATAACCAGATATTTTCTGGCTACTGCTTCGGGAATAAAATTTAGGATTTCAGGTGATATTCCTTTTCCTGATAATTTTATAGAGCGAACATGAAACACCTTTGCTTTTGCCATAAGGATATCGTCAGGTGGTATAGAGTATTTTGATGCAAGAATTTCTTCAATGTTCCTGTCGGAATTTATACTGAGGGTTTTAATCTCGTTATATTTATCCTCGGTAATAATATTTTCATCTTTTAAGACATCCAATAAATGATTATTTATACTCATATGGGCAGAATTTTATGATATTATTATCCCTGTATTATTACGTCTTTGTCAACGGATTGAAAAATTTAAGAAAAATGAAATGAATAATCAAGCAGTTTTATTACTATCAAAAGATAAAATATTTATTGATAACTATATCCAAACGCTTGCAAATAAATTGAAAATCTCAGAATTTGAAAATATTGTGATTAACCCTAAAATTTCCATTGGTATAGACCAAGTAAGGGAAATATCCAAAATTATGTCCATAAAGCCGAATTTATCCGATAATAGGCTTTTTATTATACTGGATTTCGACAAAGCAACGATAGAAGCTCAAAATGCGCTTCTAAAAGTGTTAGAAGAACCAAATATTCATAATTATTTTTTATTAGTTACGAATAATATCGAAACTGTCATTCCGACAATTAAATCAAGATGCGTTTTAAAAATAGATAAAACTATCAATTACTTTGATGATTATAAATCAGAAGAAAACGGAAAAATATTTCTTGAAATTATCAATTCAAATGACGCTGACAAAATAAAATTTGTAACAGCTAAATTTAAGACTAAGCAGGAAGCAGAAAAATTTCTCATGGAAATGAGTATTTTTATATCGAAAATGCTAGAACAACAGAATTTTGATGATATGAAGAATAAAAAAAATTTTGCCAAAATATTAAACAATATTCAAAAAGCATCACAATTACTTAAGAACAATATCAATCTTAAACTTGTAATGGATAATCTTTTTTTAAGCTTCCCAAAGTTTAATTGAATTCAAAAAAAGTGTTCCCGGTTTACTCTTGATAAAGCATAAACCCTTCTATATAATTACTCTATGGTAAAGGTAAAAAACATATCCGAAGCTACAAATAAAGCCGGCAATGACTATTCAGCCGATCAAATTGTAGTATTGGAAGGATTGGAACCAGTTAGAAAAAGACCGGCAATGTATATTGGTTCTACGGATATCAGGGGTGTACATCACTGCATAACAGAAATTATAGACAATTGCGTCGATGAAGCCCTAGCCGGATATGCAAAAAATGTTTGGATTACTATCCAAGAGGACGATTCTGTAGCTATACTTGATGATGGAAGAGGTATACCTGTTGATATAAATCCCAAATATAAAATATCAGCTTTAGAGTTGGTAATGACCAAACTGCATGCTGGAGGAAAATTTGACTCTAGGGCATATAAAGTATCAGGAGGATTACATGGAGTCGGAGCTTCGGTTGTAAATGCTTTATCAACTGAATTAACAGTAAAAATATTTCGTGATAATAGCATATATAAACAGGATTATTCAAAAGGTAAACCGCAAAATAATCTAGATAAATTTTCACGGGATAAAGATCCTGATCCAATTCAAAACTATCTTCCGTTTTTCTATTTGGATATTCCCAAAACAGGTACCTTTACTCTTTTTAAATTGGATAAATCAATTTTTACGCAAGGAATAAGTTCAAATTTCAGCGATATTAAAAAATTAGTTAAAGAAAGAGCCTATTTAGTGCCAAAAATTCATTTTCATCTGTATGACAAAAGAAGTATTAACGAAGAACATTTTTATTTCGAAGGTGGCATAAATTCTCTGGTACAATCCTTAAATAAAAATAAAAATATACTTCACGATCCGATTTATATTCAAAAATCAGAAGGAAATGTTGAAGTCCAAGTAGCTATTCAATACAATGACGGTTTCAATGAAAATGTAGAAAGTTTTGTAAACGTAATCAATACAATCGAAGGCGGAACCCATTTAACCGGATTTAAAACAGCATTAACCCGATGTATCAATGACTATGCTAAAAAAATTGGCGCTACAAAAAACGGTGATGAGAACTTCATTGGCGAAGATACTCGAGAAGGTTTAACGGCAGTTATTTTCGTAAAAATGCCATCCCAACACCTACAGTTTGAAGGTCAGACAAAAACTAAACTGGGTAATGCTGAAATTCAACCGGTTGTTCAAACAATTGTCTCTGAAGCTTTGGATATTTATTTTGAAGAACATCCTCAAGACGCTCGAAAAATAATGGAAAAAATATATCTTGCGGCAAAAGCAAGATTGGCTGCCAGAGCTGCTAAAGATGCTATCATTCGAAAAGGTGCTCTTGAAGGAGCATCGCTACCCGGAAAATTAGCAGATTGTCAAAGTAAAAATCCCAGTCAATCCGAACTTTTTATTGTTGAAGGAGATTCAGCCGGAGGCAGTGCCAAACAAGGTAGAGAACGTAAATTTCAGGCAATTTTACCCCTAAGAGGAAAAATCCTTAATACAGAAAGAGCAAGGTTAGATAAAGTACTGGAGTTTGCAGAAATCAAAGATTTGGTAGTAGCCTTAGGCATGGGTATTGCTGATTCCTTAAATCCGGATAAACTAAGATACCATCGGGTTATCATAATGACGGACGCAGATGTTGACGGTGAACATATCCGGACATTACTTTTAACTTTTTTCTACAGACATTTACCCTACATTGTCCAAAATAATCATCTTTTTGTTGCCCAACCTCCTCTTTATAAAATTCAGCATGGTAAAGAAATCAAATATGCATTTACAGATGACGAAAAAGATCAAATTTTAAAAAGCGCAACAACCAAAATCACACCTTCAATCCAAAGATATAAAGGTCTTGGAGAAATGAACCCTGATCAATTATGGGAGACAACCATGAATCCGCAAAACAGATTACTAAAAATTGTGACAGTGGAAGATGCTGCTTTGGCGGATGAAACTTTTACAATGCTTATGGGAAATGAAGTAGCACCCCGTAAACGTTTTATACAAACACATGCAAAAACTGCTAATTTGGATATATAATATGTATTCAAAATATAAATTATAAAGTTATTAATGAAAGGATATATGGATATACAGCTTATTGCACTTTTTACTGCCCCGATTACTGCCTTAATTGCTCTTTTTTATGGTTTATATTTATCAAAAAATGTGCTTGCACAAAAAGCAGGTGATAAAAAATTAGGAAAAATTGCCGACGCTATCAGCCAAGGGGCTATGTCATATTTAAAAAGGCAATTTAAGGTAGTAACAATATTTATGGCATTAATCGGAACTTTGATTTATCTTGGTCTTGGAGTTGGTACTACAATCACTTTTTTTATGGGAGCAATTTTCAGTGCGATTATCGGATATTTCGGTATGTGGATAGCTGTTAAAGCAAATGTCAGAACGGCATATAACTCACAATTTGGGCTCAATCCCGCTTTGAAAATTGCTTTTGGTGCCGGTACAGTAAACGGAATGCTGGTTGTTGGATTAGGTCTATTAGGAGTTTCATTAATTTATATGTGGGCTTATTTTTCCTATATTTCCTCTGGACCGGAAATGGTAGCAAAAATGGCAACCGATGTATTAGTAGGCTATGGATTTGGTGCAGCGCTTTTGGCATTGTTTATGAGAGTAGGTGGAGGAATTTTTACCAAAGCAGCAGATGTAGGAGCAGATCTGGTTGGAAAAGTAGAAAAAGGTATACCTGAAGATGATCCTAGAAATCCGGCTGTT
Organism: uncultured Gammaproteobacteria bacterium; assembly: GCA_964446235.1. Classification (GTDB taxonomy): domain Bacteria; phylum Patescibacteriota; class Microgenomatia; order 2-02-FULL-39-11; family 2-02-FULL-39-11; genus CAYUNW01. The sequence continues at coordinate 66,487 of CAYUNW010000002.1, forward strand.
ATTGCAGACAACGTGGGAGATAACGTCGGGGATTGTGCCGGCATGGCAGCAGACGTCTTCGAATCTTACGCTTTAACCATTGTTGCCGCAATGATTCTTGGAGGATCGATATTTGGCTTAAAAGGAGTAGTATTTCCACTTTTAGCTAGATCCGGGGCAATTTTAACTTCAATTTTGGGTACTTTTTTTGTTAAAGCAAAAAATGATAATGAAGATCCAATTAAACCATTAATCAGGGGTTTCATCATTTCTGCCGTATCTGCAATTGTCATATTTATGCTGCTGGCTACCTATTTATTAGGTGAACCAAAAGCAGGATATGCTGCAATTACCGGAATATTATCAATGTTAGCGTTATTGTACGTCACGAAATACTATACAGGTCCGGGTGAAAAACCGGTTGTGGAAATTGCTAAATCGTCGCAAACGGGAGCAGGAACAAATCTAATCAGCGGATTGGCAATCGGACTTGAAAGTACATTTGTCAGCGTAGTTATAGTTGCCATTACAATCTTTGTAGGTTATCACTTTTTAGGATTCTATGGAATCTCACTGGCTGGAATGGGAATGTTGGCTACTACAGGTATCATCATGTCTCTTGATACTTTTGGGCCTATTGCCGATAATGCACAGGGAATGGTTGAAATGGCTAAACTTAAAGGTAAAGCCGGTCAAGTTACTTCAAGTTTGGATGCAGTCGGCAACACCACAAAAGCCTTAACAAAAGGTTTTGCCGTCGGTTCAGCAGCAGTAGCAGCAAGTTCACTTTTTGCAACTTATTTTGAAGCTACTGGTCTCTCATCCATAAATATTGCTCAACCAAAAGTTTTTGTGGGGTTACTAATCGGTTCGGCGTTACCATATCTATTCAGCTCTAGACTGATTAAATCAGTTGGTACCGCAGCCTTTGATGTTGTTGAAGAAGTCAGAAGGCAATTTAAAGAAATTAAAGGAATTATGAGTGGAAAAGCCTCCCCGGATTATTCCAAAGCAGTTGAAATAGTAACAGCCGCAGCACAAAAAGAACTGGTAATACCGGCTCTGATTGTGGTACTTTTACCTGTTCTCACCGGACTTTTGGGTACACAAGCCTTGGGAGGATTTTTAGGTGGTGTGGTGGTAAGCGGTTTGATGCTTGCATTTTTTATGTGCAATTCCGGCGGCGCATGGGATAATGGTAAAAAATATATTGAGGACGGCTTTTTTGGTGGAAAAGGAAGTGATGCGCATAAAGCAAGTGTAGTAGGAGACACCGTCGGTGATCCTTTGAAGGACACTGCTGGTCCAGCGTTGAATCCGATGATGAAAATTGTACAAATTGTAGCGCTTTTAATAGCTCCATATTTAGTAGTTTTAATCGGAAGCTAAAATTGATTTAATGGAAAAAATTATACCTATTGCCATTACTGAGGAAATGAAGCGTAGTTATTTGGATTACGCAATGAGCGTAATTGTCTCACGCGCTTTACCTGACGTGCGTGATGGATTGAAACCTGTTCATAGAAGAATCCTATATGCAATGCATCAAATGAACTTAGGCCACTATGCAAAACACACTAAATCAGCCAAGGTCGTAGGAGAAGTTTTAGGAAAATACCATCCACATGGAGATATGCCGGTTTATGATGCCTTGGTCAGATTAGCTCAAGATTTCTCGATGCGCTATCTTCTAATCAATGGTCAGGGTAATTTTGGTTCAGTAGACGGCGACCCGCCAGCTGCCATGAGGTATACGGAAGTCAAACTGGCAAGAATTGCCGAAGAAATGCTTTTTGATATAGATAAAGAAACTGTAGATTTTATCCCAAATTTCGATGATACCCTAAAAGAACCGGTATGGTTACCGGCAAAATTGCCAAATTTATTACTGATGGGTTCTGACGGTATTGCCGTAGGTATGGCCACGAAAATTCCGCCTCACAATCTGACGGAAGTTTGTGAAGCTATAAATTTCATGATCGAAAAAGCAAAACTGGAAAAATATCATGATGACGCTTCAAATACAGATAAAACAAGATTTGAATTTGACGTAACAATTGAAGAATTAATGGAATTTATAAAAGGTCCGGATTTTCCTACAGGAGCAAATATTTACGATATCAACGAAATTAGAAATGCGTATCTTACAGGAAAAGGTAAAATAGTTATGAGGGCCAATGCTGAAATCGAAGATATCGGCCAAGGCAAATCAGCAATTTCCATCACAGAACTTCCATACCAGGTCAATAAAGCAACATTAATCCAAAAAATTGCCTCACTTGTAAAAGATAAAAAATTAGAAGGAATTTCAGACTTACGGGACGAATCAGACAGACATGGAATCAGTGTTGTGGTGGAATTAAAGCGCGACGCAGTACCAAAAAAAGTACTGAACAATCTTTTCAAACATACTGATTTGCAAACAAATTTTCCGGTCAACATGGTAGGCTTAATCAAAGGCAGTCCCCAAACATTAACCTTAAAAGTCATTCTGCAGGAATATATTTTTCACCGAGAAAATATTGTCCGTAAAAGAAGCGAATTTGAACTCAAACAAGCTAAAGCCCGTGAACATATTTTGGAAGGGCTGAAAATTGCGGTTGATAATATTGATGAGGTAATTGAAATTATCAAAAAATCAAAAGACGTAGAAAGTGCAAAGTTATCACTGATGGAAAAATTCAAATTATCCGTAATACAAGCTCAGGCAATACTAGATATGCAACTGAAAAAACTAGCCGCCCTGGAGCGCCAAAAAATCGAAGACGAGTTGATGATGATTAGAGAAACAATTGCATATCTAGAAGATCTATTAAAACATCCACTCAAAATACTTAAAGTGGTTAAAGATGAGGTAGAAAAGTTAAAAGAAAAGTACGGAGACCCACGAAAAACCAAAGTATACAAATCAAAAGTTGGAGAATTTACCGATGAACAACTTATACCTAATGAAGAAGCCGTTATTACAATTACAAAAGAAGGTTATATCAAAAGACAATCACCTAAAACTTTCAAAATCCAAGCCCGTGGAGGTAAAGGAGTTATAGGAATGACTACAAAAGAAGAAGATGCTTTGGAACATATGTTGTCTTCAAGTACCCATAACCAGATACTGTTTTTTTCCGATAAAGGTAAAGTTTATCAACTACGAGTTTGGGACATACCAGAAGGAACACGTCAAAGTAAAGGACAGGCTATCGTCAATTTGATTAATATTGATCAAAACGAATCTATCACCAGCGTATTAACTTACTCTCTTAACAAGAATTCTAAATCAGAATATTCCTATATTGTAATGGTTACTAAAAACGGAAATGTAAAAA
>CAYUNW010000002.1:69798-141453 GCA_964446235.1 uncultured Gammaproteobacteria bacterium
GGCGCAACGGTCTTATTGCAATAAAACTTGAAACAGATGACACTTTATGCTGGGCAAAACTGTCCACCGGTAATGATGATGTATTATTGGTATCTCACAACGGTCAATCAATTAAATTTTCCGAAAAAGAAGTCCGTCACACCGGCAGAGCTACCCAAGGCGTCAGAGGTATTAAATTAAGCAAAGATAATTATATTGTCAGCATGGAAGTGATAAACAGTCAAATGGAAAATCTAACTTTCCTAACAGTTACAACCAAAGGTAAAGGTAAGCAAACCCCGGTAAAAAATTTTCCTAAACAGCACAGAGGAGGTAAAGGTGTAAAAGTTGCGGAAACCAACCAAAAAACAGGTGAAATCGCCTGTGCCCAATTGGTATTTACCGAATGTGAGCATCTTGTTTTAACATCGATAAAGGGTCAGATAGTCAAACTTCCGATTAAATCAATTCCGAAATTGTCACGAGCTACGCAAGGTGTAATTTTAATGAGATTTTCAGATAAAGACGATTATATCGCTGCCGGAACCTGCATATAGCAGATTAGTCTATTCCCATTCATTATTTAATTTATGATATTCTTGAAATAATGGAAATCAACGGTCGTTTAATTTCAGACAAAATAAAAAAAAATCTTATTTATAGAATTGAAAAGTTAAAATCATTCAATATTATACCTACATTGGCAGTGATTTTAGCAGGCAATAACCAAGATTCATTAAATTATATTAAACACAAAAAGAAATTTGCCCAGGTTATCGGTGCATCAGTATTGGTAAAAATTTTACCTGTTGATAAATATTTAAAAAAAAATCTCACCGAATTATCGGATAAATATAATAATGATGCAAAAATACATGGGATAATAATCCAAAGACCAGTACAATCTATTGAAAGCTCATTTTTGGATCATCTGATAGTCAATCAGAAAGATGTGGACGGATTTAATGGCGGATCAAAATTCATTCCACCCATAGCAAATGCTCTATTTAAAATGCTTGAATTCTGCCAAGAAAAAGAAAACAGTCAATTATCTCTAATTGATTGGTTAAATAATAAAAAAATGTTACTTATAGGTAGGGGAGAAGCAGGTGGACAACCTATAATTAATACATTGATTAAATATCACATACAATTCAAATTGGCCCACAGTAGGACAAAAAACATTGAAGAATTGATTTCTAATTCGGATATTATCGTCTCCTCTGTCGGCAAACCGAATATTGTACGACATGATATGCTGAAAAATAAACCAATTTTAATCGGTATTGGCATTACAAATATTAACGGTAAATTAGGGACAGATTATGAGATAGATCAAATTTCTGCTAAAACCTCATTTTATAGTAAAAATCCAGGAGGAATCGGTCCGGTAAATATTGCATGCTTATTTCAAAACCTATTGGATGCTAGTGAAGAAATTAATAACAAGTATCAATTAGCTCAATCTTAGATTTTTTGATACTTATATATTGACAGTAACCATAACCGATAAAACCGCTGTTCATATAGCGAGTATGTAATAAATCAGCTGCCAAATGAGTATGCCCGCATATTAGAATCTGATCTTCGCTTAAACGATCTTTGTATAAATTAAATTGAAAAATGTTTTTATTTCGATGTATAAGTTTGTATTTTTTTTTAAATATTTTTATGAATAAATCCTCAAATAAAAATCTATTTAATCTACGAACAGTAACCGGAAGCAATCTTACCATTTCCAATTCGGTAAATTTTGAATTTAAAAGTCTGTCTCCATGCTCTATATGAAAATTTTGTCCGTAAATAACTAAATCAACAGAATTTGCTTGAAAATTAGAAAAAAGTTTTTCATAGCCTTTACATATTTGTTTATGATCGTGATTACCATAAATGTAAACTGTATCCTTTTTTTTAAGTATAGGAAAAAGTTTTTTCCACTTGCTTTTAACAAATTCTTCTACAGAAATGATGTATCCGTCCCAAAAATCACCGTTGATAATTATACGATGGTATTGCTGAAATAGATTTTTTAAATAAATAAATTGTTGTTCAACAAATTTATCTGTTAAATGCAAATCGGAAATAACAATTGTGTCCATGAGGTTTATTTATGGTGGAATTTATGATGAATATCCCGTAACTGTGGATTGGTTACATGAGTATATATCTGGGTTGTAGATATATTTTTATGACCAAGCATTTCCTGAATTGATCTGATGTCAGCACCAGCCGAAAGTAAATCCGTTGCAAAACTATGCCTTAAACCATGAGGAGTAATCCGAACAGGTAACTTGGCCTTTTTGGTATATTTTTCAACGATTCTTTGTACTGACCTGACAGTCAGACGATAACTTTTATCAGGATGTTGAGGATCAGCTTTTTTACCTGCATAACGGATAAATAATGGTTTATATTCATCTTTTCGGGTATCCAGATACCGTTTAATCCAATTAACAGCCTGTTCGGACAAAAAAACTACCCGAATTTTCCCTCCTTTGCCTCTAACACCGAATTCTCCTCGTTCAAAATTGATTGAATCTCTATTTAAGGAAACTAATTCACTAACTCTTAATCCCGTTGAAAACAATGTCTCTAAAATCGCTTTATCCCGTAGACCTTTTTCATCAGATATTGAAGGAGAGCTTAAAAGCCGATCTATTTGATCACGGCTCAAAAACAGTATAGAACGGCTTTCAGCCCGACCCAGTTCTACTTTTTCGGCGGCTAATGTACGAATATCATTTCTGATCATGTACCTTAAAAATGATCTTACAGCAATTAAATGATAATTCTGGGTGATTTTTTTTAAAGGTAATTTGTTTTCATCATAAAAACGTGCAAGGAACAATCTGTAAGATCTGATTATATCAGTAGATATTTTACTCGGGTCGGTTACGGAATTTGGTAAATTTTTTAGATAATCGGCAAATCTGTTTAAATAATGTCTGTAATTTCTAATTGTTAATTTTGAACTATTTTTCTCGATTTCCAAATATTCCAGGTATTTATCAATCATTTCAATTATTGACATAATTTGATTTTGCGACATATCTAATTTTTAGTCAAGTAAATAGTTCTTATACTTTTATAATTTGAGGCTATAAAACAAGACACTGTAATGGCCTTAAAATCGAATATTATAATTTAAATGATGAGTTATTCATCAATAAATTGAGATTTGCTGATGTTACTGTAAAAACTATTTTATTTTAAGAATTTCTAAAAAGGGAAAATAAATATTTTAATGAATAATTTGGAGAATTTAAAATTTAAAAAAATAATTACAATGGAAAAGTTTGAAACGAGGTAAAAGGACAATTTGAGATGCATACGCATATTATTAGTCGCAAAAGATATATTGTACGACGAGTTATCTTATTATTCCCTTGACTATAAATATTAGATTATATTTTTTATTGATCGTGACTATTTTTATCTCTTTTGAATAATACACTCTTACCAAAATACAAAAGAGAAGACTCTGATTATTAAGTAAATTACTGTTAAACAAACACACATTCAATATAAATTTAGAGTTTTATTAATTTGAATGTTGAACGCAATATTCAATATTAATATATTTTAAAAACACTTATAAATGAAATAGAGCGCATATTAACGCTCTAAATTGATATTTTTGAAGCTAATTAATATTATAGAATTTTAAATCTAGTAATATTAAAAATAAAAGAGCCTCAAACAATTTTATTTATATATATTATTTAGCGCGTATTGACTGTCTAATTAAATATTTTTGAGGCTAAAATTGTAGTAGATAATGGTTATTTAAATAGTATAAATAATTAGAGATTAGAGCTTGTTAATAGGCTAATTATAAATATTCAAGGCTAATTATCATCATTCAATATATTATATGAGAGAAAATAAATTTGTTAAATTATTATGATTTCTATTAATAAATATATGAATCAATTTAGCCCTTTAATATGCTCCGATTATCAAATTTTGTAGCTAATCTTACGTATAAATAATATTCTTATAACTCTCCTATTTAGACTGTCAGTACTTGCTAAATCGATGTATTTGAAGCTGGATTAAGAGTATTTATTTCTTTATCTATAAAAACAGATTCAATCTCATAGAAGATAATCGAGTGAATTTAACTTATAATTAGATTGTTATAACGCTTCATATTGCAAATAATAAGGCTAAAAAATCATACGCGACATATATTTATCTAAGGTTTCGGGTATTTTAAATTTCACTTACCTTTAATAAAATACTAAATATACTTAATTCAGTGACATTTTAAGCATAGATTAGAGCATATTGACGCTCTGTTCAAATACTTTTATGTATAAATATATTGTTCAATTTAGTCATAAATAAAAAAAGAACATTGAGACTAAGGGAGCATCTACTATATTCGTATCGTGAAAACGGAATATAAACTTTTGTGAAAACTTATCCACAATACTATAGGAATATTATTATAGGTTATTAACTATATCAATATATATCACATCACATCTAAGCCTGGGTTATTCGATACATTCCCCTGTTCCCTGTTTATTTTAAAGTAAAAATTTATGACCATGATGTTGTAAAAATTGTTAATATTAAAGTAAATATAAAAACATAAATAAATTCTTTTATTGAATTTCTGAATAGTCGACCGGATAGTTTCAACTGAAACACAGATACCAACATATAATATGCAGATGTTATCAATAATGAATATGTAGCAATTTGTACCGGCCAAAACGACAAAACGGCTCCTAACTCCCCTATCCCCAAAGCGGTAATCATAGTCATCTGGAGTAATTCTTCAGAAATATTTTCTTCTAAATCTACACTCCATAAAGATTGCAATGAAAGTAAAAATCCAATTATTGTCGTAATTAAGAAAATACTATAAAAAGGCCAACGGAAGGAATATATAATATTTGAGAATAAGAATATAATTATTAAAGAAATTAACATTCCTACGCTTTGTGCCGCCCGAGTAAGTTGAATAGATCTGACAACAGCAACATTAAATATATTTTCTATTAATAATACGGCGTAACTAGATATTGCAAAAAAAACTGTCACAATAGATTTATATACGACTCTATTAGGAAGTAAAAAATAAAATAGTGAAACTGATAGAGTAAGTAATACTGGTAAAATAAATAAAAGTATCCATTCATATTTTTTTATATCTTCTTTTAATGACCATGTTGTCAGAATATACGTTAAAAATGAGATGAAAACAGCTAAAATAAACTTATATTCGTTAAAATATTGTTGAATAACTAAAATTCCTGCAGTCAATATTAAAGATTGGATTAAAAACCGCTGACGTTTATCCAAAAACATAATTATGGTTAGTTTTTTTTGAAAATTTGTTATTATTTCCGTCATCATACTTTATATTTCATTTTTCAGTTTACAATTGGTATACACATGCTGAATATCGTCATTCTCTTTGAGTATTTTTATAAGAGTGTTTATTTTTTCATACTTTTCTTGACTAGCTGGAACAATATAGTTATATGGTTTATATATTAGACCTATTCTTAATATTGTTACTTGATATTTATCAATTTCAATTTTGATTGCATGAAGATTTTGTGGAAGCGTATAAATATCGATAAAATTACTACCCTGATTAAAATCTGCTACATCTGTTTCCATAATAAATTTATCAAAATTACTTTGAGTAATTGATTTTGCATCTATAGTAATGCAACCCAAACGTTGGAAAAGATAAGATACGGCTCCGGCAGATACCATTACTGCGTTATTTCTTTCTAATATATTTTTTATATCAGAAACGGTTCTTGAATTATTATCAGTTGCAGCTTCTATTATAAATCCAATTTCCCCATATAACGCTTCATATATATTCTCTTCCAATTGACCATACTCTCCCCTGTCTATAGATTTTTCTATAGCTCTACTAATATTTTCTTTTGGCATATTGAAATTTTTTGCATTTTCAATTGCCAATCTTAGTTTGAAATTTGTATCGGGATTGATATTTCCTTGACCGCTTTTAACTGCAATAATTATGGCTTTTGTTAACTTTGTAAATAATTTACCTTTTATGGCATCCGTTGTTTCTTTTTGATGTTTAACTTTAGACCATTTAGAATGACCGGACATATATTTTAGGGTAATCTTTCGGTTATTATATATATCTACTTGACATTTCTCAACTATCTCGCTTAAACTACTTAAAATTATTACCATGGATAATATATCTACACTCTCAAATAATGCTATTAATTCCGCTTTAATTGAAGATTGGAATAAGGCTATTGATATAAATAAAAAAATACTCGAAATTCAACCACATAATATCGATGCTTTGAATCGACTTGCCTATGCATTTTGCCAAAACGGAAATTACACGCAAGCCAAAAAAATATACAAACAAATATTAATTATTGATAAATACAATAATATTGCAACAAAAAATCTAGATCGAATTACCATTTTGTCAGAAAACGATAAATTCTATAACCATAAAAAAAGCTCAAAAACACATATCTCTCCATGTAAATTAATCGAACAACCAGGAAAAACAAAAACAATCGTATTATCTAAAATAGCTCCTAAAAATGTCCTTCTGAAAGTCTCTATCGGTAATGAAGTCTGTTTAATTAATAAAAAATATTCAGTAGAAGTTAGGACTAATGAAGGACTTTATATCGGGCAATTACCTGATGATATTGCTTTTCGTTTAATAGTATTATTAAAAGCCGGTAATGAGTATTTGTCATACATCAAAAATATCCAAAAAAATAAGGTTTCCGTATTTTTAATAGAAAATAAAAGAGGGAAAAAATATGCAAATCAACCTTCTTTTATAAATAAATCAATTAATCCGATTCAACGTAAAAAATCATTAAAAAATTCATCTAAGAAATTCAAGACTTCAGATGAATAATTTTTTCTTTAACGAACAATATCACGCCTGACAGTTTCTTTTTAGGACGAATTTTTATGTTTTTTATTTCCTTCAAAGCGTTGCTTTCTTTTCTTACAGAATTGATTGCTAAAATAAAAGATAAAATAAAGATTACAAAAATAACATATATCATAAAATAAATTCCTCACCTAGTATTATATCAATATCAACTTGATTAGTTTCATTTTCCAAAAAATTACTTTGGCAATTATATGATTTCAAGATAAGATTAAAAATTTTTTTTGTAGTAACATTTTTATTGTAATAATTTATGATACATGAAGAATTTTGAATATCTCTACCTGTTTCAATAAAAATAACATTAGAACCAAGTCTTTCTAGTATTTTAGAAAAATTAGTAGCTACCATATCACGTCCTGATGAGTTGATAATTCTTAAAGTTACATCTTCCGTTCTTACATCTATATCCTGAAAAGAATTTTGAAAATGTTCATCAAATTTAGAAATATTAACTTTTTTTCTTTGAGACCCATCAGCAATAATTATATCTTCGATAATTCCTTTTTTAAATAAATCATGAAATTCCAATTGATCTTGCCTTAATTTGGAAAACAATCTGTATAATCTGATCTTATCTATTAATTGAAGATTTAAATCTTTAATAAGAAATAAATTCGGAAAAGAAATTATATTTTTAATTATTTTAAAATCCGAATCAGAGTTAACTTTTTTTGTATTGATAATATATATATCAATCGGTAAATGAAAAGTTGTTTCAATGCTTCTGGAAATCAATTCCGGACCGGATATTTTTTTATCGATATCAGCTAATGGTCTAATACTTGATAATGGATACTCGTCATAGCCATATGGAACACTTAATAATAAATCACCCGGTAAATCAAATAATATTGCAGAATCCTTATGTTTGTCATAAGAAATAATATAAGTGACTTGATCTTTTTGAAAAGAATTGCTTGTACCATTTTGAAGGAGAACATTTATACGATTATTTGTAAAAAATATTGAATCATGACTGTTTAATCTATATATAATTATTACAAATATTGTTAGTATTAATAGTAATATTATATTTATAATGTATTTTATATTTCTTTTTTTAATGCGATGATTAATATTATTTTTGATCATTATCTTGATGATTAATAATTTCTTTTAAATCTTTGGGTAAATCGGATGAAAAATTAATCTGTTTATTGATTTGAGGATCTTTAAAAGAAATAAAATGGCAATGAAGGAAAAGTCTTGAACAAAAACTATTACTTAAAACCAACAACTTAGGATTAGCGTATAATTTGTCACCTACTACCGGATATCCTATATATTTCAAATGTACTCTAATTTGATGAGTACGTCCTGTAAGCGGTTTAACATTTAATAATGAAAATTCCATACCATTTATATTGTAAACCTTAATCAACGAAAATTTTGTTAAAGCTTCCCTTCCAGAACTAATTACAGTAAATTTTCTTCTATTTGAAATTGATCTACCTATTGGAGCGTTTATTTCTCCTTCACTATAACTTATTTTAGAATAAACCAAAGTGTAGTATTCTTTCTGTACAAGTCTTACTTTGAACTGATTTTGTAGATTTATAAAAGTAAACTCATCTTTTGCTACGAGAATCAATCCTGAAGTCTCTTTGTCTAATCGGTGTACTATTCCACAACGATCAAAAAAATCGTTCGATTCAGATTTTTGCTTGAATATTTCATATCGTTTATAGATCCAATCTTGAAGTGTATCTTGAGGTGAATTAAGGGACTTATTTACTACGAGATTAGTTGGTTTATTAAGTACCAAATAATGTTTATTTTCATAAACTACAGAAATTTTTCCCATATTGAAGCAAGGAAGAATTGCGGTTTTATTTTTCCTGTTTTATCTCGCATTTAACACAGAAATTTGCTGTTATTTTTATAGAAAGTCTTTCCTTTTCTATAACCGATCCGCAATTTTCACATTTACCGTATTTCCCATTTTTAATTCTTGTCAACGCATGTTTAATATCATTAAGTTTTGCCTGTAAAGTTTTTTCAAGAGCCTCTACTCTTTCATGATTACTTTCTTCACTTGCGTCTGCGTCTGAAGCAGCATTATCGGATAATCTTTCAGGATCAGAATATGGATCTTGAACTTTTAATGAACTCAGTTGTTTTTCAACTGTTAAATGTTGGTTATAAAGTTCTTTTTCTATTTCATTTAAATAAGATTTATCGAGCATTATTTTTTCCTTTCTTGGTAACACTTATAACTTTAATTTTAGCATATAATGGATACACTGTAACAAACATAATTATCAATGAAAATATTTGTCGGTAGCTTAAATGAAATAAAGCGGCATTGTATATTTTCAAAAATTCAGTGAAAAATATCAGAATTGAAGATAAAAATAAAAATGCATAAAATAATAACCCATCATGGAGTTTAAATTTATTTTTATAATTCAATAGAATTGTAAGTAGAATAAAAATCATAAAATAAATAATCATTTCAATAGCCTCTACAGGCCATCTTTTACCTAATAAACCAATTATTCTTACACCTATAAAGCTAGTGGTTTCTCTACCGAAACTTGCTCCACCTAACTGTTCACCGGCTTTTGCCAATGATAACATCAGTGAAAAAGCAACAGTAAATATATCAGCGATATATAAAAATTTCCATTTTTTTAGACGGACTAAAATGAAAAGAAATAAAAATCCGCTAAGAAAACCTCCAAGTAGCGACAATCCCGGAGCCTCCCTTACTAAAAAGTATCTCAAAAAATTGAATTTAAATTGATCGAAATTTTGAATAATATAGAATATACGTGCAAAAATAATTGACACTAAACTGGTATAAAGATACAAATCTAAATACGGTTCTTCTTTGAATTCATCTTTTGAGTAACGATATATAATGAACGTTGAAAGTACAAACGAAATTGCTAAAAATAAGCCAAAACTATATACATTAAAATTATTAACGGTTGAAATAACAGGATACATAGATATAATTTTATATGCTTATATTTTTTTTGTAAATAAATAAGGTACTTTACCCGGTAAATAAAAAATTGATAAAAAAATTATCAATATTGACAATATTAATAGAGTTTTTCCAATCCCCATATAATCAGCTAATATACCGGATACCATTACAGGAATTAGAGCAACTCCTCCGGTTATCGAAGTCAATAAACCATAGATACCAGCTCTAGAACTATTATCTCCTTCTTCCTGCAAAACCGTATTTGCAGGAACACTGATAAAAGAAAGACAAGTTCCTAACAGAAATAATAAAAAAGTTATAAAAATGATATTAAAATTATCAAAATTCTCCACAAATGATAAAAATAGTAATATTAAACCATTAGAGACGAGTCCTAAATAAATTATTTTACTTTTTAAAACTACTTTTCCTAAAATTCCTACAATAAATGCACCTACTATCAAACCAAAAGCGGCCGGTCCCATTACTAAAACAGATGCATCTGTTAATTTAATCGACAAAACCTTATCGGCAAATCCCGGCGCTAAAACAGACAATACCGCGATTAAAACCTGGGTATATGACATTAAAAGAATACTTTGTAAAATTCTTGAATTAGAAATTATTAATTTAATCAAATTTTGAAATCTGGAATATATTGATCGAATTTCAAATATTTTACTTGATATTATTTTATTATCATAATTTGGTAGCAAAAAAAGGAAATATGATGAAATAAACATTAAAATAACCGATACGATAAAACTACCCTGAAAATTAATAATATTTACAAGAGGACCTGCGAAGACATAACCTAAAACCGTAGATAGATAAAAGCTTATGGTAAATAATGAATTTGCTGATAATAATTCTTTCTGAGGAACCAAAAGAGGTATAGATGGAGCTTCCGCTGGGATAAAAAATTGGGTTACTACAGAAATTAAAAATGCTAAAAAATATAAAATTGTAATATTATCATAAAAAAGGACAAACAAGATTAGAATTAATGCCCTAGTGAAATTCCCATAGAACAATACTTTACGTTTATCTAGCTTTTCGACAATTACTCCTGCAATTATGCCGAAAAAAACCGCCGGAAAACCTATCATAAAAAGCATCAATGATACTGCTGCATTTGATTTGGTTAAATAATAAATCTCTATCATCAATAAAAAAGACAAAATATTTAAGGAGATTTGAGAAAAAATTTGTCCATACCACAATGATCTGAATTTATTATTTACGATAATTGGGGTAAATGGATTAATCATTATATGAGGTTAGATAATCTAGAAAAAATTTCACACCAAAACCTGATGCTCCTTTTTTCTGATATTGATTATCATTTTCATTAAAAACAGGTCCAGCTACATCTAAATGAGCCCATGGAGTATCATTGATAAAATAACTTAAAAATAATGCTGCAGTTATAGCGCCACCGTACCTGCCAGTTTGTATATTTTTTATATCGGCTATATTACTTTTAAGAAGGTCCATATATTCTTTTTCAAGAGGCATATACCATAATTTTTCTCCAGACATATCCGCACTTTTTTTAATTCTTTGGACCATTTCTATTTTATTTGACCACAAACCGGCAATTTTATCGCCTAAAGCTACCATACAGGCTCCCGTCAAAGTAGCAACGTCAAATATCTCATCTGGTTTATATGTCAAAACAGCATAAGATAATGCGTCCGCTAGAGTTAATCTTCCTTCCGCATCAGTATTTAAAACTTCAATTGATTTTCCTTTATACACTTTCACAATATCTCCTGGTCTTAAAGATCTACCTGAAGGCATGTTTTCACACGCTGGAATAATTCCAATTACCTCATGTTGACTGTCTAAACATGCTAGTGACTGAAATATCGACAATACAATTGCTGCTCCTGCCATGTCAATTTTCATGTTTTCCATATGTTCGGGATTTTTTAAAGATAATCCACCGGTATCGAAAGTTATTCCTTTACCGGCAATAACAATTTTTTTTAACGGTTTTATGGGTTTATAATGAAGAATTATTAACTTAGGTTCTTGATAACTTCCCTGGCCTACTCCCAAAAAAGCGTTCATCCCTAGTTTTTGAATTTGTACTTTATCAAGAACTTTAACTTTGACATTATTTTTTGATTCTTTGGCTATTTTTTCAGCCTCATTTGCCAAATACGAAGGTGTAGTAACATGCGCTGGTTCATTCACTAGATCCTTTGCGTAATTTACCGACTTTGCAATAAAATAACCTTTTTCAATTCCGTCATGAATATTTTTTAGAAGCGCAGGCGGCAGGGAAATAAATATTTTTTTTAGATTAAAAGAATCATCATTATTTTCTGTTTTATATCTATCGAATTTATATAGTACTGTTTCAGAAATTATTGTGATATTTTTTAATATGGTATCAATCGGGAATTTTTCGTACCATTCTTTAGGTAAATGAACCTCTATAATAAGATTTTTATTAACTTCAGTATATAAAATTGCAGATGCAAAAAGCGTATTGATTTCACTTATATTTAAATCTTCTTTTTTACCAATTCCGTATAGTATTATTTTTTTATTATTTTCATCAAAATTATGATTATAAATTAATGTTTGGTATTTCCGTGCATTAAACTTTTCCCGCTCAATTATAGTTTTTATTTTCTGAAATAATTTATCTCCTAATAAAGTTAAAGGTTTAAAATCATCCTGACTTAACAAAAATAACAAAGTATCTGATTTTGTTTTTGATATTTCTGTGGTAACTGAAATTTCCATATTTTTGATACAATATTGTTTTATTGACTAGATTAGTTATACAAAATATAATCAGGACAGTCAACGCCGAGGTGGCGGAATTGGCAGACGCGCAGGTCTCAAAAACCTGTCCCGCTAAAACGGGGTGAGGGTTCGATTCCCTCCTTCGGCACTAATGCTTTATTCTCTTTTTTTCTCTACTCCGTAAAATCTAATTCTATCCCCTTTAAATATCAAATCTATTTCGCCCAAAGGACCATTTCTGTGTTTAGCGATTAATAATTTAACTATCTGCTGATCCCAATTTTCCATCTGCACATCTTCACGATATAAAAACATAACTACATCTGCATCCTGTTCTATAGCTCCTGACTCCCTCAAATCAGCTAATTGCGGAACTTTACTTCCTCTAGATTCAACAGCTCTGGATAATTGGGATACAGCTATAACTGGAACCTTCAATTCTCTAGCTAAATTTTTCAGGGATTGTGAGACCAAAGATACTTCCTGAACTCTACTGTCAAATTTTCTTCCGGGATCTACAAGCTGAAGATAATCTACAATAACCAATTTCACATTATGATTAACCAATAGTCTTCTGGCTTTTGTTCTGATATCAAAAATATTCAAGCCCGGAGAGTCATCTATAAAAAGAGGTGCTTCAGCTAATTCCCCCATTGCTTGAGACAGTTTTGTAAAGTCATCATCTGTTAGTCTACCTGTTTTTAACCTCCAAGCATCCACATCTGCTTGTGAAACCAATAGACGATCGACTAATTCCTCTTTACTCATTTCAAGCGAGAATATGCCAACTGTTTCTTTCAGCTGAACTGATACATACTGGGCAATATTCAAAATAAATGCTGTTTTACCTTGTCCGGGTCTGGCAGCTAATATAAGTAAATTTGAATTTTGCATACCGGCTAATTTATTATCAATATCGGTGAAACCGGTAGAAACTCCCCTTAATGCCGATCCTTTTTTATGTAGCTCGTCAAGTCTGTCAAAGCTTTCTGCAAGCGCTTCTCTTATGGGTATAAAATCACGATGAGATCTTCTTTGAACTATAGAAAGAATTTCCGCTTCGGCATTGTCCAGTATTTCTTTTGCTTCCCTTTTATCGTCAAAAGATGTTTCAGCAATTTTTGCACTGGTAGAAATAAGTTGCCGCTTAACGTAATAATCGGCAATTATATTGGCATAATGCTCAATATTAGCACTTGTAGCTACAATATTTGTCAATTCAGATAAATACGCTGATCCCCCTATTTCTTTGAGTTTTCCGTCTTTTTTTATCTGTGCTGTAACAGTAACTAGATCTATAGGTTCATGTTTCTCAAAAAGCGTTACAATAGCATTATAAATATTCTTATTTGCATTTGTATAAAAATGGTCCGGTTTAAGAAAGTCAATAACTTCAGCAATAGCATCTTTATCAATTAATATTGCTCCGATTACTGACGCCTCGACATCTTTGTCGTGAGGTGGAATTCGTGCTTGCGGCATATAAAATTACTCAATGTTATAAATTGTGGTTTCTACAGGTAGATTTTCCCGGGTAAAAGAAAATTTACTACCTGTAACTATTTTATCGTTAGGGAATTCTTTAAAAAAATCGTCTTTGGAAAACAAATCGGAAAAGACATCTTTGTTTAATTCAGCATTTTGATGATGCATCGGAATCACAACTGGTGGTTCAATATTTTTGATTAATTCTACAGCTTCTTTAATCCCTAAGGTGAAATGACCTCCTATAGGGACGAATAATATATCAATTCCGTCAAGGGCTTCTATAGATTTTTCATTTAAAATATGACCTAAATCACCTAAATGAACAATATTCAGCCGATCAATTTCATAGTGATATATCGTATTAAGACCTCTGTCTTTTCCCTCGGAATTATCATGATAGGATTTGATACCAATAATTCTAGTACCTCCAATTTCGTATTCACCTGGGGCATAAATAATGAATGGATTCTCTTCGATTAATTCTATGAAATTATGATCACGATGCTGGTGTGATATGGTAACTATATCTGCTTTCTGTTTTTGGTATTTAATTCCGACATATTTTGGGTCAAAAGGATCAGTAATTATTGTAATTTTTTTACCTTTTAGTTTAAATGATGAATGTCCAATTTTGGTAATATCCATAGTTGAATTATAATTAAGTATTGTATTTTTATCACTTTTAGCTAATCTTGACAAGTGTCAAACAGAGGCTATATCATGGTCAGTATGAAATCAGATAACATAATCGCGGTTGCCGGAGGTTTTTTGTTCGGAGCAGTATCGGCAATTTTACTCGTAAATTCTACAAATATTATCAATTATTTTAAAAAATCCGAAACATCAAAATCACTACCTATTCCGACAACCACTGAAAATAAAAACGTTTTATCACTTTTAACAATTACTGAACCTCCTAATAATTCTATTCTAGCTAGCTCCAGCGCTCAAATTTCAGGAAAATCAAGAATTGGAGATAAAATCATATTGGAAACGGAAGAAGATATTTATTATGGCAAAACAGACAATGACGGTAAATTTAATATAAGTGTGAAATTAATTGAAGGATTAAATAAAATAAATATTTTTTCATATGCCCAGAATGTTGATACAGAAACGCAAAAAATTAATTTATTTTATACTGCTGAAAAAATATGATGAGTTATAAAAAATATATATTACTTTTTATAATTACGTTATCGATTTGTTTTTTAAGTTTGTTGCTTAATCCTTTTCTAATTATCGCCCAGTCAACCCCCAGCGCTACCATCAGTACAAACAATAACGATATGATTGATAAAATAAAACAGATTGAAAACCTTAAAGAGAAAATCGCTACCAAGGTTGCAGAAATTAGGAAAAGTGAAATTATGCTTGTAACAGGAAATATAAATAAAATAAATGATAATGAAATACAATTAGAAACAGAAAAAGGTGTAAAAACTATATTTGTAGGAGAGGACAGTAATATTTATGAAATAACAGGTAATTCCAAGAAAAATCTAAACCAAAAAGATTTATCCCCTGGAACAGAAATTTCGGTTTTAGGTTATCAATCAGACGATAACTCTACCCTTTCTGCAAAGTTTGTCTATATCTACGATAATAAAATAAGGTTAAACGGTAAAATACTCAATATTGATAAAGATAATTTTACACTGACAGTGAAAACTAAAGACGGAGAATATGAACTGAACTTCGAAAGATCCTCTAAGGCCAATCTTATAAATAAAACTGATACAGTAGAAAAAAGCGGATTTTCAAAAATAAAAGTCCAGGACTTCATACACGCATATTGCCAAAAAAACGAAACAGAAAATTCCTACTCAATCATCAAGTTACTGCATTTTAATTTCGATTCAGCACAATCAACTGTTTCTGCCAAAAATTCTTCTCCATCAGCTACCGTCAAACCAACTTAATGAACAGTGTAATCAATAACTTATTTTCAAGATTAAAAAAAAACCGCAGTATTCAGAAATCAGCTTTTTTCGTTTCATCAAAATATAACGTAAATTATATTATTAATTCTTCATCCAACACTATTAAGAATCGAGAAGTATTTCTGATAATAACTTTCAAAAAAATATTTTACCTATATTCCAGTCTTATAAAACCGGATGATAATTTATCTGAATTATTAAAATTAGAAATGGTTAAATTTTCAACATATGAAGATTTAATAAGCAAAATTAAGATAATTATATTTCAAAATAGAATTTCAACTCTATTTTTTGAAAATTATGATTTAAAAGTCATTGAATTCACAAGAATCCAATCCAGAGTGAAAATTGAATGCAAACCAGTTAATACACTTTTCGAGCAAATAAGATCTCTCAAAAACGAAAACGAAATAAATAACATAAAAAAAGCCTGTCATCTTGCAGATAAAGCAATGTTTTTTGCCGCAACAAAATTCAAAACAGGAATTACCGAAATTTCACTAAAAAATCAAATCGCAGATCATATATCAAAACAAAATTGCGAATTAGCTTTCGATACAATAGTGTCTTTTGGTAAAAACACTGCCATTCCACATCATCAATCAGATAATAATTCATTACAAAAGAAAGATATCATTCTTATAGATTTAGGAGTCAAATTCAATAATTATTGCTCTGATATTACACGAGTTTTTTTTCATCATAATACCGAAACTACCATAAGAAAAATTTATGATTTTGTTCATAATGCCCAAAAAATTGCTCTTAAAATGCTTAAACCGGGAATAAATGGAAAAGATGTAGATAAAAAAATTCAAAAATTTATAAGAAATACAGGTAATATCCCCTATTCACATGGATTGGGCCATGGTCTGGGACTGGAAATTCATGAGTTACCGAAATTACATAGAAAATATAATTATTTTTTATCTAAAAATAACGTTATTACTATCGAACCAGGTATTTATATCCCCTACTGTTTCGGTGTACGGCTAGAAGACACAGTTTTGGTTACTGATAATGGTTATGATAGTCTTACAAGTTTCTCTAAATAAATTGTAATAATAAATGACGATTCTATCTAGATTTTTTATCTTGTACTAAATTCTAATTATTGTTAATATCAATTAATATGCTGACAGTAAAAAAACTACCGGGATTCAGAGACTTTTTTACACAAGATATTCAAGTTAGGGAATTTGTAATAAGTACTTTCAAAAAAATATTTGAAAAGTACGGTTATGAACCACTGGAAACCCCTGCATTGGAATATGCCAGTATATTTTCCAGTGAATCGGGACAGGAAGCAGAAAAATTATTTTTTAAATTTAAAGATCAGGGCAATAGAGATATTATGCTTAAATATGAAGTGATGATCTCCATGTGCAGAGCTGTTGCTGAAAATTTCAATAATATTCAATTTCCCTTTAAAAGATATCAAGTTCAACCCGTATGGAGAGCTGAAAGACCCCAAAAAGGCCGTTTCAGGGAATTCACCCAGTGTGATGCTGATACTATCGGGAGTTCATCAGTTATATGGGATGCCGAATTCATTCAAATGGGAATTGAAGCTTTAGAAAAATTAAATTTTAATAAATTTAAAGTTAATATTTCTAACAGAAAATTTCTAAACGGTTTAATAATCTATGCCGGAGCTGAACAAAAAGATTTTATTCCTATTTGTATGAGCATAGATAAACTTCCGAAAATCGGAAAAGAAGCTGTTTATGATGAATTAATAAATAAAAAAAATATTTCAAAAAATATTGTTAATAAAATACTTGACGCAATATCTTATCAGGAAGAATTCAAAAAACTTTTAGTTCAATATAAGAAAATTATGTCAAATATTGATATTGCTATAACCGGTCTAAATGAACTTGAAATAATCTATAAATATCTTAAATTATTAAATATAGATGAAGAGAAATATTGTTTTGCTCCTTATATCGCTAGAGGATTAGCCTATTATACCGGCCCTGTCTGGGAATTCGAGATAACTGACGGACAGGTTGGATCCATTGCCGGATGCGGGCGATATGATGATACGATTGGTCATTTTTTAGGTAAAAAAATTCCCGCAACCGGTGGTTCTTTTGGTATCGAAAGAATCGTTCAAATAATTCAGGATAGAAATATGTATAATATCCAAACCTCCAAAACTAAAATTCTGGTAACTATCTTTAATCCGGACTTATTTGACTATTCAATAAAAATTGCTGATTACTTACGAAAAAATCAAATAAATACAATGCTTTATTCGGACCCTGATAAATTAGATAAACAATTAAAATATGCGGATAAAAAAGGTATTCCGTATGTCATTATTGCCGGACCAAATGAATATCAAAACAACACAATACTTCTTAAACATCTTCCATCTAAAATACAATTTGAATCCAGGATAGAAGACATATTGTCTAAAATAAAATAACTAGCAAAATGAAATCCCTGCCTAAACACAATAAAGCGATATTTGCATTGATTATTGCTAATATAATTTGGGGCTTTGCACCGCCAATTTTTAAATTATCATTAGAAAATATCCCTCTTTTTACATTAGCTTTTTTAAGATTTTATTTTGCTTCAATTTTGCTACTTCCGTTTACATCCATATCAAAAACATTACCAAAAAAAGACTTAATGCTTTTTTTACTTACCGGATTTTGTGGAATATTTCTTTCGATAGTATTTTTTTTCCTTGGCTTAAAATATGCTCCCGCCATTAATGCAAGTATTATCGCTTCATCAGCTCCAATTTTTTTATATGCCTTTTCAATATTTATTCTAAAAGAAAAAAATAATCCCAAGGTCATTATAGGCATGTTTATTAGTTTATTTGGTGTTTTAATAA
Organism: uncultured Gammaproteobacteria bacterium; assembly: GCA_964446235.1. Lineage (GTDB taxonomy): Bacteria > Patescibacteriota > Microgenomatia > 2-02-FULL-39-11 > 2-02-FULL-39-11 > CAYUNW01. Next base: position 88,701 of record CAYUNW010000002.1, read on the forward strand.
TTATTGGACAACCCTTATTTCAAGCCTTTAAATGGTCAGAAATAATCGGAAATATCTTTTTTTTACTAGCAATGCTTACAAACTTAATACATTCAATATTAAGTAAGAAACTTACTATAAAATATCTACCTCGTAATATAACTTATTGGAGTTTCCTCATCGGAAGTTTTTTCTACCTTCCTTTCTTCATATACGAATTTTATACTTATAATCCATTTTTAAATATTGATAATAGAGGTATCACAGGATTGATTTTTGGGATTTTCTTGTCAAGTGCATTAGCTTACTATCTATTTGAGTACGGCATAGAAAAAATTAAATTAAGTGAAATAGGACTATTTTCATATATAGATCCTATTACTGCAACTATTGCTGCAATGTTAATACTGGGAGAAAAAATTACAGGTATTTTTATATTAGGTAGTATTTTCGTATTCAGTGGTATTTATATTGCCGAAGGCAGAATTCATTACCATCCGCTTCACAAGCTGAAAATATAATGTTATAATCCATAAATTGTTATGAAAAAAGATATTCATCCAAAATATTATAGTCAAACACAAGTTCTATGCGCTTGTGGTAATATGTTTACAGTAGGGTCTACCAAACCGGAAATTAAAGTTGAAATATGTCATAAATGCCACCCCTTTTTCACTGGTGAAATGAAGTTTGTAGATACATTAGGTAGAGTTGAAAGATTCCAGGCAAAACAAAAAAAAGCAGAATCAATGAAAGAAACTCTTACTGTTGCAAAAAAGAAAAAACAGGTCGTAAAAGAAGAAATAAAACGACCTAGAACATTACGGGAAATGCTCCAAAATCTATAGAATTTAAAAATATCCTCTAAATTATGCAAGGAAACAATGTAATAATTGAAATCAATCAAGGTACGGGAGGTGACGAAGCTAAACTTTGGACTCAAGACTTATCAAGAATGTACCTAAGATTTGCTCAAAAAAACAAATTTAAAGTTGAACTGTATGGTGACAACATCTTAAGAATTTCAGGTAATAATGCATATTCGTGCTTTTTCAAAGAAACAGGGGTCCACCGGGTTCAAAGGATACCCAAAACAGAAAGATACGGCAGGATACATACGTCAACTGCTATTGTTGCCGTACTTCCGGAAATAACCGAACAACAGATATATATAAATCCCTCCGATCTGGAATGGGAATTTTACAGAAGCGGCGGTAAGGGAGGTCAAAACGTAAATAAAGTTTCTACTGCTGTTCGAGTTCGTCATAAACCAAGCGGCATTATCGCATCGTCGCAAAGTGAAAGACAACAGGAACAAAACCGAAAGATTGCTCTTTCAATTCTAAGAAGTAAACTATGGGAAATTGAAGAAGAAAAAAAACTTCTTGCTCAATCCCAATTCAGAAATCAGGCTGGCAGAGGAATGAGAGCTGAAAAAATAAGAACTTATAATTTTCCACAAAACAGACTGACGGATCATCGGATAAATAAAAGCTGGCATAATTTGGATGATATTATGGAAGGAAATCTTGAAAAAGTTATGAAAGCAATGGTAAATCAATAAGTTTTTTATTCCTGATCGTACTCCCCTATTGTGATGTTAACAGTTTTTATATCACCGTCTCTCCAAATTTCAATACTTACTTTATCCCCGACTTTTTTTGATGCAATTATTTTTGCTAAACCTTGATCATTATCGGTTAACTTTTGATTGTCAATCTTGACAATTATATCTCCATCTACAATACCGCCTTTGTCTGCAGGAGAATCTGTAATCACTTCCTGTACATAAGCCCCTTCTGGAACTTCATTTAAAAGAGCTAAATCTCTTGTAATCATTTTATACCTGACACCCAAATAAGGTCTTTCGAATTTCCCTGATTTCCCAAACTGATCAAGGGATTCTTTGACAATGTTTATCGGCAGGGCAAATCCAATATTTTGACCTTCGGAAGATACAGCTGTATTAATTCCTATTACCTGACCGGATGAATTCAAAAGCGGACCACCCGAATTACCCGGGTTTATAGCTGCATCTGTTTGTATAACATTATCAAGTCTTTCAACGTAACCTTCAAAAGGACTACCTGCAGTAATCCCTCTTCCCATACCTGAAATCACACCAACAGTGACCGTATTTCTAAATTCTCCTAAAGCAGTCCCAATAGCAATTGCCATTTGGCCTACTTTAAGCTTAGATGAATCTCCTAGATCTACTGGTTTTAAGTTTGTCTCATTTATTTTTATAATTGCCAAATCATTTACTGGATCACGAAATATTTTTTGAACTTCATAAGTTTTATCGTCTTTTGTTATAACTTTATATTTGGCTTGAACATCTGAAACAACGTGTTTATTGGTAACAATCATTCCATCCTGGGAAACTACAAAACCTGTTCCAATATCTTGTTCAATTTTTTGGGTAGATCTGGGAGTATCATTAAATATATCAAAAGGATCAAACGGGTTTAAGCCAAACGGATTTGCAGAAATCCTGTTAGTACTTATAGATACCGTCACCACACTTGGTGAAACTTTTTCTACTACATCGATAATAACAGATTCTTCTTCAATGATTTGTACTTTATCTTGAGGTAATTCTAATTTGGAATCTGATTGTTTTTGTTTAAATATATTTGTTAAAAAATCGGTGTTGAATTTAATGTTATTGTTTGAATATCCTATGGAGAAAAAAATTATAAGTAAAATAATAAGTATAAATATTCTTTTCATCTCAGTGATTTTTTATTAAACTTTCTACAGCTTTTTGAAGTTGAACGTCTATTTCATTATCGGTTATTTCCGGAATAATTTCAATATCAGGCTTGATCCCTGTTCCATTTATCCAAGTATTTGAAGGTAATATCCATTTTGCTGTTGTGATATGAATTCCGGCGCCTTCCCTTAATTCCTGTGCTTCCTGAATTGTTCCTTTACCAAATGTTGTCTCACCGACAAGAGTTGCACGTTCTCGATCTTTTAGAGCACCTGCTACGATTTCTGATGCTGATGCTGAACCTTTGTTAATCAATACAAACATAGGTATTGTCAATAATTTACCCTGTCTGTTGACGTTATATGTAGTCTTTTCTCCGGTGGCAGTTTGTTGATAAACTACCGGACCCTCTTTTAAAAATTCAGATGCGATAAAAACTGAACCGGACAAATATCCGCCTGGATTATTTCGTAAATCAAAAATTAAACCTTTTATTTTTTTATTTCTATCTTTTTGTTGATAATCTACTATTTGGGATACTGCCTGATTCCATTCATTAGTGGTATTATCACCAAATCTACCCAACTGAAGATAGATAACTTCATCACAGACAGGACAAACAATATCACTCACTTGGCATGTATTATCAGAATTGTTGCAGTCCGCGTATTTTACCTTCCATTCTACACTGGCCACCTTAATGGTATCCCGAATAATTTTAATTTCACTGGATACGCTGGCATCCTTATGTAATATTGTTAAATTCACAGTACTGCCTTTAGGTCCTCTGATTTTATTCACCGCTTCAGGCAGCGTCCATCCTTGCGTATCTTTATCATCCACTTTGATAATCCAATCTCCAGCGAGTAATCCAGACTTTTGCGCAGGTGATTCTTCCAAAGGAGCAACTACGATTATTTTTTTATCTTTAATACCCAATTGGGCACCTATACCTTCAAATTTACCTCCTAAGTCATCCTTGGCTTCCTTGTTTTGATCTGGAGATAAAAATACGGTATAGGGATCATCTAAAGAAGCTACCATACCGGAAATGGCGCCATAAACCATTTTTTGGCTATCTAATTTGGTTTTATCTATATAATATTTACCTAATCTATCCCATACTTCCCAAAATAGTGAAAAATTAATATTCTTACCATCCGGAACGTCTTTTTCTGTAATTGTCTGCAGATTATTGGAATAGTTATTTATGTTTTTATTACCGTAGTTGTAACCGCTACCAAAAGCTAACACTAATAATATAAGAATGATGACAATATTTCTGATTTTAATCATAACTTATATAGAAAATTATATTATAGTATTTTTAATTCTCAACTACTATTTCTTTCATCTGTGGTCGAAGCCATATTTTTTTATCATGAAAAAGTTTCAATTTATTAAAAAGTTCCTTATCAATGACTGCATAAGACAAGTCAATCGTTTCTGAGCTTGACAATAATATTAATCCACATCCACCTAGTACTTTGATTTTTACTAACTGTTCTTCATCTATTTCTTTTGCCAATAAAATAGTTTTCGGTTCAATTAAAGATAAATCAAAAATATTCAAATCATCATCTTTGATAAATAAAAGTTTACCCCATGTATCTTGTCCTTTGGCCTGCTTTACGGCAAATTTATGACCTTCGACTTCGATTTCACAAATATCTTTATGTATCTGAGCAATCGTAAAGTCAAAAGGTATAATATTCTCATTTAGGTTAAGTTTTTTTTGTTGACTTATGGTAATTAATCCGTTTGACAGGTCTATATTTGATAAGTATCCTTCTATAGGGCTTTTAATTTTCATAATGGAAAATATTGATTTTTTTATCGCTAGAATTTCTCCGGCATTTATTTTTTGACCGATTTTACATTTTAAATAATGAGAAATATTTGCAGGTTTGACTTTAAGAATATGGCTTATATCCAATATTGATGGTATATAATTATCGACTGATTCAAAAATTTTTGTTTGAGCTTGATATTTTTTTCTTAATTCTAAAATTAATTTTGAGTTTTTCGGAAAAGGAATAGTTAATTTCACTTTCATCAAACAGGTCTGACTATAAAGGGTACAAAAGATATAAATCTTGCTCTTTTTATAGCGCTAGTAAGTTTTCTTTGATGGGTTTGGCATAAACCGGTAATTTTTCTTCCTTTGATCTTACTTCTATCTGTTATATAGCGCTTAATGGTATCTATATCCTTATAATTAGGTTCCTTTTTTTGTTCACAAAAAAAACATTTTGAAGGTACTTGTATTCGTTTATCGAATTTTTTAAAATTACTGAATTTTTTTTTCATATTTTTTTATTAAAATGGAATATCGTCAGGTATTATATCCTCGTTTGATTTTTCGGCTTCTTCTTTTGGTTCGTCATCTTTTTTTTCTGATTTGGTATTTTTTTTTGATTTGGTTTCTTTTGTTTGTTTCTCCTCATCTACCGAAAACTCAACGTTATCTAGATCTGCGATAATATCCTCATCACTTTTTGTTTCTACTGTGGATGTAGTCGCAATTTCATCTTTTACTATTTTTTTTGAGTCTAAAATAATCATATCCTCAATTACTATTTCTGTCGTAGATCGTTGCGTACCGTCCTGACCAGTCCATGCTCTTGTCGACAATCTGCCTTCAGCAAATATTTTTCTACCTTTTGTTAATAATTGCTGGCATAATTCCGCCAATTTGTTCCATGCCACGATACGATGAAATTCTGTCTGTTCTTTAAGCTCACCGTTTTGGGTCGTCCATGACCGATTTGTAGCTAATCCAAATGTACAAACAGCAGTCCCGCTGGGAGTATATCGCAGTTCAGGATCCCTTGTCAGATTTCCGATTAATATAACTTTATTTAATGAGCGAGCAGCCATAAATATCTCCTTAATTTAATCTTTATTCTTTAACAAACATATGTCTTAATAAATTATTTTCTAGATTAAGTTTTGAATTTAAGATTTTGATTTTCCCACCATCCAATTCCAATTTCATAATAAGATAAAAACCTTCTTTTTCACCTGATATATTGTATGCTAGGGTTCTCTTACCCATTTCTTCTTTTGATCTGATTTTACCCTCTTTTTCAATAATTTTTTCAACTGATTCTATTTGTTTTTTTCTTTCTTCATCAGTAATTGAAGTTTTTATAATAAATATCAATTCATAATGATTTTTCATATGCGGAGTATATCATATAGATTTTTAAATTAAAAGTCATTGACTCTTTTTTACATCAATATATTCATCAAAATATTTGGAAATTTCCAACCAATCTTCCATGCGATGAACGTTGGAACCTAATTCAACGCGATTCCAAGGTCTATCCAAAAGTAAAACAGGAACTGATAAATTCTTTGAAATTTCAGGACTATCTTCAATCATCAAACCTATTCTTTGGGTTATTACAATATTTTTTTTAAATTCTGAATCGGATAATACTGACTTCTGCATATATAAACTGCAATTATCATGCCAAAAACTATTTTCTTTTAACCATTTTTCGGTCACTTTCTGACCGGTTTGAGGTCTTGCGGTAATATAATTTATATAAAAGCCTCGTTTAAGCCAATTTAAAATTACATTTGACGCCATTTCGTATGGTTTAATATTCAAAGCAAATTCTTCGGTTTCGATAATCTGATATACAAAATCTCTGGCTTTTTTATATTCTACACCGCTATGTCTTTCTAAATAATAGAAATCGGTTAATTGATCAAATTTCAGGTTGGTGTTGAATTTTTGGTTGAAGATTTCAATATAGGAAACATATGTATCTGCTAATACATTATCAATATCGATCCCTATCCGTAATTTCATATCTTAAATATCATTTCGGTTTTACCAATGGTCCAAATTTTGTATCTTCTACAATAAAACCGAGTTTTTCGATTTCTTTTCGTATTTTATCAGCACCCTTATAATCTTTGAGACTGCGGAATTCCTCTCTTTCTTTAACCAACTTTTTGACGTTTTCATCATAATTGACAGTTTTTTCGATTTCAATTTTGTTCAAATTCAATCCCATTATTTCATCAAAATAGTATATTAAATCTAGTTTATCAGTTGGAGGTATATTGCTTTTTAAAACTTTCCATAGTACTGCCAACGCAATTGGAGTGTTAAGGTCATTATTGACTGCTTCCTTGAATTGATTGCGAAAATTATCAACTTTTTCGATCTTTTCATTGGAAATATTTATTCTGGTTTTATCATGAATTTCTTTCTTTAAGGTAATAAGTTGAGATTTAAGCTCTGTATATGCATTTTGGGCTGCAATGATTCCTTCCCAGGTAAAATTGAGCTGAGTCCGGTAATGAGCCGTTAAAAAAAGATATCTTAAACTTATTGGATTTAATTTTTTTTCTTCCAAATCCTTTACACGATAAAAATTATGTAAAGATTTGCTCATTTTTTCTCCTTGAACAAGCAAGTGTTCCCCATGCAGCCAGTATTTGACAAAAGGTTTATCTGTAGCGGCTTCTGATTGGGCTATTTCGTTGCTATGATGTATAGCTATATGATCCACGCCACCGGAATGAATATCAAAATAATTACCGAGAAATTTCATACTCATAGCCGAACACTCAATATGCCACCCGGGAAATCCTATTCCCCAAGGGCTATCCCATTCCATCTGTCGATTTTTATCTTTTGGTGAAAATTTCCAAAGGGCAAAATCGGTAATATTCTTTTTACCCTGGACAATTTCAATCCTCTTCCCTGCTATCAGATTTTTCTTAAGATCCTTCAAATTTCTTCCTGTTAATTTTCCATAAGAAGTATATTTTGAGGTGTCAAAATAGATTCCATCTGCTAATTTGTAAGTATAACCTTTTGTTTCTAATGCTTTTATCAATTCAATCATTTCCGGTATATAATCCGTAGCCTTGCATACAATATCCGGTTTATTTATATTCAATTTAACCAGCATACTGAAAAAATCATCAGTATAAAATTTGGCTAATTCCCAGACAGATTTTTTATCCCTTTGTGCACTTTTTTCCATCTTATCTTCACCGCTGTCAGCATCACTTGTCAAATGACCAACGTCGGTAATATTCATTACCCATTTCACCTTATAACCGTTAAAAATTAGCGTTCTATACAATATATCGTTAAAGACATATGTACGGGCATGCCCGATATGAGCATAATCATATACAGTAGGTCCACAGGAATAAAAACCGATATCGGGAGGTGATATTGGTTTTAATTCTTCTATTTTTTTTGTTAAGGTATTGAAAATATATATCATAACTTTCACTTAACCGGATTTGGTATCCTTTTTCATGCCTTCAAATCCTTGCTGAGCAGATTTTTTCTTTCTGGCAAACAAGGATCCTCTTGCTTGTTTACCGGAAGGTGCGGCGATAGTTTGTTGTTTTTTTTGAGCTTCAATAGCTTGAGCTTTTTTTTCTTCCATCTCCCGAACCGTTATTTCATACGGTCTAGGTTGGGCAGTTTGCGGGATGGGACGCATATGCATAGGAACAGTTGTTTTTAGTAAATTTCTTGCCTCATCAATTTCTTTTTGATCTTTTATACCCAATTCCTGCTTTTTTCTGGCAATTTCTTCTTCGGATGTATTTTTTGATAAATTTTTCAAATATTCTGAGAATTCATTTCGGTTTGAACTGGAAGTATTTGTCCCAATTGCCTGCTCTATAATTTTACCGGGGCTGACAATAGACGCTGCTTGTTTTGTTGTATCTTTAACAACTTCCAAACTTCCTTCTAAGAATTTTTTTGTGATATTTTTGATTTTTATCATCAGATATAACCTAACTTTATTTTTGCTTTATCACTGATTAAATCTAAATTCCATGGCGGATCGAATGTTAACTCTACCTGAACATCCGTTATCCCTTTTACTTTTAAAAGTCTGGATTTTATTGGCTGGGCAATAAGATCAAAAAGCGGACAACCCATCGTAGTTAATGTCATCAGAACTGTCACTTTCCCTTTTTTATCTATTGATATATCATAGACAAGCCCCAAATCTACAATTGAAATATTTAATTCGGGATCTAGTACTTTTTGGGTTTCTTTCCATAATAATTTTGTTAATGGATTATCTTTTTGTTTTTTGATTTTTGTTTTTTGATTTTTCATCAGTATTCCCTTCTTCCTTCCAGAGCTTTTTGTAAAGTCACCTCATCAGCATATTCGACATCCCCGCCAACAGGCAAACCGTGCGCAAGTCTGGTAATCTTGAAATTTTGGTATTTCGTATTACTTTCCGTAAAATTTCTAATTTCTCTTCTAATATACATTGCGGTGGCTTCCCCTTCCATATTTGAATTGGTAGCCAAAAGAATCTCCTTGATTTCCCCTCTTTTTATTCTGGCTATCAGTTCACTGATTCTAATCTCATCCGGTCCGATATTATTCAAAGGGTTAATTGCGCCATGAAGTACATGATATAAACCAAAAAATTTATTAGTTCTTTCTAAGGATAAAATGTCTATTGGTTGCTCTACTACACATACAATCGACCTGTCCCTGTCCGGATTGGCACAGATTACACAGGGATTCTGTTCTGATATATTGAAACACACTTCACAAGTAGTCGTAAAAATCTTTAAATTCTTAACTGCCTGGGAAAAGTTATCCAATTCTTTTTGCGGAACATGTAATAAATAAAATGTTAACCTCCCGGCTGTTTTTGGTCCTATCCCGGGTAATTTCTGAAAATGTTCGATTAAAGTACTTACGGCTCGTGGAAGTATCCTCATAGTTAATTATTTTATATATTTTTGAATCTCTGAGGCTAAAAGTTTGGCGATTGGAAATATTTTCAACTTGGGAAATTTCAGTTGATCTGACAAGGGTATTGTATCGGATACCCAAACTGCATCCAATTCACTGTCCTGCAGAATTTTATCAGATCCACCGACAAAATCTGCATGAACCGCTGCTGCGATAACTTTTTTAGCTCCATGTGATTTCAATAAATACGCTGCATTTACCAAAGTACCACCGGTTACAATTACATCATCGATTATTAATGCTGTTTTATTTTGTATATCTCCGACAATTCTCATTGATAATATTGAATGCGGTTTGGACAAATCACGTTTTTTTTCTATCAAGGCTAAAGGTAAATCCAATTTTTCTGCAAATTTTTGCGCCCTTTTCAGGGCACCGGCATCGGGCGTCACCACCACTACATCTCTCCTTATTTTTTCTACCTCAGGAATAAAAATGTCCGATCCGTTTAAGTGAACTACAGGAATTTTAAAAAATCCTAAAATTGCTTCGTTATGAAGCTCGATAGTTATCAATTTAGTAAATCCGACTGATTCGATTAGTTTGGCTACTACCTGAGCCGAAAGACACTCTCCTTGACGGTGTACCCTATCCTGTCTGGCATAAGCATGATATGGTAAAACAGCGATGATTTTTTGAGCCTCACCACGATTGGCAGCATCTCCCATTAGTAATAATTCCATTAAATTTTCATCGACTGGATTTGAAAGCGCTTGGATTATAAAAATGTTTTTACTTTCAACATCTTCTTCAATACGTACACGGCATTCACTATCTGCAAATCTGATAATTTCAACTCTCCCTAATTTTTTACCTAAATTATGAGCAATCTGTTCGGACAGCGTACGATTGGAATTTCCGGAGAAAATATAATCTGACATTTATATTATTATGCGTGATATTATAATAATTTTCAAGATTTGATAATTTAGAATTAAATTTATTCTATCGATTTAAAAGCGTACTGAAGATCGGATAACAAATCATCAGCATCCTCAATACCTATGGATAATCTTATAAACGAATCTGATAGTCCGATTTTTTTTCTGACTGATTTCGGTACCGAAGCATGAGTCATGCTGGCAGGATGTTCAATTAATGACTCCACCGCTCCAAGACTTTCTGCAATTGATATCAGTTTAAGTGATTGCAGGAATTTTATACTTTCCTTCATGCCAGTATTAAGTTCAAATGATACCATACCTCCAAAACCCGTCATCTGTTTATCAGCAATTTTATAACCCGGATGTGTTTTGAGCATTGGGTAGTATATTTTTTTTACTAGTTTTTGTGATAGAAGAAATGATACAATTTTTTTTGCATTTTCCTGATGTTTTTGCATCCTAATAGCCAAAGTTTTAATACCTTTAAGTATTTGATAACTATCAAAAGGGGAAAGTATAGCACCTACGGCATTTTGCAAAAACTTTAATCTGCCAGCCAGAATATCATTGTTTATCATGATACAACCTCCTACCACGTCACTATGGCCGCCAATATATTTAGTCATTGAGTGAAGTGAAATATCGGCACCTAATTTCAAAGGTTTCTGAAAATACGGTGAGGCAAATGTATTATCTACTACTGTTAAAATATTTTTAGTTTTGACATAGTTTGTTATAGATTTGATATCTACTATTTTCAGAAGTGGATTTGTCGGGGTTTCAATCCACAACATTTTTGTGTCATCTAATGATCTTTTATTTAGATCTTTATAATCACTGAAGTTCAAATACTCAATTCGCAAACCGAAATTTGTAAAAACTTGGCTGAATAATCTTCTGGTACCACCGTAGACATCATCTATAGAAATTATTTTATCTCCTGACTTTAACAGCATAAGACAATTACTTATTGCCGCCAACCCTGATGAATAGGCAAATGCATATTTTGCATCTTCCAACCCGGCCAGGTTTTTTTCTAAAGCATCTCTGGTAGGATTACCGCTTCTTGAATATTCATATCCGTTTGTCGGTTTATCCACTTTCAATCTGGCAAAAGTGGTAGAAAGATGTATGGGCACAGTCACGTCACCGAATGCTCCCTGTTTGAAAATAGGTTTCTGACCCAAATGAATAGTTTTACTAGCAAATTTCATTTTATTTTTTGCTTCTCCTTTTTTTCAGATATCCGTTATTAATCATCCATTTATTCTGATAAAATTTACTTAAATAATTACGTCCAGTATCAGGAAGTATAACCACCATTATTCCTTTTTCAATATTTCTGGAATATTTTATAGCTCCGCATAAAGCCAAACCTGATGATCCACCGCTTAAAATACCTTCTTTATGCGCCAGATTTCTAGCGGTGATGAAACTTTCTTTATCCGAAACTTTAATTATTTCATCTATGATAGAAAAATCCATAGTATCCGGCATGAAATCTTCACCTACCCCTTCCACTTTGTATGTTGTTAGAATTTTAGGGATTTTTTTTGTTTTGAAATATTGGTAATAAATTGAACCTACCGGATCAACTCCGATTATTTTTATTTTTGGGTTTTTTTGCTTCAAATACTTACCCACTCCGCTTATAGTACCTCCAGTTCCCATGGCAATTACTACATGCGTAACTTTTCCTTCTGTTTGCTGCCAAATTTCCGGACCTGTCTTTTCATAATGTGCCAACGGATTATTTAAGTTTGAGTATTGATCAGGTTTATAGGAGTTTACAATTTCCTTGGTAAGTTTTTGAGATACCATGTAATAGCTTCTTTCGTCATCCGGTGTGACGGCGGTTGGTGTAACGACTACTTTTGCACCAAACGCTCTTAAAAGATTTCTTTTATCTTCGCTTTGCTTATCAGGCATGATAAAAACGCATTTATACCCTCTAATCGCCGCTACCATCGCAAGACCTGCGCCTGTATTGCCGCTTGTCGGTTCAACGATAGTACCTCCCTTTTTTATAAGATTTTTCTTCTCGGCATTGTCTATCAAATAAGACGCAATTCTATCTTTGATACTACCACCGGGATTCAAAAATTCCAGTTTAGCTAACAAAAGTAAATTCGGGTTTGGATTAAGCTTGTTGATCTTTACCAATGGTGTGTTACCGATAACATCCAATATATTTTCGTAATACATAAAAAAACCTCCTTATCTTAGGAGGTGTGATTTAAATACTATAAAAACCTCCTAAGGAAAGAAGGCCAAACAACAACAAGATATTATTATAGTCTGCATATCGATTTTCTTAGAATAATGGATATAAATTAAAGTGTCAAGAAGTAATTACAAAATCAACCTTTTACGGCTTCGATTTTGATTTTAGGCAGATCATCCCATGGACCATCGACTTTAAAGTCTTCGCTGGCTCTGGCTTGTAGCCTGACAAACTCCAAATAATTTCCTTTTTTGCCTCCTGAAGATCCTTGCAACATACAAAGGTCATATATCTTACCTGAAACACCTTTTATCAAAGTATTTAAGGCAAAATGGGAATAATGGTTCACTGTAACCCTAACCACTTTAGATCTCAATACAGATTCTTTCAAATGGCTTTTTTTAATTGTGGTTTTGAGGTTACCATAACCATCAACTGAAGCAAGCATAAAATGAGGTTCGTCCGGTATTTTATTCAAATCAATCGGATTACCGATTCTTCTAAGATTTCCATTTAGTATGTCCATAGTTGCTTCAGGATAATAATCCCTTGAACGAAATTGGGTACCTACATTGGGGACTTTGACTTCCCAAAGGCCTTTCAGACGGTGCTTGATAAAAGATAAATTATAGCCTGCGTTCACTACGAATACTGGAATATTATTATCCAGAATCCCGCAGACAAAATGCTGTCTTTCCTCCCCACTCCAGGCAATATCACCTCTTGGGGCGGTATTGGAAAATACGACAAAATTTTTATGTTCTGAATGCAAACCTTCCTGGGCAATCCAAAATCCGGTTTCTATTGTGGAAAATCCGAAAACAGGATGGTCAGTCACGCTTCTAAGCTTATTGAGCCTGTCAAATCTGTAAAAATGGTTACGTACTTCACTGAATGCGTGGTCCGTAGTGTGACCACCACCATAATCAGCAATAACTTCAATGTGCAAAGATTGAGGTTTAATCCTATCTACAGGTTTATATAACCAGGATCTTAGCTTATTATTTGACATAAAGATAAACTAAAAAATACTACAATAGAATAAAAATATCAACTCTGTAATTTTTAAATCCTCTGTAATATACTATAAGGTTAAGGTCATGTGCCTTCCCTCCAGGTATTGAGATATTTCTCCTGCTCGCTGGTCAATTCATCAATATTTACTTTTAATTCCTTCAGTTTCCATCTGGCAATTTCAGCATCCATTTGGGCATCAATTTTATAAACAATTGGTTTTAAACTTTTACGATTTCTAAGTAAAAAATCAACAGCCAGAATCTGATTAGAAAAACTCATATCCATCACTTCCGCCGGATGCCCTTCGGCTGCAGCCAAATTGATAAGTCTACCCTCTCCTAATACATATCTGACTGTTTTATCTTTTAAAGTATATTCTTCAACAAATGGTCGGATATATTTTTTGGATATTTTTTCTTTTTCCAATTTATCTAGGGCAATTTCTACATTGAAATGTCCCGAATTGGCAATAATTGCACCATTTTTCATAAGTTTAATATGTTCAAAAGAAATGACGTTTTTATCACCTGTTAATGTAACAAATATATCACCAACTTTTGCCGCATTTTTTATCGTATCTACTTTATAACCATCCATTACTGCTTCCAAAGCCTTAATAGGATCTACCTCAGTAACGATAACATTTGAACCCATACCTCTTGCCCTCATAGCCAAACCCCGTCCGCACCAGCCGTATCCGCAGACCACAAATGTCTTACCGGCTAATAAGATGTTAGTCGCCCTTAAGATTCCATCAACGGTTGATTGTCCGGTTCCATAACGATTATCGAAAAGATGCTTTGTATCCGAATCGTTGACCGCAAATACAGGCAATTTCAAAGAACCATTTCTTTCCATCGCTTTTAACCTAATCACTCCTGTGGTTGTTTCTTCGCATGAACCAATAATTTCCTTGATTTGATCTTTTCTTTTCGTATGTAATAAAGTAACCAAGTCGGCCCCGTCATCCAGTGTTATTTGCGGATGATAATCCAGAACGGAATTAAGATGGTTATAATATGTTTTTGTATCTTCACCTTTGATGGCAAATACAGGTATATCAAAATCTCTAACCAATGATGCTGCCACATCATCCTGGGTTGATAAGGGATTGCTTGCACATAAATATACTTTTGCTCCGGCTTTTTTCAAGCTTATTGCCAAATTTGCAGTTTCGCTTGTCACATGAAGACAGGCTCCGATAATAATATTTTTAAAAGATTTGTTTCTAGCGAATTTTTCTCCTAAAAGCCTAAGAACACCCATTGATCTATCCGCCCATAAAATTTTTTCTTTTCCTTTTTTGGATAAGGAAATATCCTTAATATCATATTTTTTGATAGTCATTTTTTTATAAATTTTTATAATGTAAGTTTTTCATTATACCGTTTTTCATATCTTCTGCAAAAATCCGAATATGAAAATACATGTGTGGTAGTACCGTAAGCTTCAACCGTATAACTGGCACAAACACAACCCATCCGGGCAGACTTTTCTATAGGAAATTTTCTCATAAATCCTGCGAGAAATCCTCCTCTGAACGCATCACCTGCGCCCGCCGGATCTGTCGGATAATCAACTTTTATTGCACCTACTTCAAGCTGAACTCCTTTTACCGACACTAGACAACCCTTCTCTCCCATTGTAGTTATAACAATAATATCTTTATTTTTTGTCAAATTGTGCAAATTTTTAATACCTGACTTTTTTTCCATGACTGATATTTCATAATCGTTACCGATAATTATTTTTGCTCCTTTGAATCCGCAAAGAAGGTCCTCTCTTGATAACCAAGGTAATTGCATTCCAGGGTCAAACATATACGGAACCTTTTTTTTAGTGTATTCTTTTGCAAATTTCAGCATTGTTTTAGGATTATGTGGGGCTATAACTGCAAAATCAACCGGTCCATGAACATCCGAAATTGATAAATTTTCGGATATTCCATCAGCACCCGTATAAAAACCCCAAATTTGATTATCACTGGAATCGGTAATTCCAAAAGCATTAGAGGTATACATTGAATCTATAACTTTAATGTTACTGGTATCTATTTTAAAGCTATTCAAAAAAGCAAGATATTCAGAAAAATCTTTACCGACCAAACCGATTATAGCAGTTTCAATCCCCAACAAGGCTAAATTATAAGCGATATTACCGGCTGTACCTCCATAAGATCTTCTCATCTTATGGACTAAAAATGAAACGTTCAAATAATGAAGTTTATCGGGAATTATATGATCTTTAAATTTTCCGGGAAAATCAAAAATCACATCGTATGCTAAAGATCCGCTTACTAAAATCATTTCTATAATCTAATTTATTTATTTACACCACCAAGTAATCCTTGAAGTCCTCCTGATATTTCCGTCAGTTTTTTGGCTGCAACCTCTTGGCTTTTTTTGATGGCTTCACCGATAACATCTTTAATCCGATAATCTTCTTCTCCATCAATATGCAATTCTTTTATTTTTTGATCACCAGTCATTACTACTTTGACTCCGCTTCTTTCTACAATAACAGTTTCTGCTGCCAAAGCCTGTTGCATTTTAACTGCCTGGTCACGCATGGATTTCATGTCACCTATGGCTTTGAATGGATTAAACATAAAAAACCTCCTTTTGAAAATTTTTTAATCTGTATGACTATATTGGATAATTGCCGCCTCCAAAGGCAATTTGGCATCCAAAGAACCTTTCATATCGATATAAATTTTTGAGAACAAACTGATAAGTTTTGCTGTTTCATTGGGTGTCAGCTTACTCTTAAGATCCGAAAATTGGGAATTCAACTCGTCCTTATAAAAAGATACTAAAACATCATGAAGTAGAAACAAAATTTGACTTACAAAATACCTGAAATCACTACCTTCTTTACTCATTTTGACAATATCAGCAATCATTTCTTTGGCTTTTTTATCAAGCATTAAATGCAGGAATTTTTCGGCATTTACAGTATAAAAACCCATTAATTTTGATAACTTTTCTATATCGGAAATATTTTCGGTAATTACCTGTTCGAGTATTTTGGTGGCATCCCGGAATGACCCATCCGCCAATCCGGCAATATATTCAAGCATTTCATCGTCAATTTTGACTTTTTCTCCTGCAGTCACCCTTTGCAAACTGGAAACAATTTCGGAAACAGTAGCTTTGGTAAACGAAATAACCGTACACCTTGAAAGTATGGTAGATATCATTTTTTCCGGTTCAGTAGTTGCCATTATGAAAATTGCATGAGCCGGAGGTTCTTCCAATGTCTTCAAAAAAGCATTGAATGCTTCTTTCGTCAACATATGTACTTCATCAATAATATAAACTTTAAATCTTGAAGAAATTGGAGCTAATCTGATTTTTTCACGTAATTCCCTAATCTCCTCAATGCCTCGATTTGAGGCAGCGTCAATTTCCAAAACGTCCATACTACCTCCAGCAATTATTTCTCTGCATGAATCGCATATATCACAAGGGTCTATATCTTTATATTCAGCTTTTAAAGGATTTAATCTTTTAGTTAAATCCCGTTTCTGACAATTGATGATTTTGGCAACAATTCTGGCAGCTGAAGTTTTACCCGTTCCTTTGGGTCCGGCAAAAAGCAAGGCATGTGGAATACTTTTGGAAATAAGCAAATTCAATAATCTTTTTTTGACGTTTAACAAATCCAATTCTTCCAGTTTTTGAGGCCGATATTTTCGATAAAGAGTCATGTTTTAGATTATGCCCGAAAAATAGATTTAATTCAACATCATAATTCCTATTTAAAACATTGGATTATAGTTTTTATGAGCTTATATGTTTTGGGTAATTTGTATACTTAAATATAAAGAATATCTTGTATATCTTTTAATCATGATGAATTCCGAATAAATGATCCATTCCGTGAAGTACCAGAAAATTTATCACCTCATCAACCGTCTTATGTTCGGCCAATGCATGCTCTATAGCCTGTGGAAATGAAACTACTACATCTCCTAATCTCAATACCCCATCTGGTTTTGCATCGAATGGAAGTTGGGATTTACTTTCCATCAAAGGAAATGACAACACATCGGTTGTTTTATCAATGTCACGGAATTTTTTATTTAAAGTCCGCATCATTCTGTCTCCAACGATGCTTACAGATATCTCGTATGATCCTTTGAGTTTTTTATTTTCAATATAACCAATAATTGCTGATTTGATCTTATCTTTATTAACCCGATAACGGGAATCTGATTTTATAAGAATATTTACCATTATCTTGATTTTTTACGTCTAGAGCGGTTACGTCTTTCTATTTCCTTTTTGAGTTCCTTACGGCTTTCTGCCGGTTTTTGGTAAAATTCTTTTTTCTTTAATTCCAGAAGCAATCCTTCGGAAATTACTTTCCGGGTAAATTTACGGATAACTGAATCAGATGTATCTCCCGGTCCTGCTTTTACATAAACCATTGAATTAAAACACCTCCCTTAAATTTAAATCCGATTTTCATGATAGATTGTAAATTAAAAGACGGAAATTTACAAATACTACACATATTTTAAACTTGTCCCTTAGAAAATCATTACACAGACCAATGACTGTTTCTGGCAATTTTTGCCAAAAAATGCATATGCATATGGAATACAATTTGCCCGCTTTCTTTACCGTTATTTATTACAATCTTGAAGCCGTCATCCAATACTTTCAGTTTCATCGCCAGTTTTTGTGATAGCATAAGCATATTTCCCAACAAATCCCTATCAGCCGGAGTAATTTTTTGTAAGGATTCGATATGTTTTTTGGGGATTATCAGAAAATGATACTTTGCTTTGGGATTAATATCCTTAATAACTAAAATATCATCTTCTTCATATAATTTTTCTGACTTAATTTTTCCTGAAATAATCTGGCAAAAAATACAATCTGTCATTTTTCTATCACCTTGATAATTTCCTTTAAAGTCAACCCTGTTGGTTTACTCTCTGGATTTTTTACTGAACCGTTTAAAAGCATTTTTTTGGATATATGCAGATACCAGGTTGCTTTAGGATCTTTTTTTTTGAATTTAGTATAACAATTAGTAAAATCAGCTTTTGAATCTGGTAAGGCTTTAATTCGGACGTATCCTTTTTTTGGATCCTTTCTCACTGCCACTACAAAACCTTTTTTTTGGGCCAGCCGTATTGCTTCGTCATTTACAGTTTCAATTGCTATTGCCTGTCCCCACGGCGAACTAAATTCGATACCGTTTGCTTCTAGTTCATTTTCTGCCCAAACTTTATTTTGTAATGTCTTATAAGCACCATCCAAAGCAATCAGGCCAAACTCCAGCAGTTTTTGCGGCTCGTCAGGATATAAAAGCTTCAAACCGTCCAAGACAGAAACCAAACCCAAATCATAATAATCAGCAGTTGCGTTGGGATAATATGCTTCCTTAAAGTGATCAATATCATTTACCACGTCAAGCAATCTAACCAATGGGTGATCAGGAAAATCGTTTTTCTGTCTTTTCTGTTTCTGGTTTTTTATAAAATCCGCTGTTCTGATTGCTGCACAGGTATATTCATCCAAATGATGATGATCAAGTAAACCCATACCAGTATCAACATGTAATATATTCTCGTCTGAATCTACAGGCTGGTTGTTCAGAGTATTACCTGCCGGGACAAAAACCACTTCAGCCTCACCCCAACCAGGTAAAAAACGCTTCAGAAGCCATACACTGCTGATAGCATCTACATCTGGAGCAAAATGAGTCACTATGGTCTTTGACATTTGGAGGTATTTTATAACTTAAAATACTGATTAACAATCCCCGGTAATTTAATAACTTTGGGCAAAAAGCCAACGGCTTGAGGCTTCTTTACCGCAATATATACAATTACCGATTTCCTTTTTTGAATTCAATGGTAAAACTCTGGTAGTGGCTTTGGTTTCTTTTTTTATTTGTGTCTCACATTGAAAATCACCACACCAAATAGAAGCAACAACTCCCTTCTTATTTTGTATCTGTTTTTTGAACTGTTCATAAATGTCAATTTTGGTCGTATTATCTAACGTAAAATCATAAGACTTCTGATACATCTTTTGCTGAATATCAGTAAGATTTTTGTGAATTTGTTTAATAAATGCTTTTATATTCATATTATTTTTGATTCCGTCAATTCTTTTCACTACGGTTAAGGTATGACTAGCTACTTCACGTTCACCGACTTCTACTCTTATAGGTACGCCTTTTAGTTCCCATTCATTGAATTTCCAACCCGGTGTTTTAGTATCACGGTCATCGACTTTTACTCTGATATTTTGTTTGATAAGTTGTTCCGATAATTCCCGGACATATTTGGTCTGCTTACCATCGTTTTTGACCGGTATGATAACTACTTGAATAGGTGCAATCATCGGGGGAAGGACTAATCCCTGGTCATCTCCATGAGCCATAATCAATCCGCCGATGGATCTAGTCGATAAACCCCAGGAAGTCTGGTAGGCATATTCGTTTTCACCATTTCGATTTTGGAATTTTATACCGAAAACTTTGGAAAAATTCTGTCCCAATAGATGGGAAGTAGCTCCCTGCAGGGCAAGCCCATCAGGCATCAATAATTCCGTAGCATAGGTACTGACACCTCCGGCAAATTTTTCGCTTTCACTTTTTTTACCGACCATAGGATAAACTGCCAGATAATCAGAATAAATTTTTTTGTACCATTCCAAAGCCTTCAGTGTAAATTCCAGAGCCTCTGACTCGGTTTCATGAGCAGTATGACCTTCCTGCCATAAAAATTCACTGGTTCTTAAAAAAAGGAACGTCCGTTTTTCCCATCTGACGACATTATTCCATTGATTGATAAGTACCGGTAGATCACGCCAGCTGGATATCCATTTAGAATACATATCATACATGACAGTTTCGCTGGTAGGCCGGACAACCAATGGTTCGGCAAGCTTTTCACCACCCCCATGAGTCACCACTGCTAATTGCGGAGAAAAACCTTCAACATGTTCTTTTTCTTTCTGTAAAAAACTGTAGGGAATGAAAAGTGGAAAATAAGCGTTCTCTACTCCAGCCTTTTTAATCATATCATCAAAGGTTTTCTGGATATTTTCCCATATTGCATATCCGTAGGGTCTGATCACCATACAACCCTTCACTGGTGAATAATCGGCAAGTTCGCTTTTCAAAATAACATCCGTGTACCAGCGATCATAATCGATACTTTTTTTGGTGATTTCCCTTTTTGAGTAATTATCCATGTTTTTAAAATGGTGGGAATTTTGCTTTGGTGACTATCCTGACGATATCATTTATCGTTACCAGTGCCAAAAGGGACAAAAGTATCAACATGCCAATCTGATGCACTGCTCTTTCCCATCTGGCTTGTAGTTTACGGCCAGTAGCAGCCTCAATGACGACAAACATTAGCCTTCCTCCATCGAGAGCCGGAAAGGGTAAAATATTTACTATAGCCAAATTAAGTGATAACAGACCCAATAACTCCAAAATTGCTCTCGGTCCGAATTTCACTGCCTGCCCTGTCAATTGGGCAATTCCTAAAGGCCCGGCTACTTCCTGACCGACCGGTTGGAAGGAGATCATTTTCCAGATCGTACCGGCTATACCTTTAGTCAACTCCCAGGATAAAAGTAAGGCTTCTTTCATACCATAAAAGGGTGCCTGTAATGGGGTATATTTTTTCATTTCATAATTGGATATGGATACTCCCATCGGTCCCTCGTTTTCTGGGAATTCCTTTCGGGGAATAACCGAAAATGTCAATTCACTTCCGTCTCTTTCTACTACTATCTCAATAGTTTCCCCCAAATGACCGCGGGTTGTGGAGATAAGAGTTTCCGATTTGCTGATTTCCACTTGGTTTTTGACATTATTTTCATCCGTAAATAAGATAAAGCGCACTATGTCTCCTTCCTGTAATCCTGC
Source organism: uncultured Gammaproteobacteria bacterium (assembly GCA_964446235.1). Lineage (GTDB taxonomy): Bacteria > Patescibacteriota > Microgenomatia > 2-02-FULL-39-11 > 2-02-FULL-39-11 > CAYUNW01. Next base: position 110,201 of record CAYUNW010000002.1, read on the forward strand.
TGTCTGAGCAGGCGTATAAGGCAAAACTTTTTCGATACGGACATTTTTGGTTGGCACCATCACGCCTTGGGTAAATAGATATGATATGATTCCCACAGCCAGCAAAAAATTCATCATTACCCCTGCAGAAAGCACGATGGCCCGCTGCCATAAGGGTTTATGGAAAAATGCCCTTTCAAGTAACTCTTTTTTGTGACTTTTGGAGAGCTTCTCTTCTTCCTCCTGCTCTTCTCCAAGGAGCTTGACAAATCCGCCTATAGGAAGCCAGTTGAGGGAATATATTGTCTCTCCACGTTTCTTGCCCCAAATTCTGGGCGGTAATCCAAAACCGAATTCTTCAACTTTGATACCGAAAATTTTGGCACTGGTAAAATGCCCTAACTCATGAATTAATACCAATACCGATAGAATGAGTATAAATCCGATAACTGTTAACAACATAGATTCTACTATTGTAAAGTGAATTGATGATATGTTCAAGCAGAAAATTCAGTCTATAAATTCAAAATTTAAATATCAATTTCAAATCAAACTCAAAACTCAAAATAACCGTATAAGTGTTTATAAATTTGATCATTTAAATTTGAATTGATTTTAAGAATGTGTTATTTGAAATTTATTGGTCCAATTAAATTGGGATTTGAGATTGTAAGGAACTGTTGTTATCTGTTGACTGTTGACTGTTAACTGTTATCTGAGGCTTAAATTTCATTCAGCTCTTTTTCTTTCTTCTCACGAAGCTGATCGGCATGAAGGGTAAATTCATCGGTGATTTTCTGGATTTCTTTTTCATATTCCTTGCGCTCATCTTCACCCAGTTCTTTTGCATCAAACTGTCTTTTGATCTGGGCCATCGCATCTCCTCTGGCCTGACGGATCATCACTTTTCCACCTTCTACTTTGACATGGGCCAGCTTGATATATTCTTGCCTTCTTTCTTCTGTCAGAGTCGGTAAGTTGATCCTGATATTGTTTCCGTCAGGAACACAGGTAAATCCAAGATTTGCCGCATTTATACCTTTTTCAATATCTTTTAAGGTTGAAGGATCAAACGGGGCAATCAAAATGTTTCGAGGACCATCGGTGGTAATCGTGGCTAGTTCACGCACTTTCAAGTGTTGTGTACCTTCATAAGTAGTGATCACTACATTTTCTACCAGAGCCGGAGTTGCCCTACCTGTTCTAATAGTAGCCAAATCATCAATTAAGACAGTAAGAGCTTTTTGCATTTTCCCTTTTATGTCATTTAAAAAAGCTGTGTCCATGATCAATGTATAGGATAGCAATATTTTTTGATATTTACAATATTCCGATTATCCTTCCGACTCTATTTCTTCTTCTGGAGATTCCAGGACGATATTTGTATATCATTTTATCGGCGCTAACATCAAAAACTACATTATCATATCCGCATAGGTAGACTTTTTGGATACCGTCGTCAATACCCAAAGCATAACTTAAATCCCTATAAGTCCAAGTACCGTCTACAAAAATCAGATGGTTTTCAAAAAAAACTCCCATAACATAATTACCCAAACTAAACGGCATATTCGGCTCATACAAAAATCCGGTCAGTGAATCACGATGGAAATCCCACAATTCTGTCTGTCTTATGCCGGTATGGAATAATCCTGTCATCTCAGGTATATCCTTTGCAGATATATCAGAACTTTGCCGAAAATAGTCAATTATGTGTGCTTCATCACTTTCAAACCTTAAAATATATACCGGATCGTTACTTATATTGACTTGGTAGGTAATAATACTCCTTCCAAAGATTTCGATATAAAATTCATCATTTATATACTTTTGAGGTGATAAGTTAGCAATAGATTGACCGCTATTTACCCTATCGTTTTTTATAAATCTTCTGATATAGTATGGTTTACCATTGTTAAATAAATCTTGCATATAATTTCTTGGTACTTTCAATACATATTCCGGCGGAGGCAAGCTACTTTCTCTCCAATTTGTAAAATCATCAGAAGTATTGGATATTGGCCAACCAGAAAAAACTCGGATATTGTCTTCATTCCAGTCAAAACGTGTTGTTAACATTTTCAAAATATCAGCAATTTGTCCATCTTGCCTTGAGGTATCAATTACATATCCTCTTGGCGGATATTCCCGATCCAATTCCGGGGCATAAGGAGACGTTGTATCCGTCACCTCCGCCAACAGCGTCACTAGTTCCGAACGCATTTCATACCATCCCATCCATTCGGCAAGAGATGCGGCAAGTCTACCGCGTAACCTCTTGGCAGGTTTCAACCAATCAGGAGATTGGAAATTATGCCAGATATCGGTAATTTTCAATATCAGTATTGCCAAATGGTCATCTGTCAAAAATGCCTGGTCAAATAATTTTCTCAAGTTATAGACTACCTCAAATACAGGTTCCATCTCATATCTATGCAACTTTTGTTGAGGCAAACTCCCTTTCAACCGTCCGCTAGCCATAAATGCCGAAATCATCTTAAAAATTTGTGTGGCTTCTAATTCTGATCTTATTTGACGTCCTTGAGGGGAAAACTCATCCGGTAATTGAACTTCTGTCAATCCTTTTATCAAACCTTTAAGATATTCAGCTTTTTGGGTATCAGCAAACTCTCTAGCAAAAACATCAAGCCACTTATCCGGTCTATCCAATTCATCACCCAGATCCACATCTTCTGCTACATCATGAAGTAAATATGCACAAGGCAAAGTCCAATTAAGTCCTGTATCAACTAATTTATCAGCCCCTTCTAATGGATGATAAATATACGGAATTTTTTTCCCTTGTTCATCAAGGCTTTTTCGATACCTTTTCTGGGAATCATAATTCCATTGATGGGCAACTGTTGAGATGATCAGAGCCCGCTCGATATAAGAAGCTTCCAAAGGAGAATATTTTGCCCTGACTTTATCCAGGAAACCATTTATCTTTTCAGCATATCGGGAATCAGATTCAACGAATCTATCAAATAACTCATAAAAGGTGAATTCCTGACTACCAATATCCTCAACCTGTATTTTCTGCTGTAAAAGTTCCGGAGTTGCCATATTTAGCGCTATAGGATAACAATAAATTGTAAAAATTACAATCAATTAGTTATCAGACGTCAGCTATCAGCTGTCAGTGTCTAGAATTTAGAATTTTGAATTAAAAGATAGGAGTTAATTTAGTAATTAAAATAAGTAGTTAATATATATTCTTTTGTATATTGGGAAATACTAGAAATAAAATAGGTTTTTTTGCCAAAAAAAATGACTCTGCCTGGCCCCTATGGGTTACAATGTTGCGAATTACGGCGCAACCCATCTTACAGGGACTCGGCGCGAGTCATTTTTATCAACTTTTCGGCTGCGAGGTTTGCCGAAAGTTTATTCCCAGGCGGCTATCCAGCCATCCCGGAATCGAACGTAAATCACGATATCATCATCAATTTTGATCTTCATGGTTTGAGTAGACCAATCAACTGACTCTTGCCCAGTGTTGTAATCAGCTGAAGTGTCGACTGTCATCTGAGTATTGACTTCCCATACACCATCCTTATCAATCTTGATGAACAAAACCGAATAGGTAATATTCACGCCACCGCTAATAAACATATTTGAACCATCTGGTCCGAATGTTACCGACTGTCCATGAGGTACTGGTTGAAATTTCAAGTTTGGTACAACTGAATCATCTACAGCGCGTATTTTCCAGGACGGCACAGTAAATGACTCCTCAGTCGGTTCGATTTCAATAACCTCAGACTCAGGTGTCGCAGTCGGTTGGTACGACGGGGCAATAAAAACTGGCTCAGAAGCAGCCGGCTGTTGTTCTCCTGAACCAATACACGCTGTCAGTCCTACTACGCCAAAAATTACCACTAAAGTTACGTAAAACAAATTTTTCTTCATCAGAAACTCCTCCATTTTTGGAATATCCTGATGCTTTCATCTCATTCCAATTTAGACCATCTGGTTTAGAATCCTCGCGCGAGACTAAGCATGGGATAAGAATAGACCTATAAAATAGATCATTTCTTACCCGATGCTTAATCATCCGTAAGGATTAATTTCAAAAATAAACTTCTTTGCAAAATATAGAAGCTATCTTTGACCTCGCAATTTTAAAGAGCAAAAACCACAATAAATCCGGATATATTTGGCTTCGCTATAGAAGCCGTATCCGGATAATATCGGGCAAGTTACATATTTTTTTGAATTTCCAGGCACAATTTAGTCGTGCTTGAAAATTTGCGGTATTATACCACTTTTCGTGCCTCTTGTCAACCTATAGTAATTGTTATCAGACAACAGTTAACAAGTAACAATTAACATATATATGAATTAAACAGTTTGTCATTCTAAGTAATAGAGAAGAATCTCTACTTTGCTGGCAGGCAGGTTGAGAGATCCTTCACTTCGTTCAGGATGACAGGTTGGTTATTGTCATTCTGAGTGAAACGAAGAATCTAGTTGCGAAGATACGCTATGCTAGATCCTTCATCCGCCTCTTCGGCGGATTCAGGATGACGCTTGAAACAGATATCTGATTACTGAATTCTGATAACTGAAAGCTGATAGCTGAAAGCCGACCAGCTCTTTATACTTTCTCCCCTATACCTTATACTTGAAACATAACCCGAAATACGGGATATTTAATTATGGAAGAAAAGATTTTTTTGGAACTGCGTACCCCCAAAACCAGCGAGGAAACTCCGGAAAGCATGGCTCAGGTGTTTGCTTCACTCTACTCCGGCGGCCACATCCCTCACTGGAAAAGACTTTGGATCAAAGTACGTACACTCTCCTTTGAAATAGCCAGTTACAACCAAACTATACGTTTCTTTTCTGTAATCCCCAAATCATATCAATCATTTATGGAAAGCCAGCTTACCAGCCAGTACCCAAAAGTACGGATTATCGAAAGCAATGACTATACTCCTGAAGTACTGAAATCCCCATTTCTGGCTCTAGGCAATCTCAAGCTGGCTGACGCTTACTACTACCCTATCAAAACCTTCAAAAGTTTCCGCGAACTTGATCCTTTGTCAAGCATAATCGGTGTATTATCCAAACTTGGCAAAAACGAATCAGGCATGGTACAGGTGATCATCGAGCCGCCGCATTTCAACTGGCAAGGTGAAGTAATGCACATGATAGAGCGCGGCATCCCTACACCTACAACCCATGCGCCTGACCGGACTAAAGCCTTCCCCCATGCCAGGCTAATTGAAGAAAAAACCAACCAATCGGGTTTCCGTACTTATATTAGACTCTTAATCGGAGCAGAAGACAGAAACAAAGCATTATCAATCCTCAATAACCTGGCAGGAGCCTTCGGAGCTTTTGCCTTAGGTGAAGGCAACAGGTTTGTCCTTAAAAGACCAAGACTATTTTTCAAAAAATGGACATTTGAAAAACTGATCAAACGAGAAAAAAACCACTTCCCCAGAAAACAGATTCTCAATACCGAAGAACTGGCTACCATCTTCCATCCGCCAACCAATCTTTTGGCCGGTATCAAAAACATCTCCTGGGGACATTCCCTGGTCGGCGAACCTCCCCAAAACTTACCCGTAGCCCAGGATTTGTCAGAAGATGAAAAAAGGGAGATCAATTTTTTTGCCAAAGCGGAATTCAAAAACCAGATGACTACTTTCGGTGTCAAAAGACCTGACCGTAGAAAACATATGTATATCATCGGAAAAACCGGTACCGGTAAATCTACACTGATTGCCAATATGGCTATAAATGACGCACGTAACCGTGAAGGCTTGGCTATCATCGATCCGCATGGTGATTTATCCGAAATGATACTCAACTACATACCGTCTCATAGGATAAACGATGTGGTATATCTGGAGCCTTTTGACCAGGAGCATCCTTTCTGGATGAATCCTTTGGAAGTCAAAAACCCGGCACACAAAGAACTGATAGCCAGCGGTATAGTTTCCATATTCTATAAACTTTATTCATATTCCTGGGGACCTAGGCTTGAGTATATCCTAAGAAACGTCATCTTAACTCTTTTGGACTATCCCAATGCTACACTTACTATGGTACCTGACCTATTGGCTGACCAAAATTTCCGCATGAAAGTACTTAATAAAGGCCAAGATAGAATTCTGCAAAATTTCTGGAGAAACGAATTTGACAAAATGCATCCCAGGCTCAAAAGCGAAGCAATTGCCCCTATTCAAAACAAAATCGGCCAGTTTGTCACCTCTCCGACAATCCGCCAAATTCTGCAACAACCTGTTTCCACAATAGATCTTGAGGAAATTATGAATTCCGGCAAAATTTTGATACTTAATCTCTCACAGGGCAAACTCGGTGAGGACAACGCCGCTCTCTTGGGGGCTATGTTTATCACCAAAATACAACTTGCTGCTATGAACAGGGTCAATGTGGCAGAAACAGAAAGAAAAGATTTTTACCTCTATGTAGACGAGTTTCAAAATTTTGCTACCAGTTCTTTTATTAAAATCTTATCGGAAGCAAGAAAATACAGGCTAAACCTGATACTTGCCAACCAGTATATCGGCCAGGTCGAAGAAACAGTACAAAAAGCAATTTTTGGTAATGCCGGAACGCTCATCTCCTTTGTGGTTGGCGCTAATGATGCCAAACACCTAACCCGAGAGTATGGACAATGGTACAAGGAAGAAGAACTGGTGCAACTTGGTGCATACCAGATAGTACTCAAGCTTGCCATAGACAACCTGACATCACTTCCCTTCCATGCCGTCACTTTGCCTCCGCCAAAATCTATAAACCAAAACAGGGAAAAGATAATCAAAGTAAGCAAGGAAAGATATACGAAAAAACCAACAAAGAGTAGTCAGTGATCGGATATCGGCTGTCAGCTATCTGCTATCAGTTGTTAACAATCATATATATGTAGATTTTATAAATTTGAAGTTAATTTTGAAGAGAATTGAAGATTTGCAATTCTCGTACACTTAAAATCTTATTCTTTAATAAATGGATGCAAATCTTCACTTAGTGAGTTTAGGGGTAATTTTAAGATTCTGAATAGAGAAAAACGAGCGTCTCTGAAAAATTAATTTCAATTTTATTTCTGACCTAAAACCAAGCGGGAGAAACGAGAGACGGTGATGTTTTCGCCAAGCTTGCCTATCACTTGCTTGACTAAAGTTTCTATTGTAATTTTGGGGTCGCGGATATATTCCTGCTTTAGAAGTGCTTTCACATCTTTTGGATCCATGGAAGCTATCTGTAAACAAATTTCATGTGCCAGATTTTTGAAATCATCGGTTCTTGCCACAAAATCAGTCTCACAAAGAATTTCTAGAAGGACACCGACTTTACTGCCGTGAACATAACTTTCGATAATACCTGCTTTGGTTTCCCGGGAGAGCTTTTTCTCCGACTTTTCTACTCCCCATTTTTTAAGAAGTTCGGTGGCTTTAGCAAAATCACCTTTGGTTTCATCTAGAGCTCTTCGGCAATCCATCACTCCACCACCTGTTTTTTCCCTTAATTTCTTGATATCTTCAACTTTTATCATATTTTTTTCCTATTTTATATCAAATATTTTATATTTTATTTTTTATCTTTTTTTGGTCTGCCCCTCTTTTTCTTGACCGGTTCGGTTTCTTCTTTAACAATTTCTTTTTTAGTTTCAGATTTATCAGCTTTCACATTTTTCTCAGGCTTTTTGGCTTTTGCAGGCTTGTCTTGCTTTGTTTCATCTTTTTTGATCTTGGATAGTTTTTCCTTAACTTCAGATTTTTTATCCGTTTGTTGTAACGGAATTTCTTTTTCTTCCTTCTGAACGGTCTTGTCTGTTTTTGCACCTTTTTGGGCAAGTTTGGCTCCTTCGATATAAGCATCCATTAGAAATTCGGTAATTATCTGGATACTCCCAACAGCATCATCATTGGCCGGTATGCTGTAGTTTACTCCTCTAGGATCTGTATTGGTGTCTACCATACCAATAACAGGCAGATGTTTTATAGTGCTTTCTGTATAAGAAATGATTTCTCTTTTGACGTCTACGATAAAAACCGCATCCGGTATAGCCGTCAAATCCGCAACACCCTGATAAACCATTTCAAGTTTTCTAAGGATTTTGGCATGCCCTACCTGCTCGTGTTTGGGGAATTTACTCCAGGAACCATCAGCTTTTTCTTTCCTGTAAGTATTCATCTTATCAATGTTTTTCTTGACTTCACCCCAGTTGGTAAGAAGTCCGCCAATCCAGCGGTTGGTCATATATGGAAGTTTTGCTTTTTTGGCCGCATCCGTCACTACTCCTTTGGCTTGTCTTTTGGTAGCGACGACCAAAACAACTTTACCTTCTTTGCCCAGGTTTTCCATATATTGGGCTGCTTTAAGCAGTCTAGAGCGGGTCTTGGCCAAATCTATGATATGAACACCGTCCCTTTCTCCATAAATATATTCACTAGCCTTAGGATGCCATTTTTCTGCCTTATGGCCGAAATGACAACCGGCTTCCAAAAGTTCCGTCAGTTTTATATCTTTCATATATTCAGTAAACAGTTAACAGATAACATTTAACAAAAAAAGACAGAAGATATTACTTCTGTCTAGTAACATCTCCTTTATCAAAAGGCTGATTCTAGATATTTTCCAAAATACCTAGAGGAGTTCATCAACCTATGAAAGTCTATATATAGTAGCAGAAAAATTAATTATCTTCAAGAATCTTATCCGATACGGCCATATTGTTCGTTAGCACCAGCTCCAGTTACTCTTTCAAACCAACCTTTCTCTCTCATTTCATAAATATTATGTGCACCAATATAACTTGCCCCGGAACGAACTCCAGCATCCAATCTTCTAAAAATTATTCCTACTGGGCCTTTAACAGGCACTTCTCTTTCTCGTCCTTCAGGAGCAGCTTGGGTTTGATCCAAATATCTTTCCTCGTATGGTCCAGCTGATGATAATGTTTCCGCTATTGATGTAGCACGAGCTCTAGCAGCATCTGAAGCCATTCCTTCATATCTTTTGACTCTTTGATCTCCTCTCCTAATTACCTTGCCTGGAGTTTCATCAGTACCAGCAAACATACCGCCAAACATACCCGCATCTGCACCGCACACTAATGCCTTCACTAAATCTGCCGGTTCACGCATGCCACCATCTGCAATAATAGCAATTCCCTGCGGATTAGCCACAGCTGCAACGCTTGCAACTGCTGATAATTGCGCTCTCCCTACTCCAGCAATTACTCTAGTGTCACAAGCCCAACCGGGTCCTATGCCTACTTTTAATCCTTTCGCTCCATGATCAATCAAAATCTTAGCTGCATCTTCAGTCGCAATATTCCCAGCAATAATTGGTATATCAAATCCTTCTTTTACCAATCTATCAAGCATTCTCAACATATTTTCGCTGTCACCATGGGCTATATCAATAATGATAAAATCTGCTCCCGCTTCTGCTAATTTATGAGCTCTTTCTACTTCTGCTTCAATATCTTTGACTCCTATTGCGGCTCCTACTATTAACCTGCCTTTTGGATCTCTAGAAGCGTTTGGATATTTTTCAAATAACTCAGCATCTTTCCTGGTATACATTCCGACTATCTTCCCAGCATCATCCACAACCGGAACCTTCTCAACTTTTTTTGACTTCATCACTATTTCAGCCTGCTCAAGAGTTGTTCCTTGCGGAACTGTAATTAATCTATCTCGTGGTGTCATAAAAGAGATTGCTTTGTCGGTTTCATTTAAAGCAGAATCAACGTCTTTTTTTGTAACTATTCCCAATATATTTCCTTCGATATTACTAACCAATACGTATCCTCTCTTATGTTGCTTCCATAATTGCCTGATATCCCCTGCGGTTGCATCAGGATGTATTGTTAAAGGTATATCCTCCATCGCTCGAGTACGCTCTTTAACGATACGAACTTGTCTTGCCTGCTCATCAGCTGTCAAATATCTATGAATAACGCCAACTCCTCCCAGAGACGCCATTTCTTGCGCCATTTGCCATTCGGTTACAGTATCCATGTTTGCTGACATTATTGGAGAATTGATAAATACATCTCCAGCAACATTAGCTCTTAAAATAATTTCTCTTGGATCTTTTCGTGATGTAATTTCAGAATGTCGGGGTTGAAGAAGCACATCATCAAATGTCAAACCAATAGGCGGCATTGGGTCATACTGATGATCATGTAAATATTCCGCATGTATTTGATAAAAAGGGTTTGATGGAACCTCAATTTTCATAGGTATTTAATAGAAATATATTTTCTTATACACTTCGTAACTTAGCTTGTCAAGATGTGATAAATAAAAATCATTAAGAAAATTTTTATACTACTGGATCCATCTTGATTGGATATACCCGGCAATATTTCCAGCAAAATATCTTATCAGTAGATTGTAAGCTTCGGCTCCGTCCAGATTATCCGGATTGAATATCCATAAACCATCAAGTCCCGAAAAAGCTCTTAAGCTAAGCTCATTTATGCCGGTTTTTTCAAATTCATCTAATTGTTCATCGGTTAAACTATATTCTTCTCTATTTAATCTAAGCTCCTGTACAATGGATCTTCCTCGAATTTTAGTATCAAGCAATGGCACGCCGTCCCACATACCACCGATAATCCAATGATCAGGATTGATATAATGTGTTTGGGCAATCATTTGCATCTGAATAGCTGCTTTTTGCCGATCCCATTCACTGGTTGTTGGCTCAGCCCATTTCTCTGCCGCAAGTCCTATGACAGCTTTTGCAAATGGAGGGTTTTTTATAGAAAATGGTGCGGAAATTATATCGACTTCCCATAATACTTCTGCCAAATCATGCCATACCTGTTGACTTTCAGACGGATCTAGCTCACCTCTTCTAGCCATTCTGATTTGTTCTTCAAATTTTTCCGGGTGTTCGTAAATATCATGCTTGACTCTAACACCTTTGACTTCTGATTTTTTCTTAAGTCTTGCCATAGCAAGTTGCTCTAATGTTACGCATGTGTCATAAATATCATCAGGAAAGACTACAATATTGTCAGGATTTGTTAGTTCTTTGGATAGTTCACCAATTTCAGCATGTCCGGTATCAGTACCCAAAGAACCGGATATATCTGCCGCAATCAAACGATCTGTAGGAACTTGCTGTTTTTCTAAAGCCCGGAAAATAGCCAATGAACCCCACATCGGTAAAGCCATTACGGTTTTTCTTCCTGATTTGGATTCCAATTTTGCTTGGCCTTCTAAAAGTGTATGTATAAATTCATTTTGAACTCCTACCATTTGTTCTTTGGAGTGAAGTTTTACCAAAGCTCTAGTTTCTCCTTCTGATATAGAATCTGTTACAAAAGGAAATCTATCAGCACTTCTGTTTATCAGATTATCTACTGTTCGTGTTAGACCATACAGATATCCTAATGTTTGCATATCAAAATTTTCAGAACCTCTTTTCAAAACTATACGGGTATGAAAGTCATCAAGAGTAACATCCAAACTAGCACCTTCCTTTTCTTGATAACTGTAGATTATCTCATCTTGAGGTAGTTGGCCGATTTCGGCTTCAAGACTAAATGGTCTTAATTCTTGCAAAGCTCCTGGCATTTAGGATTAAAAAGATATAATACGTTTCTTTTACCCTATAGAATAAGTTCTTGTCAACGATAATTTTCTATAATTCTCTATATCAAAATAGGCCTATATATAAATTATTTGCAAATCTTCTGTTATTTTAAATATAATACTTATCAAATATGGCAGTAAATTTGGAAAAACTAACCGTTAAACTGCCTGCCCCACCCGATATCCCTCCAGCCGATAGACTACAACTCCTTTCCCCGATGGAATCAAGATATTTCACCGATTCTAAAGAGTTTTATCCTTTTTTATCGGAATTTGGGCTTATGAGAGCCAGAACCATGGTGGAGGTAGAATATTTAAAAGCCTTATCCGAAGAAGGTTTAATTCCTGCCTTAAATCGAGATGAAAGTGATTTCCTAGACGGCTTAGTGATTAATTTTACCCCGGAAGATGCTTCCCGAATAGATGAAATTGACGGTCAAATACACCATGATATCCTGGCTACGGTAAGCGTGATGAAAGAAAAAATGGTAGGCACACCTTACGAAAGACTAACAGAACTGATCCATCTCTGTCCTACATCTGAAGACATAGATAATATAGCTAAAAGAGTGATGTTTAATATTGCGCGAGATAGAATTCTCCATCCGGCTCAAAAAAAATTGGTCGATACAATTTTAACTCAAGCAGAAAAGTCCTCTAATGCCGTAATGCTTGGAGAAACACATGGCCAACCGGCAGGAGTAACAACTTACGGAAAAGAAATGTTGATTTTTGGAATAAGACTCAAGGATCAACTGCAAAAAGCCAGAGAAATAAAATTAAAAGGTAAATTTAACGGACTCATCGGAACTTACAGCGGATTCCAAGCGGCATTTCGAGATAAAGTCAGTCTGGAAACATGGGTAGAATTTACCAAAAAATTTGTCGGAAGTTTCGGACTAGATCCGATTCTTACCACCACACAAGGTAATCCTAATGACGATTTGGTAGAATTTTTGCAAAGTATTCAACTTTTTAACGAAATTAGCCATTCACTGGCTCAAGATGTCTGGTCTTATATCGATCAAGGAGAATTGGTACAAAATGCTAGAGGAGCAGGATCATCTACTTCTGCTGCAAAGGTCAATCCCTGGAGAGGAGAACATAGCGAGACTATGTTTGAATTAGCAAACGGTCAAATAGATGTTTATGTCAGAAATTTACCTGAAACCAGACGACAGCGTGATTTATCGGATAAAACTATGATGAGATTTATCGGAGAATCACTAGCGATCTGCACTAACGGTTGGAGATATTTAGGTCAACAAATAGGCTCGACCGCACCAAACAGAGAAAAAATGATGGAAATGATCCTCCAAGATTACTCCTGGTTATCCGAAGCAGTTCAACTGGTCTTAAGAGAAAGTGGCGTGCAAGGCGGATATGAACTTATCAAACAAAAAATGCAGGGAAGAACCTTTTCCAGAGAACAATTTGCAGAACTTATTGATCGCACTATTGTTGAATGTTTTTCAGTTCCACTCAGAGAAGATGGTCTGCATCTGAATGAAGCAGAATTATCAGAAGAACAACTTGCTACAATCACCAAACTACAATCACTATCCCCGCAACAATTCATAGACGATGCGCTTAAACTAACACAGATTTTGTTAAAGGAAGAAGGATTAGAAGAATAAAATTGTTAAAATAGTATAAATCAAAGCATATCAATCTATAACAATTTGATTAAATTTGTTGACAAAAATAATGTTTATAGAGTATATGTTAAATTACTTTTATGGGAATGCCATCACTTGTTGAACGAGCATATCCTGCCGATTACCAAATCCCGTTATTGTTGAAAGAACAGCAACGAAAACTTCTTCTTCATCCTGAAATCGGTTTAGAAGATGATTTTCGAAGAATCTATTTAAATAATGACTATTCTCTTGGTTGGCCACTAGGAGCAAGAAGAATTTTTGAAGAACTTGCATTAAACAATACAAATGCGATAATCGGCGTCCAAATCGGTGATGAAGGCAAAGGAAGAATAGTAGATAATCTCATTCAGGAACTTATCCCAAACGTTGAAAGAGTCTATGTAGTGCGTTTCAGCGGAGGAGCTAATGCCGGACACACGGTTGAAAAAGGTGATATTAAATTAGCTCTACATCAAGTGCCCTCGGGTGTCATGTCCGGTGAAACAATAGGTATAATTGATCGCGGTACTGCTATACATGCTGAAGATTTTGCCACGGAAATAGAATATGCAGAAAATATTACCGGTGAATCTCTCCGCGATAGACTATTCCTATCAAGAAATGCCTTATGTATAACAGATCTTGAAAGAGCTGAAGAAACCCTGATGAAATTTAAAAAAGGCAGAAAAGGAACAACAGGAAGAGGTATCGGACCGGCCTATAAAAATGTTTATACTTACACTCCAATTGAAATGAGATATTTACTTGAAGATGATTGGGAAGAACGATTTGGCAAGCAATATGATCAATTAGCCTTAGAATTTTCGCTATTTCCCGATCCGGAAGATCCAAACGGTAATCCTAGAAATTTGGCTGATGTTTTTGTTCCTGATTATGCCGAAACGGTAAAAAGTGGAAAAGCAGCAAAACGAACTGTCGGTGATAAGGGAACATATCTGGAAAGACTTCGAAAAACCAGAGAATGGCTTATAGACAGAAATATCGTCCAAGATACACTGGTAATTCATAAGGAAGTTATTGAAAATATTGATAAATACGGAGTAGTTTTTGAAGGATCACAGGCTGTGGGATTACATCCCTGGCTTGGAACAAAAGATGATAATTCCGCCTCAGATACTAGTACATACGGAGTACTAGGTGGAACTGGGATCTGGAGGCCTGATGATATTGCCAATCGTGTTGGAGTAATCAAAGCTACATACATGTCTGACGTTGGTTACCGAGTGATGCCTACAAAAGTGGATATTGGTGAGGTTAAAACCGTTACAGAATTATATGAAAAATATACCAATCCTACTCCAGATCAAATTTGGGCTGCATGGGTACGGGAAAAATTTAAAGAATTCGGCACCACAACAGGTAGACCCAGACATATCAACCATATAGATTTGTCGTTAATTTCTTATAACTGTTGGATGGGAGGAACAGAGGTCTTAGCATTCACCCATCTGGATACCGCCAGAGAAGATGAAAATATAAAAGTATGCACTCATTATACGGATAGACAAGGAAATATTGTCACTTATAGACCGGGACTTGAGTATCAAAAAAATGTAATTCCCCACTACATTGAATTACCCGGATGGGACGGAGAAGCAGTAGCAAGAGCAAAAACTTTCGATGAATTACCTGAAAATGCAAAAAAATATATGGCATTTTTACAAGCCAGATTAGGAATACCAATAGTTATAGCAACAACCGGTCCTAAGCGAGAAAACATGCTTGACATACCATCAGTCGAAAAGAATAAAATAATTTATGTAAATGATGAAAGCCCGGCAACTTTCAGCGCCTTAATGCGAGAACACCGATTAGCTGTAGAAAGCGGAAGACAACGAAGAAATTAATATTACCATCCACCAGAGGCACCACCCCCACCAGATCGACCACCGCCAAATCCGCCAAAACCTCCACCTCCGCTTCGGAAACCTCCACCACCCCAACTGCTTCTGCTGCTACCGGAAAACCCTCCCAAAGTATGGAAAAAATCAGTAGGTAATCCCTTTTTCTTCCTATCCGTATAATTTCTGGAAAGAATTGCATCCATAATCAAACCAAATATCCCACCAAAAACCCCGATAAATAAACCGATTGCTATGGAACCAATTACCAATCCGACTATAATCCCCAATATGCCGCCAATTACTCCTCCTGGCCAGATTTCCTTGGTTCTACCCAAAAAACTACCAACATACGTAAAGATCACCCAACCAAAAATCAGTAAAGGTCCAATCCAATCAGCGCTACCGGTTCCGGTATTTGCGGCTTCTCTCGGCGCAAGTTCCTTACCGGCAATATATTTTTGGATACTGGCTACAGCCAAACCGACACCTTTTTCGTAATCGTCCTGTTTGAAATATGGAGCCATATCGTTTCTGATGATTTCCCCTGCCCGGCCGTCTGTAATATACGGTTCTATACCGTATCCGACTTCAACTCTGATTTTTCTATCATCTTTGGAAACCAGTAAAAGCACTCCATTATCTGCACCCTTTTTACCTATTCCCCATTTCTCAAATAACTCAACTGCATATGTTTCGATATCAATCCCTTCCAAAGATTTGACAGTAACTACTGCAATTTCTGCTGATTGTTCTTTGGCAAAATTAGATAAGTTGGAGTCCAGTTCAGTCTTAAATTCAGGAGTAAAAAGTGACGCAAAATCATTGACATATCCAACCGGCTGAGGATAATTGACAGCCTCAACCGGAATTACCAATAAACAATATCCAATGATCAATAAAAAAAACGAGAATAAATTACTTAATATTTTTCTCATCTAAAATTACCTACTTATAGGTATTTGTTAACTGTTGACTGTTATTTTCTTTACAATTCCACTTTTGGTGCTTCTTCAGCTCCGCTGACGGACTTAAAAAACGGTTTTTCCTTAAATCCAAAAATAGAAGCTACAAAATTGGTAGGAATTCTCTTGATAGTGATATTATATGAGCCAGCCGCTTCATTGAACCTGACTCTTTCTACATTTATCCTGTTTTCCGTTCCAGCCAGTTCATCCATAAGCTTGGCTACAGTTTCATTGGATTTCAAAGTCGGATAATTTTCCATTATGACCAAAAGTCTTGATAAGGCACTGTCAAGATTTGTCGCAGAAGTCACTTTCTCATCCAATGTTTTTGCCCCGCCGTATTGAGTACGTGCCTGGGCAATAGTTTCAAATATTTCCTTTTCCTGCTCCATAAATCCCTTGGTAGATGCTACCAAATTGGGAATAAGATCATATCTTCTCTGATATTGTGTTTCCACTTGTGCCCATTGACCATCAACTGATGTACTTTTGGAAATCAATGAGTTGTATGTATTAAAAAAATACATTCCAATTACAAGTATTGCTACTGCTATACCTATGAGAATTTTTTTCATGTGATCACCTCCTTGTCATCAGAATTTGGTTGTGGTTTTTTGTATTTTTGTTTGATAATAACGTCTACCTTATCCCAAATTTCCCGGGTTACTTCGTCTACGGGCTTGGAACTATCAACTATGACGAACCTTTCTTTGTTTTTTTCGGCAAGTGACTTATAGCCGGCTGTCACTCTTTCATAAAAATCCCTCTGCTGCAGATCCAGCCTATCGATTTTTTCACTGATTTTGCGCCTGCCGAAACCTTCCTCCGCATTTACATCTAAAAGTACCGTCAAATTGGGAAACACATCATCCATTGCCAATTTATTGATATCCCATATCTGCTGTTCACCTAATCCCCTGCCAAATCCCTGATAAGCAATGGATGAATCTATAAATCTGTCACAAATTACTATTTTGCCTTGTTTAAGCGCCGGTCTGATAATCTCACGAACCAGCTGACCCCTAGATGCGGCCATCAAATACATCTCGGCGACTGCCGTAAGTTCAACGTTTTCCGGATTATGGGTAATCATACGTATCTTCTCTCCAATTGTAGTACCACCGGGTTCACGGGTAACCACGATATCATAGCCTTCTTCACGTAACTGACTGGCCAGAAGACCGACGTGGACACTCTTGCCGGATCCCTCCACGCCTTCAAATGATATAAAAAATCCGTGAAAATTTGGCATAATTATCTCCTTTTTACGTTCCCAAGTTCATCTATGCATTCGGGCAGAAACAGCCTCGGGAACTTAAATTTTTGAATGTCCGCACATTTTGGCGGTAATTGCCCTATATATGCGATACTCCAACCTTTAGAATTTTTTAAGGCTAAATATTCGCCTTTTTTATCATTTTGCAGATTGATATACTCACCTTTGGCAAAAAGGCCGGTATTCTGCAAAATATCTACCTCAATATCATCATCCGATAAATCAAGTTTTTCCGCAAGTACTTCTTTGATATTTTCCAGAGTATAATCAACTGCTATAGTAACACTCGGTGTGGAAATTGGAATTGTAGCTGACTCACTTGAGGAAAATACAGCATTTGACTTAAGTTCGGGTATATCAGGCATGCTTTGATTGTAGTTTACCCTGTAAATTGAAGAAAAATAGATGAATACTCCAATAATAAATGATCCGATTATAATCGCTACGGGAATCTTATTTTTATCACTTACAATACCCACAACTGATAATTTACAATATTTTCAAGTTAGAAAAAAGGGCTTAATCCTCATATATGTCTTTAATAGCTTCTAACAAAATATATATCTTAATTTATTTAAAATATTTCTCGATAATAAAGATAGAAAATTTAAAATCCACTAAAATATTTTTACTTGGGACTAGGATAAGTTGATTTTATCGTCGGAGACGGTTTTGTATTTGTTGTCGGTTTCAAAGTAATTTTCATAGTAGGTTTGGGGGTTGAAGTTAGTTTGAATGTTGGTTTAACAGTTAATTTGACTGTAGGTTTGATTGTTTGTGTCGGATATCTGGAAGGAGATCTGGTATTTGTAGGATAAAATGCTTTTGTCGTATATAATTTTGTCGGATATGGTGTTGACAGCATCGATTTTGGAGTAATTGTAAGTTTATTGAAAATTTTTGCAAACGGAAGTTTAAAATTAAACCAAGCATAAGTTGAAGTTCCCAATGATTCCTTGCCATAGACGATAATCAATAACATCATAACCCCCAAAAAACCTAATAAAGCCATTTTGAAATTTGGAGTTTTTGATTTTGCTATCTTTGTCCTTTTATAGTTTTTTAGAGACTTTGACGTTTTGTGACTTTTTTTTACTATTTTGTGTTTTTTCGATTTTTTCATGATTACAAATTAATTGAATGATAATCTAAGTACAAAGTCAAGATGATGTTTTGAGAATCTGAAAATGCTTTAGGCTTCGTTCAATAAGAATATCGAAACTACCGTTGTTGAAATTATGGTTTTCAGCTGGATAAGTAAAATATTCTACCTTGATACCCAATTTTTTCAAATTATTGTATAACTCATCAGACCAGCGTAAAGGTACAGCTTCATCAGCTCCTCCTTGATGGATTTGGATACTGGACTTAATCCATTCATAATAATTTGTTGGGGAAAAATCCTCAATATCGTAATCCTTTTCAAAATCCGCTACCACTTTTCGCAAAGCCTTACCATGATCTTCAAATTCGTCTGTAAAATAAAGTATAGAATAAGGAAATGGTTTGGAAACCGGTGCCCATAAAACCAGCGGAAATTCATTTTGGGTGATGGCAGCAATCGACAATGCTATATGACCGCCATTGCTATGACCCCATAAACCTACCTTTCCATTTGACCTAACAGTTGATATAGCTTCCTTATCAAAAGCATCATTAAGTGAAGGAATTGAAGAAAGCAAAGACAATACCGTAGTGTAGGTTTGAAATCTCTCTTCTATAGGTAATGCCGACGGTGAAGCGCTTTCACCGTATCCGAGAAAATCAGGTGCAAGTGCGATAAATCCGTTTGAGGCAAAAGTCTCTCCTGCTCTTCTGGAACCTTCTCCGCTAGAATAAATTTCCCTATCGACAAACCCCCGTAACAAAACCAATATCGGATAGTTCCCAGATTTTTTTGGGTAATTTATCAATCCTGAAACCTTTTTGCCTTCCGTTTCAAAATAAAACATCCTGGAAATATAATTGGTTTCTTCTTTTTGGATTTTACCTAATGTTATTTCAGATAAAAAAAATTTTGTGTTTTTCAGATTTTCAAAAGAATACTTAAGCAAGGGTTTTACGGTTGGACTTGGAACTATACCCAAAAAAGGGTTTTTCAAAACTTGATTATCGTTTATCTGGTCGACGTACATCTTCCCCAAAAAAACAAGAAAAAATGTCAAAAAGGATATAAAAATGAATAGAAATAATTTATTCATCGGCTATTAGATATCTATTATAGATTGTTTGGAATATTTAGCCAAAAATGATGATTTTTAAATCGAAATCCGAAACGGTCTAGTTGGTCTTGGATAATTTATCTGATTAGTCGGTATTGGCGTAATACTCGGAATTTGCGCTGATATTGTCGGGGTAGAAGATCTATTAAGAAAAATTGTAGGTATTGATAAAGTAGGCAAAACCGGTCTTGTCCATCTGGAAGTGGGTAAAACAAATGGTGTCGGTGAAGGTAAGATACCGAAGTAATGGATTTTGCTATCTCCACCGTTAAATATACCGTTTAATTGATTTGATGAGCTGTCTATTGCTTCATTTTGTCCCCTAATACCATCCAAATTCCATAGTAAAAGTGTGTTTTGATCTGCCGTCAAAGGATTATTGTAAGCACCCCCATTCCATAAACTCCCGATGTCTCTTGATACTGATGAAACCCTGATATAGTCTATTTCTCCATAAAATTCGTTACTACTAAAAATCCCCGAGCTTAAAGATTTACCCAAAATTATATCCGGACCTGCTTTTGCTAAATTGAATGTACCGACGATATCCATGATTTTTTCTCCGTTTATAAATAATGTGGTCTTATTGATATCAGTAGTCACAGCCACGTGAGACCACTGATTTGAAATCAAATTACCACTAACAGCCGAAAGAAGTGAACCGTTGTTATAGCGGATTAGAAAAGATAATGAACCTCCATTGATACCTATTTCATAATACACACGGTTTAAGGATAAATCTCCTATAGAAAATATTTTTTGAATACCAGAAACCTCATTCGGTTTGATATAAGCCTCAAAAGTAAAAGCATTTAAAGGTGAGTTATCAGTGTTTTTTGCCGAAACAAAACCCCCGTTTAAAATCAGGTAATTACCGAAATAAGCACTGATATTCTTTGATAGATTGATAAGAATGAATAAAAGTATAAAAAACAGGGTAGCAATGATAATTTTTTTCATAAAAAAAGACAATTTATAATTTATAAATTGCCTCTGTGTGCAGCCGACAAAAATTTCGGCAGATTAGTATGGTCTTTATAACTTATAAATTCATATTTGTCAACAGTTATAAGATTAAAAATATTTCTTGACAGAGAGGATAGATATGACTTATGTTTAAGTTAAGCGTGAAAAAGATTTTCGTTTTATTACTTGTATTATCTTCATTGTTATTTTCCTTGATCTCTCCTGCCGAAATTTCAGCATTAGATCCGCAAAATCCGGTTTTTATCTGTCTTGACTCTTATGTCATCCCTGATCCTATAAACCAATATGTCAAAAATACCTGGGCTGGTAAAAAAATGCTTGACGTTTGGAACGAAATGGTGGCATCCACCACTCAATGCACGGGAGAACCCAATCCATCTGCCACATCATGTCTCCATAAAATGCATATCTGGGACAAACAAGGCACTCCCATGCATCATATGCTCATGGCCAAAAACAAAAAACAACCCGACGGTACTTTCATCCAAATACCGGTTGGTCTTGAAAATTCCGAAGTGAAAATTGTCAGAAGAATTACATATCAAAGCTGTAGTACAGCCAGTACGACCGTATGTAATAAATGTACTCAACAACCATGTCGCCCGTGCGACCCTGCTAAAGAAACTTGTTCTTTTTTCCAGTGTGCAGTTGATAAAAACGGAGAAAATATGTGCGGAGACATACTTGAGGCTGCTCCGCAGGATTCAACCTCAAAATTTCAAGTCTTTGACTATGCTAAAGGCCAATTAACTGCTGCAACTGATGATGATGACAATAATAACCTTCTTACGGTCAATCATATCCAAAGTTTTACAAGTATCGGTGCTATTCATAGAATTTATGCGCTGATGATGCCTATCGGTGGATCTTCCAACACAGGCGCCGATCAGGCAACACTTAAATATGCCACCTTCTTACCAAATGTCCAGCCGCCTGATGCTTTGGACTGTGTAACAATCGCCTGGGATCCATACGGAAGAATCATAGATTCCAAAACTTTGGAACCTATCAAAAATTGCCAAGTAACTCTTAAAAATTTCAATACCTCAAATGAGCTCGTCAATTCTGCTTTCCCCAATATCCCCACTTTCAAAAATCCGTATATGACAAAAGCTGACGGATCGTATTTCTTTACCGTTGATCCCGGTACCTACTACTTATATCCGCAAAATAACCAATTTAATTTCCCCTCCAGTGAAAATAATCTACAAACTGCCATTTCAAATTTACGTTCATTTGACCCCTTTGGTGTGTATTTCTCCATCGGAAATTTGTACAATAATTCTTCAACTCCCATACTAGAACTGGCCGGTAAGGCCGAAAGAAGGGATATGATCCTGGAACCATTAGATCCCAATTATTCCGGATCCTCTCCGGAAGTTATGGAAACCGATATCATCAGGCTTGAAAATAAGCATTTGATAAGCGGACAGGTTTCCCACCCAAGAAGCACAGTATATGCCTTGAATAATAACCGTTATATCGCCTCAGCCAATGCCGATTTGCAAGGTGTATTCAAAATGGAAGTCGATAATTCCCTAATAGATAAAGATAACGAGATAATCGCTTTGATAGTCGAAAAAATTCCACTGGTTTTACAGCCTCTTGCCCAAAATGTACAATCACAAGCGGTAAAAACTTCAGTCTCCCAGCAGGCTTATTATGTCAAACCGATACCATCATTCCTATCCGGTTTCGTATTTTCTGCAAGTGTCCAATTGATACCGTACTCAAAAGTCAATATCATCATCCCCAGTATGGACAATGTGGTTTACTCCCAAGCATCAACGGATGAAAACGGTTATCTCTTCCTCTCAGAAGAACAATTACCGCCGTTTGAATTTGTCATTCAAACTAACCCGGAAATTAACCAACAAAAAATGACTTTTCAGACTGTTGATCAGTTCAAAACAGCCAACAGAATCTATTTGGCTGAATCAAATATCAATTTATATCAAAAACCTACACTGGCGAAAGAACAAAAGATCAGAAAGCCTGATATCGCTTTAATAAAAAAAGTGGAAAATGAAACTCCAAACCTGGTTAAATCGGAAGATATCCTAACGGTAATAGACAACCCTTCACAATATACTGATAAAAATACTGATACCCAAGGTAACCAACCAGACAATAATTCAAAAGAAAATGACACTATAACCGAGAAACAGAAGAAAAACAGCGACATGCTGATTTTATTACTGGTTCTGATTTTAATATTGGTTATTGGATTCTATATATACAAAAAGAAAAAAACGTCAGCCGATATTCCTACTCTCAACAAATAATGAACTGGATCATAAACATTATTATCAGGGCTTTAATACTTTTAATCACCTCATCAATAATCCCCGGTTTTCGGATAAATTCCTACATGACGGCTCTGATAGTAGCCTTGGTATTGGGTATATTAAATACATTTCTCAAACCGGTTTTGCTTTTTTTTACATTTCCCTTAAATATACTCAGTCTTGGTTTATTTACATTTATCATAAATGCGATTCTACTTATTCTCTCGTCAAAGTTAGTCGAGGGATTTAAAATAGATTCTTTTATGACCGCAATATTGGCCTCTATCGTAATATCTATAATGTCTGTAATTCTAAATAGGCTGATTTAACTTTTGCTCATGAGATAATCCTTTAAAGCTTTCCTGATGCAGTCAAATGCAATATACTTGAATGGTAATTTATCGATACTGAAAAAAGTATAATCAGCTACATCATCATTTGGAGTAATTAAAATATCACTATCCAGTTTTCCCAAAAAAACCAAAGATAAAACATGACTTTTCACTCCTTTGTATAAATATTCATCGATATAAGAGTGGAAGTATTCAAATACTGAAATTTTGATACCAAGCTCTTCCTCCAATTCCCTAGTTATACTTTGTTCAATATTTTCTTGGGGTTGTAAAAACCCACCTGGCAGATCCCACATGTTTTTCGCTGGATCGTACTTTCTTTTTGTCAGAAGAATTTCCTTTTTGGCATTTTCCAATATAACAGCGTTTGTAGCAACCGGATTATCATAAAAATGCGATCCGCACTTAAGACAAACAAAAAGGAACTTTGAATTATGCTGTAATTCGTTTCTGCATTTCGGACAAAAGGTAAAAATCATATTCTGTTTTTTTCTGTGGAAATTCTGGATGCAACCGGTGAATTCTGATTGATGTATTTGGCGTCCTTTTTTTTGTTATATGGTATTTGGACAGGACTGGACATTGTCTCAAATGTTAAAGCGCAAATCCTCATTCCTGGATATAAAGCAACCGGCATCCTGCCTAAATTACCCAATTCCATGACAATTTTCCCCGACCAACCGGGTTCAAAAATTGAAGCTGTTGAATGCACAACTATTCCCAATCTGCCTAAAGAAGACCTGCCTTCAAGTCTTGCCAGCAAATCATCAGGAAGGCTAAAGCTTTCTATTGTGGTTGCCAATACAAAATCCGAAGGCTGCAGTACAAACGATTGACCTGTTTTGACTTTAACGATTTTAGTGATATCTTTGGATAATTTTTCATTGAAAGGATCAATATATGGCACACGGCTGTTTTCAAATACCCTAAATTCATATCCGAGCCGCATATCTACGGAACAAGATCCAATTTGTGATTGAAAATCCGGTTTGGGTGAAATTTTTATCTTACCTACTTTTAGATATTTTTTTATATCTTTGTCAGACAATATCATAATTTCTCTATTTTATCATAACAGATAAATTTCCTATGAAGATAAGCTGATACTTGTGAAATACATTCTTTTTCTGGTACGCTTTTTGTAATGCCCGATATTTTTGATTTTATTCATTGGCACTATACTAGCGCTTGGTACAAAACTCTGATACTGACCAGAAACCTGACGGTATTACCTATATATCTTCTGGCCTTACCAACACATTTGAAATATCTTTTTTATCCGTGGAAAAGACAGACTATCAGAAGCAAACCCGGGTTTGATTTGGGAGATTTTTTAGGTGTAATAGCTTTCAATTTGAAATCCCGATTGGTCGGTCTGACTATGAGAATGATGCTTTTCCTTTATGCAATATTTATAATTCCTCTTTTTTCCTTTTCAGGATTTGTTTGCGTCTTAATTTGGCCGTTTATATTGCCGTTTACTTATTTTATTTATAAGAAAAATAAAGACGATGATAATAATTTACTATCCACGTTGATTCATAAAAGCAATAACTCGTTGGAAAAATTTATTATACTTCTTTTGGATACCCAAGCTATTAGTTTTACCTTTGAAAGATTGGGTTTTTCGGCTGAAAGTTTAAAAAAATATATAAAAACTTTTGCAGATAAAACACAATTAAAGTTAACTTCAGAAAAATTCAAATCAGAAGACGGTTTATATAACATGTCAAAAGTCGTTACTTTCCTAGCCCAATATTTCACTCCGATAACCTCTTTATTGGACAAAAGTAAAATCACGGTTGAAGATGTATCACATTGTTATTTATGGTACAAAGATAACTCTCAAATTCAAAAAAGGTCGGTGATTCTAGACTTGGATAAAATTAAAAACATTCGCGGTATAGGTCTGGATTGGTCGTACGGATACACTCCTGAACTTGATAAATATTCTGACGATATCACCATAAAAAATGCAACCTTTCCTCTTCTTGTAGGTAGAGATAAGGAATTGGAGATTTTGCAAAAAACGCTTATCAAAACAGAAGAAAACAATATTTTATTGGTTGGCGATGCCGGAGTAGGACGTCATATTCTTATACAAACTTTAGCAAGGAAGATACTTGCGGGTGACTGCAATCATGAACTTGCCCATAAAAGAGTAATCTCTTTATCAATGCATTCCATCCTATCTGTAAAACAAACAATTAGTGAAACAAAAGGATTTATCAATAACCTCATAAATGAAGCGGAAAACGCCGGAAACATCATAATTGTAATAGACGAAATTGACAGATACTTAACTAGTGAAAAAGAAAGATTAGACTTAACCGATATTTTCTTAAAATTTGCTGATAGTCAAATAGGATTTATTGGCATAACGACCAAAGATGCATATATAAAATACATCGAAACGAATGACACATTGCACTCGGCGTTTGAAGCGATTTTTTTGGAACCACCACTTCTTGATACCCTTCAAAAAGAACTGGAATTATCCATTAGTCCTGTTATGGAACAGAAACATAAAATTATCATAACTTATCAGGCTATTAAAAAAGTAATCGAAAACTCGGACCGGTATATCAGTTCTACGCCATTTCCCGCCAAAGCGATAGAATTACTTGATGAAACATGTATTTATGTCAAAAATTCCAAAAAAATACATATCGTAACCAATAGAGATGTTGATGACTTTCTTACCGGTAAAATAAACACACCTATCGGAAAACTGGAAAAAGAGGAGAAAGAAAAACTCATAAATCTGGAAAATTATCTCCACAGAAGGATAATCAACCAGAACCATGCTATCAATGCAATCGCCGCATGTCTTCGTAGAGCCAGATTGAATATTTCAAACAATACAAAACCTATAGGTTCATTTCTTTTCTTAGGACCAACCGGTGTGGGCAAAACGGAAACCGCCAAAGCATTAGCTGAAACCTATTTTGGCGATGAAAACCGGATGATCAGATTTGATATGAGTCAGTATCAGAAGGAAGAGGGCTTGGAAAGGCTGATAGGCTCAATAAAATTAGCTACTCAAGGCGAGCTGGTTTCAAAACTGAAACAATCACCATTTTCACTAGTACTTTTGGATGAAATCGAAAAAGCGGATAAAACAGTTTTCAACCTTTTACTTACGCTTCTTGATGAAGGCTATGTAAGCGACTCGTCTAATAAGAAAATTGATGCAAGGAATACAATTATTATCGCAACTTCAAATGCCGGAGCAGAATACATCAGGGAGAATCTAAAATCAGGCATAAAAAACGCCGATCTGACAAAAAATTTGCTTGATTTTATCCAAAAAGAAAAAATGTTTTCTCCTGAATTTTTAAACCGTTTTGACGGTGTGATCGTGTTTGAACCTTTAAGCGAGGGTCATTTACGGGAAGTTGCCAGACTGATGCTTGATTCCCTTAATAAAAGACTTTCCAAACAAGGATTCAGTGTTGATATTACCGATAATTTAGTAAAAAAACTGGCATCTTTAGGATTTGATCCGATATTTGGTGCCAGAAGCATGAGAAGGGCTATCAGTGATAAGGTTGAAGATGAAATTGCCAAAAAAGTTCTCAAGGATGAAATTAAAAAAGGTGATATCGTAGAAATTAACTTCTGATGATGGTTAAATCCGAAGTTTTTTGGTAAAATTACTTTCACGTTAACAATACTTTCAAATGATTGGCGCGTTGGCGAAGTGGAAACGCGGGTGTCTGCAAAACACTTATGCGCCGGTTCGATTCCGGCACGCGCCTCAATTTTTATTATTTTTATTAATATTTAATATTGTAATATAATGTCAGCAGAACATGGACATGGTCATGGTTCAGAATCAGTAACTGTAGTAAGTATCATTCAGGCAATATTGTGTGCAATCACCCTGATTCCTGCAATGACTGAACCTGTTGAAGAAGTTGTTGCTGAATACGTTCAAGGTAGTGGAGGTCACGGAGGCGGACATCATTAAAAAAGCGCGCTTAGTTCATCGGTAGAACGCTTTCCTGATAAGAAAGAGGCGCATGGTTCGATTCCATGAGCGCGCACCAAAAAAGATATTGAAATTTTACTATGAATATTGCAAGTATCATATCAAAATTTCCATCTGCCAAAAAACTGTCAACATTTCCACGTCCTTATGTAAATCATTCAATTGAACTAAAGAAAAATTACTCTATTGACGAGCGTATGAAAGCCCTTGAGAATGCCGGTTTGAATGTGTTTTATTTCCCGGCAGAAATGATTTCAGGTTGTGATATGTTGTCCGACTCCGGTACAACCACCATGACCAACAAACAATGGGCTATGCTCCACATAGGAGATGAAAGCTATGGTTCAAACCGGGGATATTTTTTACTGCTAAAAACAGTATCAGAAATATTTGGAAAACAGTTTGTCCCATTGAAAAATGATCCCAAACCAAATGTCTTTCTTTTTCATCAAGGCAGACCTGCAGAAGATGCCCTTTTTTCACTGATAGGGCAAATATCGGGCAATCAAATCATCCCATCAAACGGGCACTTTGATACAACTCAGGCAAATATAGAAGCAAACAATATCAAAGCGGTTAATCTTTTCTCACCGGAACTTAAAAACCCATTATCCAAGAACCATTTTAAAGGTGATATGGACATCGATAGGTTAAAAGTCTTAATAACAGAAAAAAAGGGTCTGATTCCCTTAGTCTACCTGACCATCACCAATAATACGGGCGGCGGTCAGCCTGTTTCAATAGAAAATATCCGTCAAGTTTCCCAAATATGCCATAAAAATAATATTCCCCTATTCTTGGATGCCTGCAGGTTTGCTGAAAATGCTTATTTTATAAAACTATTCGAAAATAACTATTCTCAAAAAACGATAGAAAGTATCGTACTGGAAATGTTTTCCTTGGCCGACGGGTTCACAATCAGCTTCAAAAAAGACGGCCTGGTAAATATGGGTGGCGGATTGTTTTTGGCCAGAAACGGACTTTTTGTCAAAAATTATCCCAAGATACCCGATAAAATCATGAACCATCAGATTATCAAAGAAGGTCATCCTACATACGGAGGTATGTCAGGAAGGGATATCATGGCATTAGTTGAAGGATTAAAAACTATTACTGACGAAAACTACCTTTCTTATAGAGTCAACCAGATACAGCAATTCGGTCTGAAAATGGCCGAAATGGATCTACCGGTTCTTACTCCAATCGGCGGACATGCCGTGTATCTTGATATGAATAGATTTTTTGCAGATTCCCACTTCAAACCGCAAGACTTTGGCGGTATATCATTTACCGCAATTCTCTTAGCTGCTTATGGACATAGAGCCTGTGAACTGGGTAATTTTGCCTTTGGGGAATATAATCCCAAAACCGGCGAGGAGACATACCCTGAAGTCAATTTCGTCCGTTTTGCCATACCTAGGCTCAGATATGAAAGACAGGACCTGGAAAATGTTACCGAAAGCGTCAAAGCTATTTATGACAACAGAAAATATCTTCCAAAAATAAAAGTGACATATGGAAGAGAACTAACTTTACGTCACTTCAAAGCCAGATTTGAGTTTGTCTAATTGATATTTCTATAGCACAAAAGGATTGCATTTTTCTCCCACGTCACATCCCCAGGTATTTGTAATTGTTCCCTGACAACTGCAATTTTTTACAGCTGTATAACATTCTTTTACACTACCGTCCGGATTTTTACTTTTGATACCATTTGCAGTTCTGGCATTGACATAAAGACGAGTTGAATTACCGTAATATTTCGGACCGGACAGTACTTCGACGATATAATCAATTGAACAATTCAAAGCTACCGTTTTTGTCGGAGTGATGGTTTTATATGGTGTGACAGTAGGATAATAATATGTTCTGGTCGGGGTAGGAGTCTTACTAGGATATGTATATGAATACGTAACGGTTGGATAAATGTAATATTTTGGCGTTGGCGAAAGGTAATACCCATAACTTTTTGTTGGTGTTGGCAGGCTGTAATTTCCATAATTTTTCGTTGGTGTTGGTGTAATATTGATACTATCAAGAAATATTGGTTTCGGTCCTTTTCCTATCTCAACCAGCTCTTCCGGCTCATAATCCTTAGTTTCCGCTAATTTAAACTTCCCGTATTCATTTTTGGCAAGTTGTAAATCTTCAGTGTATATATTTCTTTTCCTGATATTGGCTAAGCTTATAAGGGAAACATCAAATAAATTTTGATCGAAGTTAATTTCCTTCAGATTATTTTCTTTTGTAATTCTCTGCAGATCTTCAATCAAGTTATAAGCACCGTTATTTACTAAATTACTCTCCACTACCGGATCATGCTCCAATAAATCATAAGGAATGCTTTCCAATACTTTTGCGGATACATCGTCGATACCATATATTCCGACTCTTTTAATATCATCCGTTAAGTTTGCAAATAAAAACTTAATTTTCCCAATCAATGTCAGTCCTTCTATCCAATTTTTCAAATCATCAATATTCCATGGAACGAATGTTCCATTTACATTCTTGTAAATTCTTGCAAGCATACTTTGGAATCCGCCTTCCCTGATTGCCTGGAAAAGTATATCAGCATTATTTGTGGAATTAACCAGCTGAATTACTGACTCTACCTGACTTTGATAAGCTCCAAAAGCTGTCCATCCGTAACCAGACTTTTGCATGACTGCTCTTGCCAATAATTCTGTTATCCCTTCATGGAAAGATGAGCAAAATTTTGCAGTTGAACAATAATAAGTATGAAATAACTGTCTTTTTTTACCTAAATTCCATATGGAATCTATCATGCCTGATTTATTTATGATGTAATGAATTTTTTCATGTATTGCTGTAAGAACAATATCTCTGATTGATTGACTAGATAAATAACTTATATTGAGTACCATTATATGTTCATTGGGAATATATATACCTAAAGGTTGGTTTGTAGCATAATTCGGATCCAATAAATCAAATCTGTCGGAAAAATAAACCCAAGCATCTGCAGTACCGTCAAAATCCAAACCGACTTTTTCTTTGAGCACCTGATTTGCTTTGGCAAACATCTGGACAAAAGTACTATTATCTTCAGGACTAAAAATATCATGTGAACGCCAAAGTTTAACCTTATTTAATCCTACTTGAATAACTTTGGCCGGTTTTTGACCGGAGTAGTATTTCAATCTCGGAGCTAATTGACTGGCATAATCTATGGACTGCCTGCCATAAGTGCGGGCTATAGCATAAACACTGTCAATTCCCTCTTTGGATAAATAAAATTTACCACCGTCCTTGATAATATTTAATAGCCTCGGTAATGATTTGACTGTTTTTGGAACATATTTAATCCCTAATTTACCCAGATCGATAAAATCCGGAATTCCATAAAGATCGCTAACCAAAAGTATCTGTTCAAGCGTCGCCCTGGGCATTTTTTTGGAATTTATATTTTTCAAAACTGCAGATAATTTGGCTATATCGGACTCCGACAAATCTGGATAAGTTGCTTGCAAAACAGCTGTTAAAGTCATCTGGTCAGTTGCTTTCTTATACTCCTCATTGCTCCCTCTTAGGTTGTAACAAGACCAGGAAGCCAAACCTCCCGAATAAGGCGAATCACCCATCGCCCCATAGACGGATAATGCACAAGGGTCGTCTTTAGCGATAACCGATATTCCAACATCCATGAGTTTATCTACCCTATCCTTATCCAAAATCAACGGAACATCAATTCCGACATCAACCTTTAAGGTTTGGTATATAGCCAAAGCCTGTTCAGGTTTCAAATCTTCTGCCCAATTATTGTTATATTGACAGCGGTTAGAAATACATTTCTCATAAAACTGGCAATTATTTGGAGATAAACAATATTTTGAAGTATATGTAGCTTTGGAAATATTAAGCAGATTCTGTCTATTAATAATTATAACCGTGGTTAATATCGTAAGAAATATTATTAAGAATAGTACAAAGTATTTTTTAAATTTATATATAGAGACAGCAGAAAATACAGGAAATAGTTTATCCTTAAAAGGTCGGATAGGCATAATATTAGTTTAATTTTCTGAAATTTCCACCTGATTTATCACTACCGGATTAACAGGTTTGG
>CAYUNW010000003.1:0-100205 GCA_964446235.1 uncultured Gammaproteobacteria bacterium
TGCATATTACCTTAAATATCAAAATAAAAGAGCCGATTACGTAAAAGCCTTTTTTGATATAATTGACTGGTATAAAATATCTGAAAATTATTCAAAAACAGTAAAATAATCTTATATAAATGAAGTCTGTAATCCAACGGGTCAAAAATGCAAGCGTCACGGTTGACGCTAAGAATATTGCCCAAATAAATCAAGGTTATCTTCTGTTAGTAGGCGTCGAAAAAGAAGATACAGAAAAATCCGTTCAGATATTAGCCGATAAAATAGTCAAACTACGTATCATGGGGGATAAGCAGAATAAAATGAATCTGTCTATAAAAGAAGTGAAAGGGGAGATACTGGTGGTTTCCCAATTTACTCTTATTGCAGATTTGAAAGCAGGTAGAAGACCGTCTTTTATAAATGCAGCCCCTCCTCAAAAGGCAAAAAAATTATACGAATTATTTATTGAAAAGCTCAAAGTATTGGGAGTAAAAAAGGTTGCTCATGGTATATTTGGAGCAAAGATGGAAATAAGTTTAGTCAATGATGGGCCGGTAACGATCATTATCCAAACCCAAGACTTTTCCTGATTTATTGTTGGCATATTGTGCCTATGGTATATTTTATCTAATGCCCAAAGATTTTTTTCAAAAGCTTCATAACCAGAATAGTCCAGCCGAATATAAATATTTTAACGGTAATACGTGGAAAGAATCAGATTCGGACGAATTCATATCTTTACACTCTCCAATTGACGGGCATATTTATGCAAAATTGAAACAAATGACTTTTGAGGAAATAAACCAGTCGATACAAAACCTGAAAGATGGGCAGACCGAATGGTCAGATACGCCGCTTGTCAAACGGGCTCAGATTTTTCATTTGACAGCCGATTGGATTAGGCATCAGAAGGATATGTTGACGAATCTATTGGTCAAAGAGATCGCTAAATCATACCAGGAAGCATCAGATGAAATAGTGAGAAGCGCAGATATGATTGAACAATTTGCCGCTCAGGCATTAACAGTCAGAGGCGAGGATATTACAGGTGATTCTTTTCCCGGATATGACAGTTCTAAAATGGCCTTTGTGAAAAGAGTACCACATGGAATTGTATTGGCAATTTCTCCTTATAACTATCCGGTTAACTTAGCGGTGTCAAAGATTATTCCGGCACTTCTGATGGGTAATACCGTTTTATTCAAACCCAGTATCAAAGGCGCATTATCAGCGTTGTATTTGACGGAAATTATGAGAATTTCAGGTCTGCCTGATAATACAATATCTACTATCATTGGAATAGGGGATAAGATAGGTGAGTATTTAACCGGACACTCAGCGGTTAATATGATATCTTTCACCGGTTCTTCCAATACCGGCAAAAAAATTGCCAGAAATTCAGGCATGATACCGTTAAGTTTGGAATGCGGAGGTAATAATCCCGCACTAATTTTACCTGATGCTGATATTGTATCTTGCGCAAAAGAGATTGCTCTGGGGGCGTTTTCATACTCAGGACAAAGATGTACGGCAATAAAATATGTACTGTCTTTTCAGGATATCCAAAAGAGATTAATTGATCAAATTTTAAGCTTTTCAAAAGAATATTTTCATTGGGGTGATCCAAGAATCCAAACAAACAATTTTGGCCCTTTGATAGATGAGAAAGCGGCAGAAGAAGTTGAGATTGCAGTTTTAAAAGCGAAAGCTCAAGGAGCGCAAATTCTTACAGGAGGCAAACGAAACGGTGCATTCTTTGAGCCGACAATTCTTAAAAATGTCAAACCTGATATGGATATAATTTCTCAAGAAATATTTGGTCCGGTATTGTCATTTTTAACAGTTAAATCAATTGATGAGGCAATAAAAATAATAAACGATTCAGATTATGGTTTACAGGTTTCATTATTTACAGCTGATGAAGGGAGTGCGATTTTACTTGCTGGAAAAATTAATACAGGCGTAATACAAATAAATTCCAAACCGCAAAGAGGTCCTGACCATTTCCCTTTTATCGGTATAAAAGACAGCGGTTTAGGAGTCCAGGGGATAAAATATTCACTTGAATCGATGACCAGGTTAAAGCCAATAATTTTAAACAAACCTCATTGATTATTGAGATGTTCAAGTATTTTATCCAAGGCTTGTTTTGGATTTAAGACTGCAGTATCGATAACCAAATCATATTTATTGAAATTCCAAAAATCGGTAGTTTTGTAAATTTTTTTCCATTTTTCCATATTTTCCTTTTCCCTTTGTTCGAGGTGATTTTTGGCTTGGATGAGCGTCATATCATCTCTTTTTGTGATCCTGTCTATTCTGGTATTTATATCGGAGCAGTCAATAAAAATCTTATATACACCGTTGATATTTCTTCCGTCAAAACCAGAGAGCCATGATTCTATAATCAGAAAAGATTCATTTCTCAATTTTTCTTTGATAAAGTTATCAAGTTCAATATGAAAGCGGTCTTGAGTCTGGCTTGTGTTTTCCAGGGCAATCCTTTTTTCCTTCATATGTTTTCTGACTAGTTCACCGCCGTTAATCAGCTGCCAACCGATTTCTTTTGCCAGCATTTTTGATAATGTTGTAGCGCCATTGGCTGCTTTGCCTGATAGTGTGATGTTTCTGATATTTTTGAAAACTTTCATATTGAAATGATATACAATCACTTTAAAACTTACAAGCATATTTTCATAATCAATTGAGAAATAGGAGATTTTTACTTAAAATATATTCATGCTTGATTCAAGAAAAAAATACCTGCAAATTGCTTTGAACAGTAATTTAAGTGATGCTTGGACGATTGTTCAGAGTTTACCGTCTTCAGATAGGATTATTCTTGAGGCGGGTACCCCTCTTATAAAAAGACACGGTGTAGATGCGATACGTAATTTAGCCCAGTGGTGGACGTATAAATCTTATTCTTTACAAGCCTTTCCTTATATTGTGGCAGATATGAAAACGATGGATAGGGGAGAAACCGAAGCGTTATTGGTAAAAGAGGCAGGAGGTTCGGCGCTTGTCGGTTTGGGACAGGCACCTATAGAAACAATAGATTCATTTATTTCAGTGTGCAAAAAATATAATTTGGACAGTATGCTTGACATGATGAATGTAGAACAGCCAGTAAAGGTTTTAAGAAGACTGAAAAAGCAACCTGATGTAGTAATTTTGCATAGGGGAGTTGATGAGGAAATATATAACAAATCCAAACCGATTCCTTATTTACAGATAAACAAAATCCGTTCTTCCTACAGTATGATGATTTCCATTGCAGGTGGAGATACGATAAGGGAAGTGCAAAGAGCAATTTTTAACGATGCCGATATCGTAGTTGTCTGGAAGAATTTTTATCAGGCAAGCGGAGAAACCGGCCTTTTAGCTCAGGAATTTTTAAGACAGATAAAATAACCGAAATTATTTGTGTGTCAGCTTTTTTATCCCCTCGATGACTTCAACAGGAAGAGCAAATACTACAGTGCTG
This sequence comes from uncultured Gammaproteobacteria bacterium, assembly GCA_964446235.1. GTDB lineage: Bacteria > Patescibacteriota > Microgenomatia > 2-02-FULL-39-11 > 2-02-FULL-39-11 > CAYUNW01. Next base: position 3,470 of record CAYUNW010000003.1, read on the forward strand.
GCCGGATTGGCTGTAGTTGCTTCTATGGTTTGTAAGGTTCTTAAGGATATTGCTCCTGATGAACTCATTTCTTCCATGGCTTTTCTTAAGTTCTGACTGGCAGAAAGTTCTCCTTGAGAACGAATAATTGTAGCGCGTCTTTCCCTTTCAGCCTCAGCCTGCTTTGCCATTGCCCTTTTCATATCTGCAGGTAGTTCAATGTCCTGAATTTTTATAGCTGTGACGTCAACTCCCCATTCACTGGTTTCCGCATCAACTATTTTTTTTATTTCCTCAGCGATTTTTTGTCTGTCTATAAGAAGACTGTCAAGCTCTACTCCACCAATGACGTCCCGTAAGGCTGTTTGTGCGTATTGGGTGACAGCGTATGTATAATCCTGGATTTTTAAGACTGCGGTTTCCGGTTTGGTAACCATAAAATATACTACAGCGTTGATTCCTACGGGAACGTTATCTTTTGTGATAACTTCCTGTTGGGGAATATCGGATGTCGTAATTCTGATATCAACCTTGATCACTCTTTGGATTACCGGTATGACAAATCTTAATCCAGGTTCCAATGTGTATGAATATGAACCAAGCGTTAAAACAATTCCACGTTCATACTGGTCGATTACTTTAAGTCCGGAGAGTAGAAATAAACCTAAAAAGATAATAAACGGAAAAAATAACGAAACTATAATCATAAATAATCTCCTTTAAAAATATTGTAACAATTTTACCGGTATTTGCAAAAGACGAAAATACTTTCAATTTTTGACAATTATGACTATTTTATGATAAAATTATATATGTTGGTTGAAAACTTAACCACAACATATAATATTTATAGTAACTCGGCTTTTGGCCGGGTTTTTTTGTTATGAAGACTATTTGTTTTTGCGGCAGCTTTAAGTTTTATCAAGAGATGATGAGAGCAGCGGATTTTTTAAAAAGTAAAGGCTATAAAACCATTATTCCTCTTCCTTCACATGTGCGTTTTCATGATAAACCCAGTGTTTTGAAAGACAAAAAATATGATGAAACAACCATCAAGAAATGGGAAGGTGAAGGTGCATTTTTACACCTTTCAAATATCAAAAAAAGCGATATTGTTTATATATATAATAAAGGATCATATCTGGGGCCGGCGGTGACTGTAGAAATTGGATACGCATTAGCATTGGGAAAACCGATTTATGCCAGAGCTGAAGTGAAAGATATTACCGTGACAAATTTTATTGACAATATTTACAGTCCGGAACAGTTGGTAAAATATCTGGAAAAAATAAGTTAAAATCAATCTAGTGTAAATTAACATTAAATTTTATAATAATCTGAATATGGATAAAGATAATTTTAATAATCATAATTACGGTGATTTAACAGAACTTCACGTTCATGTGGGTAGTGCCGTAGACCCGCCTATTTTATGGGAAATAGCTCATGAACAAGGAATAAAACTGCCTACCAAAAATTACTGGGAGTTTGAAAAACTGATAACAGTATCTGAAGTCACAACATATCAGAAATATTTGGATTTGTTTCATTGGACAGAACTGATTCAATCATCACCTGAAGCCATGGAAAAAAGCATATATTCCATTTCCAGCGGGGCATATCGGAAAAACAATATAACCGCTTTGGAAATCAGGTTTAATCCGATGAAAAGAAACAGGGGTGGGGAAAGGGATCTTGATCAGATTATTTTGTCTTCGATTCACGGTATGGATAAGGCGATGCTGGCTTTTCCGATAAAAGTTGGTTTGATATTTTGTCTAGACAGGACTTTTTCTCCTCAATTAAACAGCATTATTGCCCAAAAAGCCATAAAATACACAAAACGCGGAGTAGTAGGTATCGATTTGGCCGGATCAATTGTCAAAGATTTTTCCCTGTCTTCTATAGCCCCATTGATATCCGATTGCCGTAAGGCTGGTCTGGGAGTAACTATACATACCGGAGAAGCAACAGGTTCTGATGAAATGATGGAGGTTATCAGCCTTTTGTCGCCGGATAGAATCGGGCATGGTATCAAATCCATAGAAGACGTTAAAGTGTTGAAAGAATTGCATAACAGGGGAATTGTATTAGAAATATGCCCTTCGTCAAATGTTCATACCGGAGTTGTAAAAAATATCGGCGTATTTAAAAAAATCTTTTCGGTGTTGAAAAAATACAACGTGCCTTTTACTATCAATACCGACGGACCGGAAATGCTGAGAACCAATCTTGTTAGGGAATACGATCTTTTATTAACCAATAATATATTAAGTAAAGAAGATTTAAACAAAGCAAGTCAAGTTGCCAGGAAAGCTGTTTTTTGTTATGACAGATCAATATAAAATTATCGAAAAAGAAAATCTGACTTTTGATGATGTGCTTTTGGTTCCGAATTTCGCAGGATTTAAGCGGGATGAAATCGAAATCGATGTGGATTTGGGAAAAGGAATAAAATTAGGTATTCCATTCATATCAAGCCCCATGGATACTGTAACAGATATGCGTTTTGCAATAGCAATAGGTCGGTTAGGAGGTTTGGGGATTATACATCGGAATTTATCGGTTGAAGAACAATTGGCTATGGTGAAAGAAGTTAAAAAGCAAAAGCTTATTGCGGCAGCTGCGGTAGGAGCCGGTGGGGATTTAGAAATACGGGTTGACGAGCTTTTAAAAGCTCAGATTGACGTTTTAGTCGTTGATAGCGCTCATGGATACTCAAAATCGGTAATTGAGACAACAAAATATATTGCTAAAAAATCAGCAAAAGTTTTACTGATATCCGGTAATGTAGCTACCCAAGCCGGAGCTAAAGCATTATTTGATGCCGGGGCTGACTTGTTGAGAGTTGGAATGGGTCCCGGTTCAATTTGTTCAACGCGAATTGTAGCCGGTATTGGAGTGCCTCAATTAAGCGCATTGATTGATTGTGCTCAAGTTGCCAAACAATACAAAAAAAATATCATTGCAGATGGCGGAATGAGGTATTCCGGAGACGTAGTAAAAGCGATAGGCGCAGGGGCAATTGCAGTGATGAGCGGTTCTTTGTTTGCCGGAACTATAGAGTCGCCCGGTAAACTGATTACAATAAAAAACAAAAAATACAAACTTTACCGCGGTATGGGTAGTATATCAGCCATGAAAGATGGAAGTGCCGCCAGATATGATCAAAATTACCGTAAAGGGCAGCAAAAAAAACTAATTGCCGAAGGAGTAGAAGGAATTGTAGATTATAAAGGCAATCTTGAGGATGTATTGGCTCAGCTTACCGGCGGATTGAAATCCGGTATGTATTATACGGGTGCAAGAACAATAAATGAGCTTTCCGAAAAGACACGTTTTATCAGAATTACCAACTCAGCGCTTCAAGAGAACCATCCGCATGATATAAAAATTATTAATAATTAATTATTATATGATTTTAATTATAGATTTCGGCTCTCAGACGACCCATCTTATAGGTAGAAGAATTAAGGATTTGGGCGTAAATGCGGAAATTATCTCGCCTGAAAATGCCGTTGATTATATCAGGGACTCAAAACCGAAAGGAATAATTTTATCAGGTGGTCCGGATTCGGTTTATCAGGAAAATTCCATACTTATAGATAAGCAAATATTCAATTTCGGTATACCGGTTTTAGGAATATGTTATGGTTTACAGTTGATGTCCTATTTTTTAGGTGGGGAGGTGGTTTCAGGTAAGAAAAAGGAATACGGACCGGCAATATTGACTATAAAAAAGGAAAATCCGCTTTTTTTTAACTTACCGGATAAACTTGAAGTATGGATGAGTCATGGGGACGAGGTCAAAAGTCCGCCAAAAGGAGCAGTTGTTAGCGGTTGTACCCAAACGATAAAAGTAGCTTCATTTGCCTGGGAAGAAAAAAATTTTTATGGGGTTCAATTCCACCCCGAAGTACAGCATACCCCGAAAGGGATGAAAATATTGGAAAATTTTGTATTCGGAATATGTCGGGAAATTGCCGTTGATAAAAAAATAGATATCAAAAATATTATTACTAAACTTAAAGAAGATCTTAAAGGCAAGGCAGTCTGTGCATTATCCGGAGGTATAGATTCTGCTGTTGCAGCCGTGTTGTCTTCAAAGGCAATCGGTGATGACTTGACTTGTTTTTATGTAGATACCGGACTTATGAGATATGAGGAAACTAAGCAAGTGGAGGATACTTTCAAAAAGCATTTCCGGCTTAATTTACAGGTAATTTATGCAAAAAAAGAATTTCTTAAAGCGTTGAAAGGCGTTGTTGACCCAGAAGAAAAACGAAAAGTTGTTGGTGAAACATTTATCAGGATTTTTGAGAAAGAGGCAAAAAAAATAAAAGCTAAATATCTTGTACAGGGGACGATTTATCCGGATGTGATCGAGAGCAAAGGAACAAAACATTCGGATAAAATCAAAACCCATCATAATGTCGGTGGTATACCAGAATATCACAGTTTTACAATAGTTGAACCGCTTAAGTATTTTTATAAAGATGAGGTTAGAAGTATTGCCAAAGAATTATCATTCCCCGAGACTATCATACATAGACATGTCTATCCCGGCCCTGGTTTGGCTGTTAGGGTAATCGGAGAAGTGACAGAGGAAAAACTGGATATACTGCGTCAGGCTGATAGGATTGTGGTTGAAGAGATAAAGAAAGCCGGTATATATAATGATATTTGGATGGCTTTTGCGGTATTTAGCGGTATCAAAACTACCGGAGTCGGTGGAGATGAAAGAAAATACGGAGAAACCATTGCTGTCAGGGTTATCGAATCGAAAGACACAATGACAGCAGATTGGGTAAGATTACCCTATAAAGTACTAGCTAGAATTTCCAATAGAATTACCAACGAAGTTTTTCAGGTTGTCAGAGTAGTTTACGATATAACTACCAAACCTCCTTCAACAATGGAGTGGGAATAGAAAATGAAAAAAATTTTAGAAATCCAAAAACTTAATAAAAATTTTAACGGTAAGAAAGCATTACATAATCTCGAGTTTTTTATAGAAGAAGGCCAAGTATTTGCTCTTATTGGTCCAAACGGTGCCGGTAAAACTACTGTAATCAAGATTATTGTCGGTTTATACCGTAAGGATACCGGTTCTGTTTTGTATAAAGGGGTGGATATTACCGATCCTGATTCTTTGGAAAAAGCGTCAATAGGTTATATACCTGATGAACCCATTTTCCCAAATTTTCTTACCGGGATGGAGTTTTTAAACTATATTAGACTTGAATATAATGTATCCAAATCAGAATTTGAGAAAAGACTTAAAAATATTTTAGAATTGTATCCGATAAAAGATGTTCTTTTTGATTATCCGGAAAATTATTCCCGCGGAAATAAACAGAAACTATCAATTATTGCAGGTTTAATTCATAATCCTGATTTTTTGATTTTTGATGAACCGATTGTCGGATTAGATCCGGAAAGTATTGAATCGACGGTAAAGCTTTTCCGGGATTTTAGTAAATCTGGGGGAACGATTTTGGTGTCATCTCATACTTTATCATTTATTGAAAGGGTAGCTTCAAAAATAGCCATTATTATAAAAGGTGAGATAGTGAAATCCGGCATGATCAAAGATATTGAAAAAATCACAAAAAACACAAATTTAACAAACGCTTATCTAAAAATAGCCAAAAAATAGAAAAATGACTTTTTTTGATACTTCTGTAAAAACAGATTTTTATCTGATTACAAAAACATTTTTATTCCTTTTTAAAAGAAAAGACCCGGCTAGAATTTTTGTGGCAATGTTATTTTTCACACTGCTGCTGTTTTTGGTATATGTATCATACTTTGCAGGAAGTAAACTCAGTTTTTATTTTGACAGTTTCGGTAGTTTTACCGCTACATTGACGGATTATATCTTAGTGACGTTATCTACTTCTTTATCGATATTTGCCTTTTTCAGTTACGCCATATCTTTTTATTTTATAGTAGCCGAAGAGAGTTACCGTAGTTATGTAATAAAAGGGGGTAAGAAATTAAATTTCATTTCTAATGTTTTTATCAAATCATTTGTTTTTGGCAGTTGGCCTTATTTACTTATTTCCATTCCATTTTTCCTGCCATTTATGCTGAAAAACAACCCTTTTTATCTGGGTTTATTTCGGCTTGTATTTTCCCAGATATTATTAGCCCTTATAGTCATGTCAATCGCTGCAATTATAGTCATAGTTACATATCCATATATACGAGTGATACTTAAGAAATATTATTTTTTGTTTATTCCTTTAGTAATGATATTTATTTATTTGATTTTTTCAAAAATCGTTTTTCCCTATAACTTGCCGGAAATAGCCAAAAACGAAGATATCAGTATTGTGAAAATCAGATTGCTTGATACTCCTGTGTTTATTTCATACCAGCCGGCTTTGGTTTTTGTCAAAAGTCTTACAAACCGTTTTGAACTTTTTTTAATTACTTTGCAAGGGTTAATTTCATTTCTGGGATTTTTATTTATTTCAAAAAATAAAATAATTAGAATTTGGCAAGATTCATATGAGGAACGTTTCGGTTTAAGCTTCTATAAAGCCAAAAATATAAATATAAGTTACTTGACAAAAAAACTTAATTCAAAAATCAGCGTTTTGGTACTGAATGAAGTTTTGTTTATTTTAAGAAGCCCATATGCTTTCGGCTATTTAATTTTTGTATCGAGTTTATATGTAGTTTTATTATTTTTTCTTTCCAAAGCAACGATATTAACTTCGGATTATAAACAGTTTGATAATATAGTGATGAGTGCTTCTTTTTTGTCCATAACATATTTGATACTACTTCTTAACATTCGTTTCATTTTTCCAGCTATTTCATTGGGGGAGAAATTCTTATGGAGCTCGATAACAGCCGAAAAGAAGAAAAGAAACTTCTTCCGTTTCAAATGGGTTTATAACTTTATGATATTGATATTTACGGTATATTTTCTATCGTTTTTGGCAATTATGAATAACCAAATTATCCGAAAAGCGGCTTCAGATATTTTGCCGCATCTCATATTCACCTCGATTTTGATAATATTTACCTCATTATTTATCGGCTCTTTATATCATAAAGCCATAAAGGATAGGGAAGTAGAAAAATTAGCAACGACAATTCCCGGTATAATAGTCACAATAGCCAGTTTGTTTTTTAGTATATTTTTCTTATGGGTTTTTTATAATCCGTGGTTAAACTGGCATTATATTGTAGTCTATATTTTGTCATTTCTTATAATGGCTAAACTATATATCTATGCAGAAAACAGATTTATCAGTGACGATTTGGGGTAATGAATTAATTCAATTTAAAAAGAAATTGCAATATTTGCAGTATCCAAAAAGCAGCAAAAATCAGAAAAAAACCTAAAATTGCATTGGTGATTTTACCTTTTCCTACGGCTGCTTTTTTGGGATCACCCATGGCTAGCATATAGTCAAAACCTCCCCAAACAAGGTATAGAAGAAGGATTATACCGGCAATTGGAAACAGATAACCCATGGCTAAATTGACGATACTTGCTAGGTTGGTAAATTCAGGTTTCAGACCGGTTGGTCCGCATATCGGATCCTGACCAACCAAACCTACGCAATTTGGGTCTACAGCAAACACTTTCATATTTATATTTTAACAGATTATTTGGCAAAAAACGGCAGATCAAGAATTTGTACACCAATAATATTTAATAGAAATACGGAAAATATAATCAGGATAAGTCCCGAAAGGGCAGAAACAATAATTTCTTTGCCTTGTGTGACTTTTTCGGCGTTACCGGCGCTGGTCATAAAAAGGAAGGCTCCGTAAATAAAATACAGAAAAGCTATACCTCCGGCCATACCGATGCCGACACCAAAAATTGCTTCGGTAAAAAACTTAGGACCTTCAACACTGACACAGCCCAAAGCGGTCCATACCTGTTCCGGCGAGCATTTTTTGCATTCACTGTCATATGGTGGTGGTAGTTTATCGCAAAGTAGTACCAAATCAGGTGCGCCTGGAACTGGAGTGTTTGATAGGATTGGAGAAGGAGAAAGGATTGGAGCAAGACATTTTGGGCATGTTTTACATTGAGAATAGTCACATCCATCCGCACGAATACACGGCTCAATTCCACAATCTGCTCCTGCTGCAGGTATGCAACAGGCATTACTTGGTTGATTGCATGTATAGACAGTAGAGTAACTACCCGATGAACAGGCGCTTCCCATAGTCTTAGGTACACAATATAGAGGCGGTGGACAAAATGGTAGCACCGGAGTAGGTGTTGGAAGCACTCCGCATCCTGTAGATACACAGCTTTCAAAACTGATTGAACAAGCTGTTTCAGTTTCGGTAAGATACGCTTCTCCACCACCAGGGGATGCAATACGTCTTCCTAATGGTATTGAAGCGTTGATTTGATACTCACCTTCAATAAATTTACCGATATTATGACTAAAGGTAATATCATTGTTATAGTTATATGTAATATCCTGCGGTTTGATAAGAGTATTACCTCCTGAGTTATTAGAAATGCTTATACCCGAATCTGGATTTGCACTAACTGCATTATTCGGCATAACTCTTAGAGTTGGATTAGGTGGATTGATATTTATAATGCCATTTAGGGTTATTGAAGTGTCAGGTTTAATGTCTGTTGAAGGATTAAGAGTCAAACTACAGCTTGTGGAATATGATAGTGTAGGACTAGGTGCTGTTAACCAGTCAGATGGTAAAATCGTATAATTGCATATTTCTGGAGGAGTATAAGTGCTATTTGTTACTACAAACTCGATAGTGCTACCAGTATTTGTACTGTCAAAACTCCAGGAGCTTTTAATTACTTCGTTTGCATCAGGTTTCCTATTTATACTGCTACAACCTAATCCTCCATGACAGACTACATCAATTTTATAAGTAAGATTTTTATCAGGAAGGTTGCCAATTTCGAAATTTATTTTTCCGTATGAGCTTGAGTTTTTCATAAAAGGCGGACCACTGTATCCATAATCATCTGTCATATTCCATGTGCACGGACCGGTGTTGGATGCAGAATATACGTTATTGAGGATGAGATTGTCCCGTTTCAAATTTATCATAAGAAAACCCATTATCAGAACGCTTATGATATAAGTAATTTTTTTCATTTTTTACTCAAATCCCGGTAATTGCAAAATGTCATAGCCGATTGTTCGAAGCAGGAATACGGAAAAAATAATCAAAAGCAAACCAAAAATTGATGAGGTGATGATATCCCTACCCATTTGCAGTCTTTGCGGATCGCCGGAAGAGGTCAATATTACGGTTGTCCCAAAAACCATGACCAGAAATGCTATACCGCCTGATATTCCAAAAAATATTGACAAAATTGATCGGACGAAATCGTTTGGATTTGTAGAAAAGCAGCCAAAGACAGTATAGACGTGAGGCGTAGGTTTAAGCACCCCACTTTGCATAGGGTCATAAATACAGTCATAACATTTTTGCCATCCCGGAGGAGTAGGTCCGTAAGGTCTATTACACCAACCGCAAAGATCACAGGTAGTATCATCAGTGCTTAAGGCATAGACCGGTTGGGAAAAACTCAGAAAAAAACCAAGCAAAAGAAAAAATATACTGATTAAAACTAAAAATTTTCCTTTGGGCATTGACTTAAGTGTAGCAAATTTGATTATAAGTATTAAGTACGAAAGAAAACAGGCGATAATCATAGCCGGGTCTGCTATAATATTTTTTACGAAAATGTTTCAGAAATACAAACAGATATTTATCATTTTATTATTACTGACAGTTTTTTTATCGGGAGCAATTTATCTAGGCAAAAATATCATTATTAATAATGTCTATGCAGGAGAGCTTGAAGATCTTGAAAAGCAGCTTTCTGATCTGAAAAGAGCTTTGGAAATGTCTGTTGCCGCCACCACTCCGTTGGAAAAAAATCTGGATAAACTGAATGACAATCTCAATAAAATTAAAGATAGGATCGACTTGATAGAAAAAGATGTAGAAAATAAAGAAAAAGAAGTGAACGAAGGAGAAACATTACTAGTTTTTGCCCAGGAATTATTAAGTGAAAAAGTAAGAAAATTTTATAAGCATTATTATTCTACTCCTCAGCTTCTATACATTCTAACCGGTAAAAATCTGACTGACTCGTTCAGAAACCTAAGTTACCAAAAGGCAGTAATCGGTAATGACCGAGATACAATAGTCAAAGTAGTTTTGTATATCAAAGATTTGGAAGAGAAGAAAAAAAATCTTGAACTTGAAAAAGTTCAGCTGAGTAAGGTCAAAACTGAAACAGATGCTCAAGCGGCAATTTTGGATAAAGAAATTACCGGCGCCAAAAAATACCAATCACAACTATCAAGTAAAATCGCCCAGCTTTCTGACAGACAAAAGCAGCTACTGGCTGAAAAATTATCAAGCCTAAATCTGCCTACGTCGTTGGGTGCTGGTCCGCTTTATTGTACTGACGATAGAAAAATCGACCCCGGTTTTGGAAACGCATTTGCATTTTTTACTTTCGGAATACCACACAGGGTTGGCATGAATCAGTATGGAGCATACGGTAGGGCAAAAGCCGGACAGGATTATAAAAGCATTCTTAATGCTTATTTTAAAAATGTCAGAATGGAATGTAAAAGCACTAATAATAAAAAAATCAAGGTTGCAGGACACGGGGAAATGGAGCTGGAGAAATATTTATTGGGTATTTATGAAATCCCGGAAAGCTGGCCGATGGAATCTTTGAAGGCACAGGTAGTAGCAGCCAGAAGCTATGCTATAGCTTACACTGGAGGTGGAGAGAGAGAAATCTGTACCACCCAAAGCTGTCAAGTGTATAAGGGCGGTAACAAAGGAGGTCAGTGGGAGCAGGCGGTCAATCAAACAGGAAAAGATGCATGTTCTGATGGGAACGGGCAAGTATTGGTTTCCAACGATACAGGTGAAGTTATTACCGCCTGGTATGCTTCCACGTCAGGCGGATATACATTCGAGTCGAGTGATGTTGGTTGGAACGGGAGGCCGTGGACGAAAAGACTTAGGGATACAACAGGGGATGTCAATAGTTTCAGTGATCTTTTTGACAAAGCATACGACAAAGAATCTCCGTGTTTTTATTCGGCACAGGGTTTTCGAAATGAATTTAACAAAAGTGCCTGGTTGAAAAATGAGGAAGTTGCCGATATTGTAAACGTTTTACTGCTTGCCAAAAAAGACTCATCTGTCCAAAGCCACCTTTCCCAAAAAGACAAACCCAATCCTGACGGCACCGATACTTGGGATGAAGGTAGGGTTAAGCTGGAACTAAGAAATCGTGGGGTTACTCCTTACAATAGTATTTCATCGGTTTCCGTAGATTGGGATAAAGGGTTTGGTAGGACAAATACCGTGACTATAAACGGAGATGCAGGTTCAAACAGTTTTGACGGAAATGAATTTAAAAACTTCTTCAATTTAAGAGCGCCGGCAAATATTCAGATTGTCGGTCCGTTGTATAATGTGGAAAGGCGATAAAAACATTTCATACCAATGCCTGACATATTTAACCCTCAGAATAAATTGGAAGAAAAAGAAAAAAAAGTAACACCAAGCATTGGTTCCCAATTATATTCCAAATCAGACAATGGTGGTATAAGCCATCTATTATCATCTTTTCTTTTTATGCCCCAAAATACCCGTTTTGAAACTCAGGAGGAAGGGGAAAACGTAGTACTTTTATTAAGGAAACATTGGATTACAAACGTCTCTTGGATACTTACATGTGTCATATTTTTAGTAGCACCGATATTTATCCTACCGGCGTTATTTTTAAACGGACTGGTGCCGGTAGATTTTCCGGATAAAATTATAAACGCAGTAATAATATATTGGTATATGTCAGTATTTTCATATGCATTTGTAAGTTTTCTGATGTGGTATTTTACCGTATCGATTGTGACTGAAACGCGGGTGGTTGATGTGGATTTTATAAATATTTTGCATAAAAAAAGCGCTGAAACCAGAATCGCAAAAGTTGAGGATGTCACAGAAAGGACAGGCGGGTTTATCAGGTCTTTATTTGATTTTGGTGATGTATTTCTGCAAACTGCAGCCAAAGACGCTATGTTTCAGTTTGAAGCGGTACCCCATCCGGCCAGAATAGTCAAAATAGTCAATAATTTGCTAGGTAAAAGCATCGAGGAGGAAGTCTAAAAATGGAAGGACTTGATAGTACTTTATTTTCAGGTCTGACAATGATGCTTTTTAAAACGTGCATGATTACCGTGTCGTTGATGTATCTTGCATTTGCTGCTGTGGTTTTGAAACAGACGAAATTAATGCTGAAAGTGATTGAGGCAAATATGTCAGGAATAATTTATACAATTGCTCTTCTGCATCTTTTCGCGTCCATTTTTATTCTAATTTGGGCTATACTGTATTTATAGGTTAATTTGACACAGTGTATGCTGACTATAGGTGAAAGCGCCAAAATTACATCTCAAACAGATGCCAATAATTGGAGTGGGGTATTTTCCGAGGACGGATTGTTTTTATCATTGGAAATTACTACCAGTGATTCAGATGCGCAAAAATTTGGGAAAAAGATATTTGAAGAAATTATTGATTTACTTCGAGAAGCCAGTGTTGAAGAAAGTTTACTCCCTCAAATAGTCTTAAAAATGTCACATTATGACGAAATTGTCTCTGCTGTTTTCGGTTTGGTAGGCAAAGACAAGCTATACATTGGCGGGATCAGAGAGGGTGCTGCCTATATGTATAGAGACGGAAGAGCCGGTCAGATTTTGGATGGGGAAGAATATGCGGTTGGCAGTATCAGAGATAACGACCGGATTTTGATTTTAGGCAAAAGATTACACGATAAAATTGGTCCTGATAATTTGATAGAGTTTTTAAAAGAAGATAATTTTGACGATGCTTATTCGCTTATTGTGTCCAGATTAAGTCAGGATGATGAAATAAAAGGGGCTGCAGCTTTGTTTTTTGCTGTTGAAGATAAAGTAATTGATAAAGATATTAATGATCAGGATTTAACTTCATCCCAAAAGAAAAAAAATATCTTTTTAAACACTGTACTATTAAAAATAAAAAACATTACATCTTTTAGCCGTTTTAGTAATTTAAAGCAAAGGATATTGATACTGGCTGCTATTTTGGTTGTTTTGATCCTTTCAATAAATATTTTTTCCGGCATAAAACAGAATTCTCTAAACGAAAAGAGCAAAAGATTAGACGAAACGGTAAATATCGTTAATCATCAGTATAAAGAAGCTCTCAATTTGATTGATTTAAACCCCCAACGGGCAAGAGCATTGTTGTCCGACAGTAAATTGAGTTTATCACCTTTTTTGTCAGAATTTGCTAAAAACTCCCGGGAATACAAAAAAATATCGGAATTACTTGGAAAAATATCAGAAAGCGAGACGATCGCATATAAAATTTATAAAATTACCCAGGCACCGATATTTTTTGACATCGGTTTGATAAAACCAGAAGGCGAAGGGGTAAAAATCGCTTCATTTCGCAAGCAAAAAGCAATTTTGGATACAAAAAACAAAGTAGTTTACGCACTGGAAACGACTACAAAAAAAACCGGTATTATCGCCGGCAGCGAGATTGTTAAAGATGCTCAGAATATAGCTGTATATGATACATCAGCATATATTGTAAATTCCGATGGGATTTATGAAATTGATTTGGAAGATAAAGAAATTGAATTGGTAGTTAAAAAAGATGACGAGTGGGGTAATATCGCGGATATAGCAACATTTGCCGGAAATGTATATTTACTGGACAAAGGCAATAATATGATTTGGAAGTATATCAAGACCGATTTTGGATTGTCAGATAGGACCAGGTATCTGAATACCGGAGCAGGGCTTGATATCAGTGATTCTGTCGGTATGACAATTGACGGTTCAGTGTGGGTATATAATTCAAGTGATATTTTGAAGTTTACCCAAGGTAATTACACAAACTTTATTTTTCAGGGATTTTCTGAATCGTTTCATAATATTGCATCTGTTTCAACTAGTGATATCGATAAATATTTATATATTTTGGATAAGGACATGGCAAGAGTGGTGGTTTTTGATAAGGACGGATTGTATCTTTCGCAATATCAATGGGAAGGTTTGCAAGATGCAACTGATATAGTGGTAAGTGAAGATGAAGACAAGCTATTTGTTTTAGTGCAAAGCAAAATTTACGCCTTTGATTTGAAAGACTGATTTTATATGAGAATTATCAACAAAAAAGCCCGTTTTGATTTTGAGATTTTGAACGAATATGAAACCGGTATTCAGTTAAACGGAGCAGAAGTAAAATCAGCCAAAAACGGTAAAATAAGTCTTGATGGAGCATTTGTCAAAATAGTCGGTACGGAAATATTTCTTTTAAACGCTCAAATCCATCCGTATTTTTATGCCAGAACAGAAAATATTGATACCAAAAGAACCAGGAAGCTTCTTATGCACAAAAAAGAGATTTTATCACTTAAAAACAAAATAGATACCCAGCGTTTGACCTTGGTTCCTTTGGAATGCTATAATCGCAAAGGCTTTGTGAAGCTGAAAATCGGTTTGGCAAGAGGTTTGAAGAAATACGAGAAGCGGGAAAAGATAAAAAAAGAAGATATTAAAAGACAAGTAGAAAGAGAGTTAAGAGGAAAATAAGTTGAAGTTTGAAATAGGGGATGCTTTGATCGACGGGAATGCACTTTGAAAAACAGCAAGCCGACTTTGATATACAGTCGTAAAACAAATATTGAAAAATAAATGCTAATAAAATAGCAGACAGGCTTTTTGCTTTAAACACCCTTACAGGTGGAAGGCAATTAGCTTATGCAACTGCTTGAATAAAGTAGTTAGCATACGCTAGCAGTACTTTCTTCCGGTGAGGTAGGGCTAGTGTTTATTTAGCCGGAACGTCAGGTATCAATTGATTCGCTTGATACCGGAGAGAAAAAGAATCAAACTTTTTTTGGTTTATTTGTCGGTTATTGCCAAAAAAAGTAAATAAACCGACTAAGCTTGTAGAAGTTTTTTGAAAAGCTTCTTCGGACTCCGCCTCACTGGCGGACATCTCCACCAGAAATTTGTAAATTGTATAATCAAGACAGCTTTAAAAGGCTGTCTTTTTATGAATTTATTCGATTTTATATTTCCCAAAAGGTGTGTCGGATGCAATCGTATCGGACGGTATCTTTGTCAAAGATGTATTCATGATTTGGAGAAAATTGATTTTCCGATTTGTCCGGTATGCGGAAAAAATGCAATTGGAGGATTCACGCATACAGGCTGTCATCGGCAGTATTCGCTTGACGGTTTATTTGCCGGTATAAGGTATCAGGGGATTGGTAAAAAATTGATTCATTCTTTAAAATATAAATCTGTTTACGATATATCAAAAACAATTGTCCAATTATTTTGGGAAAATGTCGGAAATGAATTGCCTTTTGTTGATTTTATTGTCCCCGTGCCGCTTCATAGAAAAAGACAGTTAGAAAGGGGATTTAACCAGAGTTTGTATCTAGGGAAAATATTATCCAGAAAAATAAATATTCCATTGAGAAATATATTAGAAAGATCGGTAAATACCATACCTCAAGTTAGTTTTAAAAGAGATAAGCGTTTGAAAAATGTACGAAATTCATTCAAACTACGAGATAAAGCATATATCAAAGGGAAAATTATCGGTCTTGTAGATGATGTATCTACAACACAAGCTACATTATCGGAATGCGGAAATGTTTTGAAAAGAAACGGAGCCTTGAAAGTTTACGGAATGGTTATGGCTCATGGTTAGAAGGTGATAAGCAAGAATTGATTTGATATAATCTGAAAGCGTGAATATGGAGACGTCGCATAGTTGGTCCATTGCGAGGGTTTGCTAAACCCTTGAGCCGTAAGGCTCGCGTGGGTTCGAATCCCACCGTCTCCGCACTTCGGCAAGCTCAGTGCTTTGCTTAAATACAAAATGACCTGGTATGTATATATTCTTCTTTGCGATCAGCAAACTTTTTACGTAGGCATTACTTCAGATATTGAAAAAAGATTCCATAAACATAAATTGGGACTATCATTATTTACTAAAAAGTTTGCTGATATAAAGCTTGTTTATAAAGAAGAATTTAATAGTAAAGAAAAAGCATCAAGAAGAGAACTTCAACTAAAAAGGTGGTCACACGCAAAGAAGAAAGCGTTGATTGAGGGTAAAATACTTCAACTTCAAAATCTAGCAAGAAGCACTGGGTTTGGCGGAGTATGAAGTGGGATGAGAAGTATACAGTGAGCTCGTCGAACTGAATCCCACCGTCTCCGTATTTTCTGATAAAGGTTAAAAATATAGGTCGTTCCACAGTCTCAAAACTTACTTCAGGTTCTAACACTGTAACGGGTGGTGTTTTTCTATGAATTCAATTCAGATATAATATTCTTTTGTTATGCATGAAATGCCAGTTATAAAAGAAATAATGAAAACGGTTAAAAGATATGCGAGAAAGAAATCGATTAGAAAAGTATCAAAAATCAACTTGGTGGTTGGTGAATTATCCAGTATCGTTGACGATTCTATGGAATATTACTTTCAAATCCTCAGTAAGAGCACAGTTGCTGAAAATGCTGTATTATCAATAAAAAGAACTCAAGCGATTGCTGTATGTAGTGTATGTAATTCAAAAATACCAACTTCATTACCTCTTCCTGATTCATGCTGTAAATGTCAGAGCAAGAATATTAAAATAGACGGTGGTTTGGAATTCTTTATTGATAGTATCGAGGTTGAAGATGAAAATTAGTATCAAAAAGCAGATATTTGAAGGTAACGATAAGGTCGCCCAAAGGAACAGGAAGATATTTGATTCCCATAAAATTAAGGCGTTTAATATCATGGCTTCACCCGGAGCCGGAAAGACGAGTGTCATTCTTACCTTGGCAAAGCGGTTAAAACCAGATTTCCATATTGGCGTTATTGAGGGTGATATCGCTTCCCGGATAGATACAGATAAAATTATTAAAGAAGGATACCCGGCAGTACAAATAAATACAGGAGGTAACTGTCACCTTGATGCAGTTATGGTTCAGAAAGCGATGGATAAATTACCCCTAAACAAGATCAATTTGCTATTTATAGAAAACGTAGGTAATCTCGTTTGTCCTGCTAATTTCAAATTAGGCACCCATAAAAATATTGTTATAGCATCTGTTCCTGAAGGTAGTGATAAACCGTATAAATATCCGGGGATGTTTGTTAAAGCTGATGCAATAATATTAAATAAAATAGACTTGATAAAGGTATTTGAATTTGATCTCAAATATTTTACTCATGGTTTGAATTCAATTAATCCTAAAGCTCCTTTATTTCTAGTTTCATGTAAGAAGATAAGCGGATTGAATAAAATGACCAATTGGATTACGGAATAAGGACAGAAATTAAGTTTTTATATGGTGCCCAGTAGATTTTTATTTAATAAATTGGATAAGTAATTTATTATTAATTTGGTATACAAGCCATCATCGTGCACATAACTCGGCCTTGTTGGCAACCGCAACTATTACATCCGTCCGAAGCAGGGAAAGAATCTCCATCTTTATATTTTTTTCCTTCATAAACACAACTTTTAGGAATAATATTATTGATTGTTGGTATTATGTCACGGATGAAATATCCTGATAAAAATCCAATGATAAGTGACCCTATGATGATGAAGGTAATATATTTTTTCATATACTTTGTATTATATCAGATAGTTAATTTGATTTAGGCCTCATCTGAATAATTCGTAATATGAAATTCTGTTATTATATACATAATATTTTATCTGGATTTGTAATTTATTTGGTAATATAATAGGTATATGGTTTCTACTGTCCAAACATCTGCTAATTTTAAAGAGGATTTAAACGCTGTGCTATTGTTTTTCAAAGGCCCTTCCCATCCTTTCAAAAAAAGAAACAAGATTTTTTATCAGACTGTTGCTGCTATTACTTTTCTATTGAGTGTTATCGTATTTTTCATGCATGAATGGATCCTGATTGGTGTAATTTTATCGGTCGCTTTTGTCATCTATGTGATATCAACCGTGCCTCCGATAGATGTGGAACATAAATTTACTCCTCTAGGAGTAGAAAATGCCGGTGCTTTTTACCGGTGGATCGAATTGTATGCTTTCTGGTTTGAAAAAAAATGGGATTATGAGATATTAGTACTACAAACAAGATTGCCTATGCCGGCTCAGCTGAGAATTGTTTTGAAAGACACTTCAAAAGATAAAGTGAAAGATATCATCGGAAAATACCTTCTTTATTATGAAAACCCACCAAAATCTTTCATTGACAATGTATCTGACTGGTTTTCGACAAAATTTCCTCTAGAGCCGATTACTTAATTACTTCATTTGGTTAAAACTAACCTAAATAATATAATATAGATTGGATTATTGTCGTGCGGCCATAGCTTAACGGATAGAGTAGAAGCTTGCGGAGCTTCTGGTCCCAGTTCGATTCTGGGTGGCCGCGCATTATATTGGAGGGATGCCGGAGCGGTTAAACGGCCAGGTCTCGAAAACCTTGGGGGATGAAAGTCCCACGTGGGTTCGAATCCCACTTCCTCCGCTATGAAAAGAGAATTTTCTGCAGGTGGAATTGTTTATCAAAAAGTCAAAAGTCAAAAGTCAAAAGTCAAAAGTGACCTTTTATGGCTTGTTTGTCAGCATAGTCATCATAAAGGGTGGGTTTTCCCCAAAGGTTTAATTGGCGATCATAAAAAGGGAGAGTCAAGTGTTGATACGGCTGTCAGGGAAGTAGAGGAGGAGACGGGTGTGAAGGCAAAAATTATCACGAAATTACCAAAACCAGCTACTTATTTTTATGTTTGGGATAAAGAGAAAAGATTCAAAACTGTTATTTATTATCTAATGGAGTATGTATCTGAAGATGAAAAAAAGAAAGATAAAGAGATGAGCGCTGTAGAATGGCTCGATGAGGGTGAAATGAAAATTAGATTATCTTATAAATCAGACAAATTTGCTTTTGAGGAAGCACTGAAATTATTTAATAATAATTCAAACGCGCCCATAGCTTAATGGATAGAGTAGCGGTTTCCGGAACCGCTGATGCCAGTTCGATTCTGGCTGGGCGTACAAAATGAAAAGTCAAAAGTCAAAAGTCAAAAGTCAAAAATTAGTTGATTTCATTTTTGAAGCCAGCACTTTAACCAGACTTAAAAGGACCGGTTGGCAAATTCTGGGAGCAGGTAATTCGGAAACCATAGCCAGTCATACATTTATGGTTTCGATTATCAGTTTAGTTCTCGGGCAAATTATGAAAGCAAATATTGAAAAAGTCCTACTCATGTCCCTTTTACATGATTTTTCCGAAACAAGAACCGGTGATATTTATAAACTGGCTGATTATTATGTCAGCGCCAATACCCCAAAAGCGGATTTTGACTCCTTTTCCAATCTGCAAGATAGCCAGATATTTTTTTCACTAATTGAAGAATGTCATCTTAAAAAAAGTCTGGAAGCTCAAATTGTCAGTGACGCTGATGTATTAGCTTTAATCATAGAGCTTAAAATTTTAATCGAAAACGGTAACACTAACGCAAAAGAATGGTTAGATGCTAATCTGAACTTTTTGAAACTTGAAGAGTCGAAAAAATTAGGAATAGAAATCCAAAAAGGCAATTCTCAAAGATGGTGGGAGAAATACCGTAAACTGATTCACAAATCTACTGCAAAATAATATAATTAAAGCCTTTGGAGAGGTCGCATAGTTGGTCTAGTGCGTTCGCTTGGAGAGCGAATACCACCGTAAGGTGGTCGCGAGTTCGAATCTCGCCCTCTCCGCACTGTTTGTTAATATTTTTGGTCCATATAAACGACATGCTTTTATTTACAGCTAAGTGGATATTATTTAAGCGATAGACAGACTCATTTAAGACATTTTATATATGAAGTTATCATCCGTTGATGTTTTGCTGACAAATTTTTGCAATCAAAGTTGCCCATTTTGTTTTGCCAGATTAGAAATGGCAAACTCCAAGAAAAAACAGATGTTATATAAGGATTTTCGTTTTTTAGTGGCTAAACTTAGAGAAGCTCAGGCGGACTCGATAAATTTTTTGGGGGGTGAACCGACGTTGCATAAAGAATTTCCAAAAATTTTGGAATTAGCAATGAAAAATTTTATATTTGTCCGTATTTTTACAAACGGTATTTTCCCCAAAAATTCCAAACAGATAATCAGAAAGTACTTAAAAAGAATATATTTGAATTTTAACGTCAGTACACCGTCTTTTATAAATCAACCTAATATACGAGAGATTGTAATGAATAATATTTCGGAGTTTGTAGGTAAAACACAGGTTACTTTGGCTGTAACAGACGTTTTTCAGAACAATATGATAAAAAATAATGTATTTGCAAAATTTGATAGAGATATTATAAAAAAAGCAAATATCAGAATCGGCATCATGACTCCGATTGTAAATGATAAAAATCTTATTACCATAGAAGATTTCCCAAATATCGGAAACAATATCTGTCCGTTAATAAAATATTTAGAAGAGATAGGTCCTCCAAGGAGGATCGGTTTTAACACCGGTATGACTCCCTGTATGTTTAACGTTAATCAACGTAAGTTTTTGGCTGATAGGGGAATATCCATAAAACCTGATTGTCATTTGGGGTTTAATGATGTTTGGTTCAATGTGTCTACCGATTTATCGACGTTTAAGTGTTTTCCGTTATCTTCAATAGATATTTTTAATATTACAAAAGATACTGATTTGAAGAAACTGCGTCTAAAATACCTTAATTTACAAAAGAGATACAATAAAATTCATTTATTACACTGTGAAGATTGTCCGGTAGATAAAAAAATACCGTGTAACGGGCCATGTATTGCTTTCAGAATCAATTCGCATAATAATATAATTAAGAGGGCTAATTAAATATATTATATGCGTATACTTAAAATTTCATTTTTACTGATAATTTTTATTGTAGCTTTAGAAACAGGAGTATTGATATATTTATACTATAAAAAACCTGAAACAACATCGATTCAAAATGTTCCATTAGGAAAAACCGGTTTTGAAGCCAACACTATGAAAGCTTGGCTTTATAATGCTATTGACAGTATTCCTACCGATACAGCAGTTCATCCAGATGCTTATGCTGTTGACAGCATAAAAGCATATTTTCACGCTTCTGCCAATTTCCGTAAAAAAATGCTATTAAGCATATCGGATACAGGTAAGATAACCGCTCTAGATTTGGGTAAAAACATCGTTACATTACAATCTTTGGAAGGAGAAAAAATTGATACTTTTAAATTACCAACGGACGAGATAAATCAAATTACTAAGTATTATTTAATCGAGTCAAATTCCGGCAGTCAGAAAGATGCAAGTAAATCAGACATGAATATCGGTGATATAATTGAATTTAATTCAAACTATGATATGACTACGGGTAAATACACTTTAATGGATATCATAATAAAAAGATAAAACATGAGAAAGAAAAAACAATATCAGAAACCTAAGGTAAAAATTCGTAAATTAAGTATCAATTTATTTATCAATGAACAGAATTTAAATTCTATGAATAGGATATTACTAGCTGCAGAACATCATTTAACATGAAAACCAAAAAAAATACCGAAAACCTAATGTTAAAATTCGTAAATTAAGCATCGATTTATTTATCAATGAATAGAATTTAAATTCTATGAATAGGATATTACTGGCTACGGAACATCATTTGGAAAAGTAAAATCACTTAAAATAAATTTTTCTTGAAAGGCAACTTGGACAATTTCCACAATGAATATCAGAGTTTCTGTCGCAACTGAAAGTTTTTGACAAGTCTAAACCGAAGTCTTGGGCAAAACGAACTAAATCATTTTTTGTATAATAAAAATTTTTAGCTTTTTCTACAGGTCCGCTCAATTGCCATCTGTAATCACCCAATACCACGCAGAAAAACAGATTTATACTTCTAAGACATGTAAGGGTAGATTCTCTATTTACACGATTATTTTCCGGAATAAACCCGGTGAGTATTGTATTGACAGTTATACCTTTTTGATATTTCAAAAATAAGGCATATTCATAAATTCCGAATATATAATGCCCAAATCTAGCCGGATTATTTGTGACGGAAACATAATCCTTTTTTGCTTGATGGTCGTGAATCAGATTAGGTAAGGAAGTTGGAAAATCATAAAAGATGTTTTTATCATTTTTAATATTTAGGAAGGAAAACAATTTATTGCCTTTTACTATAAAGACATCTTGATAATTTTTTGGAAATTTAGCTTTAAATAATTTGGAGTAATGACGTATAGATTTTATCTGGCCGCTTCTTATATTTTTCCCAAAACAGAAATATACAGGATACACATTATAAGAGTATTTTTTCAGAAGCATATACCATAAACCGGTAGAATCCAATCCTCCGGATAATGCTAAGATTACTGATGAGTTTTTCTTTGGCAGTTTGAAGGTATAATCTCTTTTATCAAGGAAAATTTGATCAATTTGTTTAAGTACTTTAGGATCTTCGAAATTGCCTTTTGAGCCAAATAGCACCTGATAATCCAAATTATAATTCATTTTCATAAATTACGGGATAAGATTCCTTGACAGAATTTGGCGTGATAAATATAACTTTGGCATATTTTTTCAAATCTTCTATGTTAGTCACACCCTGATACCACATAGCTCGGGTAACGCCTGTAAGTAGTTTACGTATAATATTTGATAAACTACCACAATAAGTAACTGATGATGTAATTCCTTCTTCAAAAACATCATTTGACATTTTTAAACGATTTGTATTTTTGGGTAAATTTGGCTTTAAAGCATTATATGTTGTTGAGCCGGCGCTTATTTTATACTTTTTTTTATCAACGGTTTTGACTTTACTACTTGCTTCATCAGTTCCTGCAAAAAGTCCACCGATCATGACTGAATCAGCTCCAAAGACCAGCGCTTTTACAATATCAGCCGGATTTCTTATCCCACCATCTGAAATAATTGGAATATTATATTTTATAGCTACATCAGCACATTCTTTTATCGCCGATAATTGCGGTCTGCCGATAGCAGTCATGAGTCTAGTAGTACAGTGTGATCCTGCGCCTATACCAACTCTTATGTTATCCGCTCCCGCATGAATAAGATCCAGAACTGCTTGTTTGGTAACTACCACGCCTGCAGAAATTATTGTTTTAGGATATCTTTTTTTAAATTCTTTAATAAATTGGAAAACTTCTATCGAGTGAGCTTGAGCAGAATCAAGCAATAAAATATCCGCGCCAGACTGAAGCAGTTTTTGGTATTTAGAAATTTTTCGTATATCAAAATCAATAATTGTTGCTCCTACCTTAACATGATGCAGTTTTGTCTCAAAAATTTGTTCCAATTGTTTGTCAAAATTCTGGTAAGGATGGA
The DNA here is from genome assembly GCA_964446235.1 of uncultured Gammaproteobacteria bacterium. Taxonomy (GTDB): domain Bacteria; phylum Patescibacteriota; class Microgenomatia; order 2-02-FULL-39-11; family 2-02-FULL-39-11; genus CAYUNW01. The sequence continues at coordinate 26,888 of CAYUNW010000003.1, forward strand.
TAAAACCAATCCCTCCCATTTTTCCGATGGCTACGGCCATTTTGGTTTCAGTGATATTTTTCATCGGCGCTGATGATAAGGGGATATTCAGCTTGATGTTTTTGGATATATTTGTCGTAAGATCAAATTTATTGTTTTTGAAATTTTCCGATAATGTAGATTTTCTAGGTAAAAGTAAAACATCGTCAAATGTGAACTCAATATTTTTATTAATCATAAAATTATTTCATTGAATATACCGGTGCAATATCCGCTCCAAATCTTTGCGCAAGGGAATATGTATAGGCTCCCTGATTTGTAATCATAACAATATCTCCAATCTTAAATTTTTTCGCGTAAGCATAAAATCCCCAAAGATCTAATTGCTGAGTACATAATGAACCGTATATCCGATAATTAATTTCTGAATTTGAAGGATTTGAGAGGTTTATTATAGGAGTGTAATCATATGTTCGGCTTCCGATATTTACTAAATTAAGTGATCCATTCAATATAATTATATTATCTTTTATATCGGCAACAGTGCATATGATATTCATCACGTCAGTAACAATTGACTTGCCAGGTTCATAAAATAATTTAATTTTATAATTATTAGGTATATTTAATTTTATACTATCGGTAATTTCTTTAGCGTAAGTATCAATGTTTATTACGGGAGGAAAATCATACTTTTTACGAAAGTTAATATTTCCGTCAATAATACTATTTACCATGGGGGATATAGTTCCATTTAGTAATTTCCATGGATAATATCCATATGAATTTTCTGATCGAAATCCACCACCAATATCAATAAATTCAATATTTTCAATCATTTCACTTGAAAACTTATTTTTTAGATAAGATCCTATTCGTCTAATATTGTCATGATAATGACTGATGTTTCCATTGCCACTGGTATGAAAATGAATACCGCTTAAATTGAGGTAGGGAATTTGTTTAAGAAGTGTCCACGCTTGATAGAGTTCTTGAATATTTATTCCAAATTTATCCCATGATTTCGACTTGGCATCCTTGATTCTTATTCCGACTGTGATTTTTTTATTTGACGGTTTTGTTGATTTTAATAAGTTAATTTCATTCAAACTGTCAATAATAAGAATAATATTATTTTTGAGAGAAATAATACGATTTATATCATCTAGTGTTTTGCCAGGTCCATTGATAATAATATTTTTTGCCTTGGAATCGATTGCGTTTTGCAGTTCCCAAAGAGAACCAACCTCCAATCCATACTGTTTTTGAAGCACCTGATCCAAAATTAACTTATGATAATTAGCTTTGATAGAATAATATCCTTGTGATAATGGGTAATATTTATGGAAAGCTTTTTGGAATTTTACTAAATTGGTTTTAAGAGCTGCAATATCCAATAAGTAGAATGGTGTTGGGTATTTTTTTGTTATGGAAAGGATTTTTTTACTTAACTTGGTGTATTTACTTATATTAAATGGAGATTGAGAATGGAAAACAGGGTCATTTATATGTTTAACAATATTTTTAAAAGGTTTTTTTTTGTTTGAAATAATCATGCTTATATATTATTTAGCATATTAAATACCTCATTTTCATTTATATTGAAATATAATTCGTAAAAATCATACTTATATATGATACTGTTTAAGGTTTTTAAGTATTCAGATAAATCTTTTTTTGGATATTCAAGAAAATTTTTGTTATATGTTGTGAGTTTAATTAAATTATTTAATACAGTTAATTTATTTTTTACTTTTATTAATCTACAAACAGGTGATTTGTGGATAAAAAAAATACTATTTATGTGAATGGGAGTATTATTTTTTTTCTGATAAATATTTCTTTGAATAAATGGAGTTTGGAATAAAAAAAACTTATCTCCGATTTTTCTAATTACGGTCATGTCATCATTGAGGGGAAGATAAGTTTTTGCTAATAGTTTAGCAATCGTAGATTTGCCTGAATTGCTTTCCCCCAAAAAGACAAATGCCCCCTTTTTAGTTAAACAACTTGAAGCATGAAGCGTAAGGCCATGATTAACCAAGAGTAAAGAATTGAAAATATTCCGTAGAATGATATCAAAAAGATCCATGCTTAAATAATAAAAGGAAGTGAATTCAAACGAATTTTCGTGTAATAAAAACTCCAATAAATATTTTTTTTCCAGGTTTATTTTTTTTATGAAAATATCATTGGGAATATCTTTGATATTTATAATGCAATGGATTTTTTCAGGATTTTTTTGAGTTAAATAGTTTTTTAAATATTTTTTTATAATCTTGATCAGTTTATTTTTGGAAAGATTATATTTTGTTTCATAAAAGTTAATTCGGAAATTGAATTGCGCAATTCCTGCCGTAATTGTATAAATTATTCTCATCAATGGATAATTTAGCACAAAAATATTATAGTTTTGAAGCAGAACTAAATAAATCTATTCAATAACTTTTTTCTTTTTCAGAGTATTTATAAATTCTTTAACATCTTTAATTGCCTTCGTTTTTTCGACTGTATAAGATTTGGACAGTTTTTCGGCAATATTGTCAATATCTTCACCTCTTTTTAGGCAGTTGAAAATATATGATGCGGTGTCATTAAGATTCAAAAGACAGGATTTTTCACTGTCAAAAATAACCGTTTGTTTATCCAGTTTTTGTACCAGTAACCCTTTTTTCAATTTAAACTTATTTTTTGCCATAATTTATTAAAAAACAGGATAGCATTTATTGAATAAAATATAAAGCATAACACTTCATTTTTCTTTTTAAGTTAGACGTATTAAGATATAATACATTCTGTTTATTTAGATAGGAGAGGTGTCGGAGTGGTTGAACGAGCTGGTCTTGAAAACCAGTATAAGGGCAACCTTATCGCGAGTTCGAATCTCGCCCTCTCCGCAAAAAAACGTTATTCTAATTTTAGCTATTGAATTTTTCCCGTCTTATGCTATAAGTATTTTATTAGGAAATTTATTAAGGGAGGTTTTTATGGCAGAACATCATTCTTCTGACGATATGCAAACTATAGATCTAACAAAAAATAAATTCGTCTGGATTATTGGAATTGTAGTTTTATTGGCAATAGCAGCTTTTGCGGTCAAGGCAATATTTTTTGCAGGCGGAGAATATCGGGTGACATTGATTGACGGTCCTAAAGAAGGTGCGGCTGGTAATGTCACTACTTTTACCTGGAGAGTAGATGGACCTCCGGCGGTGATAAATCATACTTCCGTACATTATGGATTGGAATCTAATCCCGGAGAACTAGGTAAAGAAGTTAAACCTGCGGATACAAAATATACGGACTTCGTGAAAGATTTTGCCAACGGATCATTTAATATCCCTTTGCAATTTATCGGCAACACAGTCATGCCACAGGCCGGAAAATATTATTTCAGAGTGCATGCTGTGATAAAGGATAAGAATTACTGGTCTGATGAATATACAATAGATGTCAAACCTGCAGAACATAGGGTTTCAGCTGTCAATATACCTGCAGAAATTGCTCCCGGAGTCGTAGCAACTTTCACTTGGAGAGTAGATGGACCTCCTACAAAAATTTCTTCTACGACAGTATATTACGGGGAGGCATCTGAAGCCGGTAAATTAGGTAAAGATATCAAACCAGCCGATACGAGCTATACCGAAAGTGTCAAAGACTTTATCAAAGGGGAATATGATATTCCGCTTCAGTTTGTCGGTAACACAACCACTCCGAAAAAATCCGGTACATATTATTACAGAGTATATGCATTAGTGGGAAGTGATAATCTCTGGAGCGATGAGGGTACCTTCACTATCAAGTAATTTAATACAGTTATGTTTATTAAGGTGAAGGAGTAATACTTATTACACCCCATTCACTACATATTCTGTATTGGACTGTTTTGATTTGGCTTTGAGTCATATTTGTGACTTCGTTCTGCATTTTTTCCAGAACAGTTCTTTCTACCTCAATAATTTTTTGTGTTACAGTATCTTTTGCCGTGTTTAAAGAGCTTTGAATAGCCGCTTCAAATTCTTTTGGTTTTTCTTCAGGGTTTTGGATGGTTTTTATTATTTCTCCAAGCACACTGGGTTTTGACCCGCTATCATCTTTGGATAATTTTTCGATGAAGCGAGTTGTTATGATTCCAGCGATAAAAAATAGTAAAGCTATTGTCAGATATACAAAAATAGTTTGCGTTTTCTCTTTTTGTGCCATAACAGTATTTTACAATACTTGTTTAATATTTTTTAAGTTTTGTATCATTTTGTCATAAGCAGAATTCAAATTTTTTTTATTGTCGTATTTGTCCAATAGTTTATTCATATAATAAGGTTTTTTTGATTTCAAATAGCTGATTTCTTCTATAAGTACAGGCATGGCTCTTGTGAGATTATCTACAATTGTGATATAGGCATTTCTGGCTGTTCTAGATAGGGGATTTAAGTCTACAGCTATTACTTTTTTACCTAGTTTTGAAAGCACTTCACATCTATCACCATCCTCAAGCGGTACAAATACCGTATCAGCTTTTTTGATACCGTTATTTAATACGATGGATCTGGGGCTTTGGATATTCGGTATGAAAGTTCTGTTTTTATAGGTACTTTGTAAAATAAATTTTCGGTCGAATTTTGATAGGTAATTTTCAATTAGTTTGACTCTTTTTTCACTTCTATGGAATAGATTGACTTCCACCTTTGAGTTAATCAGTTTTGCCAGTGTGACAAACTCTTTGCCTGCTAAAGCAGCGGAATTGCCATTTATTGAGATGATTGGGGTTTTTGCTAAAAGCAAACATGCAGCAGCAGCTTTGATAGCCTTTATTGCAAAGTGGTTGGTTTTTTCGCCCAATAGATAGTCAAATGTTTCTCCTCTGCCGTGCGCAAGTAAACCCGCTTGGGAAGTAATGCCTTTTTTTAAACCATCTACCAGTTTTTCTCTTATTACCAGGGAAGCATATCTTGGATGACTGGGATTGACTCTCATAATCTAATTGAGTGATTTATATCGGTGATTTTTAATTTTTGGATAGGATAAGATAATTTTAGTTTGGGTTGCCGGTCTGTAATGATTACTTTTCCAAGCATATTTACCGAACAGGAAACCCCGTCTTTTTTAAGTAGTTTTATGATATTTAACATTTCTTTATCAGTTAATATTTCCGATTTTATGGCAAATTCTAATGATTTGTCTAAAGCATCTGATAATGTTAGTTTGTCTTTATTTGCCAAAATATTACCCAAAATTTCCCGGGCAACCTTGTTTATCGTTTTAACTTTTTGATTATCGGTCAAAACGGTTGGTGTTTCAAGCTTGTCTATGATAATTGCATACAGAAATTTATCACAAAAAGGAAAAGAGATAAATCTGGTAGGAATTCCCGGTTTGGTTTTGACCAAAAAACCACCGGTAATTTGGGTAGCCACACTGCCAAGTCCGGTATGTTCTATAATTTCCGATTTGTGGGCAATAATGATAAGTTTTTGGGTTGATAAACCCAGCTTGAATAATTTATTGACTGCATCCAGGCTAGCAAGTGTTGCAGAGGCACTAATTCCGAATCCATAACCTAAAGGAAGCATCGAAGAGATTTCCAAACGGGTATTTTTCAGCCCGATCATTTTCATTGCAGTTATTAAAGTGGGAAATCTGATTTTTCGTTTATTGAAGTAAATTTCCTGACTGGTATTTTTCTGGGCTAAGACTTGCACATTTTTGTCTACAGTACAACCCATACCGATTGATCCTGCATGAACCAGATTTTTATGTGGTATGGACTGAAATATGAAACTTAAACTTGCCGGACAAACGGATATTTGACTGCTCATTGCAGATGTTATTATACCTTGTAAGGCTTTTGCTTGTTTTCTTAAACAGTTATATTCAAATATCTGTGCTAAAATATTGTCGGATTGGGAGTATATGACAGATATAGAGCTTATAAAATCAAAAATAGATATTGTTTCTTTTATCTCCGAATATGTTCAATTGAAAAAAAGCGGCCATAATTTCAAAGCCAGATGCCCTTTTCACGGTGAGAAAACCCCCTCATTTTATGTTTCCCCGGAGCGTCAGGCTTGGTATTGTTTCGGTGCCTGTGCTACAGGTGGTGACATCATATCTTTTTTACAGAAATGGGACAATTTGGAGTTTTTAGAAGCTTTGAAGATTTTAGCCGATAAGGCAGGAGTGCGTTTAAGCCGGATGGAACCGCCTCAAAGTACTCAAAAAAAAGAAAAAATATTTGAGATAAACCATCTGACCAGCGAATTTTTTCATTATCTGTTAACCCAGCATAAACTTGGTAAAAAAGCGATGGATTATCTGAAAGAGCGGGGAATAAGTGACAAAATTATTCAGACTTTCATGCTTGGATATGCACCTTTAAGCTGGGAAAGCACTTTGAAGTTTTTACAAAAAAAAGGATTTTCCAATCAGGATATACAAAATTCCGGATTAATTGTATCTGGAAACCAGGGTAGATTTTACGATCGTTTTAGAGGTAGATTGATCTTTACCCTAAAAAACGTTCATGGACAGATCATCGGATTTTCAGGTCGTGTTTTACCCGGTATGGATGAAAAGAGTGCTAAATATATAAATTCCCCGGAAACAGCGGTTTATAACAAGGGAAGTACGCTATATGGTCTTGATGTGACACGGGATTTTATCAAAAAAGCCAACAGTGCAGTGGTAGTAGAGGGGGAGTTTGATCTTTTAAGTTCATATCAAGCCGGAGTTACCAATGTTGTAGCGATTAAAGGATCTGCTTTTACCGAACAGCAGGCTTTGCTTATCAAAAGGTACACTGAGAATTTAAAGCTTGCACTGGATGCGGATTTTGCCGGAAACGAAGCTGCCAAAAGGGGCATAGAGATACTTGACGGTTTAGGTTTGGATGTTCGGGTGATCAAATTGCCTGTCGGAAAAGATCCGGCAGAATGTATAGAAAAAGGAATTTATTTATGGAAAGAGGCAGTTGAAAAACCGATACCGGTTTATGATTTCATCATTGAAAGTGCTTTTGCCAAATACAACCCAAAAGATCCGTCAGGCAAAAAAAAGATTTCAGGAGAGGCATTGGGTGTGATCTCAAAAATCAATAATCCTATCATTCAATCCCATTATCTTCGGGATTTGGCTACTAGACTTGATGTAAATGAAGACTCTATAGTCAGTGCTATGAAAAAATTGGAAAAAGGTGAGAAGCCGCAAGTTATCAACTTCACAAGTGTAAATAAAATCAAAAGGGAAGAGATGCTGGAGGAGCATTTGCTTGCTTTAGTCATGCAATCAGATCGTCCGAATGAATACTTGGAAGAAATTAATCAAAGAATACAGCTTTCTGATTATTACAGTCCGGCTGTCAGAATGATCTATGAAAACCTGGTTTCATATTTTAAAACAAGGGAAGATATTGATTTAAGTGTATTCAGTAGTTCCTTATCTAAAGAAACCATTCCGATTTTTGACAAAATTTGTCTTTACGATCTGGAAAAGCTAAAAAAGGATCCAATCAGGTACAAACAGGAGATTTTGTATACTGTTAAAGAAATAATCCGCCTTTCAACCAGAAGGAGAATTGAACAAATTACGACTAAAATAAGGGAAAACGAAAAGTCGGATCCGCAAAAAGATACAGACACACTAAATATTGAGTTGAAAGCGTTATTGGAAAGACTGAGCTTACTTGATAAAGAAAATCAATCCATGTAAACTAGGGAGATTCTTTATGGCAAAAATTAAACTGGACAAAGAAATAAAAGACTTAATAAAAAAAGGCAAATCATCAGGTTTTATCACTCAGGATGAGATTTTGTCAGTAATTCCAAAACCGGAAAACAAGCTAGAAATAGTAGATGAATTGTTTGTTCATCTGATAAAAGCCGGAGTGGATGTATTTGAGACGACATCCGATGATGAAGAACGTGAAGTTCAAAAAGCGGTTACCGAGCTAGAAAAGGAATTGGAGTCTTTGACAGTCATCCATGAAGGTGGTATTTCCGATCCCGTCAGGATGTATCTGAAAGAGATAGGTCGGACGCCTTTGTTGAAATTTGAACAGGAAATAGATTTGGCAAAAAGATATGAGAAAGGCGAACGGGCAGCCAAGCAGAAACTTATTGAGTCAAATTTGAGGCTGGTTGTTTCTATCGCTAAAAAATATATAGGTAGAGGTTTATCTTTGTTGGATTTGATCCAAGAGGGGAATCAGGGATTAATCAGGGCTGTTGAAAAATATGATTGGAGAAAAGGATATAAATTTTCTACTTATGCTACCTGGTGGATCAGGCAAGCTATCACCAGAGCTATTGCCGATCAAGCCAGAACGATCAGGATACCTGTGCACATGGTGGAAACCATTAACAGGTTTTTGAAAATCTCCAGAAAATTGATGCAGGAGCTTGGTCGGGAGCCGACTCCTGAGGAAATTGCAACTGTCATGGAGATAGAAGTATCCAAAGTCAGGGAAATTATGAAGGTGTCTCAGGAACCGACATCGCTTGCTACTCCGGTGGGAGATGATGAAGATTCTTTTTTGGGAGATTTCATACAGGATACCAGTCAGCCGTCACCGGATGATGCCGCTTCTCGAGAATTACTCAAAGAACATCTGGAAGAAGTGCTTTATACACTTTCGGATAGGGAAAAAAGGGTATTGATATTGCGGTTTGGTCTTGAAGACGGTAAACCCAGAACGCTCGAAGAAGTTGGAATGGAATTTGGTGTCACCAGAGAGCGTATCAGGCAGATTGAAGCCAAAGCTCTACGTAAACTTCGACATCCATCAAGAAGCAAGAAACTTAAGGATTATCTAGAATAGCCTCATTTAGCCAATAGGTATATCGCTACAAGGGAAAGTAACACTCCGATAATTTTTGTCAAACTTAACTGTTCTTTTAAAAAAACTACAGCAAGCAGTATAGTCAAAGCAGGATACAAAGCAGTAAGAGGAGCAATGACAGATGCTTCCTGTTTGGCAATCAGATAATAATAGGTGATAGCACCTACAGAGCCGGTAACACCTGCTAGTATGGCTAGCATAATACCGTCTTTATTCAAATGAATATTGGCAATCAGATTTTTGGATTTAAATATCAAAAGGGAATATATAAGCACTGCCGGGACATAACCGATGATATCCCAGAATATGCTTTGGGCTCCGATTTTGTTGGCTGCCATTTTGGCAAAAAACCCGCCCAAGCCCCAGCCTAAGAAGCATAGCAGAAAAACAAAAAAAGTGATTGCGTCCACGAATAGATTATATGTAAAAGAATTAGATTTTCCAACTGGAAACTGATAAATCAACTTTGTTTTTCTTAAATACGACACCTTCCTTCATAAGCAATGTTTTCTTAGTCTTTATACCGCCTTTGCCGGAATAACCGGTCAAACTGCCGTCTGATGCCACTACCCGATGACAGGGGGTATGTGGGGCATTAGGATTGGTTCTCATAAATAATCCAACCACTCTGGCGGCTTTTGGCTTTCCAGCCAGTTTTGCCAATTGTCCGTATGTGGTTACTTTTCCGGCTGGAATTTTATTGGTCAGTTGATAGACTTTTTGTCTGAAAGAAGACATGGTATTAAAATACAATATATATGTTTCAATTGCAAAAAGAAGTTATAATGAGATTTGTTGCAAGAAGAATCGAGAACGGTTAAAATACTCGGTACGTTAAAACATATTCCCCTGTAGCTCAACGGTAGAGCAGGAAGCTGTTAACTTCAAGGTTCGTGGTTCGAATCCACGCGGGGGAGCACTAATGGATTTTGAGTCCAAATTGCCTCTAATTGTTCTGTTGTAAGGCTCTGTTTCTTAGGTTCGAACAATGCGGATGTCGTCGGTTCGTGTTTTACGATTTCTATAAAGTATTCATACGGTCGTTCCACGTCCAGACGCAATAATTTGTTGAATAATTTTAGGTTCGAACCGATCGTGATGAGAATCTCACGCTTCTCCTGTAGAGTTCCGTGTTCAAACCAATATCGTGCGTGAACGGCGAAATTAAACGCCTTTTCCGCATCCTCCATCCACTTATCAATCCTAAGACTTGTGTTTTTCAATCGTTCCTCAAGCGCTGTCTTTTCTTGTGTCAGTGTCAATTTCTTAGCTTTGAATTCTTCGTCAGAAAGTAAGGATCCGTCCGAATTTTGTGGAGATATCTTGAGCTTCAATAAATTATCCATCTCGTTTACACAGAGATTATATGAGTTTTGGAGGGATGATAGCGTGGCATTTCTATCAGTTACTTCCTGTTCGTTAAGCTCATTGAGATATTTGATCGCCCAATTCTTAAATTCCTCCGAAATGTTTATACGCGATAGAATGGTATCGATTTGTGTCTCGATGTCTTTCAAGTGGACGCATCCTTGAGTACAATTCTTGTTTTTACGTTTCGTGCAATGGTAGTAGATGTAATGAAGAATAGTCGGGTCGTTCATCGATTGAATGGTCGTTTGACACTTCGGACATCGATCTCTGTTTATCGAGGCGAATTTTTGCTTACAATGAGCACAAATTGTCTGCCATTTTTCCTCTGCCGTTATCATTGCCCCGCATTCTCCGCATGCCATCACACCCGTAAAAGAGAATTCACGAGTATGTGGCTTCGGTGAACCTTTTCGCTTGAGAAACATCTGGACTCTTTCAAACTCTACTTTGGTAATCATCGGTTTATGGTTTCCTTTGAACCATAACCCGCCTCCTACCGGGAATTCGAATAGACCATAGTAGAAAGGATCCATAAACATCCTGTATATTTGACTTCTGCACATCGGCTTTCCGCCAATAGATTTTCTTACAGGAGTACGATAGCCCCACTCGTTATTTAATCTTTCAAGAATTGCCGGAGGTGTGTAAGCACCGGTAAGCATCAAATCCCAACATTTTCTGATTAGAGGGAAACGGTCTGGATCTTCCTTTATTGTCTTATTTCCCTTCTCTGCAAACTTGTCGTTCATATAGCCGGGCTTTGCTCCGGATGGAAGCCAGCCCTTCTCCGCTTTAGTTTTCAGTCCTTCTTTCACATTCTCACCTTTATGATCATTCTCAAATTTTGCCTGCATCATAAAAAAGCCAAGCATAAACTTATCCATTGGGTTATTACGAAAAGTTTGTGTTGGAGTCCTGACTTCCAGTAGTTTTCCACTGTCCATCAATGAGATAATTGTTGCCGCATCTTGAGGATTTCTTGAGAGCCTGTCCGGATGCCAAACTAATATGCTGTTTATTTCACCCGTTTCAATGAAGCTAATGAGTTCTCCAAACCCCGGTCTGCCCAGATTTTTTGCAGATTTGGATTCCGAGATAGTGCGAACAATTTGCAGTTCGTGCTTTTTTGCGACTCCAATAAGCTCTCTTGTTTGAGATTCAATTGACAAAACTTGCCGATCTTCACTCTCCGACGATTTTCTGCAATAAATGAAGTATTTCATATCTCTCCTTTCAAAATAAATGCCCTCACTGGGTGTGCTCAGACCTGTTAGGATCTGTCCACAATGAGGGCATTAAAAATCCCAACAGGAATATCTGAGCACAAATTTATTATACACCCTTTTTCAAGATCATATTGGTGTTATTTAGATGTATCAAGCCGGAGATTTCAGCCATAACCAACCAAGCATTCAGGTTACGCCGGGCAAGTTGAAGACCAATCTTGAGAAGTTCGTGTTTCATCTCCCTCATAAATTCTTCCTCTTGCATTTTTAACCAATCCTTGAAGCCCGGAATAGCTAACCACGAATAGTAGGTATTTCGATGAATACCGATTTCATCGGCGATTCGAGTCTTCGACGATGTACGAAGCTCAATAGATTTTGCCCACCACTTAAACATTGCAGAGGTAGGCACGAATTTGTCGTTTTTTGCACAATTTTGCACAGTTTCGCCCATTTTTGTTTCGATTTGTTCGTCACTCATAATAGTCACTGCTTACTTGGAATAGTAAATTTACTATTTATAGTTACTGTTACTATATAGTTACTATCAAAACGGTATTTCATCCGGTGAAACATTTTCACCCAATTGGTTCTTCTTGCGTTCACTACCTGTTTTTTCGCAAAAAGCATCAAGGATTGAATCCGCTAAAGTTCTCCATAAAATTTTATCGTCAATATAAAATGCTCTCTTATATCCATCCTTCCCCTTCTTTGAACGGAAGGCGGGAGGATCGACACATAGTACGGGATCTTTCAACTTATTGAACGTTTTTAGTTTTATAGTGAACCCGACGACCTTAAATATCATTTGTTCATCCTTATTGAGAAAAATTGCATCCGCAAAACCGACAAGATTTTCACTCTCAATAGCAGTTACTTTGATATCAATTTTTTCTATATTCATTTTCATCTCAATTTGCATAGATTCTCCTAGTAAGAAAAAATCATTCCTTTAAGAGTTTTAATCGCATCGGCGTATTCCTTTGCATTGACTATTTCTTCTCGGAACATAAACTTTTTTTGCACCTCTTCGCATTTATGTTTTTCTTCGAAAACAAACCAACATTGTTTACCAACTCGTTCAATATCAATCATCTTGATATGTTTGGCGTACCATAGGCTTGCTAGATAGAGATCTTTTGTTTTAGCCGTATCTTTCATACTTTTATATCGATTCGCCCTTTCTATAATCACTTGAGACTTATTCTTAGCTTCAGGAAAATGCTTCACGCTTCTTTTCCTGAAACGTTTTGGTCTTAATAAGCGAGTTGTACTGTTGTTTGGTAGGAAAGAAGAGAAATAAAGGACATTGAGTACAAGTACAAACTTGATATCCGTCTGCGAAGTATCCGAAGCATTCAGCACATTTGAGGCGGATGAGGAATTTGAGTTGCCTGTTTTCTTCCTTAATGCCGTAGAACTTTTTCAATTTTGCCTTTTTCATATTCGTTTTAATCTAAAATCGTTATACTTTTTATTATCCAGCCTCAATCCTTATTTTCCTGAGCATTGGGGATAAAGCTGGGAATAGGACGATATATTATTTGGAATAACCTGAAAAGTCTCGTTCCTTGCTCGTCTGCTTTTTCCGGAGATATTTCTTTGCCAAACGTGCGTTTATATATCCGCCGGTATTCATCTACAGCTTGCTTTGAAAGCATAACTTTCAAATTGTATGATTGCCTGAATAGAAGGACTTGGAGGTTAGCTGGAGATAAGTTGCAAGTAAATTTGCAGATCACATAAACGTGGTAGACGATAGCGATCCTTTAATCTGTAGTAGCGATCTTGGAGTTTTTTCACTTCTTGGTCGCTTGTATTCAATTTTTTATCTTCGAGAATAAGTACAATTGCCGGTCTGACAATTCCGAGTTCATCTTCTTTTTTCCTCGGTAAATTGCTTTTATTACTCTTTTCGTCTTTAATGCACTGCTGGATATTTTTCTCGATGAGTAAATAGTTTTCTATATCTCTATCTTCTTTTGCTCCTTTTTGTTGGCGAGGCTCTTTTATTGAAAAGAACTTTTTAAACATCGCTTTAGCAAATTCTAAATCCGATATCACCTCCTCTCTTTTTGTATTTGGAAATACTTGTATATAAATACCTGGTTCAATTATTGGGTTCCCCTGAGGGAATATCATTCTAACTTCGGATCCTAACGAAAAATCCTTAAGAATCATACCCGTTAGAATATATTCTTCTAGTAAATAAGGATTAAGTTTTATAGAAATAGCAATGACGTGAATGGGACGTAGTAATTCCGATTGAAATCGTTGGTGAGCAAATTTATTTCTTTCGCTTTCGACAGTAATATAAGAGAGTTCTTTCTTTATCTGTTCAATTCTACCTTTTGAGTTTTTAAATACCCACTTTACATAGTTTTCCCGACCATTCTTCAATCCTTTCGAAGGTATTTTAAGTTTTCTTCTTAAAGCTTTAATTACTTCGATTCCTACATAACTTTTGACAAATAATTCGAATCGTACAAGATTGTATGGTTTTTCATTTTGCATAGATATCTTAATCTAATTTGAGCGTATTATATTATACTGACTGATTATAAGCAGAAGTAGGCAATAGTATGCACGATTCGAGGCTGAATTGATTTAAGAGAACTTAAGATAGTCCACTTCTTGTTCCCATACAGGATCCAGCTTATTCTCATTCCAGACGAAGCGAAATAAGTTGTATCCTTTTGAGCAACAAAGTCCCTCACTACCGACTTGATCTGTTTGAATATAAAATCCGTTACCGTCCTTTGATTGTATTATCTTTGCTCTGACTAAATCTTGGATAGTAAAGATCAGGGTATTTCCCTTATAAATATCTATTCCGTGAGGGGTATGATTCATCCCTTCATTGAAAAGTACCAAAGTTTCATCAATACCGTCACTATCAATATCGAATTGTTCGATGGAATTGATCCGCTTTTGTGCTATGTCTCCACTTTTTGAATACTGTTCCTCAATATTTCCGGAAATTGCTTTATTCAGGTTTTGATAGTTTAATTTTGTTTCTACTTTATGCGGTTTGGATCGTGGGGAATACTGATTTGCATAAGCTGAAATGTCATCCGATCCCCAAACTTGTTGGAGATCATCGAAATACTCTTTTGGAATATCAATAATCTCATTTTGTATAGTTGAGCTCAAAAACGACTGAGTTTTATTGAGTTTCACCAATCTGTGTCCATCATTTTTTCCAAGAGAATATCCAAACAATAATAGTAAAAAAGAACCAGATAGGATTATAAGTATATTCTTCATTTACGTTGAATTATTCTTTTTCTGGAAATAAGAATTTTTTTAAGTGGTGCCTCAGCCACTCTTTTATATCCTTATGAAAAACTGAATCAACCAAAATAGTCAATGATATTAAAGCTATTACAAAAACTACAAAAAGAGATGTTCCGTTTGCGATTGCTTTATCGGCGAAGAGAAAAATACTTATAGACCAAAATATAAGAATGATTATGAGTAATAGAAGTCCGGACGATAGTTTCATAAAGAAAGGGACAGCCCTCCTCTCGCTATCAGCCGGTCAGCTTCAAGGTCATCGAGGAAGAGCTGCCCCTTCCGTTGACCTTGAAGCCACATAAAACGTGCAGCTGACCGGCTGTGTACTTGGATTATACACCAGAAATAACATCGGGAGCATAATATTAGTCTCAAAGCAGTATAATAAGAGCGAAATTTAGCATTATTATGTTGAACTTAAAAACACCAATTTCGGTTTTACAATTATTAGAATTCCTACAAGAAAAAAGCAGCGTATTCTTGCGTCAATTTAGGTATCAAGCGAAGAAAAAAATAAGCCCTCAAGACTTTCTTTCGGGTCGTGTACAAGGTGGTAAATTCCCAAAAGTGATTCGTAGAGATAGGATTAGTGTTCTTCCACAAAGTTTATCGGATCGATTATTCTTATTCATTTTTAGTCTTTTATTTATTTTTCTGACCGATATTTTAATCAAGCAATGGTTTTCTACAAACCTTAAAATCTATTTGGATGGGATTGGATCCTTGGGAAATTTGGGAGCAGCTGCTTGGCAAGTGCTTGCCACTGTAATTTCTGTTGGTTTAGCTACGATCGGCATTATATTACAAGCAATTAGCCAAGAAAAAAATGAATATAAACGGAAATTACTATTGCATCATTACTTTACAGTTCAACAGCTTGACTTCAAGATTCTTTATTCTTTTTTTGTTTTGATATTAGCTGGTTTAGTACTTCTCTTTAAGGAAAAGATGTTCTTATATCCCTTCTTAAGTGAGCATATTTTTGTTGTTTTCGCTTTAATAGTTATTTTTGTATATATTTTTGCTCGGTTGATTATAAAGAGTTTTGACTATCTGTTTCCAGAAAACCAGAGTAAATATTTCGACTATTCGCTTCAAAATAGATTGTTGTATTTAATCCAAGAATCAGCAAGGAGTTTAATTCTAATTGACGTGCTCCAATTGCAATTAAATTCATTAGAAATGGGGATAAGATACTTATATGATGAGCAGGATAAGAAGAAACTAAATATGGCTGTTATAGAAACTTCACAAAAAGGAAGTATCGAAGATATTGATCTTGCATTATTAAAAAGTCTGTCTAAATTATTAGGCAAGAAATACATCAAAGAAGAAAAGGGTAAATCACCAGTTAAAGCAGAGTTGTATATTGAATACGGTAGACAAGAACAACGTATAAAACAACCTTTAGCTATCGTCCACAAAGATAATTACTCAGATAAAATTGTTCATCTTTTCAAACAAGCAATAATACTATCGACACTTCTTCCACCTAAAATCGAATATGACTTACAAGAATATCTTGATTGGATATGGGATCAAGTTAGAGAGGATCTGAAAAATGAAAAAGTCGGGGTTATAAAAGATAATCTTAGAAATCTATATGACTTTTTTGAAAACTCTTTGACTATTTTTGGTAGTTACAAAAAAGAGTATAAAATCGAGGATGGTGCATCCATAGATAACTGGGATTTTCTTAATAAGCTTCGTAGACAATATTTCGTAATCCTTGACTCTGCATACGGCAATAAAAGTGCTTTTGAACCGTTATTTTCACTAAATTATTTTCCGTTCGCGTTGATGCAGAGAGCTATATATCAAAATAATAAAACTCAATTTACTCAATCTTCGGAACTTATTGTTTGGGTGTATAAGTATCTTTTTAAATTTAATCATCCGAGACAGAATGATCTAAGAGAAAACTTCTTCTTGACCAACCTTAATTTTGCTCAATTTTATTTACTTGGAGGTCGAGAAGATTTTAAGGAGAATTTTAATAAGCGGAAATTCTACCTTTGGGTGTATCTAAGAACACAAATAAATATTATTAGAAGAGCATTAGAATTCGGCGACAATAGGACTGTAACTGAGATTTTATCAATTATTGAAAAACTAATTAAAGAAACATCTTATTGGCAGGAGCAAATACCTTATATAGATCTCAAAGAAAACGTATTAACACCACAAGAGGAATTTAGGTCAAATTGGTATGCAATGATTCTTGGGGTACAAGCGTGGGTTTTTCAACAATATGAAACCGGGGGTATCGATAGAGATAAATTTAATATTCTTGCTTCTGTTTCTTTATGGTCTGATATCTTTAGTTTAACTAACACATTTTCCGTAGCAATTGGGCAAGATCTTGAACACATTATGAGTTGGGACTGGTGGAGTTTTGAAAAGCGCTCATATCTTAATGATGGAGGTAGTTTTGGTGGGTTTGAAAATGAGATATGCAAATGGTATGTAATTCAGGCAATCAAGCTATTATCAAAAGTTCAAGAGAGTGAGATCCCAACACAAAAGAGATTGCTGAAAGATAAAGATACATATTTTAAACTCCTTATATCTCCCAACGGAACAATTTATGCATTTCTTGAGTTGTTAAAGAAAGATGGTGATAAATATCTATTTTTATTTAATGATCTCGATAAGAATAGTTTAAACAAAAATATCGAGAAGCTCAAAAACTACCTAAAACTGACTCTAGAAGATAATGAGGTCTCGAAGAAAAACGCTCTTATTAGCGCTTCGATTGAAAATAGCAAAATAAACAAGTTCAAACAGAGTTTTATCTCAGGATATGAAAAGAATTCAAAAATTAGAAAAATTGCCAAAACCAAGAAAATTGTTACTTTAGCTTTGAAACAAACAGGGAAACCCTTTTTTGGTATCCACGTCCTATTAGACAAAGAACCCTTTACTTCATTATCTATAATGGATTATGACACTATAGCAGAGCATTACGGTCAGCAAATGGCTGATGTTGAAGATTACTTGATTATTAAAGAAATCTTCAACTCTAAAAATCCAACTACCAAACTCTCATACAATGCTTCAAATGTAAAATTAAAGCTGGATGCATATTTATCAACGATTGATAAAAACCAAATAAAAAGCACGTATATTTTAATCTTAGGGAGTGCGACTCTTCGTCACGAACTTCATAGAGATCCTGAATATAAGTGGTCAGGAGGTAAAAGCAATAGAATCACATTCGATGAATATAAAGGTATTAAAATATATTGGACAAATATTGGTAAGGAAAACGGCGTAGTTGTGGTGGATATGAAAAATGCGTTTAAAGTAGTCCAGAAAAAGCCCAATATAGAGAAGGGTGAAATGATTTCAAAAGACAAGCATATAGCTTTTCTTATAGCTCAACTAACGGATAATGAGGTCGATGAGATATTTAAGAATAGACCTCAAGATAGTAATAAAGATCAAATAAAAACGAATGTTCGCTTTTGGAGTTTTGTCAATGCTGAGGTTGAAATTGTAAAACCCTCTTTGGTATTTAAGATAGCGATGCAAACAGATGAGATGGTGGCTACAAAGAGTTAATTTCAATGCTATTAGTAGAACTAATTCAAAATGAGGATATTTTTACAGATCTTTATTGGCAAGCATATCACGAACTTTGATTCCTGCTTTTTTGTATCTCTCCCAACCTACGATTCCCTCATTAATTTTACTCAATCGATCGTGTTCTTCTTCGGTAACAAGGTATCCGATTGCTCTCTGTAGGATTTTCTCAAGGTTATCCGGATTATCAAGTATTTCAGAAATAAGTTGTTTTCTGGTGTAGACGTGTTCGTGTTGAACCTTACCATCCTTTTCATTTAATACTCCTTCTGATCTATACCTTATCCTATACTTTCCATTCGTACTGTTGCCGTGGGCTTCCGTAATCTTCCAGATCATAACGGAAATGACTTCTTTTTTGTGCCGGAGGATTACGTTCTTATTCTTAACGACAGATCGGATAACTTCGCTTGCGCTCTGTTTGGTTTTCTCTGTTTCCAGATCTTCGATATACATTTCTTTCAGACCTTTGAGCTTGGATTTATACGGCATAGGTTATTTCCCATCTTTAGTATCTCGATAAAGAAACTTGTAAGATTCGACCGACAGCCTAACCGCTTCTGGTATTTGTGATTCAGCATTTAAATAAATGTAGCTGATACCATTGGTCCAATGCCCCTTTTTACTGCAATCCTCGATTATTAGGGTGGATTCCAAGTATTTAACCGGGAAGCGGTAATAAATTTTCAATCCCTGTTGCTGGGGAACGATCTCAACATAATTCACCCATTCTTTCCCTCTGTGCCCGGAATACGCGATGTACTGTTTCGTGTATTTTGTGCGGGTTTCAATATTATTTTTGAGCAGTTGATTCTCAAACTCCTCAAGAAGTTCCCGGCTATCTGTCCAGCTTGGTTTCGCTACATCATCAAGGGTATATACTTTGACTTCCTTGAGTACATTTTGCGTGGTTTTGTCTTTCGAGAATTTCCCAATGGGCTCGCTAGTCCTGTATGGTTTTATAGGGTTGTAGAGAATAGTATGATTATCGTACAGTTTTGCTTCATAAAGATAGATTGGTAGATCCTTGAAGTTGATGGCGTTTTTCTGATAATTGGTGAATTCTGGGGAGACAAAAATTACACGGGATGACTCCCAATCGATATCCTTCTTTGTGAAGTTTTTATGAAGCCTTTCGTTCAACTCAAGAACGAAATCTGCTTTGTGGTTAAGCATAGCGGAAAGATACGCAAATCCCTGATCTATAACACTAAAACTTTTGTCTTTTTTGTATTCGATGATGATAAACGACTTTTGTGCTTCATCGAAAGCGAGGGTATCGATATAGAAGTCCTGTTCTTGTGCTCGAATACTGAATTCTTGATTGAGTGATCCGCTCACAAATTTTAAACCGAAGATTGTATCGAGATTCTTTTCAGTCAGACTTTGAATGTCGTTTTCAAGATTAAACTTCTTTTCCGAAATCTCCTTTAACTTGTCATTGCTGATAGAAAAGATAGACATATAGGGTGTATTATACCCTTTTCCCTATCAGGAGACTAAGATGAGTTGAATTATTCAAGAACGTTCAACTTTCGAATAGGTAAAACTTATATAAAGACATACTAAGATTATATAAATAATTGCAATCCTTACATCAATATGGTAGAGTATCTTACGATGGAAACAAGACATTTAAGATTCAAAAGACTTGCTTTAAGGCGAACGAATATGATCTTGGAAAAATTGAGAATACTGGGAAATCTGGCAAATAAAAGTTCTTACAGCTATTCCGATCAAGAAGTAGATAAGATATTTAAGGCGATCGAAGATCAGCTTAGAACGGTCAAGGCAAGATTTAAGCCGAGAAAAAGACGATTTAAGTTTTAAAACCTATAATTGATTATTAAATTAAGATGAAAATGAAATTTCCAGAAGAAAACCTACCTCGGTGGCAAAAAATACTCCTTGTGCTTTATGAGTTGTCCGGAGAACATAAAAAACAGTTAAAGTTCGAAGATATTGTAGTTGCGGCATATAAACGATTCCCCGAAACATTTCACTTGAGAGGATATAAAGAGTATCCCGATTCCGGGGATTTGATTCATAAGCCACTTTACGATATGCGACCCCGAGGTTTTTTAACAGCCAATCAAAAAATGTTCTCTTTGACGGAAAAAGGAATACTTGCGGCAAAACAACTCAATAAGGCGATTAAAAGAGGCGGAGAAGCCCATTTCAAACCTTCGAGAGAAATAGGCAAAGAGATAGAACGTATTCTTTCGACAGATGCTTTCATATTTTTCAAAGAGAAAAAGACGGATAAAATCCTCGACACCGATTTTTTGCAATATCTCGGAGTTAGCGTGCACACCAGCAAAAACGAATTCCGAAACAGACTGGATACGGTAAAATATGCCGTCGATTCAGCCAAATCATTCTATCCGACACAAACTTGTAAGAGTTTATCGGAATATCACGGGTTTATGTTGCGACGATTCGATCAGTTAATGAGAGAAATGTCGGAACAAAAGGAAAGAAACGTATGAGTATTCAGACATACAAAATCGTTGAAGAGAAAAATGAAATGGACGATCATTTTCTCGATATTATCGGTAACGAGTTTAAATTCGATCACCAGAAAGGAATGGCGGAACTGATCAAAAACTCGGTTGCCGCTTATATCAGAGAAGAGATGCCTTCTGAAAAACAATTTCTCTTTTTAAGATATACGGACAGTGATAACGGTAATGCTCTTATGGAATGTGTCGATTTTGTCGGTATGTCTTCCGATCATATCGTATTGGCATTCAAACGTTGGGGCGACCCTAAGGCGGCTTCTTATGGTTATGGAAAGAGAGTACCTGGCGGACACGGTAACGGAGGCAAGTTTTATATGCGCCAAATGTTTAAGGAGTCTTATTTTATAACCTATAAGAACGGAAAACTGAATATATACGGATTCAGTCCCAATAGAAAATACGGATTTGCCAATCAATTTAAAGACGTATCGATGCGTCCGATCGAGGCAATAAAATTCGCCGGGCTCTCCTCATTGCCGATTCCGAAAGAAGTGGTTGACAAAATTTTGCAGGGGAAAACAGGTTTTACAGTTGTAAGAGGAATAGGACCCTTTCAAATGGTGAACAAAATTCAGGCTTATCGTATTTCGGAGAAGTTGCGGAATCATCCTCAGGTCAGAAAACACTTGGAAAGAATAAACACTACGGTTATTCATAACGGAAAGGTAATTTTCGATCGATTAGTACCAGATAAATTAGCCCCTAAGCCCGGTTTCGAAGGACCGTATGTATATGAAATACCCGAGGAATTATCTTACACCGAAGGCGGTGAAGTGAATAAAGTAGTTATGGCGAATAAAAAGTATCCTCGGGGGAAACTGATATTGCATACTTCCGATGAGGCTTTGGAACGAGGTGGAAGATTCGGAGAGTTAAATAGAATAGATGTCTTGGGAGAAACAGGTCCCATCGCTTCCTATCATATGTATGAGTTGGGAGTAAATCTTTATCCCCAGTACGTATTTATTCACGGTGACTGCGAGTGTCTTATTCTCGAAGATCCGGACGACGATTGTGTTAAGAACGACAGATCAAAGTTGATAGCCGAAAATCCAAAAACCAAAGCGCTTTTACAGTGGCTCGGAGAAAGGGTAAACGAATTGGCGGAAAAAATCCTCGATAAAGAAAGAGAAGAACAGAAAAAAATGGAAAAGGAACAGTCTAAATCCTATAACGATTTGCTGAATCGATGGAGTGCGAAATTCTTAAATAGAATAAGAGCGGAATTATTGGTCGGACCCGGTATCGGACCGGGAATAGGATTCGGAACAGAAGGATCTTCAGGCGGATTGGGAGAGGGAAAGGGAGGCGAGAACGGGGATAAAGGTGGAGGAGAAGGAAATAAAGAAGGAGGCGGAAATACGGTAAAAAGACAGTCAAGATCTCCTAAAGTATTATTATCAGGTATCGATACGGACCCGTTTAATCCGAGCAACGAACCTTTATTTCTTGATCCCCGGCAAGGAATTATTTATCAGCGAATACAAGATGTTCGTGAAGGAATCTATTGGATAAATACCGCAAGTCCTTTGGCAAAGGCGGTGCTGGACAAATTTACGGAAAAATCGCAGCAATGGAGATCGTATCTTTTTCAAAGACACGTGGATATTCTGATTAAAGAAGAAATGCGTAATCTATACAAGCGGGATTCCGAACGCTTCAACCCCGATGCCATAGATGCTGAGATATTCGGCGGTTTTATGCTGAAAATACAAGAAGCAGCCTCAAAAGACCTGGAAAGTTTCCTGCTCGCAGAACAATATGACCCAGAAAGAGAAAACAAGAAGATATAAGAAGCGGAAAAAGTCGCCGGAAGTGTACGGTTTGAATCTCGCAAGAGATGAAGAAGTAACGGCTTTATACCGAAGCGGTTTAACACTACAACAAATAGGAAATAAATACGGAATCACAAGATCACGTATTCAACAAATCGTTTTTAGGACTCTACGCAGAAAGATTGTAAGCGAAATAAGACACCGCCTTAGAACAAACCCTGATAGAATGCCCATAAAGATCTTGGTTAAAGAGGAAATTAAGAGAATTCGAAACACGAAGCGAGAAAAGTGGTTAAAAACCAAGTTGATTGAAAAAGCGGAAAAAGGAATCGTCCCCGAAAAATTCACTTCGGAATTGAAGTTTGCTTCCGCGTTGGGTCTTCCGATTGAAATAATACGAGAATTTGCTCCGGATTTGA
The DNA here is from genome assembly GCA_964446235.1 of uncultured Gammaproteobacteria bacterium. Lineage (GTDB taxonomy): Bacteria > Patescibacteriota > Microgenomatia > 2-02-FULL-39-11 > 2-02-FULL-39-11 > CAYUNW01. The sequence goes on from CAYUNW010000003.1 coordinate 49,895, forward strand.
TTACCGTGATCAAAAATAATAAAACCACGGGATATGGAGGTAGAAAATGGAGTAGACATTATTTACGTTGCAGAATGTGCGGCACAATTAGTGTTCCTCATAAAATGTGGGGATGTTGCGAAAACTGTTATTATAAAACTGAAAATTTTAAAGAAATACAAGCTGCTTCGAGGTTAAGGAACCTGCATAGATGGCTTCCAAAACAGCGAAAGTATCAATTGGAACATTACGATAAAGTAAACTATGGAGGAAATAGAAAAAAGGTGCTCGATCGAGACGGGTATAAATGCATAAAATGTTCGGTTACGGAAGAAGAGAGTATAGAACGATACGACGAGAGACTAAGAGTAGTTCATTTGGGAGCGATTGAAAATAACGAATTGGACAATTTGGCAACATTTTGTCGAAATTGTTGGATGAAACAACTGAGGAAAAGAAGGACAATCAAGCAAACCGATACGCAAAATCGTCAATCACCGGCGATTCGATAGATTCCGCCTTTATTTGTTTCTTAGACGGCTTCAAAAATCTGATTATTCTTCGTGCAATAGCTTCAACTACCGGAACGGAAACGGTATTGCCGAATTGTTTGTATGCCTGATTGTCGGAAACGGGGATTTTATAATCTTCCGGAAAGCCTTGTAATCTTGCGCATTCTCTTGGAGTAAGTGTTCTGAGTCCCAAACAGTTCTTTGCAGATTTATTCATTCCTTCCCTGTAGAAATATTCTCTGATCGGTTCTTTAATCAGATTTCTTTCCCTTCCCATTCGTCCGACTACGAGAGAGTTCGCAGTTCCGTTCAGATCGACCACTTCGTAACCCCAACCGTGACCCTTCGCTCTATGGTAGGCTTTATGTCGAGCCAAACACTCATAATATCTTTGAGATATAAAGTATTTTACGTCTGCTTCTTCCTTTTCCAAAATATCCCCGACCTTTAATTTTTCGCCCGTCGGTTCGGGAAAATCGAAATTCACCTTTTTACTGAAACCTACAATATAAATGCGTTCTCTATTTTGCGGCAACCCGAAGTCTTTGCTGTTTATAACCTTATAAAATATATGATAACCCAATTTGTTCACCAAAATATCTTTAATCACTCCGAATGTTTCTCCTCGATGGTGTCTCTCAAGAAACTTAACATTCTCGAGGAAAAATGCTTTAGGTATCTTATCGGTTAAAATACGCTCGATTTGAAAGAACAAATTTCCTCTGGGGTCTTCAAACCCCTTTTTTCCTCCCGCCAAGGAGAAGGGTTGACAGGGAAAGCCAGCAAGCAGGATATCGAAATCCGGTATTTCGGAAGAAGGAACATCTTTTATATCCCTTTGATCGATATCTCCGAAATTTGTACGGTAGGTTTGACAACAATAGCGATCGATTTCGTTCGAATATGCGATTTTGAATCCCGCACGTTCGAATCCCAAACGTATCCCTCCTATTCCGGCAAATAAATCGACAGCTTTTAACCTATGGATCATAAAACTATAATATACCTTAAAAATAACCAGTTCAATTGACCAATTTGATTATGAGCGATATATTTTCCTCTCAAAAAAGAAGCGAAATAATGTCAAAGGTTAAGTCCAGAAATACTAATATTGAACTTCTCCTCAGACGGGCATTGTTTAGAAAAGGATACCGATTCAGATTGCATTATCGTATCTCCGGTACTCCGGACATTGTATTGCCTTCCAAAAAGATTGCTATATTTTGTGATGGTGATTTTTGGCATGGTAAACATTTTAAACGAGAAAACATAAATTACAAAAAATTCTGGAAAAATAAAATAAAAGCCAACATAATACGAGATAAAAAAGTGAATACCAAATTGCGTAAAGATGGGTGGAAAGTGATAAGATTTTGGAAGTCGGAAATTCTCAAGAATCTCGATCGTTGTGTGGATACAATCGAACAAACTCTTGAGAAATTAAATAATAGCAAAGCTTGATTAAACACGTTTATGACCTTCATTTCTTGGAATAGTATTGTTCTCAATGGTTAAAAAGAAATGTCTGTAAAAGTTTCGGATGTTATCCATCTCCCGGAGCTAACAAATTGGGAGCAATACAACGCTCCTTTTTTTTGTAACCCAATAGGACGATAAAATTAGTTTAGTATTTTCTCACAGTTTGTTTCTTCTTCTATTATTTACCAGTGAACTTAATCACAGGAGATTTATACAGCAACATGGATGATTTCATACGAGGAAAAAAAGTACTAGTGAGGTATAATATGGTGGTTGCGATGAAGCTCGCATAATCCCAAATTATAATCTGGGTGATAGCTTCTACTTTTTACGGTAGAAGCTTTTTTTCTATCATATGCAGAACAATAAATTAGAAAATACCCTATCTTCACTATCTGATTTGCCTATTGTCAGGGAAAATTCACTCCTTTCTAAAAGAATAGACAGTTTGAAGAAAAGACTGGAAAAGAACGAATTCCAGCTTGTGATACTTGGCCAGTTTAAAAGAGGGAAAAGCACCCTGATAAATTCCCTACTTGGCGAACAGATATTACCAACGTCAATTGTACCTTTGACTTCAATTATTACCGTCCTTAAATATAATAAAACCCAAAATATTACTGTTTTATTTATTGATAACCATACGAAAAAAATAACCTTCTCCCAATTACCTGATTATGTGACAGAAGGAAAAAATCCAAACAATATTAAACAAGTTGAGCAGGTTATTATTGAATACCCATCAGAATACCTTAAAAATGGCATCCAGATAATTGATACACCAGGAGTAGGTTCTGTTTACCAGCACAATACGGATGTTGCCTATGACTTTGTCCCAAAAGCTGACGCTGGAATTTTTCTCTTTACCGCTGACCCCCCAATCAGTGAATCTGAACTGAAATTTCTGACAGCCATAAAAGATTATCTGGGTAAGATTATATTTGTCCAAAACAAAATAGACCAGATTTCAGAAAAGGATAGGGAGGAATCACTGGAATTTACCAAAAAAATCATAAAAGAAACTGTAGGAGCAAAAGAGTTGGTATTTTACCAAATATCGGCAAAATTAGGCTTTGAAGGAAAAAAGGGCAAAGACAGTAAGAAACTAATGGAAAGCAAATTGCCAATGTTTGAGGAAGGACTAAACCATATTTTCACCAGCCAAAAAGCACACATAATCACAAAATCAATAACAAAAAAGTTGCTTTTAGCAGTAAAAGAAATAAATCTGATGCTTGCCATTGAGGAGCAGTCTGTCTCCATGCCAATTGCCATCTTGAAAGAGAAAATTACCGCTTTTAATAAAGAACTTACGGTAATAAAACAGGAAAAGGAAGATAATGATTATATTCTTCAGGGCAAGCTGGAAAAACTGGTCAATCAGACTTTGATTGATGACATTGAAATCCTGAAAGAGAAAGAACTTCCAGCAATACTGTGTGCATTTGAGCAGTTTTTCAAATCCCACCAGGATAAAAGCGGAATAGAACTATCCGCACTCCTTGATAAATTCCTGGAAAAATCAATCAAGAAAATATTTGGAAGCTGGAGGATAGAAGAAGAAAGGAAACTTCAGAAATCCCTTGAATCCATTTTGGACAGGTTTTCTTCCCAGACCAACAATTTTATAAGTAGAGCAATTGAATTATCCGCAAGTCTATTTAACTTAAAAATTGGAGAACTAAAAACAGAGACCAGCTTTAAAGAAGAGTACGAATTCAAATTTTCCTTTGACGAATATCAGGTTGACTTGGATTTTTATACTCCTGTCGTATCAAGACTGCCTAAGTTTCTTTCCCATAAACTTCTTTATAAAAACATGAGGGATAAGGTTATCCAGGAATTTGATAAACACTCTGGACGAAGCAGGTATGATTTCCATCAGCGTGTTTTACAGAGTATAAATGAATTTAGGGATAACCTTGACGAAAGACTGAATGAAATTATTGAAGGAATCAATATTGCTATGAAAAAGGGGTTGTTACAAAGGGAGAAAGCAGAAAGTACAGAGAAAGAAGTAGCTAAGTCCTTACGAGCCCAGAAAAGCATTCTTTCCCAGATTTCAACTCACTTATATTTATTTGGATAAAAAAATATAGCAAACATGAACTATTTCGTATCAAAATTTAAATATAATCTTTGAATATGAATAGAATTAATTGAATAAAAGTAGTTCCTGATTTCGTACATCAGGTGGAATACAAGATTTAAAGGGAATGTTACAACGCTCCTTTTTGTTATATTTTTGATATAATAAGTTAATGAAACCGGAATTTGAAGATGCTTATTTGCCACAAGAACAATTATTGAGAAAAATATTGGGAGATTACAAATCTTTTACCCTTGATTTACTTCAAAGATTAGCGGATGCGGGTATTGGTGTTCAAGATTATCCAATTGACCATGTGTGTTTCAAGGTTTCCAGTATAAAGAATTACCACATTATGTTGGTTTTATTGACGCCGCATATTCAGGGAATCTGTGAGACAGTTCATCACGGAAGGCCTTTTGCAAAACTACTATTATCAAACCCGCTTCAGGTTGATAAATATACAATTCCTGTAATAGAAATTCCAGCTCCTAAAGAAGGGGAGGAAACAAAAGATGGACTTGATCATATTGAGATGGTTGTGGGTGATAATTACCAAAGTTTACATCAAGCTCATAATAGTTTATAGTTCGGAATTGTTGACAGTGGGCCTTTCAATAAACTGTATTTCATTACTTTTGATAACGGGAAAACTGTCCGATTTCATGAAATGTCAATTACTGACGTGATGCGGAATGAAGGTAATAGTTTCACTGCGATTTAGACAGTAATCCCTTAAGTAGTTCCTTATTTCATCCACTGGATCGGACTAGGTAATAAGCAAGACTAGCGGGAATCAAATTAAACGCGGGAGAAATATTTACGGGATAATTAGTTTATTACTATACTACTCTTGACTAATCGTCTCAAAATGATACGATTATTGTATATGAATGAGACGATAACTCCTAGACAGGCACGAATATTGAATATTATAATTTCATCAAGCGGGATTACAAGAGATGCAATTCTATCCGATATTGAAAGAATTTATGCAATATCCAGACCAACTTTGATACGTGATTTAAATGTATTACTAAGTCAAAAAAGGATAAAAAGTGTTGGGAAGGGACCGGTAACCAAATACGTTTCGATTGAAGAAAATCCGTTGTTTAAAAAATTTGATTTAAATGCATATTTTTCAACGGATCCGGATCAAAGAAGTGCTAAAAGGGTATTTGATTTTTCAGTTTTCAACAGACTAAAAAACCTTTTTAATCAGGAAGAAACTGCAAGTCTTGAAAAAATTAAAAAAAGTTTCTCTATGTCCGCATCGCGACTTGATCCAGGAATTTTGAAGCGGGAGCTTGAAAGGTTTGTGATCGAGCTTTCATGGAAATCATCCAAAATCGAAGGGAATACCTATACGCTTCTGGAGACAGAATCGCTTATAAAGGAAAGGATTGAAGCAAAAGGTAAAAGAAAAGATGAGGCTATTATGATTCTAAATCATAAAGCCGTGTTTGACGTCATTTTAAGGAATAAAGATGATTTTATTACAATGAATTTATCAAAAATAAATCAGTTGCATAATGTTCTGATAAAAGATTTGAATATTAGTGCAGGTTTAAGAAATCAGGCTGTCGGAATAACCGGCACGATATATATTCCGCTTGAAAATCATCATCAGTTAAGAGAGGCAATGGAAAAAATGACTGATTTGGTAAATAAAACAAAAAATCCATTGGAAAAAGCAATGATTATCCACATAATGATTCCTTATATCCAACCGTTTGTTGACGGAAATAAACGGACAGGAAGAATGCTTACCAACGCAGTTCTTCTTGCTCATGATATGTTTCCGCTGTCATACAGAAGCATGGATGTGGACGAATTTAAAAAAGCATTGATTCTTTTCTATGAACAACAAAGTATATTGGCGGTAAAGAAAATATTTATTGAACAGTTCCGTTTTGCAAACGACACATATTTCAAGTCATAATAACTATAAAAATTTATGCTTTTTTCTCAACGGTAACTATTTTGATGATTATTATTCCTAACAGTTCGGATAATATCCACTAGGGGGAGCCAAATAATTAGGAGCATTACGACGGTCTTTTTTTGTTCCCTAGTAGGACGATAGAACTTTTTTCATTGACTTGTATCTAATTATCTATATAATATATGAACATGGGTTCATATAATTGCTGTACTTCCAATAAAAAAGAAGAGAGAGATGTTTCTCAATTATCACCACTACTCAAACTAGTGGCAGAAGAAAGCAGATTGAAGTTGCTTTGTGTATTAAGACAAGGAAAGCACTGTGTCTGCGAGTTGATTGAACATGGAAATATGTCCCAAAGCCTTATATCTCATCATCTTAAAGATTTGAAAGATACAGGACTAATAAAGGACGAAAAAAGAGGACAATGGGTTTATTACTCTTTAACAGCCATGGGTAAAAGAACAACGGATTTATTATTCAGGATAAACAGAAAGGAGTCTTAATTATGAAAATACAAGTATTAGGTTCAGGTTGCACTACATGTAAAAATCTTTATGAAATAACCCAAAAAGCTGTAAAGGAAATGAGCAATAGTGCAGAAGTGGAATATATTACAGGCGATGAAGGAATGAGAAAAATTATTGAACTGGGAGCAATGAACAGCCCTGTTTTGTTGGTAAACGGAAAAATTGCCATGACTGGATTTACTTCTGATATAGAGAAAATAAAGGAAAAGATAAAAGTAGTTTTTGAAGAAAAATAACTTATGGATATATTTTCCCCGATTCAATTATTTGCTGATACTGTTACTTATAAGTGGTTGGGGATTGTCCCTAATACCTATATTGGCGATACTGTCAATTTTTTCATTTACGATATTATAAAAATTGGGATACTTCTTATAGTTATCAACTACATTATGGCATTCATTAGGTACTACTTTCCTATGGAAAAGGTCAGAGATATTCTGACCAAAAGAAGGTGGTACGGATTGGATTATTTACTTGCAGCACTTCTTGGTGTTATCACGCCTTTCTGTTCCTGCTCCTCAATTCCGCTTTTCATTGGTTTTCTATCAGCAGGTATACCTCTTGGAGTGACTTTTGCCTTTCTTATCAGTTCACCTCTGATAAACGAATCATCCCTTTATATTTTTCCTGCTATATTTGGATTAAGAATTACGGTTCTTTATAATCTTGTTGGGCTTGTAATAAGTGTAATTGGAGGAATGATTATCCAAAGGATGAATATGGAGAAATTTATCCAACCTGAATTCCTGAAATTCAAATCAAGAAAGCAAGTAGAGGCAAAGTATGAAGACCAGAAAGTACCATTCAATGACCTAGTAAAACACTGGTCAAGCGAGGCAATGGAAATAACCAAAAAGATATTTCCCTATGTTGTTTTGGGTGTAGGGTTTGGGGCAATAATACATGGTTTTGTCCCTGAAGAATTGATTACTAAGTACTTATCAGTAAGAAGCTGGTATACCATTCCGATTGCAGTTATTCTTGGTATTCCGCTTTATGCTAACTCTGTTAGCATTATTCCTGTTATTGAAGCCTTAGTTGGAAAAGGTATTCCAATAGGTACTGCGCTTTCTTTTATGACGGCAACGGTAACATTATCGCTTCCTGAAGCATTAATGCTTAAAAAGGTTATGAAGATTCCTCTACTTGCTACATTCTTCATAATTACGACATTAGGGATTATACTTATCGGATACTTGTTGAATATAGTGGGTTAAGTAAATATTGCGGTTGAAAAGTAGTAAAGCAGTTGCTTATGTAGTCTACCACTTTGGAGCACGATCAATGTGTATAGGTTGTTAGTTTCTGTAGCCTATCGATATAGGCATATTTCCAGAAGAGAAGGGTGGGTTTTCCGATTAACATTTTGGCAAATATTTGCAAAAGATTATTCTTGATTTGAACCTCGTTTCGGTAGATAATTCTTGTTCCGGAGGAAACTTCCTCCAATATAAAACTTTCATTTTCAGTTGCCAAAACAGAAGTATTAACTGATTTAAATCCTTTATTGGGTAATAATTGTGTGCTCATCAAAACATGAAACGGAATACCAAACGTTTTTGATACGGCATCAATGGTTAAATTATTACCTTGTTTATTGATAATCTTTAATGATTTTGCCACTAATGGAAAATACTTCGGAGCATTTTCAAAATCGGTAATTATTTCATAAATTTTTTGTTGTGGAGCATTAATGATCCATGACCCTTTCAAAATAATCGATCTCATGTAATTATTATACGTTAACAAGTTAAATAACTGTTAAGTAATATAGGTAAAAGAGGTTTTTTTCTTCTTTGAGTCGGAGTGTACGATTTTTAAAAAGAAGCGTTACAGCGCTCCCTTTTTCGTGATAAAATATCAGTATGACAAAGTTGGAGGAGTTAGAATTGGAGATTCAGGAAATTAAAGGTAGAAACAAAAGAGTTGAATCTGATAAAGCTTGGGAGACAAGTGGGACAAGAAGAGTGTTATTAGCAATTTTTACTTATTTGGCAATCAGTCTTTATATGTATACTATCTCTTTACCCAGTCCTTGGGTGAATGCTATTGTGCCAAGCATAGGTTTTCTTCTTTCTACATTGACGCTTCCAACGTTTAAAAGACTCTGGCAAAGGTATATTTATAAGAAATAGCCAATAAGAAGATCTCAACTTCTAATCATTTTTATATCATAAAGATAAATTCCCATTCTATTTTTAGTAGTTTGACAACACTCTTAAATTGTTATATATTTATAACATATTGTTATAAATATTTAACTAACTTATATGATTGCAAATACTGCTTGGTTCAACAGAAGAAAATATACCGGTTGGGGGTTAACGCCAAAAACATGGCAGGGTGTAGTCTATATCTTAATAATCGCCGGGACTACCATTTTCATCCAAAGCATTTCTTTGGATGAAACCTTAAAAATGGTTTTAACTGCAGTTTGGGTAGTTTTTGTTTTGATAGATTTACTTCAAGTTATGGCTTTGATAAAACTAGACGAAAGAGAAAAGAAAATCGAGGCTATTGCCGAAAGAAATGCGTCCTGGACTATGGTTACTTCGATTGCTTTGATACTCCTTTATGTTTCAACAATCGGAAAAGAGCTTCAAGGTCAGGAACTTATACCTTTGCTTATTTTACCTATGATTGCAGGAGTGGTAGTCAAAGGAATTTCAAATATTTTATTGGAAAAAAAAGGAATTTAATTATATAAATGAAAACCAGAATAAAAGAATTCAGGGCAAAATATAACTTAACCCAGGAAGCGTTGGCTGAAAAAGTTAATGTCAGACGGGAAACGATTGTTTTTTTGGAAAAAGGTAAATACAATCCGTCTTTGAAACTTGCTTACGATATTTCCAAAGTCCTGAAAACCACAATAGAAGAATTATTTTTGTTCGGTTAGAAAAATTACTGAGATTTCTATACGGATTCGATAATATCAAAACCTCTTATCTCCAGCTGATTGAAATGTTATTTATCGGAATAATTATTCGATGAATTGAAAGATAAAATATTTCTGAATTACGAAAGAACTTTTTTAAGCTTATTTAGTAAAATTTTGTATTTTATTGTTGTTTTCTTATATAGTTAAAATATGTCTGAAACCAATAAAAAAGGATTGTTTCTTTCACTTTTTACCGTGGTTTATAATTTAATCGAAGGTTCTATATCAGTAGGAGTGGGAAATATATTCGGAAGTATATCATTGGTGGGGTTTGGACTTGATAGTTTTATAGAAAGTCTTTCAGGAATGATTCTTGTTTGGAGGTTTACCAGGAGTAATAAAAGTGCAGATGTGCATAATGATAAAACCGAACAAAAAGCAATAAGAATGATTTCCTATACGTTTTTTATTCTCGCTTTTTATATAGTCTATGAATCCACATACAAACTTTTGAGCAATAAACCTCCACAAGAGAGTGTTTTCGGCATCATTATCGCAATGATTTCAATTATAGTAATGACATTTCTATACAGAAGTAAAAAGACATTGGGATTTGATAAACATATCCGAAGTCTGGTGGCTGATTCCAAACAAACGCTAGCCTGTATTTGGCTGTCAATTATCATGCTTTTTGGAGTGGGACTGAATTACTTTTTTAATATCTGGTGGAGTGATGCGGTGGCAGGTTTGGTAATTGCAGGTTTTTTACTGAAAGAAGGGTATAAGACATATAAGGAGAAAGATCTTTGCGGTTGTTAATAAGTAAATCTGTTTTGAATCATTACAATATTTTACTGAAAGATTATCAGTTATTAAAATTAGAACAGCAAAAACTTTTAATTGTATGAATAAACCTACAATTACCGGGAGAATTTACTTAAAAATATTTGAAATACTGGAAAAACATCCATTGGGTATCAGATGGACGGATTTAATTTCAAAAATTATATTTTCAGATCCTAAGCTTCACCCAAAAACAGTCAATGGATGTGTTTGGAAAATAGTAGAAAAATTTCCGGATAAAGTTTATAAACCGTCCAAAGGCATTTTTCGTCTTGTAAAATTTAAATTTAGTGATAAAAGTGACACAGGAATAGATTGACTAGTAAGATATAAATTTTTTTCTTTCCATACTTAATAGTTTAGTAATTTAAAACTTGTGTAATGCTATAATCATATTATGTCAAAAAACCCTTTTATAAATGCCTTTAGCGCTTCGGCTTATATAATTTTTATTGTCTCAGTGATGACATATATCACCTAACCTTTAAAAAACAAACCTGACACCTTTGCTGCTCCAATAGTATTTTTGTCCGTACTTACCTTATCTGTAGCAGTCATGGCATTTTTATTTTTTTATCAACCGCTTCTTTTCTTGATTGAGGGTAAGCAAAAAAATGCAGTGAACCTATTTGTAAAAACAGTTGGTATTTTTGCATTATTGACAGCTATAGCTTTAACCCTTCTTTTTTCGGGAATATTATAATCATTGAATAATTCCAAGTAGTATTTTTCTAAAATACTAATTCCTCGATAAGTCAAGCGGAAAGTTGGACATTTTCCATAATGGAATATTTCACTATTATTGTATCAGAGGTTGGATGAAGTCCAGATAAACACCTAAAATTAAGGCTACAGCAGAAAAGATAAATATACAAATATAATTCCATTTTTCCTTGGATGATTGAAGTGTTTGAAATATATATTTCATTACATTTCGATCATCTTCATTCAGTTCGGTAAGTTTACCTACTTTTTCTTCAAGATTTCTCTCTTTTATCAATTTTGCTCTTTTTTCCGAGATAAGAAAACGGTGGTAAAAATATATTACAAAACCTATAGTTCCGATATACCAGGCAATTATTGCTCCGGTATTGGTAAAGTGATTGAGGATGACGATGATTCGGTAAGCGATTGTGGCAATTATACCGGTGATAAAAAACAGATTTCTGATGACTGGAGAGTGAAGCTTAGGGTTTTCCATTTATAAATTATATCAGAATTTTTCGCGGTTATTATAAAGAAAATAGGTAGAGTTTCATTTAGGAATATTTTTTGCCTGACAAATATAAGTCCGTATTCTATTGGCAAAATGCAATATACATGCCGTGCCAAATATCACTGATAATTCTACATGATGATAAAGCATTTGATTGTAGCGAAGTGATTTGAAAAAGGGATATTGAAACGACAAAATCATGATAATTCCATAAATAAATGAAGGTATCAACCCTATAAGCATGACGCTATTCCAGATGAAATTATGGGTATTTTTTCCCAATATTTTCATGCTGATTAAATATGCAAATAAGGTAAAGAGAAATGGAATATAAAAGTCATAAGGATTTGATGAATTTATCGAAATTTTTTCTTGGTCTTGTGTTACGGTTTTTGTATTGTTGAGTTGATTAATACTTGGTTGTTCGGATGGTTTTAAATCAAGATCACCGATATAATATTCCTCCAGCATGGTATAGGCTTTGCTGCTATGGTCTTTGTTCCTTCCGGCTTTGTCCTGAAAATCTTTTGTGGCTTCCTTCCCGCACCAGGGTCTGATGTTTAGCTTATCGTCATGATCTTCTAAGTAGTTACCAAGATCGTATACTTTTTGGTTGATACTCATCCAACAGTCAGCGGGCTTATTATGCTTTGAAACATCTTCTAAAGTATATGAAGACTGGCTATAAGTTTTAGACGGATACGAAAGGAGAAACAAAAAAGAAATCATTAATACAAAAAGGGGTTTGAAAATATTACTCATAAAAATAAATGATACTTATTGCAATTCCAATATAAATAGTATATAACTAGTACAGAAATAGTATCTGTTATAAGAGATTTGTTCTTATTTATCATTTAAATCGGACATTTCAAAAATCCTATGAGAAAGATTATATTTGGTATTTTCATTTTTTCCTTATTTTTCGGCGGGATTTTTACTTTCAGCAAATTTTCTGCAAATAAATCTAATACGTTTGAAATTGTTAAAAATTATGAGAATGAAGGCGGTCCGGATATCAATCCGCATCCTTTATCCATTGAAACCCTTAGAAACGGTGAATATCCCGGAAGTGAAATTGTATATGAACAAACATTAAGCCGTGGTAGTAATTATGGCAAATATGTTGCGTCTTATCGTTCCGAAGGGCTTAAAATATATGCTTTGTTGACTATACCGGAAGGTGAAAAGCCGGTGGATGGTTATCCGGCGGTCATCTTCAATCACGGTTATATTTCTCCTTCAATTTATAAAACGACGGAAAGATATATTGCCTATCAGGACGCTTTTGCCAGAAACGGATATGTTACTTTCAAATCAGACTATAGAGGACATGGTAATTCCGAAGGACAGGCCAGGGGAGGATATAGTCAAAATGATTATACGATAGATATATTAAATGCCGTAACTTCAATCAAAATGCTGAAATTACCAAATCAGGAGTCAATTGGAGGTGAAATTGTTGACTCAAATAATATCGGAATGTGGGGACATAGCATGGGAGGCCATATGACATTGGAAGCTATGGTAGTCACAAAAGATATCAAAGCCGGAGTGATTTGGGCAGGGGTAGTAGGATCATATCAGGATTTGGTTGAAAACTGGAGAAGGAATAGACCCACTCCGATAGGCGTGCCTACGGGACGTGGCAGCTGGAGACAGGAATTGATTTTGTCATACGGTATGCCTCAAGAAAATCCGCAGTTTTGGAACTCTCTTTCGGCTACTAATTATCTAAATGATCTATCCGGCCCCATACAACTGCATCATGGGGAAGCTGATACTTCCGTACCGGTGGAATTTTCCCAAAAATTATATGAAAGGATTTTAAACATCGGTAAATACGCCGAAATCTATACTTATCCGGGCGATGATCATAATATCAGTACTAATTTAAGTTTAGCCTTGAAAAGATCTGTTGATTTTTTCGATAAGTATCTGAAAGACTATCAGACAGATTAATATCTGCTGGCATTTTCATATATTAAATATTTATAATTTTTCAAAATAAGATATAATAAACTTGTGGCAAAAGATATAGAGGAAAAACCAATTCAAAAAAATGAAGCTGAAATTCAATCCCAACCATCTCAATTCACCCGGTTACGGTATAACAGAAAGTTCAGACTGATTTTAATATTGGTTTTACTGGCTATAGTGGCAGTACTATTCGTATTTTGGAAAAAAGCCAGAATTGGATTGGTGGTAGCATTTATTGCCCTTCTTGCAGCATTAGGTCTTGAAGTAACCCAGAATGATTGGGATTTGGGTAAACTTTGGGAAACGAAATCTTTTCAGGAGTCCAAAGTCAGCCGTGATACTCAAGGCAATATTCTTTTTGATAAGCTGGGAAATATTGTCACTGACAGTAGTATAGGGAAAAAAGCAGACGATTATAACTGTGATGATTTTTCCACTCAAAATGAAGCCCAGGTGTTTTTTGAAAAAGTCGGTGGGGTGGGGAATGATGTAAATAGATTGGACGGAGATAAAGACGGGGAAGCATGTGAAAGTTTGCCGATAAGTAAATAACTCTTTTTCATCTTACAAATTTAACTCTTCAGACTATCATAAACGAAAACCCCCGTTAACAAACGGGGATTTTCAAGAGCTTGCTATTTTTTACGGTACGATATAGTTTATACCGGAAGCAGTATAAACACCTGCGCTTTGATCTCCAACAGCTTTTTCCATGAGTTTGACTTTTGCATATATTCCCAATACATAAGTATTAAGTATCTGCGTTTATATCTCAAAATAGGATCATCGGAAATGGATGCCGAGTTCAATAGTTTTATCATGAGTCACTTGCTGTTCTTTTTCATCCAAAAAATATTCCTCGATTGTATAACCGTTATCGAATTTTTTCGTCCATACCGGATCTTTGGTGATTTTAACGGGATTTTTACGCCACCAGTCATGCGTCATATAAGGGTCGTTTGGTGGTGGCGGGGCGGCAATAACATATGTGGTTGATTTTTTCTGATATTCAAAGGCGGGACTTTGAGTTTTTTTGAAATTATAGATCATGGCATAGCGTGGACCGTAGGCAAATGCATCGGGGGAGAACACATAGTATCCATAAGGGTTATCTTTTTGTCTGGATACTACTTCCAAAGCTACTTTTGAAAGTCCCCGCCAGGATTCAAAATTTTTGTCCATGAAATTTCTTTCCAAAGAATTTTTATGATTATATGCAAACCGGATATTTATGATGACAATAAAAAACAAAAGAGGCAAAAGGAGATATTTTCTATTTTTTTTGAAGAAAGTTGAAAACCAGAATGTTGTTAAAGGTGATAGAAAATAAATGAAATGGGAGAGAATGACTCCCTTATTGAAAAACGATAACAACATATAACCAAAGTAAAAGTAGATGATAGTCAGATAAAGACTTCTAAGTTTTTGAGAATACCTGATTTCTTTATAGGTAAAAAATATGACTATTAAAAAAATAAAAAATACAAATGCAAAATTACCGGTTTGCCCAACTCGTAAATCTATTGTTGATTCAAATCTGTTTTTAATAAAAAAAGAAGTTGACAGGGGATGCCAGTATTTTTGAAATTCTGCAAAGGCTAATGCAGACTTTGTCAGTAAAAATTCATGTCGTAGGTCAAAAACGGCAAAATTTGATAAAAATACCCCAATTAAGGGAAACAGCAATAAATGTTTCCAGTTGCGGTTAAATACTATTTGAATTAAGGAAAAGATAATTGAGAGAAAAACTATCGGTATACCTACTCCTACATTCAGCTGCATGATCATTGTTGCAGTGAAAAATAGGCACAAAAGAGCATACCACTTTTTGTTTTTAAGGTAATAAAAGGCGCTAAAAAATAAAATAGGTGTCCAAAATACAGGGGCATCAGAATGAAACATACCATTTATATGAGTTAGGAAATTTGAAGAATAAGTGAAAATAAATACCAAACCGGCTGTTTTTCCGACTGTTTTATTCGCTAAATAAAAGCCAATAGTAAGGGAAATGAGGGATAAAAATATCCAAAACCAACCTACTATCACGGGATTACCTTCAGAAATTAAATATACCGGATAATTTAAATAAGACCATAACGGTCCATGGAAAAGTCCGCTGGCATTTGAACGCGGACCAATTAACATAATCTTTTTATTATCAAGTTCTTTCAAAAGCAGGAAATCCCTGGCAACATCATTAAAAAAATATATTTCCCCCTTTAATACAGAAAATGAAAAAAAGTAAATATTTAATCCAATCAATATAATTAAAGATAAATGAATTAGCTTTTTAATCATAAGATGATTAACAGTAAGTATATTACATAACTAGATTTAAGGAAAAATTCGGACAAAAACGATCTCTTATATCAATAGATTTTTTATTTATATATAATACTTTCATCAGTGAAAATTAAGAAACGAACCTTTATACGAATATTATTGATTTTTCCGACGATATTTTTGATTCTTGTGTTTGGCGTTTTTATCGGTTTGTCATTTGGTAAAAATGAAAAATTGGAGATTGCCGGTAAAACTATTGGATTTGGCAATCTAATAGCAAAAATTTCCATGAATGAAGGTAGTGTTTTGGGAGATGTGTTACAAAAGACGGTTAGAAATATAATCAATCCAACTGTTACTCCTGTACCGACAATTACACCGACACCTATAGAAGATAAATTATTTTTCCTGGATTTGACAAAAGAAATAACAGAAAATGGTCAGGCAACTTTTACCTGGTCAATCGAAGGATTACCAAAAACTATAAACAAAACAACCATATATTACGGCACAACTAGTACACCTGGGAAATTTGGTAAAGATGTAGATCCTCAAGACACAGAATACAAGAATAATGTCAAGGATTTTTTAGAGGGAAACTACAATGTTCCTATGCGATTTATCGGTAATACAGTAATAGACATTCCTGGTACTTATTATGCCCGGGCATACGCATATATAAAAGGTGAAAATATATGGTCAGACGAAAAAGTTTTTATTGTCAATAAAATTCCCAAGCATGATATCAGAATTATCAGCTATCCTGAAAAGGTAAAAAAAGGGGAAAATGTCACAATAACCTGGGAAATACTTGGTCCGGAAACAACGACCGGTTTCACAACAATTGTGATTTCAAAAGTATCAAAACCGGGTACTTTAGATGAAACAATAGTGATTCCACAAACTCCATATACGATTTTTATCAAGGATTTTACCAACGGGACGTTCTTTGTACCATACAGATTTATAGGTAATGGTTCAATCTCAGAAAGCGGTACATATTATTTTCGAGCTTTGGCTTTTGTGAATAATAAAAATATTTGGTCCGATGAACAGACTTTCACGGTGGAATAAATTAAAATCTCATTAACTCATTGTTGACAAACTGTTATCAAAATGATACTAGTTATGATATTTACTATTATCAATAATTTTTTATTAGGAGAATCAATTTATGAACTATAAAAATATCCTGTTTATAATCATTGCTTTTATAATCGTTGGGGGATTAGTAATGTTTTTTATGTCACAAAATCAATCTGTACCAACGATGTCAGATAACACAATGATGGACGATAATACTGTGACATTACAGATGGCAAAAGATAATCAAAATTCCGATCAAACTGAAGGAATGATTCAAGACCAGGAAATTATCGTCACCGCGTCAAATTTCAAATTTGACCAAACGACAATTAAAGTAAAAGAAGGCCAAACAGTCAAAATAACCTTCAAAAATATTGAGGGTACTCATGATTTTGTTTTGGATGAATTCAACGTCAGAACAAAAATTATCAAAGACAGCGGTGAGGAGAAAATTGAATTTGTCGCTGATAAAAAAGGTAGTTTTGAATACTATTGTTCAGTTGGTAGCCATAGACAAATGGGAATGAAAGGAACCTTGATAGTAGAATAACCCAATTCCTTCAATGTAATCCTATAGTATTGAATAATTAAGCAAGTTGTGTTATAATTAATATATAAACAGATTTAAATTTATTAATCTGTTTAAATTTGATTTTGAATTAAAAGGCTAAGAAAAAGATACCCAATATTTCTTCGTATCTTTCTTTTTCCTCTTAAAGCCATTTCTCATTTAGACAGTTTCATCACTTTAAAATCATAAAAATTATCATTTTATGTTTAAACAATCATTTAATAACCAAAGTTTCAGAAAAAATAGGGTATATCCAAAATTCCGTTTCAACAAAGGAAATAATTATCCTAAAAAATCCATATCAAATTCACAATATATAAACAAAATTGATATACAATTACATAGCCAAAATAAAAATCCAAATCAAGGAAGTTTTACTAATCTGGATATCGATCCAAGATTGAAGCAAAACATTGCCTCTCGGGGTTATCATGCACCGACACCTATTCAAAATCAGGCAATTGGATATATTTTGAAAGGAAGGGATTTGGTTGGAATAGCAAATACCGGTACTGGGAAGACTGCAGCGTTTTTGATTCCATTAATAGATAAAATTATTAAGAACCGTACTGAGAAAGTGTTGATAATAGTTCCAACCAGAGAATTGGCCATGCAAATTAATGATGAAGTTATCGAATTTGCCAAAGGTCTTAATATTTTTTCATTACTTTGTATAGGTGGAGCAAGTATGCAAAGACAGATACATATACTTAAACGTCATCCAAGTATTATCGTAGCTGCCCCCGGTAGACTTAAAGATCTGATGCAGCGCGGATATATAAATTTAAACAATTTTAAAAATATCGTTTTAGATGAGGTTGATCGGATGCTTGATATCGGTTTTCTGCCCGAGATTAAATATATAATTTCCTATTTACCAGAAAAACGACAGTCTTTATTTTTTTCCGCTACAGTATCTGCTGATATAAATAATATTATCAGTACATTTACAAAGGATCATATTACAGTCAGTGTCAAAGCTAAGGAAACTGCACAAAATATTGATCAAGATATTATAAAAGTCAGAGATAAAAAGGAAAAAATAGACAAACTAATCGACATGTTGAAACAACCCGGATACAATAAAATTCTTGTTTTTGGCCGGACAAAATGGGGTGTAGAAAAATTGGCAAAAATTCTAAAACAGAACGGTTTTTTGGCAGCGGATATTCACGGTAAAAAAACGCAAGGTCAAAGATTTAAAGCATTAAACCAGTTTAAGAACAACCAGCTTCAGGTATTAGTAGCTACGGATATTGCAGCCAGAGGTTTGGATATTGATAACGTATCGCATGTTATCAATTTCGATGAGCCTGCTTCGTACAATGATTATATCCATAGAATCGGCAGGACTGGTAGAGCACATAAAATAGGTAAAGCGCTGACTTTTGTAATATAAAAAAATATAAAAAATGAACTATAATTTTCAATTTTGTAATCAAAACTTATGGATTAAACTAGCTTCATTGAAAAAAGAAGTAGATAAAAAAAGAAAATCAGCATTAAAAAAACGAATAACCAATAATCCTTATATCAGTAATGAGGAATATATCCTTGGGGCATTTATAGAAATGTATGAGCCGCATTTGAAAGAAATCGTCAAAGAATTATTGGTAAAAGGATATATTTTGGATAAATCCAGCGGATTTGGCGGCAAATGTTTTGAATACCAGACTATTAGCGGTTATTTTACTATTGATTATGTTTTAAAAAATAAGATTGAAAAAGAAGGGGTAAAAATTCGTGACGGAAAATATTTTAAACAGCTTATATTTTGGCCGGAAAAAGCTGAATTAAAAGATATTATCAAAAAATGGAGAGAAATTGTACAGATTTTACCGAAAAAAAAGGACGTTGAAAATAATCCTATCAGAAGTTATTCTACAGAGGAATTCCGTAGAAAATATAAATTAAAAGATAAAACACTGCAAAAACAGCAACTTTTCGAAAATCTGCGCTTTAATATTTGGAAGAAAGTAAACACTAACATAAAAAATAGAAAAGCAAGGAAGATTCTTCCGGATACGGTAGAATCTTGTTTAGGGTTATTTCTCGAGGAATTGGAAACACAGGTCAAAGATGCTGTTTTGAATCTCTATACCAAAGGTTACAGTATTGATAAATCGGGATTTACAGAAGATCCGCAAGGTCAAATGATTGAGGGAGACTTCCAATTAAGCGATAAAACGGTAAAGGATCTGCAAAAATGTGGTATAGAAGTTGTAACTAATCCAAGCGGATATACCAAAATTTAATTTTTATCAAAAGAAGCAAGTCTTGTCAATATAAAAAAAGAATGGCAGAAAGCTGTTTCCATGATTCCTTACACAAAACAAAAAGCTGCTCAATCTATGACAAGTAAGGCAAGAGAATTCAGAAATAATAACTAAATACTATTTTATACAATTTTGCCAAGCATTTATTCCACCTGTTGATATTTTGAAGGCCGCGGTTTTTATGGATTCTTCAGGATTGAACCTTAGGTCGGGATTTTGATCTAAATTCATTGTTCTTCTGGTGTTTATCCAGGTATTGGTAGAAAATTGGTAAAGTCCTCCATAATCCAAGCTTCTGGCATATGGATTAAGTTTGGATTCGCATACCGCTATTTTAACAAGCATATTGCGGTCAATGCTGAAAAGATTGGCATATTTAGAAAACCAGTTATCCAAATCTGTATTTGATACTTTTATGGGGGTAGGCGTTTTTGTTGGTGTGGCAGTCGGTTTTCTGGTGGGAGTAGGAATAGGGGTTGAAGTAGGAGTGAGTGAGGGGGTGGGGGAGCTGGTAATGAGAATATATGTAATCGGCAGAGATTTAGGGTGTTGTGGATATTGTATGAACTGGGGATAAAAATCTGATTTTAAAAAGATTTTTGTTATAAGAAACAGACTGATTAAAAAGGCAGATATGAGAAATATCTTTATTTTCATCTTTCCGGCAGAAGTATTATAGTGTTTATATTAAAATATCTAAAATATAATAATCATAATTAGTATCCGGTATTTATCAATCCATAAATGAACACTCAACAATATAACAGAAAGTTACTGAAAAAGTTATCCGATATAAAAATATTGGATACTATATATAACTTAACCCATGTTTTTTATGATGAGCCGAAAGCATACCATTACGGTGCAAAAATCAATATACCAAAAGGGTTTACTGACGGTTATAAACAAACCTCTGATGTGACAGCGGGTGGAGTATCATTTTTTTCAAAAAACTCCGCTTTATTAAAATGCCTAGTAGAAACAATTGAAAGATTTTCTTTTTATACTTACAAAAATCACCAATTGGAATTTGCATCTTTCAGTCAGCTTCAGAAAAAAAACAGAAATCCGATTGATTTAAAGCCTTACGGAATTGAAGCGAGTTTCCATGATTTGAAAATCGGTTGGGTAATGGGGCGTAATCTTATTGAAAATAAAGATTGTTTTATACCGGCTCAACTGGTTTATGTAAATTATAAGAATACTAAAAACGAAAAACATTTATCACCGATTATTACCACAGGCGGGGCAGCCGCAAATACATTGACGGAAAGCTTAATTTCAGGAATTTATGAATTAATAGAAAGAGATGCCTATATGACAATGTATCTTACAAGTTCGATGCCTCAGCTTATCAACACGAAAACGATAAAAAATCAGAAAATTAAAGACATAATTAGTTCGTATGAAAGGTATTGTCTTTTGCCTTATGTTTTTGAAATCACCAATGATTTAGAGGTTCCGGTTATAATGACGATCGTGATAGATAGTACCGGTTTAGGGCCACGTATAACTGTAGGTTTGAAGTCAAACTTTGATAAAGATATTGCTATAATCGGGAGTCTTAACGAGGCGTATGCGACAAGGACCTGGTTAAGGGAGGAAATTATGGAGGGTAATTTAGATAAAAACAAAGTAGCACCTTCAGATATCCGGACTTTTATACAACGGGCAGCTTTTTGGTTTGATAAAAATAACATCAACAAAATCAATAACCTTATCTGTCAAAAAAAGATAGCTTATAAAACTAGCAAAAAAGTTGATAAAAAAAATGAATATTTGAAATTACTATCTATTTTTAAAAAAAATAAATACGATTTAATTTATGCTGATGTTACCAGAGGAATTTTTGAAGATTTGGATATAAGTGTGGTAAAAGTAATATCGCCACAGCTTCAGCCGTTATATATAGATGAGAAATACAGGTTTTATAAATTACAAAGATTGAAGATGGCGGCTGAATATTTCGGAAACAAAAATTATACTTTAAACAACATACCACATCCATTTTTATGAACAAAAAAACTGTTTATAAAATTAATACCGATTTTTTATTGAAAAAACCGGTTTTGCCTTGGGAAAAATTCCATCAGAAAACTACCACTAAAAAATTCAAAAGAACTTGGCCAAAAGATATACCGCTTGAATGGAGAAAGATATTCTATAAATCATACCCCCGACTTAACGCTTTTCCGCTATCCAACCCGTATCTATCGGAGAAAATTTCCTTAAAAAAATCATTGCTTGATAGGTATTCCAAAAGGGAATATACGGATAAGAAAGTAACTCTGGAGGAGTTAAGTGCGATTTTTTATTTTTCATCGGGATTAAAACAATCTCCCCGGACCAAATTGGTAAACAGATTCTATCCGTCAGCCGGTGGAAGATATCCTTTGGAGTTATATTTAATATCTTTGAATACAGAATTACCAAAAGGTTTATACCATTATAATGTCAAATCACACTGTCTTGAAGATCTTTTGCGGTTTAAAAGTTTCAACACGAATGATTATTTCAAATTTTCTTGGCTTCAGAAAGCCGGTGGTATTATCGTAATCAGTGGCATCTTTAAAAGAACAATTATCAAATACGGAGATTTGGGTTATAGATATGTTTTGTTTGAATGCGGTCATATGGTCCAAAATATCCATCTATTAGCATCCGGTTTGGATATCGGCAGTTGTGCAATCGGCGGATTTATTGATAAAAAAATAAATAAGCTTCTCGATATAGATGGTGTAAGTGAAGCTGTCTTATATGCTGTTTCTTTAGGGCATTAATAATATTGTATAATTTAAATATGAGGGAAAAGAAAAATATATTATTGACGATAATTCTTTTCATATTGCTTTTGATTACCGCTTTTGAACTGATATTTTTTATCTTTCCGGGAAATATCCTAAAATCAGTTATACCCTTGGGATTGATTGATAATGCAAATGTAAGTCAGGAGAAAAATCCGGATACTTATACTGTAAACAGTAGTCAATACAATGATTTTGTCAATGAAAATCTAGCTATAAATCCAAGAATTTTATGGAGTGTGGGAAACTATAAAAAAAGTATTTTGAAATCATCGGTAATCAATAATGAACTTGAGGGAGTGATAACTGAAATTAATCAATCTGGTGGAGTGTTTAAAGATTTTAACTGGAAATTAAGAATTACTCTCAAAGGAGAAGGGCAGGATGAAAATTACCTAGGTTTTAGCCAAGCGTCGCTAGAACAGTTGGAAATTGTCACTTTGGAAAACGGTTCAGAAATACCGATACAATTAACAGATTTAAAAGTAAACGATAATATCCGTTATATCCAGGTATTGAATTTACTGGGTCATTACGAAACTAACGGAATTAAGTTGAAAATAATCAAACTATGAATAACAAAAAGAAAAAATATACTAGACCTCATATAAGATTACATTCCATAAAAAATAAGTTTTTTTACTTTACGCCTTTTCGATCCGTACAGGATTCCATAGACAATCTTTATCATGCCGATAAATTCCTGGCTCAAGACGGATGTTCATGCTGTGCTAGTTGCGGTGGAAGTGTGGGGTGCGGTTCCTGCGGTGGGGCTTGCGGCTGATAAATCTTCCAAGATTTTGTTGAGACTTTTTTTGTCTTTTGTGAATTTCAACTTATAGAATTGATTATTTTCAACAAAATCAATGATAGTCTCAACTTGTCTTTTATAGTATTTTTTTTCAGCTCTTCTTTCAGTAAATAAGTGTTTTAAAACGAGTTTTTTGTCTTTTATCTTTTTAACTTGGGTTAGAGATGATTTTTCAATGAGAAAAAACTTTTCTATCATGAGTTTTTTACTGCTTTTTAGATGATTTTTTGCATTCTCCATAAAAGGAGACTGGAACAGATAAAACCTTTTACCCATTTTTCTGACAATAACCGTTTCATCGCTGAAAAACCTGAATTTGTTATCAAGCATTTTGGCAATAGTGGATTTTCCTGAGCCTGATTTACCGGAAAAAACATATGCTTTCCCATTGATTTCAGCGCATGATGCATGCAGGATGAATCCTTTGTGTCTACTTAGTAGTTTATTGAGAATCCTTCCGAACATAAAATCCTGATCAACCAGGCTTTTCTGGTAAAAATATTTTGCTTTGTTTTTCCCGGTATCTGCATATAGTATTGAATAATAAGCATTATTTTTGAAAATATAATTGGTTTTTATACTCCAGACATAATCAATAATAAAATCTGTTTTGGGTTGTATATTTTTTGAAAGAAAACCACCGTATAAATTTAAAAAGTCAGAAATAAATTTATTTCTGAAAAAAATCCATTCTGTGTTATGGAAAATTATTTTGATAACAAATCCGGCAATTTCAAGATAGTATTCTTTAAATATTTGTGACATATGGATATGTCTGACAGGGTTTTTAGAAGAATTCGATAGATGTTAGCATCTTTTTCATAATTTCTTCACAGTAAGTTTGGTTTGCGCCGTTTGTAAGAAAACTGTAACCGATACGGATGGCATTATTTCCATGGTTTAAGTAATATATGGTTTCACTTGATGAACCTTTGCTGCTTTGGAATTTAATTGCGTTTATCATTCCGATTGTTTCGCTTGATTCCTTATCCTGTCCGGTAGATCTGATACTTTCGATTTCTCCGCTATGACTATCTTTTCCTTCGGATAATGAGATTTGGAAATCACACCATTCTTTACCGTCGGGAAATTTCCTGGAAAATGTCATGGTAAAGGGTGGGGGCGGGTAGGGAGGTTCATTGTCTTCCTGTTTATGCCAGTCTTGATGATATTTAAGCTTATAAGCGAATTTGTCATTTACATATTCAAGCCAATCTTTATCGTATTGAGAATTCTCAGTTTTTTTATCAATTGGTATATTTTTAGACGTAGTAATTGTTTTTTTTGTCAGAAAAAAATAGATACTTATAAAAACTGCCATAAGTAATAAAACAGAAACAAATTTACCGACTAATTTCATATTTTTCATAGTCTAACTTTACCGTTTTATCAAGCTGGTTGTCAATTAAATAATAGATAAACAAACTCCCGATAATTTTTTGTAACTTACTCAGGACTTTATAAGTATAAAAAAGGAGGTGATTTTTATGAAAAAAATTTTTGTGATATCTATAACAGTTTTGGTAATTTTATTTTCTTATATAAAAACAGTATCTGCCGAAGGCGGTAAAGTAAGAGGAGAAATATCTGAAGGTCCGTCTTTTCAATTTGGAGAATGTCCTTTTAACGGTTGAATTTAAGATCTTTTGTAAAGGTGATTTGGTTGAATTTCCTCACTTGAATTATAATAGGCAGGATGAAAAAGAGATTTTTCCAAGATCCTATCAGTATAGTTTTCGCAGGTTTGTTGTTACGATTTCTAGTAGTTCCGTTTACCATGCATTGGGACTTTTTTGCTATTATGCAGATTACTGATAAGTTCGATTTTTCCAACCTTGAGAGTTTCTATAGGATTTCCTATGCGACATTTCCACCAATAATGTATCTTATTTTGAAGCTGTATTTAGCGATTTCCGGTGTTTTTTTGGGAAATGCCGTACACGAATTTTTTTTACTTCCGGATATTACAGCTTTAAATCACATAAATCTATACAGAATACTTTTTTTTACCAAACTGCCGATGATTTTGACTGAAGTTTTGGCAGGTATTTTGTTTTCCAAATTTTTCTTCAGTAAATTTAATAAGACGGTATTGGCGTTTTGGATGTTTAATCCTGTAATAATATTTTTATCATCCGTATGGACCAATGTTGACTCCATACCTTTGTTGTTTATGGTTTTGGCACTGGTTACTTTGAAGAAAAACAGGCCGAATTTATCCGTTCTTTTTTTGGGAATATCAGCATCTTTCAAGCTTTTTTCCATATTTCTTTTACCTTTTTTAGTCTTAATGCATAAGGAATGGAAAAAAAGATTTTTATCATTGACTATCGGATTAATACCTCTTGTTTTCACCCATTTACCTGTTTTTAATTTACCAGCTTATTATGCTCATGTATTTGCCGGCGACTACAGGCAGAAAATATTTTCTTTAATACTACCTTTGGGTGGAGGTAAAGCACTTATAATCGGGCTTTTATTTTATTTTTTAATACTGTACTTATTTGAACAATTTAAACAAAAAGACAAACTGATTTACCTTTTTTTCTACTTGTCACTTTTTCCGGTATTTGTGTTTGCCAATTTCCAGATGCAATGGGTTTTATGGTTGATGCCTTTTGTAATTATTTTACAATCAGAAAAAAGCCTCAAATTACCATTCATCCTATTTTATTTATCTTATTTTTCATTGATACTATTCTCTCATAGCTCATTAAATATCGGTATGCTGGCTCCACTTGAAATCACATTTTGGACTTGGGATTATCCAATTAAAAATATTCTCGGCAACCAGCTTGATTTTCTGTTGAATTTTTTCCAGACGATTTTCGTATCATGTCTGATATTTTTCGGATATTATTGGTATAAAAATGACTTAAATAATGAAAAAAATTGACCAAACCCAGTCTCATTTTGACAAATTTATTCTGGTTGGACCGCAAAATGCTATATCCCAAAGCTTTAAGATAAACGGTGATAACCTTTCAGGAGTCAGGATACATTTAAAAAACCATCGTCTGGGAGGGAATCGGAAATATAATCTGGCAATTAGAGATATAAATGGGACAGTTCTACGGGAAACTGAATTCAGCGAATCAAATGTCGGTGATGAACAGATATTCCGCTACGATTTCCCCGTCATTACAAAAGACACCCGTAATGAATATTTATTAACCCTTTCTTATTCACCTGGAAATGATGCCGTAGAAAAGGTTAATATTGATATTTTAACCTTATATAATAAAAATATCCTAAGTCTTGAAAGTAATCGGCAGATTTCAATAGAAGAGGCTTCCATGATAGAAAAAGAATTTCTGTCGCTTGCATATACCAGTCTTGATAAATATGGCCAAGGCGCTGCATATTATGAGGGGATAGGACTTGAAGGCGATATAGAATTTCAATTATACAGCCAGACCACCCCGCTTGTACTTATAAATTCAATTCCAAGGAGAGCTATATCAAGAATTTATCAGGATATACCTTTTTTACTTTTTTATTCATTAATTTGGATTTTTCTGATTTTTGTAATTATCAAAAGATTGAAAATGGGAATTAAAAAATAAATGTTCAGACATGAGTTAAATCTAGCCAAAAAGAGATTTCTTTTACTTGAGGTAATTACTCCGCATAAACATAGGGATGATGCCATCAAAGAATTGGAGGAGCTTGAATTTTTGGTAAATACCTATGGCGGGGAAGTAGCCGGTGTTGACGTGCAGCATAGGCTTCATCCTGATGGAGCTACTTATATTGGTAGCGGTAAAGTTGAAGAAGTTCAAAAAGTTATCAATAAAGAGAAATTAGACATAATTTTATTAAATGACATAGTTGATTCCGGGCAACTTTTCCGTCTTGAGCGTTTACTTTGGCCAATAAAGCATGATATCCAAGTATGGGATAGGGTGGATCTGATTTTGCATATTTTTGATATGCATGCCGACAGCAAAGAAGCAAAACTTCAAATTGATATGGCCAGATTGATACATTTCGGGCCGAGAATTTACGGATTGGGAGGTACACTTTTATCCAGGCAAGCCGGCGGTATAGGTACAAGGGGAATAGGTGAAACCAATATTGAAAGAATGCGCCGTCATATAAAAAACAGGATGAGAAAAATTAAGGAGGATCTAAACAAGGTATATGTGGTTAGAAAACGGGTAATCGAAAAAAGAAAAAAATCAGGAGTCAAAAGTGTTGCATTGGTGGGGTATACCAATGCAGGAAAAACATCACTTTTCAACCTTTTAACCGGTAAGGAAAAAGAAGTGCAGGATAAGCTTTTTACCACATTGGATAGCGTTGTAGGCAAATTAAATCAGAACAAGGACACTGAAAGCCAGATAATTTTATCAGATACAATAGGATTTATAGACAAACTTCCACCGTTTTTAATTGAGGCTTTCAAATCAACTCTACTTGAATCTCTTTCTGCAGATATCATCATCCATGTGGTTGATTGTTCGGATGATAGAATAGAAAGTAAGATAAATGTGGTAAATGATATTCTAGATAGTTTAGGTCTTAAAGAAACCCCGGAATTATTGGTCTTTAATAAAGTGGACAAAATAAATCAGGAGCAAAAGACGGAACTACAACAGAAATATGCTGAACAGAAGCCAATTTTTATTTCTGTAAGAAATAAAACAGGGATAAAAGATTTAATGGATATTTTATCCTTGCTAAAAATCAACTGATTTTTGGCACAAAAAATACGTTATCCAAAAAATAAAAGAAATGGATAATCTAAATTATCACTCCTCTAAACTTTCTGGCATGTCGGCATCCTGATTCAACTCCTGCATTTGTTTGTCCAAATCCATGAATTTAACATTATTCGGCGGACTGAATTTGCTGTCATCAATTATGCTGGGTGTGCATCTGTATTCTCCTTCCGGTGAGCCGGCTGTTTCATCTTCCATATCAAAAATATCTTCACCGTCTTCTGTTTCAAAACACATCTTGACACCCTGGCTGCCGTCTTTGTTCCAGTTCCACATGCAATTATCCTTCATAATGATAAAGCCTTCCATCTCGTTATTTTTTACTTCAGCAAAATACATTTTACCCTTAAGGTAACCGGTACCTTCAAACTGATTGTTTTTAAAGGTGCATTTGTAGGGAACGCCCATTCTGACTGCATCTTTCAGTTTACCGACAAATTCCTTGTCGTTTGCACCTTCTTCTTTTTTGATTTCACCGGGCATGCTGATGGGACTAGAACCCCTGTTAAGGAAGAAATACCCTCCTGCTGAAGCAACTAATAAAACGATTATTACTAAAATTAAAGTTTGGTTCTTCTTCATTCTTTTCACCTCCCTTCATATGAGTATTAAATTTATTCTATGTCTAAACCAGATACAAAATAAAGGGGTAATTGATTTTAATGCTGATGATGGAAGATGGTGATAGAAAGATAAATTATAAAGATACCAAGAACAAACGGTATGGATTGTTTCCAACCTTTTTGTTTGGCAAAGTCTTTATGCATGTCGGGAATTAAATCGGAGCAGGCAATATATATAAACATACCGGCAGAAAATGAAAGAAACAGGGGTAATAAATTTTCTACATGATTTAAAAATAAATAGCCGATTATGCCACCGAGTACAGCAGTGAGAGCGCTGATAAAATTGTAAAAAAGCGCTTTACCTTTTTTCATTCCGGAATGAATCAAAATACTGTAATCTGCAAATTCATGAGGTATTTCATGTGCTGCAATAGCAAATGACGTGGTGATTCCAAGATAAGGATTGGTTACAAATGCACCAGCTATAACAGCACCGTCGATGAAATTATGAAAAGCATCTCCCATAAGTACCAATATGCTTGAAGGTTTTAATCCATGATGCTGATCATGATGGTGATACCAAAGAAGAAATCTTTCCAGGAAAAAGAAAAATACTATTCCGACTAAAACAGGAAAAAACATATTCGGACTATGTCCACAGCTTTCCAGAGCTTCCGGCATCAAATCAAAAAATGAGGTAGCCAATAAAACACCGGCAGCAAAACTTACCAGATAGGTGATAATTTTGCCTGTTAATAATTCTTTTTTGATAAGAAACAATCCGCCGACAAGCGATAATAAACTGACTGTAAGTGTGGATAAAACAATATAGATCAACATATATTACCTTTGCATTGATAGCATTTCCCAAAAATTTCCAAAGTATGATTTATCATTTGAAATTTATTGGAGAGACTGATATTGTGTAAAGTTTTTTCCATATTAGGTAAGGAAAAATCCTCTATTTTACCGCATGATTTACAAACTAAATGATGATGATGATTGTTATTTGAAACCACTTCATATCTTTTAAATCCGTCCAATAAGTCAATTTCTCTGACCAAACCCAATTCCGCCAACAGTTTTACGGTCCTGTAGACTGATGTTAGGTTTATTCGTTTCTGGTTGTTTGCAAGGGTAGTGTGGATTTCTTTTATAGTTAAAGGTTTCTTATCAATTATATCAATAACCCATTTACGGGCATTGGTTATTTTATAACCATGAGCTTTAAAGTTTGTTAACATTTTTTGACAGTCCGATTATTATTGCAAATGATTTGCAATAAGTCAAGACAGTAAATATAAATATGAAGATATTGAGTTATAAAAACATATAAAACTTAAACGTGAAGCAATTCCTTTGTAAGTTCTATGATTAAAAAAACACCAAAAGCGATACTTACCAATCCGGCAATGATTCTAATCCAGTTTTCTAGCTTAGTAAATTTTCCTGTACTGAAGTAAAGGGGAAGACCTAACAGGAAACTGCTTATCGTCATGCTGATAACCGATCCTATCCCAAAAAGCAGGATATAATACACTCCCCAAAGAAGGGAGTCTATAGTAGATAAAACCAGAAGCATCAACGCTCCGCTTCCGGCGATACCGTGTATCATACCGACAAGAAAAGACCGGGTATGATATTTGATTTTTTGGTGTGAATGAGGATCAATATGCAGATGAGTATGTATTTTTCCATCATGATCGTGTTTGTGGGTATGTAATAACCGTTTAATCCCAATAGATCTTATACCAAGGAAGATAAGCATAATTCCGACAAATATTTCAAAAATCAAGGAAATTTGGTCTGGAATGGAAATTTTCAAAAGTAGTATCCCTAAACCGATGATAAATAGTGTTGTTGTATGGCCGATGCCCCAAAAAGTTCCTACAAAAGCTGACTTGAATGGATTTTTATGTTCGGTGACAAGGGTTGTGACGGCAATTAAGTGATCGGCTTCTATGGCATGTTTCAAACCAAGTACAAACCCTAAGGCCAAAATAGAAACACTATTATGAGTCATACTTTTAATTAACAGCAATCAGTTAAAAGATCTTCATGGGCAAGGGAACAAGCAAATTGGTTTTATTCCGATACTGAATATAATTTTTATTTTCTTTGTAAATTTGATTATATTTTTTCTCCAATGTGGGTATTCCAGATACAAACAATAGAAGAATACTAATATGAATAGGACCGAGGATAGAAAGCCAATAAAAACCATTCAGAAAAGGAGAAATGATAAAAAACAAGCTCCACCAGCAAAGCATTTCTCCAAAATAATTTGGATGCCTGGAGTATTTCCAAAGTCCTTTATCAATCCATTTACCATGATTTTCGGGATTATTTTTAAATTTATATTTTTGCATATCGGCAATGGTTTCTATTGATAAGCCGGTTAAAAACAATAGCGAGCCTATCAAACTGAATAACTGATTATTGTTTTGGGTATTTATGGAATATAAAGAAAATACAGGTAGCATGATTATCCAGATGGAAATTGCCTGTAAAAGCCAAAATGAAGCAAATTTGAGAAAGTTTTCCCTGATACCGTCAAACCTTTTATCCTTTTTTATTTTTAAAATTCTGATAAAAAGATAGCCGGCTAATCTTACCCCCCAAGAAATTATCAGAAAAGTAACCAATAAATAAACGTTTGAATTTTGTTTTCCGCCTATATAAAGAAAAATTGCGGTAAAAACAAAAGTCAGACCATAAGACATATCCGTCAGTTTATCGGTTTTGAAAATTGCTGCGAATACAAAGAAAAAGATCTGCAGAAAAAATATGAAAACAAAAGCATCAATAAATATGTTCATAAATAAATTTTATTCTATATATTGACAATAATAAATATACTAGGATTATAATATATATTCTAAACATGGATATAATCAATGATAAACCTCCCCCTCTTAAAGAGGAAAAGAACGGAACAGATATCAAAACTTTGGTGATATCAAATGTTGCCGAAACTTACTATAAAACATACAAAAAACAGCCGGAAGATTTTGAGACGCGTATCCGTTATGATTTTCTGGAAGCCGAAAGGGGACTCTTTTATACCGATGACAACAAAGCCGTAGTTACTTCGCTTCCTGTAGACAGTGTTTTTTTGGAAGATCTCAAACAGATATTGGGACATAAATATCTTATTAACCTTTATCCTATAAATCCTACTTACAGATTATGTTTTGATATCATATCCGATAAACAGCTTCTATCCCAAATAACCGAAATTATCAGAGCAAATCCGGGAATTTCTTTGATTCCTTACTATGCAACGGAGGAGTTTTTTGACCTAGTAGCGCTTTTACGCCATAAAGATTTGAAATTTACCACACCGGAAACGGTATCCAGTAAAAACAGGTTTATCAGGGACCATTATAACTGCAAAGTGGGTTTCAGAAAGCTGTGGGAAAAGGCAACCGATCAGAACAGTTTCGTCAATGTGCCTCAGGGATTTATCGTGGATGATTTACAGGAGGGTATAGATGCTGGTTGGTGGTTTAAGGAGCAGAAGAAAAACTTCGTCATAAAATATAACCGGGGTACCAGCGGTTTCGGGATTGTTTTTTATGATTTGGCAAAATTACCCAAAGACGAAAGGAATTTCAAAAAATACTTAAGATCAAATCATCAGGATAAAATCTGGTTCGAAGAAAATTTCGTAGTTGAAGAAATGATAGATGTTGATAAGGAATACTATGGAGGCAGTCCGTCAGTGGAATTTAAGGTCAATGGTGACGTTCGCCATACTTATAATTGTCTGCAGAGGCTTGATGCAGACAATTACTTTGAAGGAGTGTTGATATCCAAGATAGCAGAAGATGAAAGCGATGTGGATTTTGAGAGGGTAGAAAAAAACTGTGAAGAATTCGGTGAGGCTTTGTTGGATTTAGGTTACAGAGGAATATTTGATGTCGATTTGGTTATCGATAAAAAACATAATATCTATGCAGTAGAGTCAAATTTGCGCAGAACCGGAGGTACTCATATATATGAAACAGCGCAGTATTTACTCGGGAAAAATTTCCGGCAAAAAGTCATTGTTGCTTCAAAAGACAATCTGGTTGTATCCCAAAAAATCAAAAACTATCCGGATTTCAAAAAATATACTTCACAACTTTATTTTACGAAAGAAAAAAATCATGGCATTATTCCTACGATTACCAGTTTTCTTCCTACCGGACATATCGGTTATATAGTGATCGGTAAAGATATGAACGAAGTAGGAATAATTGAAGAAGAGCTGAAAAAAGCAATTTCCTAAAATCCTGTTTACAACAACTATTTTGAAGTTTAGTGAATTGATTGACATAAAATGGTATATTTTGTTTTGATTTAATCATGAAGACAATCACTCATAAATTATTTACATTACTTTTTATTCCTTTGATGTTATTTGGGTTTTTCAGACCTGTCGAAGCTGTTTTGGCTGATGATTATATTCCTTCATTACATTTTTTTTGGTCGATAGGCTGCCCGCATTGTGCTAAGGAAAAACAATTTCTACCAAAATTACAACAAAAATATCCACAACTAAATATAATTGATTATGAACTTTCACAAAACAGGGATAATCAAAGACTGATGGAAAGGGTAGGGAGATTGATGAATATAGATGTTTCAGGTGTGCCGGTGACTATAGTTGGCGGTGAATATATCATCGGTTATCAGGATGATAGCACAAGCGGAAAAAGGCTGGAGGTAATGGTAGAGAAAGCAGTCGTCCAAAGAAGTGCCGATATCGTCAAAGAGATTATAAAGGGTGATGAAGAAATAAAAGCCAAAAAATATGAAATCAATATACCTGAGGAAATAAATGTCCCGTTATTTGGGAAAATAAAACTAAAAGAAATGTCGTTACCTGTATTAACGGTGGTTTTGGCCTTTTTGGATGGTTTCAATCCTTGCGCGATGTGGGTTTTGGTATTTTTAATATCGCTTCTTCTACCGCTTCACAATAGAAAAAAAATGTTTGTTTTCGGAAGCGTATTCATTTTAACAAGCGGATTTGTGTACTTCCTTTTTCTTTCGGCTTGGCTCAATCTTTTCCTTTTTATAGGATTCGTATTTTGGATAAGACTATTAATCGGAGTTCTAGCAGTGATGGCCGGATTTTATAACCTGCGGGAATATGTCATTAATCCAAGCGGAGCATGTAAGGTAACCGGTGGGGCAAATAAAAAACATGTCTTTGAAAAGATTAAAGGCTTGATTCATATGCAAAATCTTTTGTTATCTTTAGCAGGTATTATTGCATTGGCAGTGGCCGTAAATCTGGTAGAACTGGTTTGTTCAGCCGGTCTGCCGGCGATATATACCCAGGTTTTGTCTCTGAGTAATTTGCCATTATGGAAATATTATTCATATCTAATTTTGTACATATTCATATTCATGCTGGATGATTTGCTGGTGTTTTTTGCTGCAATGGCAACTATGCAACTTAGCGGGATAAACAGTAAATATTCCAGACTTTCTCATCTGATTGGCGGGATAATTATGTTTCTGATAGGTCTGATTTTATTGATCCGGCCTCAATTATTGATGTTTGGTTAAAAATTACCGGGAGGTGAAAAGATAAAATGCAAAGAAATTCTATACTGCTTACGGTATCGATTTTATTATTTATCGGAGGACTGGTATTTTTTTTGCTGGCTCTTAGGGTGGAAAACGTTTCTCTGGTTGTAAACACTTTACCCAGTCCAACCCAAGAAGTTATTTTAAGTCCGACGGCTGTTTTACAAGTTTCTCCAACTACAATTGAAGTTGCCGATAATGCCATAGATGATTTACAACAGGCTTTTGCCAAAAAATATAAAAAAGAACCAGAGGATGCAATGGTCAGTATCGATAAAAGGGAAGGCGACTTTATCAGCGGAGGGATTAAATTCCAGGGGGAAATGGGTGGTGGCTGGTATTTGGCTGCAAAAAAAGATAATGTTTGGCAATTGGTAGCTGACGGCAACGGAACAGTAATGTGTGATTCATTGGAAGGATACGATTTTCCGGTTTCCATAGTACCGGAATGTTATGATGAAGCCAACCAGAAACTGATAGAGAGATGAAATTATCAAAATAATTATTTTGCCGCTTGAAAGCAGCGTTTTTTTCAGCATAGAATAAAGTATTGATATGACTCCAGAAGACAAAAACGCTGATACACTTTTGAATTTCCCGCCGTCCCTAAAAATTGCTTTGGAATCTTCCTACTGTCCGATTATCATTACCGATAAAGAAGGAAAAATACTGTATGCAAATTCAAGTGTTGAAAGGGTAACTGGATTCAGTCACCGTGAAATGATCGGTAATACCCCCAAAATTTGGGGCGGTCTGATGGATAAAAAATTCTATGACAATTTATGGCAGACTATTTATAAGCATAAACTGACATTCCACGGTGAAATAACAAATAAAAAAAAGAACGGCCAGATTTATAAAGCTAGAGTGACTATCACACCGATTACCGATAACAGCGGCAGTATCATCGGTTTTGCCGGTTCTGAAGAGGATTTGACCGAATATAAGACGCTGGAAAAACAAAAGACCGAATTTTTATCTATCGCCTCTCATCAGTTGCGTACACCACTTGGTTCAATGCGCTGGAATCTGGAGATGCTTCTGGCCGGGGATATAGGAGAAGTGCCTGATCCTATCAAAAAGATACTTGCCCAGATCTATGAAAGTAATTTGCGGATGATAATTCTTGTAAATGATTTATTGTCCGTGACCAGGATTGAACAGGGTAGGGTGCCCAATGAGCCTGAAGATGTTGATCCGATTGAGGCAATCAAGACGGTGGTGAAGGATTTGTCAGGGGAGGCAAAGAAACATTCTATCAGAGTATTGCTTAGGATACCGTCAAAGAAAATCCCCAGACTTTTTATAGATCCCAAACAGTTTATTGAAGTGTTTAAAAATCTGGTTTCGAATGCTATTAAATACAGCCATAATTTAGGTACGGTGACGATTACATTGGTTTTGAAAGGCAATATGCTCAATATCGATGTGTCGGATTCCGGTATCGGCATACCCAAAAAAGACCAACCGAGAATATTTTCCAAGTATTTCCGGGCGGAAAACGCAGTGAAAAACATGAACGAAGGCACAGGACTTGGACTGTTTGTGGTGAAATCATTTGTGGTAAATTGGGGAGGCAGGGTAAGTTTTGACAGTAAAATGGGTAAAGGTACAGTATTCAGCGTACATATTCCAATTTTACGGAAAAAATAAATATGACAGTCAAAAGAAAATTGTTGATAGCAGAGGATGATAAGTATTACGCCGAAATTTATAAGCTCAAATTCGAAAAAGAAGGATTTGATACCAGAGTGGTAAATGACGGTAAGAGTTTCGTGGCGGAATTTAAAAAGAAACGACCGGATTTGTGTTTACTTGATTTGATAATGCCGGTGATGGACGGATTTAAAGCGCTTGAAACACTAAACAAAGCCGGAGTTATCAAAAACACTCCAATTATCACAATTTCCAACTTGGGACAGGAGGAGGAGAAACGTAAAGCATTGGCTTTGGGAGCCAAGGAATATCTGGTTAAGGCAGACCAGTCATTACCGGGTATTGTAAATAAAGTGAGAAGTTATTTAGAATAGAAATATATATGAAAAAAATTCTGGTGATTGAAGATGATGAGCAATTGCAGCAGGTGTATCAGACCAAATTTTCAAGTGAAGGCTTTGATATTGTCCAGACAGTCAGCGGCGAAGAAGGGGTGAAGCTGTCTTTAAGCGAAAAACCGGATTTGATTCTTCTTGATATTATGCTTCCTCCGCCTTTTGACGGTTTTACCGTATTAAGCCACTTGAAACAGGATGCTCAAACCAAAAATATACCGGTGATAGTCATGACAAATCTTGATGATAAGGTGATGGAAGCGTTGCAAGGAGGGGCAGTCTGGTATTTTGTCAAAGCCCATACTTCCATAGACGACGTGGTCAAAAAAGTGAAGGAATTCATCGGTTAAAAATTTCAGGGAGGTGATAGTAAAATGAAGTCAATTCTAATCGTTGAAGACGATGCTAATTATAGGGAGATACTCAAGCGGAAATTTGAATCCGAAGGGTATGAAGTATTGGAGGCTTCTGACGGACAGGAAGCGATAGGGATAATTTCCAGAAGGGATATTAGTTTGATACTTTTGGATCTTCTGATGCCGGGAATGGACGGGGTGACATTTTATTTTCACATGCAAAATACAGTGAAGAAAAATATCCCTACCATAATTCTGACCAATTTAAGCGAAACATCCATGCAGACGGATATAAAGGAATTTTTGGTGAAGGCAAATGTTTCCATTGATGATGTAGTAGAAAAAGTGAAGAAGCATATATCCTGATAAATACGGTTATAATGATATTTTTTGCATACTATTTTTCCTCATCATAATCGGCGGAAAAAAGCGTTGAAACGGTTGACAATAACCTTTATATAAACTAATCTGGACATGATGATTTCTGCCTTTCTGCAAAACGGAAATTATATTACCAACCTACGGGTTGGTTTTTTTATACAAATTGAGCCTTAAAAATCTAAAAAGAAAGGAGGTGAAGAGAAATGAAAAAAATACTTTTCGGACTTTCATTTACCGGTCTGATGTTATTGCTTTTTGTAGCGGTAGTACCGGCGCAAGCAAAAAACAATGAATGCACTACGATTCAGAGTGGAGAGTTATATGCATCAGACGGTAGTTTGATTACAACTGGTTATGATGAGTGGGGATATAACTATCAAGCACGCTTGTTTAACGGTTTTTATTGCGATGCTTATCGTGATGCAGCTTGGTGTCAACCGTATAAAAATGATCAATTAATGATGAAATGGAATGATGCATGGTTGTCAAACAAAGATTGTGATGGGGATGGAAAACTGGATAGACATTATGGACTCCCAAGTTATAAAGGTTCAGGAGCATGGTTGACGAATCATATGTGGGGTGAATATCCAGACGGAACAAAATGGAATTATTTTGTAAAAATAGTCGCTGCACCAGCTGACGCAACGAGCGTAGATGGATTTTGGTATACGGCTAATGGCGTGAAAATTGGACCTGTTATTTGGGGAGAGTTTGCTATAATTCAAGAAGTTTCAAATGACCCCTATTTAGGTGATCATGGTCTGTTATCTAAAAGTGAGGCACCATTAGGATTCGGATTTTATAAACCATAAAATAAATCAAAAATAGGCAGTGGAGGTGAAGGTAACTTCACCTCTATTGTTTCAATATTCACGAAAATGATTGATTTGACAGTTAAAATTGTAGATATTATTGACAGTCACTTTTATTACTGGTATAACGGGTTAGAAAATTTGTTGTCCCAAATTTTTGTATATTTACCATTTTGGTAATATAGGCAGTGGAGGTGAGGGTAACTTCACCTCCTTTTGTTTATGAGGGGGCTTGCAAATTTGCCCAAAATTTATGATACTAGATATATTACGCTGGTATTGGGGTGTTACAAATAAGCTTCCGGACAAAAGGGTAGGTTGTTGGAAGCTTTTTTTATGATAGACAAAACAAATAAAGGATATTATATAGGTAAAATCAGGGATTTGGCCAAGGGAAAGGGATGGTTTTACGGCCATTTCATGGATGAAGGTCCGCTTCAAAACGATGATGTGGAGATAGCCTGGCAGGAATTGTCCAATATGCGTACGATTCCCGACAACCGCCATTACCACAAAAACAGCGTTGAGATAAATATCGTCATTTCAGGATCTCTTGATATCACCATTGATGGTGTATCCGTGCATGTAGAAAAAGGGGAATTCTATATCATATTTCCATTGGCTGTTGTGGAAAAAATTGATGCCGGACCGCAAACCGAAGTGATTGTCGTGCGTACTCCCAGTATCGAAAACGACAAGGTGCTTTTAAACTAGAAAACACCTCTTGACACTCCCGTATAATAACTGTTACTGTTTCAGTAACTGTTAGTTATATGTTTACAGCATTTGTCATCATTTTCAGGGAAGTATTTGAAGCAGTTTTGATAGTCAGCCTGATTTCCTCATTGGTTATACCTATAGGCGGTGAGAAAAGCAGGAAAGTGATTCGATCTGCCGTAATCACCGGATTTATCTGTTCAGTTTTGCTGGTATTGATAGGGAGTCTGTTTGGCGGATTATTCC
Organism: uncultured Gammaproteobacteria bacterium; assembly: GCA_964446235.1. Classification (GTDB taxonomy): domain Bacteria; phylum Patescibacteriota; class Microgenomatia; order 2-02-FULL-39-11; family 2-02-FULL-39-11; genus CAYUNW01. The sequence continues at coordinate 88,622 of CAYUNW010000003.1, forward strand.
AGTCAGTTGTTTTTGCAAAATACCAGGAAATTACGGAAGGCGTTTTGATGCTGGTATCGGCGGCTTTCATAAGTTATATAGTGATCCATCTGCATGACCGGTTTTCCCCTGATCGTAAACAAGCTATAGAAAAAACCAAAAAAATTATTGCCGACAACGACTTGAAACAACTTTTCATTTTGGTTTTCATTTCGGTTTTCAGGGAAGGTTTCGAAGTTTTTCTATTTTTATTGTCCAGTTTTGTTTCCTTAAGACTTTCGGAAATTACCACAGCATTTGTTCTAGGACTTCTGGCCGCATTTATTTTTTATCTGGAATTTAAGACATTTTTCCAAAATACTTCTTACTCATACGGCTTTAAATTGGCAAATTTTCTCTTGATTCTCTTTTCAGCAGGACTGATCGCACAAGGCATACATGAATTAGCAGAAGGTGGAGTATTGAGTGAATACTATAAACTGACAATACCGTTTCTTCCATTAAAAGGCAGTTTGTCGGCTGAGTTGATAAAAACCATTACCGGATTAAGCAGAAACATGGATATTATCCAGATATTATCTTATATCGTGTATTTGACTATCATGATGAAATTGTTTTTTTGGAGAAAAAAAGAGATAATCAAAAGTAGTGTAAATAACTAAAAAGCACGAAATGAGGCTTTTCATATCCATTAATCCCGCTAGTGAAACAATTGAAAAGATTATGCTTTTGGTGAATACCTTAAAAGCAGATATTCCCCAACTTTCGTATACAAAGGCAGAAAATATCCATTTAACCCTGAAATTTTTGGGTGAAAGACAGGATTTTGAAAATCCTGAAACAATAAATAAACTTTCCAAAGCAATCGACGAAAGTGTTATGGGTGTTAAAAATTTTTCACTCAAATTTTTTTTATTAGGCTGTTTTGTCCATGAACAATTGATTGTTTACTTAAAAGGCGGGGATAATCCTGAATTGATTGCTTTAGTAGAGCATCTCAATGATAATCTTAAACGGTTGGATATACCAAGAGACAGTCGAATTTTCAGACCGCATATTACACTGGCCAGAGGAAAGAAACTGTCTTTTTTTGATGTGAAAAAAATAAGCAATAAAATCAAACTGTATAAATTGGAAAACTCCATTGAAATGAGCGTAAATAAGGTCAGTTTGATGCAAAGCGAGTTAAACGGAAACGGCTCGATTTATACCACCATAAATCATTCGGATTTGTTGACTTGAGGGTGTACAATATCCATACCATATGAAGTTAATGTATCTGCTTCTGTTTGGAATACTGTTTCTTTTTACTACCGTAACAGCCTACGCTCAAAATGAATCCGGCCTTTATATGACCCCCAAGCCTTCGCCTTCTTTGGAATATGCCTTGCCATATCCGGGGATTTTACCTGATCACCCGTTGTATTTTATGAAAAATATGCGCGATAAAATTCTGATTTTTTTCAGCCGGGACCTATTGAAAAAAAGCCAGCTTAAATTACTTTTATCAGATAAGCATTTGGTTATGGGACAAATTCTATCCGGTATGGGTAAAAATGAGCTTTCGGTAAAAACTCTAACACATGGAGAGAAATATCTGTTGGAGTCGGTTTATCATCTGTCTGAACTGAAAAAAACAGGTACAATTCCGGTCAATTTAACGGATAAATATGCATTGGCTGCCAAAAAACATCAGGAAGTGATAGTAGAAATGAAAGAGGGAACAAGTGACAACGATTTCCAAAAAGAATTAGTAGAGGTGTTCAATTTAAACGTTCAGGCATCAGAACAAATCAGCCTTTTGAAATAATACTTCATTTATTTTTTGAGTAGATTATTTATCCTTTGAATCGGGTAATATTTCACAAAATAATAGACCGTATTTCATATTTCGTGAAAAAACCATTTCCGAAGCTGGTTTTTTTATTGCTATCTTGTGATATAATTTGTTATATTGACAGTGTCTATTTAGCGTTTTATTATAAATCACAACACTATCTATAGAGTACAGAGTGTTTCACGCGAAAGCGTGTTTTTTATGGCCAATTATTTATGAAGTGTCCTTATTGCACCAATCACGATACGGAAGTTATAGAAACTAGAGACAGTGAGGATTATTCTACTACCAGAAGAAGAAGAGAATGTGCCAAATGCAATAAGAGATTCACTACATATGAAAGAGTCGAGTCAGTGCCTTTGATAGTGATAAAAAAAGACAGCCGTAAGGAGCAGTTTGACCGGGAGAAATTGAAACATGGAATTCTCAAAGCCGTTGAAAAAACAACAGTAGGAATTGAAGCGATAGAAAGAATTCTTGAAGAAGTGGAAAGGGAATTAAGGGGTTTGGACAGTGTGGAAGTAGAAAGTAAGAAAGTTGGACAGATGGTGGCAAACAGGCTGAAAAAAATTGACAAGGTTGCTTACATCAGGTTTGCTTCGGTATTTCGCCAGTTTGTCGATGTTGAAGATTTTGAAAAAGAATTACGGAAACTGCTTTAAATTGCATTATAAATATTAAAAATATTTTAAATATACAATATGAAACTGACAGGCATCCAAGAAAAAGTCTTCCTAGACAGATATTCTTTCAAAGATGAAAAAGGTAATCCTACAGAAAAAACACTCCTTCAGACATGGCGCAGGGTAGCAAACGGTATTTCTAAAAACGAGAAGTCCCCAAAAGCAAGAAAAGAATGGGAGAATAATTTCTTTGATGTAATGAAAGATTTCAAATTCGTACCCGGAGGCCGGATTCTATCCGGTGCTGGTACAGGTTATAATGTCACTTTTTACAACTGTTTTGTAATTCCTTCCCCTGTTGATTCCAGAGACGGTATTTTGGATACGCTTAAGCAGATGGTGGAAATTATGGCCAGAGGCGGTGGTGTAGGGATAAATTTATCTTCACTTCGTCCAAGAGGTGCCAGAGTCAAGAAAGTAAACGGTTTTTCTTCCGGTCCCTGTAATTGGGCTGAGCTATTTAGCGTTGCAACAAAAGATATTATTCAGCAGGGAGGCACCAGAAGAGGAGCTTTGATGCTGATGCTTTGGGATTGGCATCCGGATATTGAAGAGTTTATTACTGTTAAACAGGATTTATCAAGGATTAACGGAGCGAACTTATCGGTGTGTGTATCCGATGCTTTTATGGAAGCGGTCAAAAAAGACAAAGATTGGCAATTGGTTTTTCCGGATATTTCCGATCCTGAGTACGACAGAAAATGGGAAGGTTATATGGATGAGTGGATTAAGTTGGGTAAGAAAGTAAAAGTAGTAAAAACCATCAAAGCAAGAAAACTTTGGGATCTTATCTGTAATGCCGCCTGGAGGAGTGCTGAACCGGGTGTGGTCTTTATGGAAAGATATAACAAATGGTTCAATAATTGGTATTTCAACAAAGTAAACTGTGTAAATCCCTGCGGTGAAGAAGGTTTGCCGCCTTGGGGCGTATGTAATTTATGTTCAATAAATCTGTCAGCTCTTGTGACTGACGGTAAATTGGACTACAAAGAATTGGAAAAAATTGCCAAAGTGGGAGTACGTTTCCAAGATAATGTAATCGATGTAGACAGTTATGTTTTTCCCCAAATCAAGGAAGTACAACAAAATGGAGAAAGAAGAATTGGATTGGGGACTATGGGTTTGGCGGATGCCTTGATTAAGATGAAAGTGCGGTACGGTTCGGAGGAATCTATAAAAATCATCGATAAAATCTATAAGACCATAAGAGACGCCGCATATGAAGCCAGTGTGGAATTAGCTCGGGAAAAAGGACCTTTTCCAAAATTTAATGCTAAAAAACACCTCAAAGGATATTTTATCAAGAAATTACCCAAAAAGATCCGTGATGGCATTAAAAAATACGGTATCAGAAATTCCGTTTTGCTACAGCAGGCGCCTACGGGTTCCACTTCGCTTTTGGCGGGTGTATCAAGCGGAATAGAACCGGTATATGAGTTTTCATTTGTCAGAAGAGACAGGCTTGGGGAACATACCTTATTTCATCCGTTATTTGAGGAATGGAAAAAAACTCATCCCAACGATCCTATTCCGGATTACTTCGTCTCTGCCAATGATTTAACTCCTGAAGATCATGTTAAAGTCCAGGCAAAAATCCAGGAATATGTAGACGCATCCATTTCCAAAACAGTTAACGCACCAAATGCTCATACCGTTGAAGACGTAAAGAAACTATATACTTTGGCTTACGATTTGGGTTGCAAAGGAATTACCTATATGAGAGACGGTAGCCGTCCGGGTGTGCTTGAGCGGGTAGTTGAGAAAAAGGAAGAAAAGAAACCAGAAACTCTTACCAAAACAAATGGAGATGCAAGTTATATGCAGGTTGAACCCAGACCAATGATGGTGAAAGGAGCCACTTATCAAATAGAAACTCCGGTCGGGGCTGCTTTTGTGACGATAAATACCGATATTGCCAATCAGCCATTGGAAGTCTTTGTCAATGTCGGCAAAGCCGGTTCAGATGTCACTGCAATGGCCGAGGCTATGGGCAGGCTTGCATCTTTAGTACTTCGTATACATACCCATATCACACCTCTTGAGAGGGCTAAACAGATTTTCAACCAGCTTATCGGTATCGGAGGATCAAAATCATTGGGTTTTGGTGATAAAAGAGTCAGGTCACTGCCTGATGCGGTAGCAAAAGTTATAGCTATGCATTGCGGGTTCAAAGTGAAAAACGGTAACGGACATATTAAACCACTGGAATCAATGCCGGAGATCCCAATTCTTACCCAGCAGTCTTTAGTAGCGGAAGCGTCGGAATATGACCTTTGTCCTTCCTGCGGTGAAGCGGCTCTTGCGTATGAGGAAGGCTGTAAAAAGTGTTATAGCTGTGGATATTCTGAGTGCTAATTTTATAAATGAAGATTTATACCAAAAAAGGTGACAGCGGTGAGACATCGCTTTTTGGGGGTAAGAAAGTCGCAAAAAATCATCCTCTGATATGTGCTTACGGGACTATAGATGAATTGAATAGTCTGATAGGATTTTTATCATCATTTCTTAAAGAAAAACAAATAGCCGATTTTTTACTTAAAATCCAAAATGATTTAATGATTATCTCTTCATTTTTATCGGGCAGTAAAATCGAAATTGATAAAATCGTTGATAGAATAACAGAAATGGAGAAAAACATCGATGTTTATTGGGGAAAATTACCAATACTTAAAAACTTCATTATTCCATCCGGTAGTCAATTATCTACTTTAATTCATTTGGTTAGGTCTGTAACCAGAAGAGCTGAAAGGGAAGTAGTAACATTATCTAAATCTGAAAGTGATACATTGTTGATTATAAAATACTTAAATAGATTATCGGACTATTTTTTTGTGTTGGCGAGACGCCAAAATTTTAAGGATAAAAAAGAAGAAATAATCTGGAAGAAAACGTTTTGAAAGATCAAGGAACTTTGCGAAAATCAAAGACTGTGCCGCAACGGTTAGAGTCCGGAACTTGCTTTCAAATAACAATCCCGAGCAGGAAAAAATATTAAATTATCTTTTAATACGGATACCTCTCGGGTTTGCCGGGAGGTTTTTTTATGCTGGAGATGATGACAGTTGCCGTTGCGCAACAAACAACAAATATTGGGGATCATGAGCTGTCTACAGCTCGTGCAGGTGCGGTTATAGACAGGTTAAATAAAGATAATTTTTCCCAGAATAAATCAGTATCTGCCATGGCTACAGATTTACGGACATTTGAAGATGAATTTAGCGCAGACGCACAAGTAATCAATCAAATTAACCTTAAGATTGGTCGAGGAGTAGAAGTTAGAAATAAATTGTCAGGGAGAACAGAAAAGGTAGACACATTACTTTCGCTGCAAGGAGAACCTGCAGAAGTATGGATTGATGAGAAAGAAGAGGACGGCCGGACGTATCAGGAATTACTTAGTAAATATCATATTATCGCCTCAGGGGGAAATGATATTACCACTGTTTGGGCGAGTTACCGGGATGAAAATCAAGTTAATGCAGGTCAAAACAACCGCTTATATAAAGCCGAAAGACATGGTGATACGGTTACTTTAACATCCTATACTATCGGAGGTAGCCGGGATAGTACGTGGCGGTTATTGGATAATTTAGCAGGAAAAAAAGTTGACAGGAGTGAGGATATTATTTCAGAAACACTGGTTTTTTCGGAAAATGAAACTCCAACGCATCAAGCTGTTTTTGAAGCGTATGTACATTCTTTGGATTATTGGCAAAAGGTGAGAGGAGCAACATATATCCAAAAAATGCGAAGTGAATCGAAAATATCTGATGAAGAAAGACAAGCTCAGGCAATGGAGAAAGAAGAGCTGTATGTCAGGCTTCTTAGGGAACAAGTGGCCAACGATAAGGACTTGAAGACCGCTTTTGCCTTAGTAGCACAGGCAGTAGTATCTCTTGTGGAGGATAGTTTTGAACAGTATCAAGCTCAGACCTCGTCTAGTCGAGCGGTTAGATTACAATTTCCTCAAACTGGTTATTCTTTTGTAGGAGTTCAAATTGTTGAAAATAAAGACAAACAAAGCATCGAACTAGGATATGCGGAAAAAGATGAAGATCTTGGTTTAGCGGAAAAGAGGGTTATTAAAAATTTAACTTATTCTATAGAAGAAAAAAATTTTGCAGAATTTAGTGATCACGAGGGTAGAGTTGATAATCCCGCCTTTCAGGGATTAGTATATATCTTGGGAGAGATAGATAGGCTTACAGGGAAGGATTCGGTTGAAAACGCAGCTGTTTTGAAATCTTCAAATATTCCTTCAAAAAAGACTGATTTTGATACGGATCAAGAAAATACCGTTAGTTTTTTTGATGCGCCTGAGTCAGTTTTATCAATAAAAGCAGTTGCCGAAGTTGTCAGAAATGATTATCAATTACCAGATCAAATAGTGACCTTATTTTGGCAGAATTTTGCAACGGCATCATGGTTAGATACTGCTTTGGGTAATTTTGATAATATTGCAGATGTTAAGGACGGAGATTTAGTCGATTTATCTGATGATTTTTCTCCGATTGATAAACCAGTTTCTTTGGTTAGTGAGAGTGAGAGCGATTTTGAATTAACAGTAAGTTTAGTGGAGCTTTTTTCAACAGAATTTAGCGGTATTGAAAATCTTCAAAAAGTGTTTACTATCCTTGAAAAACTAACTAACGAAGTTATTACTTCATGGCAGATAAAAATGCCGGATCAAGCGCCAGACAGTGATGAAATTATTGCGGTTACTAATTTGGTTTTTTTGCATAAAATTAAATCGATATCAAACCTGGATAAAAAAGGCAAACAATTGATAGATTTATTGATTTTTTATCAGTTAAGCTACCTTTTCAGTATGGATAGAACTGCCAATACGTTTTCTTTAGAGCAAAAAAGAATTTTCCAACAGATTTTGTCAAGCAGGATACTGGTTGAATTTAGCCGCCGGCAGACAATGGAATTGGAGCAATTGTTGACAAGAACATTAATTCATGAAGGATATTCAAAAGATGAAAATATGAGATTAAAAATTTTGTTGGCTAAAATTTATCAGATATTAATCAAAAACAATAAAGATTTACTGGGAGAAAAGAAAGAAAAAAAAGATGAAGCATTTCTTTCCCCTTACGATGATTGGATGAGTGGTTTGGAAAAAGGAAAGACAGTTTCATCTTTAAATTGCTATATTAAGCCAATATTAATAAGCGGCGTGATCTTTGATTACCATGAAAATTTATTTATTAGAATGTATGCATTGTTCCAGTTGTCATTTATCAACCGATATGTCAAAATAATCATATAAATTATGCCAAAACAAACTAAACTGATTATCATTTTTTCGTTTTTAATCGCTGTGTTGGTAGCTGTCGGGCAGTTAGTGATAGGAAAATCTTGGATAAGTGAAAAATTGGGAATTGGCGAGAATAATTCTTACAAATACCAAAATGAGGCAAGTGTAAATATTGAACCGACGCCTTTACCAAAACCTATTATCGTTGAAGTTGATTTCGGCCAAAACGGCCAAAAAATAACCGGAGAGTCGGAAGGTGATAATGCTCTCAAAGTACTTGAATATGTTGCCGAAAAAGAGAATTTAAAGGTAGAAACAGAAGTTTATAAGTTCGGCTCAATGGTAATAGCAATCGGCGATAAAAAGAATACGGATAAAGAATATTGGTCTTATTATGTAAACGATCAAGCTGGACAGATAGCCTCTGATTATTTCGGTGTATATCCCGGTGATAAAGTCATCTGGAGGTATACAAAAAGCTCCCAATAAATTTATCATCATAAATAACATGACAAGTACACAAAAAATTACATCATTTATAATACTGACTGCAATAGGTATTATATTTAGAATCTTTGTACATATAGGGCCAAATGTTGAATTCGTAACAACCGCTACAATTTTATCCGGATTATATCTTGGTTCACCGTATTTTTTCATCGTACCTCTTGTTGTAATGTTTGTATCAGATACGATAATCGGAAATACAAATATTTATATATTTACCTGGAGCGCTTATGTAGTTATCGGGTTAGTTAGTTTATCTACGCAAAAATTTTTTCATAAGAGCAAGTTTAAAGTTTTTGGGATAACAATTTTATCCTTTTTATCGGTTCTGTTTTTTTATTTTTGGACAAATTTTGGTGTATGGTATTTAGATCAATGGGGGATGTATCCCAGATCATTAAGCGGACTGATACAAGCTTATGTGATGGGTTTGCCCTTTTTGAAATACCAGATGTTGGGTAACCTATTTTTTACACCTATATCTACAGTAATATTCGAAATTTATTTACGTTTTATAAAAATTAAAGTTTATTCCAAACCAAATAACATAATTGAAATAGAATCATGACTGATAATACTGCCCAGAATAAGCAAAATACAACCGTTACAGATACAAACAAATCGACAACGCAAGTTCCCCAACAAGTGACCGTAACTACAGGAGGGAAAGAACAAAGTCCATTGGTTTTGGAGCAAAAATCCAATCTAAAAACAACCCAGACAGAAGTTGAAATTGCCAAAGAAACAGAAGAGTTGCCTATAGAGGAAACATCCGGCGAGACAGCGCAAATAAGTCAGGATCTGCAAAATATCGGTGTATCTCCAACAGGTTTGGCTACACCCGTACCAATAGTTGATCAGTCTCAAATTCCTCAGGTGAAGTTACCGATTGAAGACGAAACTGTGGTTTTGGGTTTGCACGCTGATGTGACAAGTACCCTAAAATGGTTGGCTATCTGGTGTGTCAGAAAATTGGCAAAAGCACATTTGGCGATAAAAGTAATACATGGCAAAATAAAAAGGGTAAAAACCAAGTAATATGCAATCAACCGAAATGTTTATTCAGTTTGAGTATTTTATAGTCGCATTCATAGCTTTAGCGATATTTTCCTTAGGTGTATTTCTTCTGATATATTTCCTTTTTCTTTTTTATAAATACAGAAACCGGGAAAAACAAAGTTTGGAATTTGATTTACTGCAGGTGGTTGTTCCAAAAGACAACGAAGTAAAAATTGATGCCGCCGAACAATTCTTTTCTTCACTATCATCTTTGGGGCATGGGGGGTTTTGGTCGTTTTTACAAATGAAAGATCATATCTCTTTTGAAATTATCGGTAAGCCGGGAGAAATAAAATTCTTCATTTCCGTTCACCATCATTTGCGTGACCTGGTGGAAAAACAGATTTATGGCATGTATCCGGGAGCGGATATTAAAGAAGTAGAAGAGTACAATATTTTCGGCGAAAAAGGAAAAGTTGCTTTTTCATCTTATATTTTGAAGGAAGCGCAATATTTACCGATGAAAGTATATAAAGATCTGCCTGTTGATCCTTTGTCGGCAATTACATCAGCGATAGGAAAAATGCAAGAAGGCGAAGGGATGGCTATACAGATACTAGTTTCACCGGCTGATGATAAATGGAAAGGTCCGGGAAAAGGATATGTCTCAAATACAAAGAAGAATGAAGCAAATCCAGAAAAAGCCCATTATAATATCGATCCGAAAGTATTGGAGGCGGTAGAAAATAAAGTAAATAAACCTGGTTTCAATACGGTAATTAGAGTAGTTGTTTCCTCAACAAGCGAAGCCAGTGCGAAAATGCATCTCCATAATATTGATAGTGTATTTGCCCAATTTTCTTCTCATTTGAATCATTTTACTTCCGCAAAACAACTTATTAAGAGCACTTTTATGGTGGATTTCATATACCGTTATTTCCCAATTTTCAACTGGCCTTACAGGCAGTATTCAATTCTGTCAAGCGAAGAACTGGCAACTATTTTCCATTTCCCAAACAAAACAATAGAAACACCTAATATCAGTTGGCTTACGAGTAAACGCGCTCCTGCTCCGGCAGAGACGCCCACATCCGGAATGTATTTGGGTACTAGCAAATTCAGAGGAGTTACAAAACCGGTATATATGGAACTTGATGACCGAAGGCGTCATACCTATATTATCGGAAAAACAGGAGTGGGAAAAAGTGTTTTGCTAAAAGACATGATATTGCAGGATATCCGTGAAGGAAGAGGAGTGGCGGTAATTGATCCGCATGGAGATTTGGTCGAGGGGATATTGCCTTTAATACCCCCCCAAAGGGCAGAGGATGTAATTTATTTCGATCCTTCCGATACCGAAAGACCGATGGGTTTGAATATGCTTGAAGCCAAAAATGAAGAACAGAAACATTTTATTGTTACTTCAATTATCGGGTTGATGTATAAGCTTTATGATCCGCAAAAGACAGGTATAATCGGCCCTAGATTTGAACATGCTATCAGAAATGCTATGTTAACCGTGATGGTTGAACCGGGAGCATCGTTTGTAGAAATAGTCAGGGTATTGACTGACGCGTCTTATGTGCAGGAATTGCTTCCCAAATTACAGGACCCTGTAGTCCGACGTTACTGGACCGATCAGATAGCCCAGACGTCTGATTTTCATAAATCCGAGGTTTTGGACTATATCGTATCCAAATTCGGCAGATTTGTAACAAATAAATTGATGAGAAATATCATTGGTCAAAGCAAAAGTGCATTTGATTTTAGAAATGTCATGGATGAAGGAAAGATACTTTTGGTTAATTTGGCCAAAGGTAAGCTAGGTGAGGAAAATTCAAGTTTTCTGGGGCTTGTATTGGTCCCAAAAATTCTGGTTGCCGCTATGAGTAGGGTAGATACTCCGGAAGACAAAAGACGTGATTTTTTCCTTTATGTTGACGAGTTTCAGAATTTTGCCACACCGGATTTTGCCCAAATACTTTCTGAGGCTAGAAAATTCCGGCTAAATCTGTGTGTAGCTAACCAGTTTATCGGACAAATGGATGAGGAAGTAAAAAACGCGGTTTTCGGCAATGTCGGTACGATTATCACTTTCAGAGTCGGTGTCACAGATGCTAATTACCTGCAGCATTGGTTCACCCCTGTCTTTAATGAAGGTGATTTGATCAATGTTGATGTATTTAATGCTTATATCAGTACAATAGTCGGTAATAAACCTATGCCGCCTTTCAGCGTGGATATGAAGAAGGATATGGCTGCACAGAAAAAAATGGAAAATGAAAAAGTAGCCAAAGCTATACTGCAGTTATCCAG
>CAYUNW010000003.1:100215-118129 GCA_964446235.1 uncultured Gammaproteobacteria bacterium
ATACGGCAGGCCAAAAGAGCTGGTTGAAGCTGAAATTTCCCAAAGAGCCAAATTATAAAATAATTTACAATTAAAAAATTTCAATTTATAATTCAGTCTAGGCTTTTAGGGACCTGTAGTTCATCGGCAGAACGCCATTCTTATAAAATGGATGCAGATGGTTCGACTCCATCCAGGTCCACATAATATCAGCGATAAATTATTCCAAGAAAAATTGTCCTCTAAGAAGAATAAGGATTAAAGTTCCTCAAGTTTGAAGTTGTCTTGGGATTTTTCCTCAACCAAATCCAAATATCTTTCGGTAGTGGAAAGTCTTTTGTGACCGACTAACTTGCTGATAGCCGTCAGAGGAGTGCCGGAAGCCAGATGATGGGCAATGAAGGTGTGTCTTAAATCGTTGACTTTAGCATCTTCAATTCCCGCCAAACGAAAGAACCTGTCAATGGTGGTACGGATGTTTCTGACAAGCAAAGCTTTACCTGTTTTGGTGATAAACAGGGTATCATTGGCTGTATTTATTTTGTTTCTAAATTCCAGCCACTTTTCCAATGCCAGTTTAGCTGCTTTGTTTAAAGGAACATTTCTTTCCGGATGCCCTTCATTAGCTTTGATAACCATTTCTTTATCTTTAACATCTTTAATTTCCAGCTTTGCCAACTCACCAATCCTGATACCTGTTTGAAGGAAAAGTTCTACAATAGCATAGGTTCTGGCGTCAGACCGGCAAGCGTCTCTTAAAGCACGATATTCCATCTTGCTTAATACTCTTGGCGGTTTGATTTCGTATTTGGGATGAGTGATTTCACTGGCGGCATTGAGAGTGATAAGATTATTGGTTTTTAAGAACCGATAGAAAGTTTTTATAGAGTTAATTTTACGTGATATGGATTTTGGTGTATAACCGTCAGTTGCCAGCTTTTTTAAAAATCCTTCAATGTCTGTTTTTTCTACGGTTAAAAGTTCTTTTTTACCTTCTTTTTCCAGATAATTAACCATTTGTTCGATATCTTTGCTGTATGCTAGAATTGTAGCGTGGGCACGCTTGATATCCTGCAAATGCTTGAAAAATTGTTGGGCGGCCTCTGACAATAGAATATTACTGGCTAAAACCATAGAGCCTATAATACAACTATAAGTGATTTTTGTCAATATATCATGAAAATAAGATATCTTACTATCATTTTGACAATCTCGATTTTTATTTTAGTTATAGGTGTTTTTAGAGCTTTTTTTCAATATCAGGATAGGAGTAGGATTTTAAAAAATGCTCAGGAAAAATATGATGAAGCGAACAGTAAAAACGAAGCATTGAAAAGGGAATTGGCTCAAACTGAACAATATGAATATATTGAAAAAGAAGCTAGAGAAAAATTAGGTTTAAGCCGCGAAGGAGAGGTGGTTGTGATATTGCCTGAAAATACGAAAGATGTCATTCCAACGCCTACGCCTACACCGGTTTTGTCCAATTTCCAAAAATGGTTGAAGTTATTTATGTAGGATGATTGAATAAATTATTTTGTGGCTGAGGTCGGATTCGAACCGACGACCCATCGCTTATGAAACGATTGCTCTGCCCCTGAGCTACCCAGCCTGATTTTTTGAAAAACTATAGTTTCATAATTTTAATTGACTTGAGAGAAGATTTCAATTCAGCTATAATAGCAGGACATCGCGGAGTAGTGTAGAGTTGCACAGGAGGCTCATAATCTCCTAGGCCGGGCGCGACTCCCGGCTCCGCAACAAGATAAAAAAGAGCGTTTGTGCGCTCTTTTTTTATTTTTTAGGAAAAATTAGAATATATATATGTGGTATGTGTATATTCTTTTTTGTAAGGATAAGACTTTGTATACCGGGATTTCCGATGATCCCCAAAAGAGGTTTAAAAACCATTTAAGCGGTAAAGGCAGTCGGTATACCAGATCACATAAACCTGTAAAAATCATTCATCAGGAAAAGTATCCGGATAAGAGTTCGGCTATGAAAAGGGAAGCTCAAATCAAAAAGATGAGCAGGCAGGAAAAAATGAAGCTAATAGGTTTAAAGATCTAAATTCAGGCATCTGTCTGACTTTGCCATATTTTGAGCAGTTAAATTATCCGGATTTATCCCCAGGACGATTTTATATAAATGACAGGCTTTCGTATGTTCCTGTTGTTTATTATATAAATCAGCCAAATTCAAATATGCATTTTCGTATCTGAGGCTTCTGGCAATTGATTCATGAAAGTATATTATGGCTTCATCTTTTTTTCCTTCGTTTTGAGCAAGAACTCCGAGGCTATTTAAAGCCTGGGCATTTCGGGGATCGGTATCTATGATATCAAGATACAGCTGTTTGGCTTTGTCAGGTTGTTTTTGGATTACATAAAGTTTTGCCAAAAAAAGCTTCAATGTAATTTGTTTTCTGGATGGAAAGTTTGCGGCAGATTCATAATATTGGATGGCTTTGACATAATCTTTTTGTCTTTCATAAATTGCGGCAATATTTTGGTAAGCATCGACGAATTCAGGATCTATTTTGATAGCCTTATGGAAATTTTCCAAGGCGTTTTCGACATCTCCTCTTTGCAGATATGCAGCGCCTAAATTGCTGTAAGGACGGGCTTTGTATGGGGATTTTTTTACCGAATCGGTCCAGAGGTTGATCTCGTTTTGCCATATATAATTCCTCTGAAAAGTCAGGTATGAAAGAATAGATATATATAAAAAAAGTAAAACCAAGGCTGTTTTTTTCCATAATTTCCTTGATATTAAAGCACAAAATACATTCGAAAAAATGATAAAAACCCCTAACGAAGGTAAATAAAGCCTATGTTCAAAGATGATATCGTCGATGGGGAAAAACGATGATTCTATAAGTAATCCAGTGAAGAAAAAAACGATGCCGAAGGTAAATAAAGGAAATCTCTTTTTGTATCGAAAGGCAAAAATCAATAAAAGTGCGATAAATAAACAAGATGCGATTGTTTTACTGTCTCTTTTCAAATAATCAGAGTAATCATAGTCAATATTTTGATTTACAGGGAGCATGGAAAGACTAAAATATCTAATTACTGCTTTGGATTGTGAAAGAAAATAAACAGATCTTGATATGGAGGTGTTTCTGTTCATCGCAGTAATTTTTGAGAAAGTATTTAGATCCGTATTTTTATCAAAGAAAAAAAGGAGATAAAATGCAGTCAAAGCTACAAGAAAATATAAAAAAATAGGAACGAAGCGGTTTTTGGTTTTGGTCAAAGGGAAAAAAAGATTAAACAAGATAATCATTAAAGGCAGGATAAAAGCATTTTCTTTCGACAGGTAGGCAAAAAAGGAGAAACTTAGTGCAAAAACCAAAAAGCCGATCCGCACCGTTTTTCTGAATATAACGCTTTCTATATCAATGTTTTTAAGCGTAAGAAGATAACAGACGATACTCAATAAGCTGAAAAAAGCAGCAAATAGGGTAAATCTTTGGGTAATATATGAAACAGCCTGTGTTTGAACCGGATGAACTGCAAAAATCAGGGTAGTTATATAAGGAAGATATGGATATTTTTTTGCATGCTTAAAAAATTTCGTTAGGATTATCATAAGAATAAACACCAGAACCGCGTTTGATATATGAAGTCCTAAATTGAATAGATGATACGGGTATGGTTCTATACCATAATATTTATGCTGTAAATTAAAGGTGAGAAAGGGAATTATCCGTTCCCTTTTTTCACGGATAAAATTGTGAAAAGTAGAATATTTTAAAACATGGTCATTTTCGACAATTGTCAGGTAATCATCAAATACAAAATCCCCGTTTAAACTAGGTGAGTAAATAACCGAAGTTAAAGAAAAGATAAGGACTAAAAAGAAAAACGGAAAAAACTTTTTTAAATTCGATAATTTCATGAGAAACGAAAATTGAATTGATTCATTATAACAGTTGGGTAATGGAGAAAACACAATGTAATGATATAATTTTTGACGCATGGAAATATTACCTTTAGGCACAAACGGGTTTTTCCCTAGTTTTAACAGGCATACTGCCTGTTATGCTTTAAGATTTAAGGATCGACTGATTTTGCTTGATGGCGGATCTGGTTTATTTAGACTGGCAGAACCTGAAGGACAAAAGTATTTGAAGGGAATCAAAAAAGTGGATTTATTTTTGTCCCATTATCATTTGGATCATACTTCAGGTTTTTATTCTGCATTTAAATTACTGTTCGGAATTGCTGTAAATGTATATGGTGTAGATGAATTTAAAGTATTTAAAGATTTGACCGACAAACCATATTTTCCTGTTGATTATGATAGTGTGTATGCAAATTTTAACTGGCAGAGATTACAACCGGAACAAAAAATTGCCGGTTACTACGTCAAAACAAGAAAACAATACCACCGGGGAAGTGGAAGTATGGCGTTTCGCTTTGAATTTGGAAAAGACAGGAGTTTTGCCTATATTACGGATAGCGAACCGGATGAAAATAGTATAAATTTTGCAAAAAACGTTCAAATTCTATTGCATGAATGGGAATTTGATAAGAATTCAAAAATATTCAAAGAAAGCAATTTGGAATCATATTTCAATGATGGTCATGTAACTACTATTGGAGCTTCTCTAACTGCCAAAGGAGCCAATGTAAAACGTTTGTATCTTATACATCATAATCCTTTTGCAGATTTTCGGACTATCGAAAATCAGGTTTTGACAGCAAAGCAAGTATTCCCCGAAACATTTGCGGCATATGATCTTTCTCCTATAGCAATAGATTGACTAGTAGAGAAATTTCTTTTATAAATAATTTAATGCCTGCTAAATTTACCCTTAGCCTTTTATTTTTGATTTTCTTATTTTTATCTCCAGACTTTTTTGTCCATAGCATCAAAGCACAAGCAGGGGAGTTTGATAGTATCAAATTCGGATCATTTACCCCTACTCCTTATATTACGCTTTATGGAGGGTCAAAACCGATTAATGCTCCGACTGTTACACCTGTTTCGACGGTCAGCGCAACACCAATAATTGTCAGTGGGACGATTATGCCGTCACTGACCAGTGTTGTAGCTCCGAGTGCTGTACCTACTCCTACAATCAAAAGCAAGAAAAGTAAGAAAAAAAAGAAAAAGACTCCTCCGCCCGGCGGTGGTGGTAATGTTGAGCAAATGGTAGACAGCATAAACGATGCCTGTAACAACCAGGATATTCTTGCGTCCAATGTTGCCTGTCTGGAAAAGACAAATCCCAAACTTGACCATAACGTCTGGCTTGAGTTGAATAAATCTGCAGTCAGTCAGGGTTGTCTGCAGTGTGTAGGGTTTGCCCGGGCAGCTGCTAGGCTTCAATATAATGTTACCTTGACATCATGCGGAAATGCAGTGCAATATGCATCCTGTAGTATACCCGGGGTCAATTTCATAAAAAAAGGTAACGGCAATATCCAGGTTGGCGATATTCCGGTCTGGAACAATGATACTTATGGACATATTGCATATGTTGTACAGACTTTAGGATCTGGTAGTTTCAGGATAGCTGAAGCGAATTGGGGATTGGGTCACTGTGGAAATGTCCAGCATACCAGAAATGTCAGTCTTAGTGATCCCAACCTTGTGGGTTGGTTAAGAAAAGTATGAAAAAATATATTTATACTGCAATTATATTGTTTGTTTTTATTCTTGGATTTTTTTACCTTTCTTACAGTAAAAGTGATACGGTGCCTCAAAATCTTGCAGATATAGAACCGGATGAATATGCCAGGAGTTGGTCATATACTCCGACCCCTTATCCCAAAGAAAATAATCCGTTGAATGTAGTATCCGTATTACCTATGGATAATTCGGTAAGTGTGTCTACAGACGATAATATTACAGTCACTTTCAATAGGGAATTAAAAGAAGAAGATATTATCTTTTCGATAGAACCGAAATTTGAATATAGAATGGAAATTGATGGATATAATTTGAAAATAATTCCCAGTAAGCCTTTATCATCCGGGACAAAATATTTTTATGTAATCAAATACAGATTACCAGGAAAAATACCACAAGGATATTCTTTCACTACGTTGGGACCGACACCGCAAATTACACAGAATACCCAACCTGAAGGTGGGGTGGAGGAAACAGAAAAATTCTATCTGGAAAATCATCCGGATATTTTTTTATCAAACAAAACACCTTATTCGACGGCCGATTTTTCTGTAGAATGGGAGTTTGTAAAAGAACCATATGAACATTTTGAATTTAATGTAGAACTTTTTGGAAATAACGATGACAGATCTTACGATAAATTTATTTTATGGCTACAATCATTAGGATTGACCAATAAACAGATAAATGCATTAGACATATATATATTGGAAGACTGAAACACTTGTGTCTTGTGCATTTTTATGATATAAAGTTAAGGTCCGAAGACAGTAGGCACGAAAATAAGACCTACCGAGGAAATTAAATTTGTTTGATGTATTCCTCGGTACTTACCGAGGTTTTTTATTTATAAGGGAGGAAAATATATGCCGGCACAAAAAAAGATAGAAACAGTGGAAAATATTAAAAACAAACTGGGCAAAGCCAACGCTTTTTTTCTGGCTGATTATAAAGGTTTGACCCATCAGCAGTTAGAAGGATTGAGAAAGGTTGTCAAAAATGCTGAAGGAGAATTTTCTGTAGTAAAAAACAGACTTTTCGGACTTGCTTTGAAAGAGAATAAAAATAAAGCATTAGAAAAATTTATTGAGGATATAAAAGCAAAACTTACCCAATCAACTGGTATATTTTTTGCTTATGGTGAGGAAATTTCGCTTGTAAAAGCAATTTCTGAATTTATCAAAAACCATCAGTTACCAATTATAAAAATCGGTTTTTTTGCAGATAATATCGCTACAGAGGCGGATTTTAAAAAGCTTTCAAATTTACCTACAAAAGAGGTACTTATAGCAACATTGTTAAACAGAATCCAAAGTCCTCTATATGGACTTCATCGGGCATTAAATTGGAATATGCAAAGTTTAGTAACGGTACTTGAGAATATAAAAAATAAAAAGCCAGCAACAAGTTAATAAACATTATTTAATTATTTAGGAGGTGATTTAAATGGCAAAATTATCAAAAGACGATATCTTAAAAGCAGTTGAAGAAATGTCCGTTCTGGAATTGGCTGATTTGGTAAAGGCATTGGAAGAAAAATTCGGCGTTTCTGCAGCACCTGTAGCTGTTGCATCACCACAAGGTGGACAAGCTCCAGCAGCAGCTGATGCAGCAAATGAGCAGACAACTTTCAACGTAGTTTTGACAAATGCCGGCAGTAATAAAATTTCTGTCATTAAGGCAGTTAGGGAATTGGTTCCAACATTAGGACTTCAGGAAGCAAAAGCGTTAGTTGAGTCGGCGCCGAAAGAAGTATTAACAGGAGTAAATAAAAAAACCGCTGAAGAGGCAAAAACCAAATTGACAGCAGCCGGAGCTACAGTAGATTTGAAATAAAGTTATAAATACAAAAGTGTACCCTTCTTTTATAAAAAGCGGGGTACTTTTTGTATATAAGAGAGATATTTCTTACCGAAATATTTTTTCAGTAAAATCTCTTCCTTAATTACGCTTTTTTTTATCAATAAATAAATCGGAATGGATAATAGAATAAAATAACTCCATAACAGCAATTCAATAGAAACAAACAAGAAAAACAATCCTAAATATATCGGGTTTCTTAAGATGGCATAAGCACCGTGTGTAATAAGCGTGTTTTGTTTTTTTATATCATGTTGACCCGGAATTCCCCATGAGTGTTTCATGGTAAGTTTTGCCCATATGGATAAATATATTGCACAAAAAAATACGATTAGCAGAGGATAATAAATTATATCGTAAAGTATGGATTGGGGTAATTTGAGGTCCGATATGTTCAATGTTTGAATTAATATAAGCATATATATGCTGCCAATGATGACAGCTCTTATACTGATAAGTTTTTTCAAATAGTCTTTAAAATTATAGGGATTAGTCACATACCAGACAATAACGATAAGAAGACAGCCGGATAAAATAACTAGATTTTGCAGGTTTAAATGCATAAAAATACATTATAACAATATTTTGGTTTTATGATTGACACTTCAATATGCATAAGTTTAATATTGAATTAATGAAGCCCGGATTTTTGAAAAAGTTACTACCTTATATATTTTTGATATCCCTGGCAATCTTTGTCATCGGTATTATTTCTTCGCATAATAATAAAAAAATCAATTCTTTGAACGCCGAAATAGACCAATGCAGATCGGATCTTAAACAGGCCAAACTTCCTGCTATCAGCATGAAAGATCTGAATTTACTTAACAATAAAAATGATCAAACGGCAAAAGTAGTCAGCGGAAAGATGTTTTTTTCTTTTATAAAGGGGAATGTAAACACAGACGAATATGAGATAAGAATTTTTCTGTCTGGTGACCCCAATACCTTAGCGGATGCGGCGGATTTGACTTTGAGTTATACCAAGGGTCTGAAGATTGACGTAGCGTCGGGGGACGCTTTTCCGGATTATCCCAGAAAGATTGTTGAAAACGGGCAAATTGTCATAACCGGAGTGTCTTCGATTACGAATGACAATATAAACTTCGGGAAACCCGGTGGTACTTTTGCCGTTTTGAAAGTAACTATTGAAGATCCGGAGGTTTTGGAAAGGGATATAAAGATAGATTTATCTAATTCCAAAATCTTTTATATGGCAAAGGATATTCTAGATGGAGAAAATAGTTTTTCCTTAATCCAAATCTGACATGAAAAAAAGACAAATAAAAAAACAGGAAATTAGTCAACTGGTTCTAGTAATTATTTCCTTTATTTTTATCATTTTCACTATTCTGCAAAGCGGATTTATCAGGTATGTGCTTTTGGGTAGAGCACAGGTAAATGTATTAAACCTGACACTTTCACTACAGGGGTCTTATATGGAATCTGCTCAGGCTGAGTATAAAACCAAAGTGACACTTTATACTACTGAAGCAAAAGTTAAAGAATTTGAGGATTTAAAACTAATACAAGATGCAGGGTCTAAGTTCAAACTTAGCATACCGCTTAGCGATTTGCCTTTGGATAAATTATATCTTGTATATGTCAAACCGGATAAGTTTATAGGTAAGAAATTTTGCAGCAAGGAGCATGTTGGTCAAGCCTGCACTACACCGGAGATGCTTATAAAATCAGGTGAAAACAATTTTGATTTTTCTGATACGGTGATAATGTCAGGAGATATAAAAAAACAGGACGGCAAAGTTGATTCATATGACATATCGAAGATAATTACGGATATAGGAAAAATTACGCTTGATTATCTTGATTCGGATATCAATTCAGACAAAATAGTCAATTCAGTTGATTATTCATTGGTTTTATATAGTTTGTCTCAAAGCGCCAAGGATGATACATTACCAACAATCATCACGCCTACCGTAACCCCGGTCATACAGGCGTCTCCGACTGTGAGTATAGCTCCAACGATCATTCCCACTACAGCAGTATCAATTACTCCTACGAAAGTACCTACATCTACACCAATTCCTTCACCGACACAAGTAGCAGGAGGTACCTGTAAAGCGGTTGTTAACGGTAAAATTGTTTTAAATGTACTTTTTAGTGAAGAATGTTACAAAATAGATAACGAACCTGCGGAAATGTGTGTAGATAGCGCTAGTAAATGTACGCAAGCCGAATGTATCAAAATAGCCAAAGAAGAAGCTGATAATGCCATCAAAGTTTGTGCCAATGAAGCGTTTCCCGGCGCAGGAGGTTTTGTATCCCTAAATGAACAGAAAACTCAAATAAATTGTACAGTGCAGTTTATTCCAGGCGCTTGTAACGTTCCATCTCCACCACCGATTGATTGTAGCGGTGAAGATGATATACCTAAATGCTAAGAACAAACTAAAGAGTTGATAATAGAAATAACCCGATAGCTACAAATCCTACGCCACCCATAATTATACTTAACATGTTTTCAAAAGCACCGCTTCTGGGTAAGGCTGGTGGGGGAGTAACAGAAATAACCGGTAATGACGTAGTCGGTGTTGCAATCAATGTAGGAGTCGGTTGAGTGATATTTCCTGATATCGTAATACTCGCAGTTCCATTTGAAGAACATACAATAACATCTGTTGCATTGGCGTCGTTTTTGATGATATTTGAGTCGGTACTTGAACCGCTGGTGCAGTCGAAGTTCAAACTTACCGTGCCTGGACTGGTAGCTTGGAAGACTATTGTAGCCATATGTCCTGAGCCGGTTTTGGCTTCAGATAGACTGTTGGTCATGGCGTTGATGTAAGCTTTTCCTGCGGTGTTGAGATTGCTTGAGATATTTGAAAAAAAAGTTCCTGCGGTTACTCTATTTACCGTCAGATAACTCTGATTATAAGTGATAACCGCATCGGCGGATGTGACTGAATCGGTACCTGTATCGATGTTGATTTTAATTTCCACAGTTTGGCCTGTGGTGACATTGGCAGTGGTTGGGTCAAATTGTAAATCGGCAGCAAGTGCGGAATTCACTGATAAAATTAAAAATGATAACGCAATAAAAACGAAAACAGAAACTTTTGTCGCCATAGGTTAATAATAGGTAAAATGTAAATTAATATCAATCTGTTTAAATTTTAATTTTGACAAGTATGTTATCATTATTTAAAAGTATAAAGCTTTGATCCGGAAGGATGGAACCGGGTAGCTGCGCAAAAGTATGCGACGGGGGCAAAGCCGTAGAAGGTTGGCAACGAGTGTCGTAACTAAACGGAGCTCGTCAAAAATGAGGTTTTCTCAAATTGATGAGCTTCCTATTTTAGGAAGCTTTTTCTTTGGGAATACAAAACAAGGTGGCACCACGAAGAAATTTGGAATTATGAGTTTGGAATAAAAAATAATTCAAAAATATTCGTCCTTGAATCTCGATTTTAAATTGGGAAGAGAGGACTTTTTTTATGGGAAAAAAACAAATATTTATATATGGAAACCTTTATCCGAGATTCGGATGGTGATGCTAATATTTAGTTTTTGGTTTTCAGTTAGTTATATTTACAAAATAAAAGGAGAAAACTATGAATAAAAGAATATTGCTAAATGAGAGCGAGATCCCGACTCATTATTTAAATATCAATTATTATCTTAATAAATATTTAGGAAAATTACCTGATCCGCCGCTTCATCCGGGGACAAAACAACCTATTAAACCAGAGGATTTACAGGCGATATTTCCGGTAGAGCTTATCAAGCAGGAAGTTACTCTGGAAGAAAAAGTCGTCATTCCTGACGAAGTAAAAGAAATATACAATACATACAGAGCAACTCCCATAATTCGTGCAAAAAGACTGGAAAAATATCTGGATACCCCTGCACATATTTATTTCAAATATGAAGGAGAAACTCTTTCTCAGAGTCATAAGATAAATACCGCTTTGGCTCAAGCGTATTTTAACAAGAAGGAAGGAGTGAAGACCTTAACTACAGAAACAGGTGCCGGTCAATGGGGGTCGGCTCTAAGTATTGCTTGCAGGATTTTTGACCTTAACTGCCAAGTATTTATGGTACGGATTTCATTTATGCAGAAACCATATCGCAAATACATCATGCAATTATACGGTGCCGATATAGTATCCAGCCCGTCAAACCAAACAGTGTTTGGTAAGTCTGTATTGGAAAAAGATCCGGATAGTCCCGGAAGCCTAGGAATAGCTATCGGTGAAGCACTGGAAATAACCTTAAAAAATAAGGAAACCAAATACGCTTTGGGAAGTGTATTAAATCATGTGTTGCTTCACCAGACGATTGTTGGTCAAGAAGCAAAAAGGCAAATGGAAAAGATTGGTGAGTATCCGGATATTTTAATCGGATGCGTAGGCGGGGGAAGTAATTTTGGCGGATTTGCCATACCTTTTTTGGTCGATAAAATTTCCGGGAAGAAAAGAGCACTTCGGGCGATAGGAGTAGAAGCGGCGTCTTGTCCGAAGATGACCAAAGGAAATTATCGGTATGGTTTTGGCGATACAAGCAAAAAGACTCCGCTTCTGAAGATGGAGACTTTGGGTAGCGATTTTGTACCGCCAGCGATTCATGCCGGAGGATTGCGTTACCATGGTAATGCACCTATTTTATCTTTCTTAAACAGACAAGGAATAACCGAAGCTAGAGCTTATGAGCAGAAAGAGGTTTTCCGGGCAGCAGTAGATTTTGCCAGATGTGAAGGGTTGGTATCTGCCCCGGAAACAGCGCATGCGATAAAAGGGGCAATTGATGAGGCGATCAGATGCAAAAAAGAAGGTGTTAAGAAGATAATTTTGTTTAATTATTCAGGTAATGGATTATTGGATTTGACAGGTTACTCAGATTATATGAATGGAAAATTGAATTAATATTTTACACACTCTCTGGGAGAGTGGATAATAAGCTCTCCCAGAGAAAGTAAATTTGTTATAAAATATTCAAAGGAGAAATCTATGAACAATAAAAGAATTTTATCCGGTATTACTCCCAGCGGTGACGGAAGCTTGCATATTGGAAATTATCTGGGTGCAGTACGGCAGTTTAAGGAGATTGCCAGAGGAAATGAATGTTTCTTATTCGTAGCAGATCTTCATGCCTTGACTACAGTACAGAGTCGACGGTTATTGGAAGAAAATACACAAAACCTTATTTTAAATGAATTAGCACTTTTGGGAGATCTGAAAAATATTACTTTTTTCCGTCAGTCCGATGTACCTATGCACACCGAACTTCAAAGTATCCTAAATAACGTTACGCCCTTGGGGCTTCTCAAACGCGCCCACGCTTATAAGGATAAAATGGCCAAAGATGTGATGGAAGATGAAATAAATTTGGGTTTATTTAATTATCCTATCCTGATGGCGGCAGATATCTTAATTTATAAACCTGATTTTGTACCGGTAGGTAAAGATCAGAAACAACATATTGAGATTGCCAGGGATATTGCCGAAAGATTCAATAGAATTTACAAGACAAATACATTTAGGTTGCCGGAGCCATATATTCCGGAAGAGGTAGCAGTGGTGATGGGTACGGACGGAAAGAGGAAAATGGCCAAGTCTTTAGGTAATGTAATCAGTATTTTTGAAGATGAAAATGTTATAAAAAAACAGGTCATGGGTTGTTTTACTGATCCTACTAGAAAAACAAAAGATGACCCAGGTCACATTGAAGGGAATATGGTTTTTGCATATCTGGATTTTTTCGGAGATAAGATGAAAGTTGATGAATACAAAGAACTATATCAAAAGGGGAAAGTCGGTGATGTAGAGGTAAAAGAGTATCTTTTTAAAAGTATAATGAATTATTTTAAAAGTGCTCGGGAAAGATATATAGAGCTATCAGATAATCCGCAAATGGTTAAAGATATATTGATTGAAGGTGCTCAAAAAGCTAGGGAAGAGGCGGTCAAAACAATGAAGGAAGTGAGAAATATCATCGGTCTTTCAAATAGATATTCTTTTTTCAGTTATCGTTATTGACAAAAGTATAAATAATCCCGACAATTTCTTTTTCAATTTTTTTCTTTGATCCTAATCCATCTGGGTTAATAGGCGGTAAATTAACTATTTTTTGAAAGCTTTTCAAATAATCATCAGGAGGATTATCCAAAAATCCTGATTTTGGGTCGAAATAAAAACTTTCACCATTACCGATTTTTGCTTCAATTGTATGTAAATCTTGGGGGGATAAATGTTGACGGCGAAAATCAATGATAATTCTTGGAATTTCAAATTCAGGTGATTTTTGCATATTCGAATAGTTTAAGCATAGATACATAAGCTATTTTTCAAAATGAGTAACAACGGTGTAACAGGTCTAGATTGAAATTGGTGGATTATTTGCCCTTAAGCTTTGACTTCATATCATGTTCGATAAGTTGACGGATGTATACAGATTTAGGAATTCGTTTTTTTTGCGATATTTCAGATAGATATGTGGCGATTTTCGTCGGAATATAGAAATTAAAGCGCGAATCTTTATTGTCTTGGACGAAGTTGAGAAAATCATTCATAATTTCTATCAGATTATTATCATTATATTTTTCACAAACAAGATAATCTTCTTTATATTGTGCCAGAAGAGAGGGTGGGTAATTATTTTTATAAAGAATAAGCACCGGTTTTTTACGGTTTAAAGCCAATGATATTTCATAACCTACGCTGATTGAAGGAAAAGACGTTTCAGCAACTATGCATAATGATGAATTTATCCAATCATCAAGTTGTTTATGGAATTTAAGTCTTTCTTCTTCAGTTTCAAGTCTGATTTGGGATTGGCTGGTTTTTAATATATGGTTGGAGATGACTTGAAACCCTTTTTTATGCAGATGATTGGTAATTTTTTCATAGTCAGACAGATAATACTTTTTTCCGGCTATAGAAGCAGTAAAATATATCGTCATAAATAAATTGTTTTACAAGCCTTGATGGATTATAATTTACATCTATGAAAAAGGATACAATATCTTATTCTGATTTTCAAAAATTGGATTTAAGGGTCGGATTGGTTAAAACAGCCGAAAGGGTAGAAAATTCAGAGAAACTTATCAGACTTATTGTGGATTTAGGGAGTGATTATGGCGAAGTTCAAATTTTAGCCGGGATTGCCCAGTGGCATAAACCAAAGGATTTAAAGAATAAAAAATTTATTTTTTTGGCAAATCTGGAAAGTAAAAAAATGATGGGTGAGGATAGCAATGGTATGATATTATGTGCAGATACCGGTGTAAACGCAATTATCCTACCGGTTAAAAAAAGTGTGGAGCACGGTTTAGTAATAAGGTAAAAATATGGCTACCAAACAAACATTAAAAAAAACCAACGGTAAAAAAATTAAGAAAATATTTATGTTTAAGGTCAATTTGACCCCAAAAAATATTTTTTTGTGGTTGATTATTGGCACTATTCTTTTTTTGATATTTGTCAGCGCAAGAGATGTATCCAATCTGTTTCCAAACAAAAGCCTGTCTGAATTGGTTGGTGATATCAAAAGTGATAAAGTAACTAAAGTGGAAGTTATTGATAATAAACTATTAGCTACTTATAAAGATGAGAAAATTTACGCTTCAACTAAAGAAGGACAGGATTCTTTCTACAAAATTTTAACCGATGCCGGGGTAGATCCTGGGAAAGTCCAGGTAGATATTAAAGATACGACAGGAGGGACAATTTGGGTAAATTTGATAACCAATATTTTACCTATAGTTCTTATGGTAGGTTTTTTCCTATTTCTTATCAGGCAAGCTCGCGGTGCCCAGGATAATATTTTTTCATTTGGCCAATCCAAAGCTAAACTTTTTTCCAAGGATCATCCTAAAGTTACTTTTGCCGATGTGGCGGGAGTAGATGAAGCAAAAAATGAGCTTGAAGAAATAGTAGATTTTTTGAAAAATCCTCAAAAATACCGCGCTCTCGGAGCACGTACACCTAAAGGAGTGCTTCTTGTTGGTCCTAGTGGTACTGGAAAAACTCTTCTTGCCAGAGCATTGGCAGGAGAGGCGAATGTACCGTTTTTCTCAATGGCTGGTAGCGAATTTATGGAGATGCTAGTCGGTGTTGGCGCAAGCCGGGTAAGGGATTTATTCAATACTGCCAAGAAAAACAACCCGTCAATTATTTTTATAGACGAAATTGATGCTATAGGCAGGCAGAGATCTGTAGGAGCAATGGGAGCTCATGATGAAAGAGAACAGACTTTGAACCAGATTCTTGTTGAAATGGATGGTTTTACACCAAATGAAAATGTGGTTGTGGTTGCAGCTACAAACAGAGGGGATTTATTGGATCCGGCGCTATTGAGACCAGGCAGGTTTGATAGGAGAATTGTCTTGGATTTGCCTGATTTGACAGGAAGAGAAGCAATTTTAAATATTCATAAAAGAGGTAAACCTTTGACAAACGATGTGACTTGGGAAAAAGTAGCCAAAAGAACAGTTGGATTTAGTGGAGCAGATTTGGAAAACATGCTTAACGAAGCGGCAATACAGGCTGCTAGAAAAAACAAAAAGGCTATAGATATGGAAGATATTGAAGAAGCCGCAACTAAAGTGAAATTGGGGCCTGAGAAAAAACGACTGCAAAGTGATTTGGATAGGAAAATGACTGCCTATCATGAAGCTGGACATGCGATAGTCAGCTATCATTTGCCTCATACCGATCCGGTACATAGGATTTCCATAGTCTCAAGAGGAATGGCACTTGGGTTTACTTTGATTCCACCACAAAAAGATAAGGTTCATGAAACAAAAACTAACCTACTTGAACAAATATCCGTCATGTTAGGAGGTAGAGCTGCTGAAGAGCTGGTTTTCAACGAAATGACAACAGGAGCTTCAAATGATATTGATAAGGCAACTGATATTGCCAGACGTATGGTAATAGAGTTTGGTATGTCTAGATTAGGACCGATAAATTTCGGACCTACTGTAGATATGACAGAATGGGGAGGAAAGTTTGTAAATGAATCAAGGTTATCTCCCGATATGCAAAATCAAATAGATACAGAAATGAAAACTTTTATAAATACTGCATATAAACAAGCTGAGAATATTTTGAAGAAGAACAAAAAACCCCTGGATTTAGTTGCAGAAGCGTTGTTGAAAAAAGAAACTATTGAAGGTGACGAGTTTGAAAAACTAGTAGGCGGTAGCAGAAAAACAGCATCATATTCTAAATCTACCGCCTGACACAATAAATATTTGATAAAATAATCCTGACAAATGAAACGTTTTTTAATAATTGATGCTTTTGCCATACTTCATAGATCGTTTCATGCTTTACCTCCTTTATCATTGCCGAATGGACAGTTAACCAATGCAGTTTACGGTTATACCTCAGTTTTACTGAAAGTAATAAACGATTTTAGCCCCAATTTTCTCGTTGTAGCTTTTGACAGGCCCGAACCGACATTTCGTAAAAAGATGTATACCCAATATCAGGCTACCAGACCGGAAACAGATAAAGGTTTAGTTTCGCAGATTGATCTTGTCAGAAAAGTTACTCAAACAATCGGGGTACCGATTTATGAAATGAGCGGTTTTGAAGCAGATGATATTATCGGTACTATAGTTACCAAGATTTCCGACAAGAACATAGAGTCAATAATTGTTACCGGTGATCGGGATATCTTGCAGCTTGTTAGTGAAAAAGTAAAAGTGTATATGCCCTATAAGGGTATTTCCGAAGGGAAAATATATTCCAAAAAGGAAGTAGAGGATTTATTGGGAGTTAAACCTGAACAGGTTATAGATTACAAAGCTTTAGTAGGTGATTCTTCTGATAATTATCCTGGTGTGAACGGTATTGGACCAAAGACTGCCGGGGGACTGATAGTCAAATACGGCAGCTTGATGAATATTTATAAGCATTTGGCAGAAATAGAAAATAAGAAAGTCGTGGAAAAACTGACAAATGGCAAAAATGATGCTGATATTTCCCTAAAACTGGCAACAATTGCCCGTGATGTTCCTATTGATTTTGAATTAAAAAAGTGTCAAGTGCCGGATTTAACCCGAGTAGAAATTATGTCTTTATTTGAAGAATTGAATTTCAGAAGTCTGATAAAAAGAATCAAATTTTCTACTTTTGAAAATAACCAACAGGTAAAAAAATCAACAAAAAAAGATGACAAAAATGAACAAATTTCCCTTTTTTAATATAATACATAGTATAAAAGCTCAAAGAACACATTTTATGGAGACGTAAGCATCAGTTAAGTTGATAATTTAGTTTTTTTCAATGCTTACTAAGTGAAGATTTTGCATAAATAGTAATATATAGATCCAAGGTCATTGAGTGTTACAAATCTTCAATTCTCCTTAAAACGATTTTTTGTGCTCTGTATATAGTTTTTCGATTATTGTTTATTGTTAATTGTTTTTTGTTATCTGAAAGCATGAAAGTCGCATTGGTTC
>CAYUNW010000004.1:0-83776 GCA_964446235.1 uncultured Gammaproteobacteria bacterium
ATGAATTAGCTCATGAAAAATTAGGTCCAATATTAACAACATATTTTGTCGCTGCAGGTTTCAAAGAAGGTTTTTCTGATGAAGAACTATATTACCTTACAAAAGCCATGGCAGATACAGGATCAAAACTCAAATTTAAAGGTATCGTTGCTGATAAACATTCGACAGGAGGTTTAGCGGGTACTAGAACTACAATGATTTTAGTTCCGATAATTGCTGCTGCAGGTTATAAAATCCCTAAAAATTCATCCAGAGCGATTACAACACCGGCAGGCACAGCTGATACTATGGAAGTATTAGCCCCTGTAACATTATCTCCAAACCAAATAGAAAAAATTGTCGATAAAATCGGAGGTTGTATAGTTTGGGGAGGACATCTAGGACTAGCCCCGGCCGATGATATTATTATACAGGTTGAAGAACCTTTAGCGTTTGAATCATTTGATAAAATAATAATTTCAATTATGGCAAAAAAAATCGCATCTGGCGCTACACACTTAGTTATAGATATTCCCGTTGGAAGTACTCTTAAAATTAGACATTTTAAGGATGCAGAAATTATTAAGAAAAAATTTTCATTTTTAGCAAAAAAATTTAAAATCAAAGCAGATTTTGATATTAATCAAGCGCTTGAACCCGCAGGTCATAGCGTAGGACCTGCCTTAGAAGCCATAGATGTTTTGAAAGTATTAGAAGGAAGACCCGATAGGCCATTCATGCTTGAGGCAAAAGCGCTTAGACTGGCCGGTAAATTACTCGATCTTTGTTTATCCGAAGATAATAAAAAGAACAAAATAAATGGTGAAGAATTGGCAAAAGAAATTCTATATAGCGGCAAAGCTCATAATAAAATGAAAGAAATTATTAAAGCTCAAGGTGGTAACCATGGCATTGAAGTAAGTGATATTAAATTAGGTCAATATAAATTTGAAATTCCTTGTAAAAAAAGCGGTACAATAACATCCTTCAATAATAAAGACTTAACAATTATTGCGAGAATTTTAGGTTGTCCAACTGATAAAAAAGCCGGAATATATTTAGAAAGACGTGTAGATGAACATATTGATAAAGGAGACATATTATGTGTTTTATATTCATCAGATAAGTGGCGACTTGAAGAAGCTAAAGAATCCTTAATTCACGCACCAATTTATAAAATTGAATAGATTTTTAATGATTGAAATTTTTATAAGTTAGACAATCAATAAAACCTAAGGATTGAAAAATCATAAAAATCTGTTAAGATTGTTTGGAAAAATCATTCATAATTTCATACTTGAAAAAGATAAATAAATTATCACTTTTAAAAAAATGAAAAGAAAATTTATTATCCTTTTTTCCACTGTATTAATAATATCTTTCTTTATATATTTATGGTGGAAACAGGCAGTTAAACCGTATAATCCTCATGATAATAATTCCATTCAATTTACTATCGAACGAGGGGAAAACTCCAGATTAATCGCTGATAAACTAGCTAAAAAAAGCCTTATCCGCTCGCCAGTCGCTTTTTTTATATTAGCCAGATTCGGAGGATTAGCTGATAAAATTCAAGCAGGTACATTTCAACTCTCACCTTCTATGGATTTATATACTATTGGAGAGCTTTTAAAAACAGGAAAACAAGATGTGCTTATTACTATAATCGAAGGTATACGTAAAGAAGAAGTAGCTTCGATATTATCGAAAGAATTGAATATGTCTGAAGCTGAATTTATTAATCGTTCTAAAGAAGGTTATATATTTCCTGATACTTATTCATTTCCAAAAACCGCTTCTGTTACGGAGGTTTTAGATATTATTAATAATAACTTTTCCAAAAAAGTTAATCAGGATATTATAAATAAAGCAAAAAATATTAATTTATCTTTAGACCAATTAATTACTATCGCATCTCTTGTTGAAAGAGAAGCAAAATTAGATCAGGATAGACCGCTAATAGCCAGCGTTATATTAAACCGTTTAAAAGATGGAATGAAGCTTGATATCGACGCAACGGTTCAATATGCTCTTGGTTATCAAATTAAAGATAAAACCTGGTGGAAAAAAGATTTAACAATAAATGATCTGCAAATAAATTCTACTTACAATACCTATATAAATCCAGGTCTACCACCAACCCCTATATGTAATCCCGGTATTGCTGTTATAAATGCTATATTAAAAGCTCCAAATACTGAATATTATTATTATCTTGCAGATAAAACTGGAAAATCATATTTTGCCAAAGATTACTCTGAACACCAAACAAACATAAAAAAGTATTTGGAATAGATATTTATATTCATTTTATACAGAAAAAACTACCTATATACTTAATTTCTTCAAGAATTAGTTCATCACCAACAAACGCCGAAGCCGTTCCACCATCTAAATTAACTGCAGAAAAAATATTAACATTTTGTAATTTTGAAAATTGATCCAATAAATCTGGTAATTCTGAAAGTAAAGGACCGGAAAATGAATTTTCTTTTCCGTAAAATGCAATAAATAAAGCTAAATTATCGCTTGTTATAGCCACTGCAATTCTTCTTGCATATCTATCATTTTTTATCGAATATTTATACTTTTCTCCGTTCAATATTAAAATTGGACCAGTTTGTAAAGCAAATCTAATACTATCAAAATTAATTTCGGTTGATATATTAATGATATTATTATAATCAGCGCTGAAAATTCCTCTCATCAAGTTATGACCGACATAATTTCTAACCAATACATCATTCGTAAAAAACAATCCTAATGGTCTATCGTCACTGGTATAAAACCCACCGCTAGTTAAATATTTACATTCGTTATCTATATAAAAATCCCGCATATTTTTTTTAAAACCAGTATTTAAATGAAGATTAATACGATCGGCACTAATTGGTTTGATCCAAGATGCAAAATATTGTTGACTTGCTCTTAATTCAATAGTATTTAAAGGTAATTCAGATTCTTTTTTAGAATCAATAGACAATACATCACTCTCTTCTTTTTGTATATTTTTAATATATATACCAAAAAAAACAGAAATTGACACAATAACAACAAATATGAAAATAATATATTTATTATAATAATATTTATTTTTAATTTTCATTCACACTAAAATAATACTATAAACATCAATAAACAAATAGTTTTTAAAGTAGGATAATTTTAAAAAAGTAAATTGCAAAAATTTATTTTCCACCTATTAATTGCATAATATTATCATCACAGTCATAAAACGTAGCAAAATATTTATCAAATGTCGGAGCTTTAAACGGTTTTGCTAAAAATTTCACTCCTTTTTTCTTTAAATATTCATACGTCTTTTGTACGGAGTCAACTTCGATATTGAACATAATCCGATGCATGTCTTTGTTTTTCCCTTTTACTTTATTATGTTTTCCAACCCATAAATACATTTTTCCAAGTGCTAATCCGATTCCTGTATCATTAGGATGATTAATCTCTTCAATTTTCTGAAGTTCCAACTTATCGATATACCAATTTGCTAGTCTTTTATAATTTTCAGACCATATTAAAATTGCTGTAACGGTTCTAAACATATTTTTATAAAAATTTAAAACCAACTATTTTTTTTAACTGATTCCATTTGAAATTCTTCTAGTAGTTGTTTCTGTTTTGCGTTAAGTTTTGTCGGAATTTCGATTCTAATTCTTATGTACTGATCGCCTCTTCCTGAACCTCTAACATAAGGAACACCTTTACTTTTTAATCTTACTAAAGCTCCTGGTTGAGTACCAGATTGAATCTTAATTCTTAAATCACCATCAATGGTAGGAACACTTATAATATCCCCTAAAATCGCCTGAATAAAACTTATATTTACATCACATATCAGATCATATCCTTCTCTTTTAAATATTTTACTTTTTTTAACGTTAACAATAACATCATAATCAGAAAATCTGATTCTATTTCCGTCATCCACTCCTTTGGGAATTTTGATTTTTTGTTCCTTTCCTGATATTACTACCAGTTTTTCTGTACCATGTACTGCTTCTTCAAAAGTTATAGTTATATTATAAATAGGTCTTCTTTTCACTCTTGAACCAAATGGCGATGATCCGCCAAAAAATTGTTCAAAAATATCAAACGGATCAGAAAAACCACCAAAATCAAACCCCTCAAATGGAGAGCCGCCACCCGATGAAGAATAAGTATAAGTGAATGGACCATATTGACCAGTTTGTTGTTGTCCACCAAAAGGACCATTTGAAGAAAATCCTCCTCCAGGACGAAACGCCTCTTCACCAAATTGATCGTATGATTCTCTTTTTTTTGCATCCGATAGAACTTCATATGCTTTGTTGATCTCTTTGAATCTTTCAGCAGCTTTTGTATCCTTATTTCTATCAGGATGCCATTCTAATGCTAATTTCCTATATGCTCTTTTAATCTCCTGATCTGATGCATTTTTTTTTACCCCTAAAATATCATAATAATTTCTGGACATAATTTATTATATTAAAAGGCGCGCAAAGCGCGCCGGTTATCTTTTAATTTTTATTAATAACCTGACTTTATTTATTGATCAACAACTTCACCTTCCTCAACATCTGTTTTATTCTTTTCATCCTTTTTTTTAGTATCATCAGTTTTTGTTTGTGTATTATCAGCTTGTGGTTCCTGTTTTTGATACATTGCCTGACCGATTTTTTGTAAACTTTCAGATAGTTGAGCGGTTTTTTCTTCAATTTCCTTTGAGTCTGCAGTATCTGAAATTGACTTAAGATTTTTGATTTTTTCTTCAACTTCTTTTTTTACATCATCAGAAATTTTATCTTTTGCATCTTTTAATGATTTTTCAGCGACATAAATCATATTATCAGCTTTGTTTTTAGCTTCTATCTTCTCTTTCTTCTCCTGATCCTCTTTAGAATTTGCTTCAGCTTCCTTAGTCATTCTGTCAATTTCCTCTTTAGATAATCCGGTAGATGAAGTAATCCTGATACTTTGACTTTTACCTGTTGCCTTATCCTTTGCCGAAACGTTCAAGATTCCATTAGCATCAATATCAAACATTACTTCAATTTGTGGTACTCCTCTTGGGGCTGGTGGAATCCCATCCAAAATAAACCTACCCAGCGACTTATTATCCACTGCCATGGGTCTTTCACCTTGTAAAATATTTATTTCAACAGAAGTTTGATTATCAGCCGCTGTTGAAAAAACTTCAGATTTTGAGGTAGGAATCGTTGTATTTCTAAGTATCAATGGCGTTGAAACACCACCTAAAGTTTCTACACCTAAAGTCAAAGGAGTTACATCTAATAACACAACATCTTTCACATCGCCGGTTAAAACACCACCTTGTACTGCTGCGCCAATTGCAACAACTTCGTCCGGATTAACTGATTTATTTGGTTCTTTACCGAAAAATTCCTTTACTTTTTCGATAACCTTCGGCATCCTGGTCATACCGCCAACCAAAACAACTTCATCAATTTTATCTTTTGTAATTTTGGCATCTTTCAAACAAGCTTCAACAGGAGGTATTGTTCCCTCTATTAAATCAGCTACCAAACTCTCCATTTTTGCACGAGTTAATTTTTTCACTAGATGTAACGGACCGTCTTTTCCTTGAGTAATAAACGGTAGATTTATTTCTGATTCCAAAGATGTTGAAAGTTCAATTTTCACTTTCTCTGCTGCGTCTCTTAGTCTTTGTAATGCTTGTGGATCTTTTCTGAGATCAACTCCATTTTCTTTTTTGAAATCATCTGCTAACCAATCTAATATCACCTTATCAAAGTCATCCCCACCCAAATGCGTGTCGCCATTAGTAGCTTTTACTTCATATACGCCTTCTCCTAACTCTAATATTGAAATATCAAAAGTACCCCCACCTAAATCATATACAGCTACAGTATGCGCATGTTTTTTATCTAAACCATATGCTAACGCTGCGGCGGTAGGTTCATTTATGATTCTTTTTACTTCAAGACCAGCGATTTCACCTGCTTGTTTTGTTGCTTGTCTTTGAGAATCATCAAAATATGCCGGTACAGTTATCACCGCTTGATCAACTTTTCCCCCCAAATAATCTTCTGCGTCTTCTTTGATTTTTTTCAATATCATGGCTGATATTTCTTGAGGTGTATAAGATTTTCCTTCTACTTCCACTACTGCCATATCGCTTCTACCAGCTTTTATAATATAAGGTAACCATTCACTATCTCTTTTTACAGATTTATCTGAATATTTCCTTCCAATGAGTCTCTTTATTGAAAATATAATATTTTTTGGATTTACAACAATTTGTCTTTTTGCAACATCACCAACTATTCTTTTTACCGGATCTACCACAGAAGGAATAACATTTCTTCCTTCTTTTGAATGAATAACTTTTGGACTACCTCCTTCCATTACCGCCACGCAACTATTTGTAGTTCCAAGATCAATTCCTATTATTTTTGACATATAAATTACCTCCTTAATTATTTTTAATATTGTTTGATTTTCCGATTTTTACTTTTGCAACTCTGATAATCTTCCCGTACATCATGTACGCTGGTTGAAACTGTTCAATTACTTTATTCTCCAATTCTTTATCCACATCTAAAGTATCAACACATTCCATAATATAAGGATCAAAATCCTTATTTAACACATCAATCTTTTCGATATTCATCTCATGAAAAATATCGAAAAGATTTTGTAACGTCAATTGTAAACCTTCATTTTTAATAATTTTTTGAGCTCTTTCTATATCATCAATTACAGGTATTATTTTTATTACAAATTCTTTAGCTGCAAATTTTGTTTCCTGATCTCTAATTGAATTTATACGTTTCTCCAAATTTTGATAATCCGCCAATGCTCTTAAATATTTTTCTTTCCATAATTCCGCATCTTTTTTATTGTTTAAAACAGGTTGTTGGTCTTGTATTTTATTTTTAGATTTATCTTTATTCATTTACCAACTCCTAGCAACATCATTAATGATATTACCCATATATCTCACTAAAGGAATAACTCGAGAATAGTTTAATCTGCTTGGACCAACAACACCTATTGAACCATGATGTTCCGATAATGATGAAAAATGTGCGAATACTCCACCGCAATAATTCTGCAATTTCTTTCCTATTTGATCAGCAAGTAAAACTGATAATATATCTTCATCACTTACATGACTTGATAGAACACTCCACCAATAATCATATTCATCTAATGTATCAAGTAAATTTTTAGTTACATCTATATCATAAAATTCAGGCATCTGTAATATATTACCCATTCCTGAAACATAGATATCTCCTTCATCCGTAGCTGCTATCGAAAGTACTCCTGTTTTTTCAGCTAATGTCTTGACTGCTTCTTTTAAAAATTTATCCATTTCTGCTCGATAATCCCAAATTTTTTGCTTAACAACTACTTCATCAGATAAAGGCAGTTCTTTCTGTTTTAATAGTTTATCAACATATAACTTAAGGGCTAAAGATGTCGGAGTTCTACCTGCAGATGTATGATTTTGTTTTAAATAACCACTCTGTGTCAATCTCACCATTTCATTTCTGATTGTAGCCGGAGAAATACCAAGATTATATTTTTTATCCAAAGTTTCAGAACCCACAGGTTCTGCAGTTTCAATATATTCTTCGATTATTGCTTTTAATATATATAATTGCCTTTCTGTTAAAATTTCATTCATATTATACCTTCCTAAAAATTAGCACTAAGATATCATGACTGCTAATAATTGTCAAGATAGTTTTTATTCTGTAGTATATTAATGTGAACAATAAGATTCTTAAACTATTAATTCCTCTAATATCTTTACCTATCATAGTCTTAGCTGCTTTGACTATTCAACAAATTACATCAAAAGCAAGTTATAAACCGGCAAACATTATAGTTGATATTAATAATCTCACTGTACCTATTCTGGAATCTTTTTCATGTTTTGCCCAAGGAGGAGAAGAACCCCCTCCGATGCTTGTAAATACTATTGATAAGATGAAGAATTTAAACCCAAAATATGTCAGACTTGACCATATATATGATTCTTACGACATTGTTAAGTTTGAAAATAACGAGTATAAATTTGATTTTAAAAAACTGGACGAAACTGTCGATCACATCATACAAATGGGGGCAAAACCATTTTTTAGTCTAACCTATATGCCTCGAATATTTAACCAAAACAATTCACTGATAGATCCTCCTGATAATTGGCAAAATTGGAAAAATCTAGTGCAAAATACCATAGAACATTACAGTGGAATTGAAAATAAAAATATTTCAGGAATTTACTATGAAGTTTGGAATGAACCGGAACTAGTTCAATTTGGAAAATGGAATATTGATGGAGGAAAGGATTATCGAATTTTATACTATCATTCAGCGTTAGCTTCAAAAGATGCAAAAAACACACAAATATATTATTTTGGTGGACCGGCAGTTGGATCTTTTTATCCCAAATGGATTGATCATTTCCTTTCCTACGCTTCACAAAACAAATTAAGAGTAGATTTTTATTCCTATCACAGATATCACAAAAACCCTGAAATATTCATGCAGGATATTACAAAAATTCGAAATATAATCAATCAACACCAATCTTTTAAAAACCTACCAATTGTAATTTCGGAATGGGGCATTGAATCTGATAATTTAGATATCAATAATTCGAATGCTGCAGCAGCTTTTAGTATAAATACAATATCAAAAATATCAGATTATATTAATCTAGCATGTAATTTTGAAATAAAAGACGGTCCCCCGCCAAGCGGTGGAAAATGGGGATTATATACACATGAAAATTCTGAAAATCCGCTTTCCCCAAAACCAAAACAAAAAGCATTTTACGCACTATCCAAATTAAAAGGCAAAAGAGCGTATTTAATCGGAGATAATCAGTATATTTCCGCCATTGCTTCATATGACTCACAAAAAACAGTGATTATTATATCTAATTACGATTTAACTAACACACATTATGAGAATTTCCCAATCACTATTACGGGATTAACACCGTCAACATATAATCTCTCATATGAATATCCATTGGATGGTAGAAAAGAAACTACTGAATTAGTTTCTACCAACGGAAATATATCAAAAAATTTCAGCTTATCACCAAATACAATTCTAATCATTGAAATTCAACCTTCTGCGTCAATTGCTTCTTTTGTATCAGGAAACAGCTTGTATGATTCTGATAAAGCAATTATTTTAAATAATAGCCTGGGATTAAACTTCACTTCTCCTCTTTTTAGACTTAAATCAACAGGTGAAGTATCTTTTGATATCAAGCCTTTCTGGGATAATAACGATCCGAATTCTTTTACAATATTCGATGTACCATATTCAACAACATCGGGAATTTTGAACCGATTATTTTTAGTTAAACAAAAAAGAGCAAATAATAATATGTTAATTTTCGGTGTAGGAAGAAATGAAATTGAAGAAATTAGCGTCATGCTTCCTATCAATAATTGGGATAAAAATAATTGGTATAAAATTGTAACTAGTTGGGATGTATACGGATTACAATTATCTGTCGATTCTGATAAAACTATCAAGAATCAGACTGTATTAGATATTAGAAATGGAAATTTTATTAATTTTTATCCAATTAATGCTGCGATGGACAATCTCAAAATCACTGTTGGCGGTGATCAAATCATTGAAAGAAATTTCAACGGAGTAAACTCACTTTAAAATACTATTTTAATTTGTATCAACAACTTCTGTGGCTGTATCAAAAGAAATCTTTGATTTATATTTTTTCATTCTTATCCAAAATTTACCCAATAAAGACAATTCCTTAACCTCTAAAAACCAGGAAGAAAATATATAGACAATAAAACCAAAAAAAGTTGATATTGTTGTTAACATAAGTAAACTAAATGTTTTTGTTGTATCAAAAACCAACTGATCCAATAATTTAATAGGGATATAAAGCGAAATTGCTGTTATCATTCCTGATAAAAAAATTTTTACTGCCGGAATAATCAGTTCATATTTGCTGAAATAACCAATCTTTTTATCAAGAAATAATAACAAAAGAACCATATTTATAATACTTGCAATTGACGCTGACAAACCTAAACCCCAAACATCTAAATGATAATAATTGATAAATATGACCGACAATAATGCATTTATCGAAACGGATATACCGCCAATTATCACCGGAGTTTTTGTATCCTGTACAGCATAAAATCCTCTAGCTAAAAGATGAACAAGTGATTGCGCAAATAAAGATATACTAAAATATGCCAAAGTTTTACCTGTAATTACCGTTGTGTTCCAATCAAATAAAGTTGATGAACCAAAAACAAGTCTAACTATCGGAATTCTTAATACAATTAATAATGCTGAAAAGGGTACTACCAAAAATAATATTTGATGGAAAGACGTTATAAGTATGCTTTTATACTCATTAAGTTTATTTTCGGAATGTAAAGAAGATAATGTAGGTAAACTTGCCTGAGCGATACTTGCTCCAAATAATCCGATTGGAAGCTGTTGTAAATGCTGTGCTAAATTAAATGCAGTTACTGCTGAAGCACCAAGAAGAGTGGCTAAAATCAAATCCACTGTTGTATCTATTTGAGATACTGCAAGTCCTAAAGTCCTTGGTAACATCAATTTACCAATATCTTTAACACCTTTATTTTTATAATCGAATGAAAATTTATACCGATAACCAAATTGGATTACCGGATAAATTTGTATTGTCAAAAATATTATGGCACCTAAAACTACCCCAAACACCGGAGCAAAAAGACCTATAAATGGTGAAAAAATAATTATTGAGATTAATATTCCAAAATTATAAGCAACTGGAGCTAGAGCAGGCGTAATAAAATTTTGGTGGGATTGCAAAATCCCTGTAATAAAATTTCCGACTAATAATGGCGCAACCTGTCCTAATAACATTATTCTGGTAAAAATAACCATAGTATTAATCTGATGAGATGAAAAACCAGGAGCTAGCACTTGAGAAATTTCTTTTGTAAATAAAATTAATGGTAATGAAGTTATTAATAAGATTAAAACGCCAATATTTATTACAGAGTTAGCAATGTTATTCGCTTGATCTGTTCCTTTTTTTAAATAAAAAGTAAATACCGGTATAAATGCGGTAGCTAATGCTCCCATAACCAATAATTCAAAAATCATATTTGGAATTCTGAACGCAGCGTAATATACACCTAGCTCTTCAGGAGTAAACCTTGCAGCTAGCAGTCTATCTCTAAATAATCCCAAAATTCTGGAAAGGAACACCATTAACATTATTATTGTAGCTGCTGAAATAATATTACTCTGCCTAATATAAAGTAATTTGACTGTGTTTTTTATTAGCTTGACCATAGATAACTTATCTAGTATACTACGGCACATGCCAGTCACAAAATCAGCGAAAAAGAAACTTAATCAGGATAAAAAACGTACAATCGTCAATCTTATTATTAAAAAAAATCTAAAAGAAGTAGTAAAAAAATTCCTTAAAAATCCTGATCCTACTAAGTTAAAAATTGCTTTCAGTAAAATAGATATAGCTTCAAAAAAAAATATTATTCATAAAAATAAAGCTAATAGGATCAAAACAAGGTTATCAAAGAAATTAGTATTATCTAGTCCAAAAAAATCTTTATCAGATAAAAAATCCCCAAAAAAAAGATCCT
Organism: uncultured Gammaproteobacteria bacterium; assembly: GCA_964446235.1. Taxonomy (GTDB): domain Bacteria; phylum Patescibacteriota; class Microgenomatia; order 2-02-FULL-39-11; family 2-02-FULL-39-11; genus CAYUNW01. Next base: position 11,637 of record CAYUNW010000004.1, read on the forward strand.
CAAAATAACCACAATAGAGTGTATAATATTATAGATGCCCGAAAAAAGAAAAAAGATAAATATCAACCTCATTATTAAAAAAGATGAGGATATAAATTATTCAGGACAATTATTATCCTGGGCTATTAAATACGGCAGATATATAATCATTCTTACTCAAATTTTTGTTTTGTCTGTATTCTTTTTGAGATTTAAACTCGATAGAGATCACACTGATTTAAAAGATTCTGTTACCCAAAAACAAGCAATTGTTGAATCAATAACAGATTTAGAAACCGAAATCAAACATGTTCAAAATGTCATTTCACATGTTAAAGAAATCACGTCAAATCAAGATTTAATCCAAAAAATTGTTTTTCTGTTAGAACAGATTACACCTTCAGATATGATCTATTCGAAATTATCCATAACAAATCAGGAAATAAGTTTTGAAGCTTCGGCGTTAAATCTTAAAAGTTTTAATTATCTTTTAAAAAAATTGTTATCCGAAAATAAATTTTCAGATATCACCTTAACATCTATTACAAGACGAATAGATGGTAGAATCGAATTTTCATTAAGTGCAAAAATTAATAAATCGGGTTTTATTTAATATGTTAAAACAAAAATCACCAGTATTTTTTCGATCGGCTACTCTTACCAGGTTCAAATCCAAATTTGAACCTGTGGTAAAAAATAAAAAAACACACTCATATTTTACATTAACTATATCCTTCTTTACATTAACTTTTTTTATCTTATTCGCTATTCGGCCTACTCTTCTTACAGCGGTAAACTTAACCAAAAAAGTTTCAGATTTAAAAAAACTCAATATTGATTATGAAAACAAAATTGGAAATATCATCTTAGCTCAGATTGAGTACGAACAAATAAGAGAAAATTTGATATATGTTGAAGACGCCTTACCAAAATCGTCATCATTTCATTCATTTGCTAGAAGAATTGAGGAGTTTGCAAATCAATCTGATTTATCTATCAGTCAATTTTCTATTGATCCTGTTCCTGTAACTAAACCAAATTCTACTGGTCAATATTTCGGTTATGGATTTTCTATTACAGGAATAGGAGCATATGAAGATATATTTGATTTTATTTCTCACTTAACAAACTGGAGAAGAATCGTTACAATAGAAAACCTTGATATATCAAGGCAAAGCGGCACTGTAAGTGGTCAATTAAGAATGAACTTAAAAGGAAAAACATATTATGAACCGTAAAGAACTTGCCTTAATCGCTATAGTCACTTTTATTACTGTAATCACCTGGATTGCATTTGATATTCATTTTACAAAATCTTCATCCACAATAACGAATGAACAATATAAACAAGTGATCCAGATTACACCAGCATTTGATATGGATACTATAGATAGATTAACGAAAAGAGAAAATTAGCCCTATGTATAAAAAACAGAAAAGGCTCCCTACACCTTTAGCTTTATTGATAATAATATTTGGATTATCTAGTATGATTTATCTGGATAATCATTATACTTCTTTGACTACTTCAGCTAATAAACCAATAATTCCATCTGAGATACGTATAACTAACGTATCCGATAGCTCTTTTTCAATAAATTATCTTACAAATAATGAAACTGCATCTTCAATTGAGTTATCTAAAAATAAAAAAATCTATTTAGACGATTTGGATACGGACAATATATCCAGACCTAGATATACCCACATGATGACAATGAAAAATCTATCAGCCAATGAATTGTATACTATTAAAATAATCCAAAAGGGTTGTAATTCAAAAGAATATTGCCCAGATATAAAACAAACTACAGGTCCTAAACTTGATAATTATCTTGAAATATCCCCTTTAAAAGGTAAAATCATCGCAGAAAACGGTCAACCAGCAGAAGGATCGATTGTCTATCTTATTTCAGATAAAATTTCTCCGCTTTCCACCAGAGTAGACAGTGCTGGTTTATGGATTATTCCTTTAAATAACCTTAGAACTACTGACCTTCTTTCCCGCCCTCAATTAACAGATGAAACTCAATTTTCTATTGAAATTGCTCAATCACCAGAAAGAAAGGCTTATGCAAAAATTGACTTTTCAACAATTAAATCTACAACTGATCTCCCTGTTATGCAAATAGGTCAATCATATGATTTTTTAAATTTTCAATCCAAAAATGATTTATATACAAAACAATCTACTAATGTTTTAGGTGATTCTGATTATCTTTCAAACTTATCTAATTCAACCGAATTAAATAAACCTTTAGAAAAAATTGATATTATTTTCCCTAAAAAAGAACTAGATACTACTACAGATAAACAACCAAGATTAAGAGGTGTAGGAATTCCCAATACCGAACTTACAATTACCATCAACTCTATAACTCAATCAACAAAAATAAAAGTTAACAATGATGGAATATGGACTTATAGGCCAAATATTCCTCTCAATCCAGGCATACATACAGTTACATTAACAGGGTTTGATGAAAATGGAAGATTGATTTCAATTAGTAAACAGTTCATTGTTTTAAAAAGCGGTGAACAAGTATTAGGAGATTCTACCCCGTCAGCATCACTTACTCCAACAGGTTCTAACATATCTCCAACAGCTAGTATTTCTTCCACGCCAATTCCTTCATTAATACCCAGTATTACACTCCAACCCACAAACAGACCTACTTATCCTCCTCCTACAATAGGAATATCACCTCCACCAACCGGAAATTCGAATGCATTATTATTATTTGTTACTGGTGCAACCGGAATTCTTCTTTTAGGAGTAAGCATCTTTACTCTATTATAGATTTACTGATCATTCAATTAATTCAGGCTACAATTTGAATAGATGCTACATTTTATATATTCATGTATTTGAGAAAAATCCTTTGAAATCGGTATCAAAACCCACTGACCGTCATATTCCTCAGTATTTGGATGAATTAGTAATCCTCCATCTTGCATCTCATTTTTTACATCTGTAAGATTTACGGTTTTGATGTTATTTTCATTTAATCCATAAAGATATTTACCTAAAATTAATAGTTCAGTTAAATTTAAATCAGTCTTTATGTATTCTTTTCCAATCATGTATAAAGGTATCAATTTTTTTACTTTTTGAACCAACGATATTTTATTAAATTTATTTTTCAAAGCTTTTATGACCTGTTGTTGTCTTATACTTCTAGCAAAATCAGTGCCTTGATCATTATTTGCTTTTCTACTTCTAACATATTTCAATGCTGTTTTGCCGTCCATAAATTTCCATCCTTTTTCAAAAACAACAATTTCATACCTACATGCTAATGAAGCGCTTTCGTTACATATTTCGTTTTCTTTCCCAACAATTGGATATTTATCATCTATAAATCCTTCTTCTATAAAAACATCAACGCCCCCAAACAAATCAATTATTTTTTCAAAAGCGGTAAAATCCATTAATATAGAATACGGAATAGGTTGTCCTACAACTTCTTCTACAGTCGATTTGGCCATTATTAATCCCCCGTTTTCCTTTTTTTTCTCACCGTAATAGTACGCTGTGTTTATCTTTGCTTTTAAACTGGGTATCCATAAATCCCTTGGGATTGAAGTTAAATAAGCTTTTTTATTTTCTAGATCGAAATTTAAATAAATTATTGTATCGGTCAAATCAGCTCCATCTGAATTATCCCCAGAAATCCCAAGAAGTATTATATTTACTTTGTTATCGTTGGTTTTAATAATTGATTTATTGTCTTTTAAAATTAACGTCTTTAATAAATTAAAGTTTATTCCATTATTACCTAAAGTGTTTATGAAAGGTAATAAATAACTATAAAAAAATACTATAAAAAAAACCAGAGAAATAACTGGAAGTAGATAGATTAATGGTTTACGAAATTTAATAAATTTACGGTTAATGTTTCTTAATCGCATTTAGAATATTTATAATCAAATCCCAAAAAGATAACACTTCCAAACTTGCACCACCAGGTAAAACACCATCGATTGACTTATTGTTAATGTAATCAGCCACATTGTCCTTATTCACGCTTCCGCCATATATTCCAAGTTGATCTTTTTCAGTTTTAATTTCTGATAATATTTTTGCGGCATTTTCAGGTAACTCAGCTTCTCCACTACCTATCGCCCAAACAGGTTCATAAGCGATAACTGAAACTCCTTCAGGAACAAAATCATTTTTTCCTGATATGCAGTAAACGGGTGTTAATCCATATTTAATTGCCTGTATTGTTTTTTTATTAAGTATTTCATTATCTTCACGAAAATATTTCCTTCTTTCTGAATGTCCTATAAGAACAAATTTTACATAATCGACCACTTGAGAAGCAGAAACTTCACCCGTGTAAGCACCCTGTTCATATGGAGATAAATTTTGAACTCCTAACTTTAATGGCAACTCGTTTTTTCTAATAAATTCCGACATTATTTCAAGGTGTATGTAAGAGGGGCAAATTACAATCTCTAATTCATTGAATGTATTTTTACTTTTTTGCGAAATAATATTTTTAAAATCATTTAACCATTTCTTAACATCACTAATATTTTTATTACTTTTCCAATTACCAATAATAATTTTCTTTTTTGTCATAACTAGTAACAATTAAACATGAATATGTATGATATGATTGTCTATTGTATCATGTCTACAGACTTTCTTTCATTATTAAATAAAGATCAAATTGAAGCTGTAACCTATTCAAATGGACCTTCGATAATATTGGCAGGAGCGGGATCCGGAAAAACCAAAGTGTTAACCTACAAGGCAGCATATTTAATATCAAATAAACATGTCAATCCCAATAATATTCTACTTTTAACATTTACAAATAAAGCTGCTGGGGAAATGTTAAAAAGGATAAATCATTTATTAGATAAAAAAAAATTTATCCAAAAACCTTATGCAGGTACATTCCACGCATTTTGTGCAAAATTTATAAGATGCGAAGGACAAATAATAGGTATTCCTAATAACTATGTAATTTATGATGAACAAGATAGTAAGGAGGCAATAAAAGATGCGATCAGAAAATTAAATATTGATTTAGAAAAATATTCCGTAGGGGCTATTAAATCATCTATATCACAAATAAAAAACGAAATGATCTCACCTGCTGATTATCTTTCTATTGCAAAAGGTGCCTTTCAAGAAATAATTGCTAAGATTTATCCGCTTTATCAAAATATCCTAAAAGAAAGTTTCGCTTTGGATTTTGATGATCTTTTACTTAAAACCGTATATATTTTAAATAAGAATCCAGATATTGCTAAAAAATACAGTAATAGGTATTTACAAATATTGGTTGACGAATATCAAGATACAAACAAAGCTCAGTACAAATTAATACTGTTACTATTAAAAAATCATCAGAATATCACTGTTGTTGGAGATGCATCTCAAAGTATTTATAGCTGGAGAGGAGCCGATTATCAAAATATTATGAATTTTACAAATGATTTCAAAAATGCGAAAAGGTTTTATTTGGAACAAAATTATCGTTCGCATCAAAACATCTTAGACGCATCAAATCAAGTTATATCAAAAAACAAATCACATCCTGTACTAAAATTATGGACAGATAAACCGGCAGGTCATCCAATAAAATTGTATCAAGCAGATAGTGAAGTAGATGAAAGTAATTTTATAGTTGAAGAATTTTGTAAACTAAAATCAGCAGACAAAAATTTAAAACTTTCAGACGTGGCTGTACTTTATAGAACTAATTCTCAAAGCAGAAATTTGGAAGAGGTATTACTTCATCAAGGCATTCCTTATATTCTATATGGTGGAATAAGATTTTACGAAAGAAAAGAAATCAAAGATATAATTTCTTATCTCAGGTTAATTATAAATCCACTGGATAGAATTTCATATAATAGAGCAGAAAAAATCGGTAAAAAAAGACTAAAGGACTTTCTTGAATATCTGGAAATGCTCAATAAAGTAGAAAATTACCAAAACATGTCTACGCTTGAAATTCTTGATGGTATTTTAAAACACACAGCTTATCTTGATAAATTTGATAAAAATAATCCCATCGAATTCGAAAGGTTAGAAAATATTAAGGAGTTAAAATCGGTAGCAGCAGAATTTACTAAGTTAACAGATTTTTTGGAAAATATTGCTCTAGTTGAACAAGAAAGTCTATCTGATCATCCATATTTAAAAGTGTATTCAAATGACGCAATTAATTTGATGACGATACATGCTTCAAAAGGTTTAGAATTTAAAATAATATTTATGGTCGGTATGGAAGAAGGTTTATTTCCTCATTCAAAATCAATTTTTGATCCTTTTCAATTAGAAGAAGAAAGAAGGTTATGTTACGTTGGAATGACCAGAGCAAAAGAGCATCTTTATCTTACCTATGCAAAAAAAAGGTTGTATTTTGGACAAATTTCCACTAATCAAACATCAAGATTCATTTCTGATATCTCAGAAAATCTAATTCAATTCACAGGCAAATACTTCATTTGAGAAAGCACGGTAATTATAGTTCTGTCCGTTAAGATATAAAAGAATTTTATAACCTATTCCCTCTTTTTTTGGAATTTCCCTACCACATTCAAATCCTGCATCAATATCCGCTACCGGTTCCACTTCTTCTACAAAGACATCTTCTTGATTAACGTTCTTGCTTTGGGCTAATTTCTCCCTGGCTAAAAATATATATTCTGCTTGACTAACTTCATTACCACTCTCAAGTTGAATATCTGAATTTGATTTATCTTGAAGTACAATATCATGTATGACTTCAATAGATGATTTTTTATAATATGAATATACCAGATACAAAGATATTATAATCAAAATAATTACAGATATAATTAAATATGATTTGACTGATTTACTCCTCTTCACCTTAGTCATGTCTATTTATATGGTAACATTATTTTAATTTCAGTCAAATCATACTAACTATGGTTATTAAAGAAATTAACATAAAAGATAAAACTGTATTTGATTCGCTTGCCATCCACCCTATGCAATCCTGGTCATGGGGTGAATTTAGAAAAAAAATGGGTTTAAAGTTATTAAGACTAGGAAAATTCAATAATGATAAACTGATAGAAACTGCTCAAATTACTTTCCATAAAATACCTTCTACTAAATTCACAATCGGATATTTCCCTAAAGGAGGAATAACAAATCATGATATTTTGAATGAAATAATTAAGTATGCAAAAAAAGAGAATTGCATTTTTATAAAATTTGAACCCCACATTCAAAAAAAGACTATTAATTATCTGTCTTTTTATGATAAGTTTGATTTCAAAGATTCACCACATCCACTATTTACCAAATATACTTTTTGGTTAAATTTAGAAAAAAATGAAACAGATTTATTGAAGAATTTTCATCCAAAAACAAGATATAACATAAAAATTGCTCAAAAACATGGTATTAAAATTTCATTTGATAACTCTGATAAAGCATTCGAACAGTACTGGTTATTAACAGATTCAACTACTAAAAGACAAAAATTCTTTGCACATACAAAAAAATATCACCAAACAATGTGGGAAACTATGAAAAATGACAAAATAGCGTACCTAATAAAAGCGGATTATTCTCAAGATAATAAAAATTATACATTGGTCAGCTGGATAGTATTTTTATTTAATAATGTACTTTATTATCCTTATGGCGCTTCAAGTAATCTTTTTAGAAATACTATGGCGTCAAATTTACTTGCATATGAAGCTATAAAATTTGGCCAAAAGTATGGTGCAAAAATGTTTGATATGTGGGGAGCTTTGAGTCCAAATCCTGATCCGAATGATCCTTGGTTTGGCTTTCATAGATTCAAAAAAGGATATGGAGGTGAATTGATAGAATTCGTCGGTAGTTACGATCTGGTCATAAACAAACCACTGTACTTACTCTATAACAAACTTTATTACTTAAGAAAAATATTACTTGATATCAAATCGAACATACGAAATCACCAATGAGTTTTAGAAAAATTAATCATTTATTCCGCAATAAAATATTTATTGTAATTTTTTTCTTTTTATTAACTATTCTTTGTTATAGTAATATCCTTAATAACGAGCTTTTTTTTGATGATGAAGAATTAATATATAAAAATGTTTATGTGGCTAATTTAAAATTTCTACCAAAATACTTTACTCAAAATATGGTAGCAGGTGCGGGTAAAAACAGTAATATGTACAGACCGGTACTTTTAACCTCTTTTGCTATAGATCATTTATTTTGGGGAAATAATCCTACAGGTTATCATTTAACCAGTCTATTGTTACATTTCTCAAATACTATATTACTTTTTTTGATTATATCCAACCTGACAAATACCAAAGTTGCTTTTCTGACAGCATTTTTATTCAATATTCATCCTGTTCAAACCGAAGCAATCGCATACGCTTCAGGCAGAACCGATCCGTTATCTGTTTTATTTATGTTAATTTCAATTTTATTATTTATTAAAATAAAGAGTTTATTTACAAGAAAAAAAATAATGGTATTGTTATTTTCATCGATGTCCTTCGTTCTTGCATTACTATCAAAAGAATCCAGTATTATACTTCCTTTCATACTATTCTTATTACCATTATTAAAAAAAGAAGTATTAATTAATAAAAAAAATGTTCTTTATTTATTACCATTTATAATTATTACGATTATATATTTTTTCTTAAGAATTAAGATCTTCAATTTTGATAATATTTTTAATTTTTATAATAATACTATCTATCAAAATTCAATATATAGTAAAAATATTTTTGTAAGAATATATACTTTCTCAAAAGTTTATTTTATGTATTTATACTTAATTTTTTTCCCGATAGAATTGAAATTTGTCAGAAATTCTCAAATTATTACTTCATTTAGCAATCCTTGGGTAATCTTTTTTGCTGTGTTCGTTCTATTTTTATTTTTAATTAGTTTTATATATAAAAATAAATATCCAATATATTTATTTTCTTTAATTTTCTTTTTTATTACGATTTTACCTACTTCTGGAATAATTCCAATAAATAATATAATTACTGAACATTATTTATATTTTCCATCAATTGCGTTTTTTCTTACAATATCATCTATATTAAATTTTATTATTGATAAATATAAAAATTACCAAATAAAAATGACAGTTTTTACTGTAATATCAATAATTTCGTTATTATTCATCATAAGAGTAATCATTAGAAACAACGATTGGCAGGATGCAATTAAATTTTATACAAAAAGTCTTATTCAAGAACCTTCACATATTCCAATAAGACATAATCTAGCAATGGTATATTCGGAAAAAGGATACATTAATGAGGCGATAAACGAATACCTATTCTTAATAAAAAATGCTGATTATTATCCTCATACACGTCATAACTTGGCCAATCTATACAAAGGTTTAAAAGAATATTCAAAAGCTGAAGAAGAATATAAACAAGCACTACGGATAGATCCTAATTTCATATTCAGTTATCAGGGTCTTTATGATCTATATACTATAATTGGTGAAACCAAAAAAGCAGAAGACGTGATTGAAATGATGAAAAAAGTTGCACCTCCCCGATAAAAATGATACCTATCACAAATTTCAAAGATGTTCGTCAATCCCATTATTTTGCTAGTTTTATGGAAAAAATCGGATGGGAAGTAGATTCAATCGGGAATACTTATATTTATATAAAAAAAATTCCGATAATCGGAAATTTCGTAAAAATACCCAGAATACCGGAAAATACTGATATTCAAAAAATTTTAAAAAAAATATCGTTTTATAAACCCTTTCAAATCAAAATATCTCCATATGTTTTTTCTGATAATAATTCCCCTGTTTTTTTTTCTCATCTAAAAACGCATGGATTCAAAATAGAATTATCCCCTTTCAACCCTACAACCACAATAATATTTGATTTGAAAAATAGTGAAAATGGTTTATTTGCTGGATTTACATCTGCAAAAAGAAGAGCAGTAAGGAAAGCAGTAAAAAATGGAGTTATAGTTAAAAAAACTAACGACATAAATAACTTCATAAAAATTCGCCAAACACAATATACCCCGTTAGGATTTCTGGTTACTAGTGAAATGAATGCTTTGTGGGATACTTTTTATCCAAAAAATACTGTGCTATTTTTAGCTTATAAAAAAAATGATGATAAAACACTTAAACCGATTAGCGGAATTCAATTATTGTTATATAAAAATATTTGTTATTACTGGTTCGCATCAAGTCTAATATCAGGTAAAAAACTATATGCTCCGTCTCTTTTGGTATGGGAAGCAATAAAATATTCGAAGAAGGTCGGATGCAAATATTTTGATTTTGAAGGAATTTATGATGAAAGGTTCCCAAAAGCATCCCGGTCTTGGAAAGGCTTTACAAAATTCAAAGAAGGCTTTGGCGGTACTAAGTTTATTTATGCACCCAATTATACAAAAGCAATATTTTCAAATATCATTTTCTAAATCTAACCAACTACAATCGATGCCTTTAAAATTAGATTTCACATAATCCATCAATGCTTTTATACCAAATATTTCTGTATTATAGTGACCTCCAGCAATAAAATTGATTCCTGCTTCCTTAAATATTTCTCTATTCCATTCATGCGCCTCTCCTGTAATGTATAAATCTATTCCCATATCTATTAGCTTCTGCATTTCAGATGGATTAGGAGCTCCTTTACCTGAAACTGCTACTACTCTTTTGATATTTTCTTTGTTTTGATAATAAATTGAAGTTGGACTTAACAATGATTTAAGCTGTTTTTTTATAGAATCATATGTTTTTTCTTCTTCAAATTCCCCCAAGTACCCCCATGGAGCCTCTTGATGAAAATAAGGCTGTTTAATTTTTGCATGGATATTATTTAATATTTGAACATTGTTGCCGATTTTTGGATGAGCATCCAGTAAAAAATGGTAACCAAAAAGAGAGATCCTATTTTCGAGTAAGTAACTAATCCTATTCTGAAAAATCTGGTCGTATCTTAAGTAAGGCGGAAAATTGAACGCATGATGAACAATTATTACATCACAGTTTAAATTATTTGCCTTTTGGAAAAGTGCTATAGAAGCAGATACTCCAAAACCTACTTTTTTTATTTCCTTTTTAGCATTCACCAACAAACCATTTGCCATGTAAGGATCAATTTCTTGTATGTTAAGTGTCTTATCAAAATATAAATATTCGTCTAATTTTCTCTGTAAATAATCAAGGTTTATCATAATTTTATGTATACTTCATTGCCATGCTTTACATATCATTCTATAATCACAAAAATCGCATAAATTGCTGACTTTTGGTTCAAAACTACTATTTTCAATTTCTTTAGCGGTTTTTATGATTTTTTCCTTTGCACTTTGTAAATCCTGATCTGTTCTTGTGCTTGAAATTTTCTCGAATGTCTCAAAAAAATAAAAAGAAAGCACTACTTCACTTGATTTTTTATTATAAATACCAGAATCAGTTGCGGCAAGTGCATAAACAGTCATCTGTAAATTTTCTCTGATTTCTTTTTCCTTTGGCTTTTTTCCTGTTTTATAGTCAATTATTTCTATTCTTCCTTCTTGAAGATTATCAACTCTATCAATTTTACCTCCTAATTTAAGATTACTGTTTAATGAGATTTTGAATACCTGTTCTAAACTTAAGGGTTTTTGCCGAGGATCATATACTTTTTCATAAAACCCTTTCAGCATTTCTCTCCCTCTCTGTTTCATTTTTTTCTCATAGGCTCTCGAACCATAACCAACTGGAGTCCATACTTTGTCAAGAATAGCCAATAAATCTTTAAAATTCAAATTTTCATTTGCCAAGCGTTTTTCGTAAAATTTTTGTAAAGCCTCATGCATCGAACTGCCAAATGAACCAGCCGCTGAAGGCATCACTGGAATTTTCAATATATAACGGTATTTATATTGGAGAGGACAGGTTAAAAAAGTATCTATTTGTGAATAAGATAAATAACTAAGTTTTGTTTTTGCAGAATAATTTTCCGCTTCTTTCTCTTTTTTCCAGTTAAAAAAAGACAGTTGTCCGGTTTCTTTATTCGTTTTTTTAAGGATTCTTTCAATACCATCACCTAAGGTTTCATATAAAAAAGGAGATGGTCTCCGTTCCCGTTTGGCCTGACCGTAATATGCTGAAGCGCTGAATATCAGCTTATCTCTAGCACGTGTCATAGCAACATAAAATAATCTTCTTTCTTCTTCCAAATGATAATCCCCTTCCGGCAGTATTTCTTTAATCAAATCATCAGGAATTGGTATCTGCTCCTTTCTTTCATATGTGGGAAAACGGCCTTGAGTTAAATTCACTATAAATACTACTTTGAATTCCAGCCCCTTAGCAGAATGTATTGTAAGGATATTTACCGCATTATTCTCTGTCCAATCAATATTTGTGACCAACGGGCTTTCTCCTAACTCCATAGCTGTCTCTATCCATTCAACCGTTCTATTGACTGAAGCATCTTCATTTTCGAATTCAAAATTTTTCAATTTATCAAAAAATTTTGAAATATTTATTACTTCCTTTTCTTTTTTAAGACTATCAATATCAGTGAATTGTTTTAACATTCCTGTTTTCTCCAGAAATGAATATATTATTTGACCGGCTGTTTCTGTTTTAACTTGTAACAAATGATGTTTTAAAATTTGCATAATATTGAAAAGTTTTTCTTTTGTTTTTTTATCAATGCTAGGAATTAACTGAAAATAATTCTTATCATTGCTCCAATGACTTTGATCTTTTGTATATTCTGCAATAATTACTTCTATTGTTTCAAAAAGTGATAATCCGGTTTTTCGAGCAAAAGATAAAATAAATGCAATATCCCGTGGTGAAATTTCAAAAATAGGCATACTTAATACTCTATACATAACAACTGAATCGCTTGGGTTATTTAATAATTTCAAATAGGCAATTAAGTCTCTTACTTCGTTTTGACGGAAAAGCTGACCCGGTCCTAAAAACTGATAAGGAATACCTAATCTAGAAAAAGCTTTAATAAAACTGTCTGCATGATTATTTGCTCGAACTAATACAGCAATATCTTTCCAATAATATTTACTTAGTTGATCGGATTTTTGATCGATTATTTGTTTAATTTTTTTAGCTACAGCATCTGCTTCATCTTCAGCTCTTTGGGAATATAAAAACTCAATTTTCTCACCATCAATATTTCTCACACTTTCCAATTTTTTGTTTATATCTTCTTTAACTTCAAGTCTATCAGGATTATTTGACTGAATCATTTTATATGAGGCATCCAAAATATTTTTACTTGATCGATAATTCTTTGATAAAACTATCACTTTCGCCTGAGGAAAATATTTTTTGAACTGTAAAATGTTTGATATTGCCGCACCTCTCCAACGATAAATAGCCTGATCATCATCACCAACAACAGTAATATTTTTATGATTTTCAGATAGTATAACGGCTAACTGATTCTGGGCAAAGTTTGTATCCTGAAATTCATCAATAAGTATATATTTAAATTTTTCTTGATAATTTTTAAGAATATTTTTCCGTTTTCTAAATAATTTTAAAGTATAAAAAATCAAATCACTGAAATCCAAAACACCATTTTTAATTTTTAACTCCTCATACTTCGAATATGCATAGGCAAGCTCTAAGTATTTTTCTGAATCAATGATTTCAGCTTCACTAATCTTATTGTTTTTTCTATTTTTTTCAGCCCAAATAATATAATCTTTTGGCGTAACATCTTCATCCTTAAGCCTAGAAAAATGATTTGCTAAACCGTTTAGAAATTTTTTTGGATTACCAAGCGGACGAAAATATTTCAAATCGAAGTTAAACAAATTATCCCTTAGAAATATTATGGTATCCGCATTTGTATGAAGTTTGAAATCAGAAGTAATTCCTATTTGAATTGCTTCATCTTTAAGCACTCGTTCACCAAAAGCATGAAAAGTCATTACCCACATCTCTCTATATCCAATAGGTAATGCCTGATCTAATCGTTCTTCCATCTCATGAGCAGCTTTTTCAGTAAACGTTAATGCAAGAATTTCTTCAGGTTTAATCTTTTGCTCTGTAATCAACCACTTGATTTTTTCAGTTATAACTGTAGTCTTACCCGTACCTGCTCCGGCAATAATCAGAAGCGGACCATTATTATAAGTAACTGCATTAAGTTGTTGTTTGTTTAATTTTTTTTCAGAAATATTATTCTCTTTAAAAATCATCAAAGTAATGCTACCACAAACTTACAAAATCTACACTGATAAAATCCTATCATCCGACCTCACATTCCAGGTTGATTATTTTCACTTCTTTCTGGGGTATTTCTAAAAAATGGGTTAAGCTGGATGGTCGTTGCAGAATAGCTTTTATCAGGATTCTCCTGACCGAATATTGCTACCTGGTCACCAATTTTCAAATCATCTAATGATCCTTGTGTTGCTTTTGATACTTCTGTTTTTGAAGATGTCAAAATAATTTTTGTACTTTGGTCAGATAATTTTACAGTTATACCAGTACTATCTTTTGAAATGATTTCACCTCTAACCATAGCAGCACCGTTTCTTTGCTGCATTTGGCTACGCTGAAAATTAGGATTATTTCTGAATTGTGACGATCTTAGACCCTGTTGATATATCATACCACCATAAAAAGATAATCCTGAAAGAAATAAAATTATTACTCCCATAATTAGATAATTTTTTTTCATATTTTCACCTCCTTTTTAAAAATTATTCATAACGTAATGCATCTATAGGTTGTAAATTTGCTGCTTTTCTTGCCGGGTAGTATCCAAAAATTATTCCTATTGCCGCAGATACTCCAAAAGCTAAAATAATTGATGTAAATGCTAAAGTGAAAGGAAGTTGCATGTATTTTGATAGTAAGTATGACACAGCTGATCCTACTAAAATACCAACTAGTCCTCCAGTAAATGTGATAATTATTGCTTCTGTTAAAAATTGGGCTGTAATAATCTTTTTCTTAGCTCCTAAACTTTTCCTCAGACCGATTTCTCTTGTTCTTTCAGTAACTGTTACCAACATAATATTCATAATCCCTATTCCTCCAACCACAAGTGAAATTGCTGCAATACCAGATAATAAAGTAGTAAATGTAGCTGTAACTTGAGTAGCTGTACCTAAAATATCCTCTTGAGACATTATTGAAAAATCTGCAGCTAAAGGATCATTTATCCGATGTTTTTTTAAAAGAAAATAGCCGACTTGATCCCTTGCTTGACTCATGTTTTTTTCATCAATAGCTTCTATAGAAATAGAACTAACATAATCAGCGCCATACAGTATTTTTTGTGCCGTAGTTAAAGGTACAAATACTCTATCATCCTGATTCATAAAACCGCTTCCTCCTTTGCTTTGTGTCACGCCAATGACGCTAAATGAAATCCCATTGATCCTAACGATCTTACCTATCGGATCAGCATTTTCTCCAAATAAATCAGTTACAGTTTGCGGTCCTAATACAGCTACTTTTGCCAGACCTTCAATATGCTGTTCTGTTAAAAAACTGCCTATAGATACCGGTAAATTCCTTACTTTTGAGTATTCTGCGGTTACTCCGACAATTTGAGTGTTAGTATTGTTTCTACCAGCAGTAACCTGGGAATTTCTAGAAAATTCTGGAGCTACGTTTTTCACAGTAGTTATTTCTGATGAATTTTTTATCGCTTTTGCATCCTCATAGGTTAAACTAGTCCTTCCCCCAACAGCTCCCCGTACACCACCACTATCAGCAGCTCCAGGCATAACTGTCAATAAATTTGATCCTAAAGATTTAATCTGGTCTTGAACTGACTTTTGAGATGATTGACCTAAAGATATCAAAGCTATGACGCTACCAATTCCGATAATCACTCCCAACATCGCCAAAGCTGTTCTAATTTTATTTAAAGTTAAAGTAGAAAAACTTTCTGAGATTAATTCTTTGTAATCCATTATTTATTATGAATTTTATTTATAATTTTCCGATTTCCGTTGTGATTGTCTTCAAAAATTTTTCCGTCTTTGATATTAATTACTCTTTTTGCATATTTTGCTACTTGCGGCTCATGAGTAATCATAATAATAGTATTACCTTTATCATTTAAAGATTGAAAAATTCCCATGATTTCTTCTGCTTGTTTTGTTGCAATATTTCCCGTCGGTTCATCAGCAAGTATAATATTTGGGTTCATAGACAATGCCCGGGCAATAGCTACTCTCTGCTGTTGTCCACCGGACAATTGACTTGACGAGTGATAAAGCCGATCACCTAAGCCAACCGTTTCTAATAATTTTCTAGCTCTTATTTCTCTTTCATTTTTTTCGACACTACCGTAAACCATAGGAATGATTACATTTTTCAAAGCAGAAATCCTGGGCAGCAAATTATATGCTTGAAATACAAATCCGATTTTTTTATTTCTAATTTCTGCCAACTCATCCTCGTCTAAATCTGAAATATCATGACCATCTAGTATATATTCTCCGCTTGTGGGTACATCCAAGGCACCAAGTATGTGCATTAATGTAGATTTACCTGATCCTGAAGGACCCATAATCGCTACAAACTCACCTTTATTTATTTCAAAACTGACATCATCAAGCGCTTTTACTTCTACATCACCTGGTTTATATATCTTAAAAATATGAGAGACTTTTATCATAAGACCTGTTCAACGACCCATTCTGAATACTCCACCGCCTGTTCTGGTAAACGGAGAATTTGCACCTCCATTTTGATTTTGTGAAGAAGAAGTAATGTTTCCGGTTACAACCACTTCTCCCTCTTCTAAACCGGAAATGATTTCTGACTGACTATCAGATGTTAATCCTATTTCAACCGGTATATATCTTATCTGACCGTTTTGTAAAACTTCCACGGCCGATACTCCATCCTGAGTTTGAACTGCGCTTGACGGTACAAGTAAAACATCGTTTTTAGAAGAAATTATAATATTTGCAGTAACTGACATATTTGGTAATATTTGATTGGAATTTGAATCAAGTTTGATAATTGACGGATATTGAGTCACATTACTTGTAGTTGTCCCTATCCTATCTACACCTGTTACTACTCCGGTAAATGTCTTATCTGAAATACTATCCAAAGTAATTGTGGCTTTCTGACCGATTTGTACTTTAGAAACATCAATTTCGGATAAATTCACGCTGACAATTGGAGTACCTTGTGTTTCTACTGTTGCTACTTTTTGGTTTGAAGAAGTATTTCCGGTGTCCAAAGATCCGATACTCATTCCATCAGTAAACATCAAAGATGTAATTGTACCATCTGTCGGAGCGGTAATTATTGAAGATGTTAACTGATATTCAAGCCAGGAATTATTTATTGATGCTTGCGCTTGTGCAATAACTGCTTCTTGATTTTTATACTTAGCTTCTGCAGCTAACCATTCCTTTTGCGGAATATGAAATTCTGGTAAATTCCGTGTAGCACTATTTATATCTTCATAAGTACTGCTTTCTGCCAACTCTTTAAAAGTATCCCATTTCGAAAACATATCTGCCTGCAAAGTTAACTGTGTTGCTTTGGCTGATTCCAAACTGTTTTTTGCTAATAAATATGATGACCAAGCGGCCGCGTTTTTCTGTCTTCCTTGAAAATCCAAATCGATCTCCAGAATTTTATCTCCTTTTCTGACAATATCACCATCTTTAACATAGACTTTTTTCACAATTCCGGATGCTTTTGTGTTTGCACTCATGATATTTACACTTAAAACTTGTCCTGACGCAGATACGCTTGAAACGATATTTCCTTTTGTAACTTTTTCTGTTTGATAAGCTTGAGTATTATTTTTTTGGGTAAAAAATTTATTATAGGAAAAAGCTAAAACAATAATAAATATGATAATTCCGCCAGATATTTTAGGTTTTTTAAAAATAAATTTCCGAATTTTTAGAATAATACTTGAAGAGGAATCATTTTCTTTTTTCTTTTCTGTCATAGTTAATAAATTTAATAATATTTATAATATTATTTTATATAACTGAGAACAAGCTGAGAATTGATAATGTATTATAAAAAATACTCCCTTTTAAAAGGGAGTATTTTTGGATGTTGACCGCTTTTATAATTACCAACCTCTCATAGAAAATCCTCTCCCGAATCTTTTATTACCTCCCATCAAGCCAAATCCCATAAAGTCTCTATAATTTATCCCTTGGGAATTTACCCAGTCTTGCATTTCTTTTTTTAAGGCTTGTATTTTTTCTTTTCTTTCTGTTGGCATCAAGCTTTGCCAGTTTACTTTCTGCTCTTGCATTTTATTGTGAAACTCTAAGATTTTAGCTTTTTGCTCCTCAGTAAGCTTTCCGTCTTTGACTGCCTGACTTAATTTTTCTTCAAAATTTGCTTGCGCATCTTTCTGTTTTTCAATTCTAAAATCATTCATGACATTTTTAACTTCATCTTTATTTAGATTAAATTTATCGATAATGCGTTGAATTACGGGCGGAAAAGAATAATCGTTTGAAATCTGAGTTTCCCCATCTTTTTTCCAACCGTCAAAAGGCCAAAAAGCATCGACACCGTCTGTCGGTTTTAGATAAACCGTCAATATAAATAATAGTAAAGATGTAGTAAATATAATTTTTTTTCTCATTTTTTTCACCTCCTTATAAATAGAATTACTATTAGTTTATCCAGTAATGCTGAGAAAATGCTTAGAAGTCTAAAAATCTGTGTTAACTAGATTTTGCAGGTAAAATTATTTTGAAAGTAGTACCCTGATTTAAAATACTTTTAACTTTTATTTCACCACCATAATTATCTACTATTTTTTTTGCCAATGATAAACCTAAACCAAAACCGGAAATTTGGTTTTTGGCTCTTGATTTATCCGCTCTATAAAACCTGTCAAAAATATGCGGTAAATCAGTCTTTTCAATACCTATTCCTGTATCAGAAATTTCCAAATATACAAAATTTCTCTCTTTACCTGTCTTTATATTAATCTCTCCTTTTATTGGAGTATATTTTATGGAGTTATCAATAAATATCTGAACTAATTTAAAAATATCCTCATTTCTTGCATATACCGGTGCATTTTTCAAATCTAATGAGATTTTTTGTTTATTAGCTTTTATAAGCAGTCTAAATTTTTTTATTACAATAGAAACAACATCAGATAAATCTATATCTTCATGTTCTAATTTTTGATTGTTGGCTTGAATACGGGCTAAGCTTAATAAATTATCAGTCAGATTCTGCATGTTTTTTATATCTTCTAAATTACTTTTTAAAATTGATTTTGCTTCATTAAGTAGCAATTTTTTATCACGTAATCCTACTTCTATAGAAGTAATTAGAGAAGTCAACGGTGTTCTAAGCTCATGGGAAGCATCGGCGACAAATCTTTTTTGTTCTTCCAATGTCTCTTCTATAGGTTTTAAGGTTTTACCGGCTAAAAAATACCCGGCAACAGATGAAAATAATAATATCGCACCGTTTGCATAAACTAACAAAATCAATACTCTTTTTTTTGCTTGTTCCAAATCTTCAAGAAAAACCTCCAAAGGAATATCTGGCTCTAACCGAAATGTAATTTGATCTCGTCTGACTCTCCTTTCTATTGAATTCAATCTCCTTTGAAATTCCAAACTAACTCCTTTATAAATCACCAGGCTAAAAGATAAACTAATAGACATGATAATCAATAAATACCATAAAGTTAGTTTAACCCTTGCTTTTTCAAACATATTCACTCTCCTAATTTATAACCAAAACCCCTTACAGTATGAACTAATTTTTGTTTATTTATAAACGGTTTGTCGATTTTATTTCTTAAATATCCTATATAAACTTCAACTGTATTCGGCAACACATCAGCATCATAATTCCAAACGTTATTAATTATCTGATCTTTAGTCAAAACCTTACCTTTATGCCTCATCATATATTCAAGTAATGCATATTCTTTTTTGGAAAGTATGATTTCTTTATCAAACCTGGTAACTTTGAAACTGGATGTATCAATTTTCAAATCATCCAGTTTTAAAACGTTATCAACCTGATTTTTGGGTCTTCTACCTAATGCTTTAATTCTGGCTAATAGTTCAAAAAATGAAAACGGTTTAACTACATAGTCATCAGCACCAGAGTTTAGTCCTTTTACTCTGTCTTCGACACCACCTCTTGCTGTCAGCATCAATATCGGAGTATGAACATCTTCCTCTTTACGTAATTTAAAACAAATTTCCATACCGCTGATTTTCGGTAAATTCAGATCTAAAATAATTACATCATAGTCTTCGCTGCTTGCCAAATCAAAACCAGATTCACCATCATAAGCAACGTCAACTATTATCGATTCTTGTTCCAAACCTTTTTTTATGGAATTGGCTATCTTATGCTCATCTTCTATTATTAAAACTTTCATAAGAGCTAAATTATAACAAATTCCTGAGAAATACCTGAGAAATTGCAAGGTAGTTCTATATTGACTTATATATTAGCATTTGCTAATATATATATGTGGAAAGAGATGTAATATCAGCTTTATGTAATCCGGTTAGACTAAAATTAATTACCTGTCTGGCAAAAAATTCCAGAAATGTTGCTCAACTTATTAATTCATGCAAACTGTCGCAATCGGCAGTTTCTCAACATCTGTATAAATTGAAAAAGGCCGGTTTAGTTAAATATAAAAAAGAAGGATTATATATATTTTATTCACTTAAATATAAAAAAACTGCGCAAATTGCTGAAAATATTATTAAGTTAAAAAAGGAGATCACAAAATGAACATAGCATATTTTCGAAAAAGTAAATATTCATTATCCGATACTATTAAAAACTTAATAAAAAATGCAGAAATATATGGATGGAAAAATTTAGGAGAGACAACATTTGGTAAAAACTCGGGAAAAATGATCCTTATTTGCCGGCCAGATTGGATAAAAACAATTTTGGACAAAAATCATAAACTGATTGGTTTTTTACCGTGTGCAATTTCTATATTTGAAAAAAACGGTGATATCCTTATCGGTACCGGACAGCCGACGTTAATCAAAGCCTTAGCTCAAAATGAAGATATTACCAATCTTGCAACAGAAGCAGAAAAACAAATCAAAAATTTGATTCATAAATCTGCAGGAGTAAGCGAAATGAAGGTGGCTAGTGTTAAACTTTATTCCACAATGACTTGCCCTTATTGCAAAATGGAACAATCATGGCTTGAAAACAATAAAATTAAACATGATATTATTCATGTCGATCTCAACCCAAAAGCAGCTCAAGATATGGTTGAAAAAACCGGTCAAATGGGAGTACCGGTCACCGAAATAACTTACGACGAAGGCGAATCAGAATATATCATCGGATTTGATAAGCCTAAATTAAGTCAACTATTGGGAATTGAATAATAAATATTTTATTTTGTATATTTCTCAATTCTGATAGCTTTTCCGTATATTATCGCTTGAGATAGCTTTATAAAAGCACTTTTTAAAATCCTGGCAAATGTCGGTTGAGATATGTTCATCATTTTTGCAGCCTCTATTTGCTCAAATCCATCAATATTATATATTTTAATCGCTTCCAACTCATCCGGAAAAAGAGTGATCTCTTCGAGACTTCTCAAAGGAATACCACGAGGTTTAAAGTAATAAATATTTGGTTTGAATTTTATAAATCTGGGCAATTTAGGCCTGGTCATCAAATAACTCCTCTATACATTTATTATATGACCATATATTAAGTTTTTGATCGTCAAATACTCAATATATATAAAATAAACTTATTGCTGTTTTTGGATAACGGAAAGCTCTTTATTAACATCTTCTAATTCTTCCTCTAAGGCTTTTTTGTAATCTTTAATATCATCTATTTCATCCTCTTTTGTTTGTGAAATATTCCACCCAAAATATTTACCTAATCCACGACCTTTTCCTTGACCTCTTCTATGTCCAAAACCCATTCCAAACCATCTGGCTCTCCGACAAAATCCAAAACCTCCTCCAGTCATCTGACCTCGTCCTTGCGGTCCGCTTCCATCATAATTTGGCATGAATTCTCACCCCCTTCTTTATGAATATATATTCATAATAACAGGATTTGGAGATTTTGTCAATTTTTCTAAGTTTATTTTTCTCAGATGAAAAGGAGACTAAATGCAATCATAAGCATCCCACATATAACTCCTGCGATCGCTGTATGACCTTGCCAATATTCAAAACATGACGGCAACAATTCATCAAAACTAATGAAAACCATTATACCTGCAATAAAGGCAAAAAGAGAAAATAGAAATGTTTGACTTATAAAAGGGCTTAAAATAAAAAATGTTAGCAATCCACCTATCGGTTCTGCAATTCCAGCAAGAAAGGAATAACCTAAACTCAACCAGATATTTTTTGTAACAAAATAAATCGGTACGCTTACTGCAATACCTTCAGGAATATTATGAAGTGCGGTGGCAAAAGCTATCAAATAGCCATATTTTATATTTCCAAACGAACTCATAAAAACAGCTATACCTTCAGGAATATTATGAATGGTAATTCCCAACATCACCATGGCTCCTGTTACCATCAATTTATCGTACTGTTTTCCATTTTTTAGACATACTTTTGAATAATGATGAGGAACAATGTAATCAATAATTCCGATGAATAGAATTCCGAAGAAAAAAAAGACATTTGTAGAAAGAAATCCAATATGACTAAAAGCACTTGGGAGCAATTCTACGAATGAAAGATATATCATTGCTCCGGCAGACAATCCTAAGAAAAAACTTAAAAATCTTCTGTTTATATTTTTAATAAACAGAATAATCATACCTCCAATTACAGTTGACAAACCTGCTAATAATGTCAATAACAAAGGAATAAACACCATAATATCAAGTGAATTTTAAATTCAAATTCTATTCTTCTCTTACTACGGTAATTGTACATTCAGTGACCAAAGCAGCAATTGCCCCGACCGCTGCAAGAATAGGCGCAACAACAGCACCGACAACTCCTATTGTTAAAGGGAATTCAACAAAAGTCTTCCCCGATTTATCATTTATAATTATCCTTCTCACATTTCCTTCTTTGATAAGTTTTTTTACCTTTTTGATTAATTTTTCACCGTTTATATTAAATGTTTCTTTTTTCTCTTTTTTTATCATTTATAATTACCTCCTAAATATTATGTAATTTTTTTAATATCTTTTTCTTCAAATAGATCTACAGAAGTAATTTTTTGACCAAGAAGCACGAAATTTGACATGACATTGCTCATCTGATTATATGCATTATTTAAATGTTTCTGTAATGTAGACAGATTATCTTCGGTTTTTAGATAATCTTTCTGTATTGCCCTAATAAGTTGTAAAATCTGCTTTGCTTGTTTTTCGATTTTTTGCCCTTCAAATGACATCAAAATTGTTCTCAAATATGCATAAAAAGTCATAGGAGAAACAGGCAACACTCTTTTCGAACTAGCATAATCAAATAATTTTGGATTATTTACAACCTCATAGTAAATCGCCTCACTGGGTAAGTACATTAGGGCATAATCAATCGTTCCCTCTTCTGCAAGAATATACTTTTTGGAAATATCATCAATATGTTTTTTTACATCTTTTTCAAATTCCATATTTGCCTGTTTCTTTTCTTCATTATTTTTACTGATCAATATTTTACGGAAATTTTCCATCGGAAACTTAGAGTCAACGGGTATTATGCCGGAGCTGGTTTTTATAGCTGCATCTACAGTTACTCCTGATTTAAAAGTGTGCTGAAGAAAAAATGATTGTTTAGGTAGCATTTGCGATAATAATTCCTTTAGAATTTGTTCTCCAATATTGCCTCTTAATTTTGGGCTTTTTAAAAAATCCTGCAGTTCCTTCATCCCTCTCCCTATTTCACTCATTTCTCCAATATTCTTTTGTACACTGGAAATGAATTTTGCCGCATTATCAAGTCTTTCGTTTAAATCTTTTGTAGATGACTGTAAAGTTGATACAATGTTTTTGTTTTGCTGATCAATTCTTGAATTAGTGCTTTTTAACCATTCCATGATCTCTTCCGACGGCTTTTGCTTATTTGCTAAATCGTTCAACCAAATCCTGAACAAAAATCCTAAAATTATCATTCCGATTAGAACAATTAAAATGAGTATGATTAAAAAATAAAACATAAAAAATTGAATTACTGCTTTCTATTCTAACATCAATCATTTTACAATTAAATCATTGTGCCACATCGATATATAAATAAACGAAATGCTTATATACAAATAATAATATGGTCAATAATCCTATTAGGATTTATTAATTACTTTCCACCTGAAGCGAAATATGTTTATTTTATTTTTTATACTTTGCTGACATTGATTATTTATTTAATTATCAAATTATTTATAAAAGACAAATCAAAATATATCTACTTATTCTCAATAATTTTAGTTATTTTTCTTAGACAATTAAATTTACTAAACTTAATTAACTTACTACTGATAATTTTTCTAGGGGTAATTTTTAAGCAAATCTTAAAAATCAAATAGTTTTGTTTTAATTATCGACTGTTGGTATAATTTTGACCATGAAAAATAAATACTACATCACAACCACACTACCGTATGTAAACGCTGAACCTCATATAGGATTTGCTTTGGAAATTATTCAAGCTGATGTAATTGCCCGTTATAAACATTTAACCGGATATGAAACTATTTTCAATTTCGGAACAGATGAACATGGACTGAAAATATACCGAAAAGCTATAGCAGAAAAAAAAGATCCTCAACTTTACTGTGATGAATATGCTTTAAAATTCAATAACCTAAAAAAAGCCTTGAATCTAGGATATACACATTTTATCCGAACATCTGATAAAAAGCATATAAAAGCAGCACAAAAATTTTGGCAAATTTGTTATGCAAATGGAGATATTTATAAAAAACATTATAAAATTAAATATTGTGTCGGTTGTGAACTGGAAAAAACCGATTCGGAATTGGAAAAAGGAATTTGTCCAATCCATCCAAATCAACAAATAGAATTAATAAATGAAGAAAACTACTTTTTCAGATTTTCCAAGTATCAGAATAAACTATTGGATTTTTATAGAAAAAATCCGGATTTCGTTATACCCCAAAATCGATATAGGGAAATCATCAATTTCGTCAAAAAAGGTCTCACAGATTTCAGTATTTCCAGATTAAAAGAAAAAATGCCTTGGGGAATTGATGTGCCTGACGATCCCAAACATGTCATGTACGTCTGGTTTGATGCTTTGATAAATTACGTTTCAACTCTTGGATGGCCTGATAATAACAGTCAATATGATACTTTTTGGCCTGGATATCAAGTAGCCGGAAAAGACAATTTAAGACAACAAACTGCAATTTGGCAAGCAATGTTAATGTCGGCAAAACTACCAAATTCTAAACAAGTATTCATCCATGGATTTATAACAAATAACGGTCAAAAAATAAGCAAAAGCACCGGTAATACGGTTGATCCGACAAGTATAACCGAAAAATACGGTACGGACGCATTAAGATACTACTTATTAAGCCAAATTCCATCATATGATGATGGTGACTTTTCTATGAATAGGTTTATTGAGGTGTATAATTCCAACCTGGCTAACGGGATAGGCAATCTTGTATCCAGAATTGCTAAACTATGCGAAAAAACAGTATTATCTAAAAAAAATATGCCATCTTATGATCCAAACATCGCTGCATTACTTGATAAATACAAATTTGACGAGGCAATGAAAATAATTTGGGATGAAATAAAAAAAACAGATATTTATCTAAACGAAAAAAAACCTTGGAAAATCCGGAATCCAAAAGATTTAAACAATATTCTTGAAACTGCTGTTAACAAGGTAATATATATTTCATATAACCTAGCACCATTTCTACCAGAAACAGCTGATATTATTTTGAAACATTTTATGAAAACAGATTTGAAATCACTTAAACCGCTTTTTCCAAGAATTTAGTTTATGCTGATAGATACTCATGCTCATTTGAATTTTCATGCTTTTGATAAAGATTTTGACCTTGTGATAAAAAGAGCTGAAGAAAAAAAAGTGAAAAAAATTATTATTCCCAGTACAAAATTAAGCTCTAGTCGAAAAGCCGTCAGTATCTGCGAAAAACACAAACAATGCTATGCAACCATTGGTATTCACCCTCATCATGTAAATGACTTAAATATAATAGGTAGTGAAAATATCTTTAAACAACTTTTAAAAATTTCGGAGAACAAAAAAGTAATTGCTTTTGGTGAAACAGGTATCGATTACTATCATTATAAGAATTACCCGCCAATAACTGACGAAATAAAAAAAAGTCAACAGGAGTTGTTTTCAATCCATTTGGAAATTGCTGTTAGAAAAAATCTACCTCTAATTTTTCATTGCCGTAACGCTTATAAAAATATGATAGATATTCTGAAAAAATATTCAAATATTAATCGCCTTTCAGCTGTATTTCATTGTTTTGAAGGAGATAAGGACAATTTGAATGATATTCTTAATATGGGATTTTTTATCGGTATAAACGGAATTATTACCTACCCTAAAAATTATTCTATAGTCGAGTTAGTAAAATATGCAGGAGTAAAAAATATATTATTGGAAACAGATTCTCCCTATCTTACTCCTTATCCGCATCGATCCAAACGTAATGAACCGGAAAATTTGGAATTAATTGCAAAATTTCTAGCTCAAAAACTTGGTGTTGACTTAGAAATGTTAGAATATGAAACAGAAAAAAACACTTATAAACTTTTTAGAGTGTAGCTTATTATTATGCTAAAATACCCTCATAATGTATAGTATATTTTGTAAATATCCCAAAACTATAATCAGATTATTGGAAATTATTTTCCCTTTCATAACTTGGTTTTTACTTACTATGCCAATTTGGTTATCTTTTTACCATCCGGCAGTAGTCGCATATTTTATTCTGACTTTTAATGTTTATTTTTTTTATAAATCTTTTATGGCAACTGTACTTTCAACTTGGTCTTATTTCAAGTTACAAAAACTTTCAAAAATAGATTGGTTAAAACTTTCAAAAAAACTATCCGGTTTTAAACATTTACACCATATAGTATTAATTGCAAATTATAAAGAAGGACAGGAAAAAGTAGATAAAACACTAGAAATTTTATCTCAACAGGATTACCCAGTAAAAAGAATTTTCGTAATTTTAGCGATGGAAGAACGAGAAGGTCAACAAGCTCGTGACAGGGCAGAATTTTTGATAAAAAAATACAAAAATATTTTCGGATTAATAAGCGCCACGTTTCATCCTCAGCTTAAAAATGAAGTAATCGGTAAAGCCAGTAATTCCGCTTGGGCTGCCCGTTATGCTACAAAAATTATCAAAGAGAAAAAAATGAATTTGGATTATGTAACGATTACATCCTGTGATGCAGATTCGTTAATGCCAAAAAAATATTTTTCTTATTTATCATATCTTTTTCTATCAGATAAAGACAGATTTTTTCATTTCTACTGGGCACCGGTCCTTCTTTACAGTAATTTCTGGGAAATACCCTTACCGATTAGAATTCAAGCAACTATTTCAAGCATTTCAAGACTTGCGGCTTTATCAAAGCCAGATAATTTAATTCAAATTTCCACTTACTCCGCATCCCTGAAAATGATTGAAAAAATTGGATACTGGGATACAGATATAATCCCCGAAGACTGGCATGTTTTTTTACAAGCCTTTTTTAAACTTGGCGAAAAAGTTAAAACGATCCCGATATATTTGATAATAACCAGAGATGCCGTTAATAACAGAAGTATCTTAAAAACATTCAAATCCCGTTATGAACAGGAAAAAAGATGGGCTTGGGGTATTACAGATGTACCTTATGCAATTTATAAATTTTTTACTACACCTCATATTCCTATCGTTCCAAAATTTTTTAGAGTATTATTCGTTATAGAAACTCATCTTCTTTGGCCAATAGCTTTTTTTATCTTGACTGTCAGTGCTTCAATACCGGGTCTAATCAATCCAAATTTTGCTAGAACGGCATTGGGGCATAACTTGCCAAAATTGTCCGGTTTTATACTGACAATCACCACGGCTTTTCTTTTGATCTTAATAACACTTGATGCAAAATCAAGACCTAAAAGACCTGCTAATTATTCAATAGCAAAAACACCACTTTTGATTTTTCAATGGTTTCTATTACCTATCGTATCATTCTTTTTTTCATCTTTACCGGCATTGGAAGCACATACAAGACTGATGATCGGGAAAAGATTAGAATATAAAGTAACTGAAAAAATATAGAAACGATGAATAATCTGATAAATTTATTTTTATACAATACTCCGATATTTTACTTTATCCAATCCATTTGGCGTGATGAAGCATTCTCTTATTTCATGGCAAAAAACAGTATTTCCGATATTATAATTAAAACTGCAAGTGATTTTAATCCGCCTTTATATTATATCTTGCTACATTTTTGGATTACCATATTCGGAAGAACGGATATTCTCTTAAAACTTTTGTCTTTTAGTGCACATTTGCTTACTGTTTATTATGCTTATCTATTATCAAAAAAAATATTTTCCAGAAAATTCAGTG
This sequence comes from uncultured Gammaproteobacteria bacterium, assembly GCA_964446235.1. Taxonomy (GTDB): domain Bacteria; phylum Patescibacteriota; class Microgenomatia; order 2-02-FULL-39-11; family 2-02-FULL-39-11; genus CAYUNW01. The sequence continues at coordinate 40,163 of CAYUNW010000004.1, forward strand.
TGTTTGTATGTTTATTTACATTGTTTAATCCGATGCTAATATATTATGCGTTTGAAATTAGAATGTATGCCTTATATGCTCTATTTACTCTATGTTCTTTGTATTATTTTATCATTAAAAAATGGAATCATTATCTATTGGTTAATGTTTTTGGACTATACACACATTCTTTCTTTATTTTTGTTCCAGTATCTTTTTTTGTTTGGAATTTAATTTATTCAAAAAAATACAAAGAACTATATCTGATATTCAAACCTGTACTTTTTTTTCTTCCCTGGATACCGGTTATAATCAATCAATTCATCAGATCAAAGAATTCTTGGATATTTCCTGTAGATAAACAACTAATACAATCTTCTCTAGGTAATCTATTTACTAATTACGAAGGAACCCCGGGAACACTATGGACAAAAACAGCTATAGTCTCCTTAATTATATTATTTTTCATTATTTACGGTTTTTACAAAAATAGAAAAATGTCGCTTTTATTAAATATTCCTATTTTTCTCCCATTGTCATTTATTTTAACTTACTCTGTGATAAAACGACCAATTTATGTCAATCGATATCTTATCTTCATCACCGTTTTTGAAATTATTGCATTATCTTATTCTATTTATTTGGTAAAAAATAAAATTATTAGAAATACTATTGCGGCTATAACTTTCGTTTTCATAATATTTTTTAATATTTATATAACTCCTTTTCATAAAAAAACAGATTTCAAAACATTATTCTTAGAAATCAACAAGATTGCTCAAGAAAACGATTTTGTATATGCAAAAACACCGATTGCTTTTTTGGAATCGGCGTATTATTTTAAAAATGAAAATAAGGTTTTTATTTATAATCCCGATAATATTTCAATACCTGAGTATATTGGGATTACGGTAACCTTTAATAATATTTCAAAAACGGAATTTCCGAATGCAAATAAAACATATCTTATAACTGATGATGCAAATTATTCTGTATTTATCAGGAATCAATAATGATAAAAAATACTTTTTTACTGATACCTCTACACGAAGATAAAATCATAAATAAATCAACTAAATTGTTTTTAATCATAATAATTGCTTATCTTGTAATCTTTATCTGGAAATGGAAATATTTACCACCTGAACTGCCTTTATTTTACTCACACATACCTGGGAATACCCAATTAGGTACCCCTATAGATATATTGATACTACCTTTTTTATCTATCTTTTTTTTCACTTTAAATTATATAATTGCGTGTTTTATTTATAAAAAATCGGTTTTTTCTTCAAAAATTTCGGTGCTTATCGGACTTACAGTATCTTCTTTTCTTTTATACAGTTTTATAAAAATTGTTTTTCTTATAACATAATGTATTTAAATATTTTACTGATTATAATTGGATCTTTTACAATCACTTATTTTTTTACCCCTATAACGATAAAAATTGCCAATATGTTCGGATTGATTGATGATCCTGAAAAAAGAAAACATCCTGCTCATACACATACCAACGTTATACCTAGAGCAGGCGGCGTCCCGCTTTTTTTGGGAATATTTTTAACCGCTGTTTTTTTCATTTACCCTAATAATCAATTTATCTCGTTGATTTTAGGATCATTATTTTTAATTCTATTGGGAATCTGGGATGATAAAAAAGATCTTTCGCCTTATTTAAGATTCATATTTAATTTGATTATTGCTCTATTAATAATCAATGCAGGAATTACAATTCCCTATATAACTAATCCTTTCGGAGGCATTCTGAATTTTCAATCAATAAATATTAGTTTATTTGGTCTTTCTCTAGACAAAATATTTACTATGCTTTTTATTGTATGGACAATGAATATAGTTGGATGGTCTGGAGGAGTTGATGGTCAACTTCCAGGTTTTGTATCGATCTCATCATTGGTGATTGGAATATTATCAATTAGATATGCAAATGTCGATCCTTTACAGCTACCGGTAACTTATTTATCATTTGCGACGTTCGGTGCGTTTTTAGGATTTTTACCATGGAATTTCTATCCTCAAAAAATAATGCCTGGATATGGCGGAAAAACTCTAGCAGGGTTTATGCTTTCTGTATTATCAATTCTTTCATTCTCAAAATTAGGAACAATGCTTTTAGTTTTAGCAGTTCCCATCACAGATTCATTTTTTATGCTTTTTAAAAGAATCCTTTCAGGAAAATCTCCTGTCTGGGCTTCTTCAGATCATTTACATCATCATCTGTTGAAGTTAGGTTGGAATAAAAAGAAAATCGCAACCTTCTATATTTTATTATCTGCGATATTTGGGATTATGGCGCTTTTTTTAAACAGTCAGCAAAAAATTTTTGCGATAGTTTTAATTTTTACTTTAATATTTGCATTTATTGTCTGGATAAATTATTTCAGAAAACTCAATAAAGAATCAAGAGAATAATTATTCACCTGAAACTTCTGCATATCTGGAAGAAATCCACCCTTCTTTACCCTCTTCATAAGCAATTTTATACCAACCTGACTGTTCCTCTAGTAATGTAAATTTTTCTCCTGGTTTTATTTGAGTTAATTCGGATGATGAGGTAGAAGGACCGCTTCTTACTCTGAGAAATCCTGTCGGAGTATCTTTGATTGTCACTACTTTGTCAATACTACTCTCTTTTTTTTCAGTAGTATCAGCTGATTGCTGATTATTATCTGTACCGGTCGGATTTGCTGTCGGCCTTGGTCCTTCGGAAGTTATTCCTAATTGAACATTAACAGTAAGTTTGTAACCCGAACTAACCTGTACCCGAATAGTTTTACTGATATAACCGGGCGCATTTACAGCAATTTCATGTTCTCCTGTTATCACATCTCGTATTACTAAGGGTGTAATTCCTTTTTCTTGACCATCCAGTAAAATTACCGCAGCTTCAGGTTGTGTCACAACAGCAATCTGTGCTTCAGTGCCTTGAATTTTTTCCAAAGATATAACTTCTAATGAACTTGTCAACTCACTTGGGCCGAATTCCCGTCTGACGTATGTCTGAAAAGACGGAACAATCATTACTTTTCCTTGCCAACTGACTGTCTGATCAGAAGTTTGTTCGGGAATCAATTTCACAACCAGTTCACCAGGGGAAATTCGATCTTGATAATCTGTATTACCAACCAATTTTTCATTTATAAATACACTTGCCTTAATATTAGAAGTAATTTTTAATCCACCTTTGGGTTGGAAACTTTTTGTAAATAGAGTATACAAACCAAAAATCAAAGCTATAAATACGATCAAAATGATAAAAAATATTTTCCTATTCATAAGTTAGGCTTAATATAGCATTTCAACATATATAATATCAAGATAACCACTTGACAAATTAGCACTCTTTATGATAGACTGCTAATTATAAAGGAGGTGATATATTATGTCCATAATCAGATTGAGACCATTTTCTCCTTGGGCTACAAATCGAATACCAAGTTTCTGGGATGAAGAGGAAGACTGGCCTCAAATACAAGTTACCGAAGGGCTAGATGTTTATGAAACAGACACAGATGTTATCGTAAAAGCGGCTGTACCCGGAGTACCTGCGGAAAAAGTAGATGTTACTTTTGAAGATGGCGTTCTGCGAATCAAAGCTCAAATTGAAGAAACTAAAGAAGAGAAAGATAAAAAGAAAGTTGTTTATAAACAGCAAAAAATGAGCTCTTTTGATTACACCACTACTCTTCCTAGAGCAGTAGACGGTAATAAAATCTCAGCTGAAGTAAATGATGGTGTTGTTACAATCAAAGCTCCGATTGCCCAAGAGGCAAAACCTAAAAAAATATCGGTTAAAACCAAAACAAAGTAATTATTCACCAATATATAAAACCCCGTAGTTTTTTTACGGGGTTTTTATATAAAAAGTAAATGATTAATATCATGTTAAATTGGTATGAATATTTTCTTGTTTGTACCAGATGTTGATTAAATCTTGGAGATATATTATTCCATTTCATTAACTAACCACTGATAGTATTTTTGAAAAATATCTTTTACAGATATTGATAATATACAAGGATTTTCATAGGAATGAATTTTCAATACTTCACTTTGGATTTTCCTGTAATTTTCTTCAACTGATTTAATTATCAATATCGATTCGCTTGATTTTTCAATTCTTTTTGAACCAACCGGCCATAAATACATAGAGTTCATTTTTGGAATTACATTCACACAACCGCAAAGATTTTTTTTTAAAAGCAATTCTCCAATTTTCTCTGCTTCTTTTTCACTTGAACAAGTAACATAAATTAATATTATTTTTTTCATAATACAATTATAACAGTTTGAATTTATATACATATCTATATATAATTAACCAAAATGAAAAAAATTATTCTTCATTTAATTATTTTCATCTTATCTTTACCTTTTTTATTCCCCAAAAATGTAAATGCTATTAAAATAATTACAGATTCAAAGACAAAAATAAGTAGCCTTGAGGAAATTGATGACAGTTTACTTATCGCTGGAGACGATGTTGAAATAAGAGGCTTGATAAACGGCGATCTGTTTTGTGCCGGTCAAGATATTTCAATTTCAGCAGATATTAAAGGTGATGTTATCTGCGTTGGACAATATCTCACTATCACAAACAGCAATATTGAAGGAGATGTCAGAATTGCCGGACAAAATGTATCAACCGATGGTTATATTGGGAAAAATGCGACAATTTTCGGACAAACTATAAATCACAATGCAAAAACACTGGGCGAAGTTATTTTTGGAGCACAAAAAATCAATCTCAATGGCAATATAGGAAAATCAGTTTTAGGGGGAGCTGAAACAGTAAAAATTGATAGTGTAATTTCTAAAAATATAAATATATGGACAAATAACTTAACTATTGATGACAATGCGGTTATAGAAGGTACGCTTGAATACCATAGTGAAAATGAAGCTTATATTTCTCAAGGAGCAAATTTGGTAATAAAACCTAATCATATAATTCCTGAAAAAGAGATAAAAAAAGGAGAAAAACCCTTTTATTCGAACATCAAACCAGCAATGAGTTTGGAAAATAAAATAAAATCCTTTTTGGTATTTTTGACATTAAGTATAATATTGGCAATTTTTTTTGGTAATACTTTAACTAAAATTACAAAATATATAATATTTCAAAGAGCTAAAACACTTGGAATAGGCTTTTTGATATTCTTTTTAACTCCTTTGCTTATAATTTCTCTTCTTATAAGCATTATCGGTATTCCAATATCGATTTTGTTATTGTTTCTATATATTCTTGCATTAATTTTTTCAAGAATTATCACGGCTATAACATTGGGAATTATTTTTTATGAAAATTTAAGCAAAAGAAAAACTAACTCAATCATTATTTCTTCAATCCTTGGGATTAGTATATCTTGGCTTGCTTTTTCTGTTCCTTATATCGGATGGATATTAAGTTTTTTGTCAATTATCTGGGGATTGGGTAGTATTTATTATATTTTCAGACCTCCAAAATTAAAAAAGAAATAATTATTTTTTATATATTTTTTGTCTGTTTTGATCAATTATCACCTACGGGTTACTTTTGAATATATTTCAAGCATTTTTAGCATAAAATAAATATTTATAAGCAGCAATCACCGCATCTTTATATGCACTGCTTCTAGTTATCAGTTTATCTGATATTAAACCAAAAAAGCCGATCTTTTTGCTTGTGTCTTTTTTTTTATATATCATATCGGTTGCCTCACCCAGTTGATATTTGTTTTTAACCATTTCCATAATTTTTTCCGGTACTTGTATTTTCAATGTAGCGCTTTTTGAAACATTATTATTTTTATCTATCATGACCACCCATCCACCGGTAAAATATTTACCGGTAATTTTTGAAATTCCTGCCTCCAAACCTACCGCAATATCCACGTCTGACCGATTAATAGCATCTAAAGCCCGATTATATGCTCCTTGAATACATTCTTTTTCATTCATCGGCTGCTTAGATACTAACGAAGGAGAGTTATAAGTAAGTAATTTAAAAGGTTTTCTTTTTAACAGTATTTTAAAAGCATCCTCAACTGCTTTAATCTTTGATGGGTTTTTTGATCCGACGGCTATAGTCAGCATTTTTCACTTTAATGATTTTTAATATCATCTCTACTGTCAATATCTTCAGAATCTATATCCTTTGTATTTTCATATACATCTTTGAAATCATCTTTAATTTCCTCGATTTCGTTTTCGATTTCAGAAATTTTTCTTTTTAAATATCTGGCAAGTTCTAAAGCTTTCTTAAATTTAGGAATTCCTTTTTCCAGATCTATCTCATTACTTTCGAATTCCTGTGTAATTTTTTCCAATTCTTTATATGCTTCTGATAGTGACTGTTTATTATTCTTCTTCATAATTCCCCTTATTTATTTTATAAATTTTTGATAAAGTGGCTCCATGATGGAAAATATTTTGGATATTCTGTCCAATATTTAAATCAACGGCAGACTTTATTATACGACCATTTTCTGTTTTAACTATAGCAAATCCTCTGGAAAGGATACTTCGATAATCTAGGTTTTGCACTAATCTGTTCAAAGAATTGATTTTTAATTTTTCTCTTTCTGTGAAATTTAGATAATTATCTCTTATTTGTCTTACGGACAAATTTATAAAAAAGACTATATTATCTACAGTTTGGCCCATTTTAGTTAAATGTTTTTCTATCCTGTACAGAAATAAATTAAGTCTTTCACTTTGACTGGCAAAATTTACCGATAAACTATTTATCCAACTTTCAACCTGATATGAAATATGAATTGTATTTTCACTGAGTAAGGATTCAATATTTCTTAACTGAAAATCTATATTTTTTATCATTTCAACTCTATCTCTTGATATTAATTCTGCAACGTTTGAAGGAGTTGAAGCACGAAGATCAGCTGCTAAATCTGCCAAAGTAACATCCTTTTCATGTCCTACTCCACTTACTATGGGAATACTACTTGAAAATATTGCACGAGCAACTTTCTCATCATTAAATGCTTTTAAATCTTCCAATGATCCCCCACCCCGAATCAATGCAATTAGATCTAAATTTTTTCTATATCTATTTAAATAACTAATTGCTCTAACAATCTGTTTCACACTATTTTCCCCCTGCACTGATACCGGATAATAATATATTTTAATTCCACCCATCCGATGTTTTAATACTTTGAGAAAATCGTTTTCTGCTTGGGAATTTTTAGCTGTCACTAGTCCGATGTTTTGAGGGTATTGCGGTAAAATTCTTTTCCTTGTAATTTCAAATAAACCTTCATCTTCAAGTTTTTTCTTTAATTTCTCAAAAGCAATTTTTAAAGCTCCTTCGCCTGCCGGTTCAATTTTGTAAGCATAAATACTAAATTTGCCAGATCTCCTATAAAGCCTAGGTTCACCAGTAACATATATCTTCATTCCTTCTTCAAAAGAATTATAATTATAGATATTCTCAAGTACCCCAAATACTTCAATTGTAGATTCCTTATCTTTGATAGAAATAAAAAGCCATTTGTTTTGACTAATATTTATTTGACTTATTTCACCTTCGACAGTGACTTTACCTAAAAGTGAAAAATGCTGATTTATAGCTTCTATAAATTCGCTGACAGAAAAAATGAATTCCATAATTAAGAGCTTACTTATTTTACAAATATATCATCCTGCTTTCCAGATAATAAAATCTATTAGATTTATTGTAACCATACTGTTACTATATACTTTAGGAGGTAAAATTATATGAATAGTAAAATATTTTATTTTCTTTTAATTATAATAGTATCAAATATAATAACTGTTAAACCAACCTTTGCCTTAAACAACCAAAACGCTCAAAGGATATTCGGTCAAAACGGACAAAATATAAAAGCTACGATAACTGAAAAAATTGACCAAAATCAGCAGCGTAGAGAAGAAAGACGAGTCAATCTTGCTCGAAAACACGCAGAAAGATTACAAAACAGATTTAGTATCCATTATAATCATTTAAAAAAGATGGCGGAAAAAATCCAGAACAGGTTAAATATCATATCGTCTAATGGTAAAGATATTTCTTCTGCTCAAACTACCCTTGAAGAAGCCAAAACGAAAATAGAAGAAGCTAAAATAGTCGGCGATCAAACTGTGAATTTATTCCAAATGATACAAGAAGAAACATGGGAAGAACAGAAAATAGATTTAGATCAAGCTAAGGAAAAAACAGTTGAAACAAGAAGGTTGTTTGTTGACGCTTTAAAATTATTAAAACAAACTGTTATTTTGGCACGATCTATAAATTAATTTAATATTATAAGCTTTTTCAGGTTTATTTTATTATAAGTTGGAGGTGAAATTGATGAAAAACAAAGGTGGATTATTAATATTTATAATAATTTTAATTCTAGCAATTATCGCTGTGGTCATAACACGATTACAAAAACCACTGCCCATACCAGTAGAAACAAATCAAATTGAAATGGAAAACAACGCTAATAATTCGGAAGAAGATAAATCAATTCCTGAAAATATGGAAATTTCAAATAATGACTCATTGGATACAATAGAAAAAGAACTCAATCAAATTTCTATACCAGAAGAAGACTTTACAGATATGGAGTAGTTGACATTAAAACGTTCAATTCTTATTCTGTTTATATCAGATAATTTTTGATTATAAAATTATGCAAGACTTTTTATCTAAACTCCAAAATAAGAAAGTTCCATTCATTATGGCTATCGCTGGAGACAGCGGAAGTGGAAAAACAACTTATTCTTCAGGAATTACCAAATTATTCGGTCATGACTTAGTTAAAACAATAACTATGGATGGTTACCATAAAGAAAATAGAAAACAAAGAGAAATATCAAAAAAATTACCGCTTGATCCTCTTTCAAATAATTTGGACTTATTCAAAACTCACCTTTCCCAACTGAAAAAAGGTGAAGTAATCAATTTACCGATTTATAATCATCATAGCGGCGACTTTGAAAAACCTGTCGAATTCAAACCTACTCCGATAATTATCATCGAGGGTCTGCATAGCCTATATCCTGAATTTCTTGAATACATAGATTTTTCCATATACGTGGATCCGGATCGGGATATCAAATGGGAATGGAAATATGAAAGAGATGTCAATATTCGTCATCATGACGAAAAACCTCTTATAGAAGAAATGCTTGCTCGTGAAGCGGCTTATAAAAGATGGATAGATTTCCAAAAAACAAATGCGAATGTTGTTATAAAAATATCCCAAAGCCGAATTAGACAATTAGCCAAATATGAATTTATCGGACAACTTCCGAAACATACATATTATGTAACAATGATATTGGATCAGGCAAAAATAACCTTACAACCTTTCACCTTATCTTTTGATATATCTCTTAAAGCAGATGAAAGCAATTTGCCTTTTAGTATTGCCTGCGTACCCAGTATATATTGGGGTAGAAACACGACCGTAATCCATATAGACGGATTAATTCCTCAAAAAACCGTCTGTGAATTTGAAAATAATATTAAAAAGACAGTTGGTGTAAATCCAGACACTGCATTTTCTCAAAATCCTGAATGTTTTGGAGATATGAACAATAAATATAACGGAACACAACTGGCACAAATTATTATCCTTTACAGATTCTTAGAACAATTACAACACAACATCTGAATATTATTTATCATTCCCCCATTTTTCCAAAGCTTTAGCTAAATTTTGATCATTTTTGGAATAATCTTCTAGCGTTTTTCCATCCATTGTTGCTTTCATGGCAGAAGCCACCGCTTGCGCACCCTTTAATGAACCGTCAGGATGCCCATGAATACCTCCACCGAAATTAAACAACATATCCTTACCTAATATATTGTATAAATCCGGTATAAGACCTGGATATAAACCTCCAGAGGCAACAGGTAAGACTGTTTTAAGACCATACCATTCCGATCGTAAGAAATTATTCATATTCTGAACCTCTTCTTTACCCCCTTCCATTTTTCCGACTACAGTACCAGTATGTAAAGAATCAACTCCTGCAAGTCTTGATAATTTTGCGATAAAAAGCATAGTCATTCCATACTGCTTGGATCTGGTAAATGCTGCATGCATAGCCCGATGAGCATGTATCATTTTATGGTAGTTCTTATTTCGTATACCTTGAACAGCAGCAAATCCTGCTGTTAAAACATCTATCATATGGCAATTTCCGCCATTTTGCACTACTGCGTCTGCTCTATTTACCATTTCTTCATAAGACGCTGTGATATTGAATGCATAAATTTTTTCACCACCTTTACCTAAGTACCCTTTTTCTTTCATTCTCCTTGTCATTTCCGTCACTCTTTCATAAAACGGATTGAAATCCTGGCTGGTCAGATTTTCGTCGTCTTTGACTAAATCCAAACCCCCATCATATACCGCCATTGCTGCATCGCTATGATCATTTGTGGACAATCCAAGCTTAGGTTTGATAATCGAACCCATCAATGGTCTATTACTAATACCGGTTATTTCTCTTATACCATCTATTCCCAATGCCGGACCGGGAAATGAAACAACATACTTTTCCGGAAATTCTATATCAATTATTCGAAGAGTTGCTACTTCAGCTAAACCAAATATATTTCCGGCAATTGATGATAATAATTGTGGTATGCTGCCGGGTTCGAAAAGTTCTAATGTATATGCTACCTTCAATAAACCACTCGATTCATCCATTTCAATGACTCTACCGTGTAAATGATCCCACAATGTCTTCTCGTTTAATCCGATATCTGTCCATGTCCCTACGGACGATTCTGCCGCAACGCCTCCGGCTGTCCTATCAAAAGGCTGACCTTCTGATTTTAGTTGAAAAGTTACCGTTATATAATCTTCTTTATTTATATTTTCACCTATTGATAAATAATTTTTATATGGATTACTCATAATTATTTTTTTAAATTTTAATAAAATTATAATTTAATAAAGCTTTTTGTTTAACCTGATTATTTTCCAATATTCCTTCTTCGCACACTATTTTTATAATTTCAGAATATGAAACGAAGTCAAAAGCCGGACTGTATATTTTAAGTTTAGATGTAGCCTCTGGCCACACCTCTTCACTTTTTCTTTTTTCTATCAATTCATAAGAAAAATCACGAGGATCATATTTCAACAAAATACTCATTGAATATAAAGGGGTTTTATACTCTTTACATGCTAAAGCTATTCCCATACTGCCAATTTTATTTACAAAACCAGTTTCTGTTAATAAATCCGCTCCGATAAATACAGCATCGATTTTATTATAAACACCGCTTATTATACTGGTTGCCGCATCATCAATTATTAAAGTTACATCTTCAATTCCTCCTTCTAAGAGTTCTTTCACGGTCACTCTACCCTGAAACAATGGACGCGTTTCAGTAGCAATAACCGAAAATTTCTTTCCTTGTTTTTTTGCTTCTAAAAACATTGAGGTTACCGTTGAAGAATGACAATGAGTTAGATAGCAACCGCCATCTTTTATCATAGACATGCCAACTTTTGACATTCTCATTTTTGCAGATGCTATAAAATTTTTATATTCTTCAATTTTTTTCACATATTCGCCTCTTGAATGTAAATTGGAATTAAAAACATATCTTACGGCGTTCTGAGCTAGAGGCTCTGTTGGTCTTGCATATGCTAAATCATCGGCAATATCTTTCAATTTTTTATGAAGCTGATCCAAAGAAAGATTTTCAAACATCTTCAAACCTTCAATCACTCCATCCAAAGTAGCTAAAGCCACATTTGTAGCGCCTTGAATTCTTAATTGAATTATGTCTTCTTTAAGTTGTTTAATTCTGTCCATGATTAAAATATTTTATCATGTCTTTGTCATAAAAAAATAATCATCAAATCCATTGCCTGACTTTTTTCTTATAATTTTTATACTCATTGAATATATCTTCCATTGTCTTTTCTTCTTGCGGTACAAATATAAAATTCATTGTTAAAAAGAAAATAATGCTTCCTGAAAAAGAAGCAAGCGAACCTAAGACAAAGCCAAGTCCTACCAGCATCAAAGTCATACCTAAATACATTGGATGTCTGGAAAAACGGAATGGTCCAGTTTTTATAAGTACTTTTGGTTGTTTATCCGGTCTTACCGAAGTATGATATTCCTTAAAAATAAAATCAGCCCAAATATTTAATAATATTCCGATAAATATAAAAATCAGTCCAATAAATTTATAAGGTCCAGAAATTATTTGATCTACAGGATAAAAAAAATGCAAAAGTATAGATAATACAATATTTAATGATAAATGGGTTGTTGGAAATAATTTATTCATCCTATTTATAATAATTTTTTACTTGATTAAACCACCCGCAAAATTCACAATCTGTAGAATTTGCCGGTATATCATTTTCAAGTATTTTAACAGCTTTTTCAATCCTGGATGTTACTTTTTCCGGATAAGCTGTGATCTTTTCTATATGGATAATCATTGGAAACCCTTCATGTAGTCTATCGGATAAATCCGGATAGAAAAAAATTAAATAGCCGAATTTTTTTGTGGATTTTTTGTTTTTTTCAAGCAGAAAAACATATTCATCTATCTGATTTTGATACGCATCAAGCACCGGTTTAGTTCTGGGATCCGAAGAAGAGGTTTTGAAATCAACTGGAATATAATCTCCATCACCATCAACAATACATTCATCTAGTTTTCCTAAAAAACCATATTTATCGTTGAATTGATAAAAATATTTCTCTTTAAAAGGACTTTCCAGATAACCGTTTATTTTATTCTTTATAACTCCGGGTAACTCTCCTTTATTACGGTAAAAATCAAAATATTTTTTTATAACAATGTCAAATCTATTGGCAAGCCGTGATTGAATTCCCTCAGGTAATTTAATTTTTTGTTTATATGAAAGCCAAAAACATCTTTGACATCTGTTAATACTCTCAATTGCTGTATGAGAAAGCCAAATTAGTTTATTTTGAATCATTTAATCATTATAACTTAAATTGAGTTTCACGGAAAAAATTTTTGGTTTTTCAAGAAGTATTGTCCAGTAAAAAAAGCTGTACTTTTTATAAAAACTTGGAAGTCTTTTTTAATTTTCGGTTTTTGAAAGCATTTTTTTTACGTTTGTCTGAAGCGATTTTTATCAGGGCAATTTTATCTTTTTTTTGTTTTAACATTTCCTCAACTATCTTTTGACACTCTTTATCAGGACAAACAGTTTCAGTATAAGTAACTTTTGAATTATTTACGCTTTCGGTCCAACTTTTTTTCTCTATCCTGACCCTACCGCAACGGATACATTTTGTATTTTCCATAGAAATATTAGATTAATATCTATTTTGTCTACCGCCACCCCCAAAACCTCTTTGGCCTCCGCGACTAAACCTACCACCGCCTCTTCCGTTTGAAAAAGTAGGTTTGGGTAAAGCTTCCTTAACGACGATTTTTCTACCTTCCAATTCGGTACCGTTCAATTTCTCAATAGCTTTCAAAGCCTCTTCATCAGTCGTCATTTCCACAAATCCAAAACCCCTGCTTCTACCACTGTCTCTGTCTTTTATGACATTGGCTGATACAACTTGACCGAATTGAACAAACAATTGTCCTAAATCGTCATCAGTAACTGAAAAAGGGAGGCTCCCTACAAAAATATTTTTTGCCATTTTTAAATCTCCTTTTAGGAAATCTTTCTTATATAAAGAAAGGAATATTAATTAATATTAGCAAATGAATCTGTTTAAATTAATTGAAGATTATTTATATGATTCCGGCAGATGAATTTAAACAAATTTATTACTATAAATCGGAATTACAGCTCTCATTATACCATAAATTTGTATTAACTTGCAGTATTTCAAGTTATCGATATCAAAATTATAAAACTCTTAAAGTTGTTGGTTTTATAAAAAGCAAAAATTTGAATATTAAAACTTATAATATATAAATATCCTGTTTGTATGAATTCGTATAAATATATTCTGCTTTTCCCTGAAGAATTTTTTCATATGGTTCACAAAACATACAACCGTTTGGTTTTTTGCATACAAATCTATTTAATTTACGGGCTAAAACTATCTTTTTGGCTATTTCCAGAATTCTATCTTGGGCATTCTGATATGATGGTATTTCCTGATCAATTGGTTCGTCATCCCTTTGAAGATACCAGTATGAAATCCCTGACACTTTTTTTGCCTGACAGTTGGTAACAAGTAAGTAATATATCGGCAACTGCAACGAATCTGGATCTTCATCATATTTACCGGTTTTGAAATCTATGATCCTGACACTGTCATCATTTTCAACGTATTCCAACCAGTCAACTTTACCGCATAATATGATGTTTTCTTCCTCATCCAACCAAAAATATGGTAAATTCTGACGTATCTTTATCGCTTTGTTTTTTAAAGGCCCGGGATTCTCTTCTATTCTTTCAAGCATTTTGATACCCTGGTTTTTATAATCAATTTCTTCTTTTTCTGATTTAAATCCGCCTCTTTTCCCTGATATATTGGTCCAGAATTTATTATAAATATCTTTCAAGGAAACAAGCGTTCTTTTCTCAACAGGTAGGAAAGATAATGAATCAATTACGTCATGAACTATCTGACCTAATGCTAATGGTGGTTGAATAAGATTAATTTTATGTCCATTGTCCGTATTTCTGTATATATTTTTCAAAAAATATGATCTGGGACACTTAAGATAATCAGTAATTGAAGAGTAAGACACCCATACGGCGGAATATTTATCTTTGACCATAATTAATATCCAATTTTAACATTAAATTATATTCTTATTGAATATATTACTTCTTGACAAACTGTTATTAATTTGATATCAGTTATATATTAACAATTTATGAAAGGCATTTTTATATGTTGGATCTTAACCATCTATTAATTTTTTCAGAAAATCCTAAAAAACTTGGAGAATTCTATAAAAAAATTCTTAATAAAGATTACGATTGGACTGGAGGAGATTTTTTCGGTTTTTCCGCCGGTTCAAGTTGGATAGGATTTGGACCGCACAATAAAGTTAAAGGTAAAAATAATCAACCTGAAAGAATAATAATAAATTTTCAAACAAATGATGTAGAGAATGAATTCATCAGAATAAAAAATTTGGGCGCTAAAGTAATTGCCAAACCGTATCATCCAAAAGAAAGTCCTGATATGATTTTAGCAACTCTTGAAGATCCGGATGGTAATTATTTTCAATTGGCGTCCCCGATGAAATAAATTTAAATAGATTTTAAGTCGATTATTATTTTAACCATTCAATGAAGTCACAACCGGTAGCGCTTCGCGTCTGAGGATCCCAGGAATTGGTCGAGCATTTTTTCATTCTTTTACCGCTTGATGATGTATAAATAACCAAATTATTTCCGCACTTGGGACATTTTTCATCCAGCTGTTCTATAGTTCCTTTTACCCATTCAATATAATCACAACCTCCTGCAGTTTTCGTATTCGGATCCCAAGTGGCTGTAGAACATTTTTTCATTTTTTTGTTAAATCTGGTCATAGTCAATACCAAGTTTGAACCGCACTTGGGACATTTTTCATCCAGATTTTGAGGTTCAAAAGGTAACCATTTTACATAATCACAACCTTCATTTTTTCTGGTCTCTTCATTCCATTTACCGTTGGAACACCTTTTAAGTTTGCGACCGGATTTGGTTGTTACTTCTTCTCCTAAAGTACTTCCGCATTTGGGGCAAATATCATCTGTTTCAACTGTTTTTTCATTATTACTCATGTTTTTCCTCCTTAATATTTATTCTATTTATCTAATATATCTGTTTTTTGAATATCTAGCAATGAATAGTAATTTCTATTTAATTTTATAGTCTATCTAAATATTTTTGGATTTACTCTGATAATTTTATCATCAGAAGATCTTATTTCTCCCCTACCATCACGGTTACTTGTTGTTATATACAGATATCCGTCTGGACCAAGTTTCACTTCTCGAATCCTACCAAATTCTTTCTTAAAATGAGCTTTTAAGGAAAGGTTGTTTAAAGAATTTATCCTAGCTTCATAAAGCGCTTCCCCTCTAAGTCCGCCAAAAAATAGGCTTCCATCGAAATACTCAAGAGAAGCCGGAGCCCAAGTATCCTCTTCACCAGACTGTATAACTGCCGAAGTAATACCCGCTCCTTTTTCTCGCCCGATAAAACCAGGCCAACCGTAATTTGCTCCTTTGATAATCAAATTTATCTCATCAAAGCCGGTATTTGTTCCTGAAGGACCATGTTCACTGGACCATAAATTTCCCTGATTGTCCCAAGTGATTCCTTGAGGATTTCTATGTCCGTATGAATAAACTTCATTTCCAAATGGATTATCCAAAACTGGCTTTCCTTCATCAGTTACACGCAGTATTTTTCCGTTTAAACTGTTTTTGTTTTGAGACAAATCTTCCCTGGTAGCATCTCCCGTTGTGATATAAAGATACCCATCGGGACCGAATCTTATTCTGCCTCCATCATGATATATTGCTCCGTCTATTTTTGAAAGTAACACCTTTTTTTCTACAAAAGTATCCTTTTCTAGCTTGTATCTTTCCACTTGATTTTCAATGTTTGTTCCATTCTCTAAGGTCACCATCAGATAAACAAGTTTGTTCTGCTCAAACTGGGGATGAAGCGTTAGTCCCATAAGTCCGGCTTCGCCTTTTTTATAGACACCGGATAGTTCTTCTATAGTTTTTGTTTCGTTTCCGACTCTAATTATTCTTCCGTTCCGCTCGGTAACTAATAAATCTCCTTCGGGTAAAAACTCTATCGACCAAGGGACGTCAAGATTTTCGGCTATAACCTCTATGTCCTTCATGTCCTTTTTTGGTGTGACGATATTAATATTTTTTCTATCTTCAAAAGGGATACTTTCTTTTGGATGAAAGATTCTATTATCAAAGGTGTTATTAAAAAATACTTTTGCAACTGCAAAAATTAAAAAAACAATAAGGACAAAAGTGAAAATCTTGATTTTATTTATATTCATCTCTTTTGATGATTATACATGAAAAATATTTTGTGACTACCTGAAAGGTCAAACCCAATCAGACTTGAATATAGCTAACATATATGAAATATTTAATATTAGAGAGGGGGTGATCGATAATGAAAAAAATACTGATATTAGCAATTTTTGTTTGCTTAACTCCTCTCAATCCACTGCAACCTCTTGAAAAACTAGAACCATTAGAACCATATGAAAAACTACCGAAGTTGCAAAAACTTGAACCACTAAATAAACTGCAACCTTTTGAATGTAATTGTGATTAAAAGATAAATTACCGACAGCAATCTGAGGTTAATTTTAAAATTTTCAAATCATTTTTTCAGATAGTTTATAATATAAGATAAGGAGGTTTAAATATTATGAATAATTTTCATCTCAATATCGAAAACGAAACTCTGGAAAATACCAATTTCCGGAAGGTTATTTTTACCGGTAAATATCAACAGTTGGTGGTTATGTGTTTAAAACCAAATGAAGAAATCGGTACGGAAATTCATGATACTGTTGATCAGTTTTTTCGAGTTGAACAGGGACAGGCAAAAGTTTTGACAAATGGAGAAGAATTTACGGTCGGTGAAGATGATGTTTTTATAGTTACTGCCGGTAAACAACATAATGTCATCAATTCCGGTTCGGTGGATTTGAAACTTTATACGATTTATGCTCCGCCAAATCATCCAGATGGAACAATACACTCAACAAAAGCGGAAGCTGATGAGTACGAAAAGACTCATCATTAACTTATCATTAACTTACGCATAATATACTTTTTCCAGGTAATCCAGCTTGGTTATTGGAATTACGTTCTATAAAAAAACAGTATTGTTTTATATTATATTTAAGATTTTTTGAAAAATACTCATAAAAATATAATATGGTATATTACTTAAGCGAATATTATGAAAAGTAAACATTTCGTACTTTTAGGTCATCTTGACCACGGCAAATCTACACTAATCGGCAGGCTACTTTGGGATTTGGGAAAAATCGATAAAAATACCAAAAGTTATCTCATGGAAATCGGTTCAAAAAACAACCGCCATTTTGCCTATGTATTGGATTTCAAACAGGAAGAAAGAACAAGAGGAATAACAATAGATGTCGGACATAACAAGCTTATAATTGATGGGTACTCTTTTACATTTTCAGATGCTCCAGGACACCAAGTATTCCGAAACAAAATAGATTCTGCAATAAAAGAATCTAATGCGGCTATTATCTGTTTGGCTGCAGACGATAAAATTACCGATGAACTCAAAAAAAGCATCTTATATGCCCATAAGAATAAAATTACTGATTTTATTGTTTGTATAACTAAGATGGATTTAGTCAAATATAAAAATGTAATCTTTGAAAAATTATCAAGTCAAATATTACCTTTGCTAAAAAAAAGTTCATCACTGCAATTTATACCTACTTCTGCCCTAAAAGGCGACAATATAACAAAATCGTCAAAAAAAATGCCTTGGTATCAAGGTGTAACACTAATAGAAAGTTTTAAAAATGCCAATACAAAAGAAAATTCCGTCAATGATTTGGTTAGACAATCCAAAGAAATTTTTAAAAAAGCAGAAAAAACTTTCCGTCATCCAGTGATGTTATGGGCAGGTGGTAAAGACTCAACTGCTATGCTGGCTATAGCCAAAGAATTATATCCGAAAAAACTTCCATTCCCTCTACTTTTTATCGATACAACTTATAAATTCAGCGAAACATACGATTTTATCAACTTACTCCAAAAAAAATGGAAATTAAATCTTTTAAGAATCACAAACAAAGAAGCATTGGAAAAAGGCGTCAATCCCTGGTCTGTGAACCACTTTACCTATTGCCATGAATTAAAAACAAAACCTTTAAAAAAAACAATAAATGATGAAGGGTATGACGGCGCTTATGTTGCTATCCGCTGGGATGAACATGGAATCAGAGGCAAAGAACAGTATTTTTCCAAAAGAACTGACCCGCCACATTACCGTATCCACCCGATGCTACATTGGTCGGAAAGTGAAATATGGCAATATATTAAATCCGAAAAGATACCGTATAATTCCCTATACGATAAAGAGGAGCATAACGGACTAGTCTACAGAAGTATTGGATGTTGGCCTTTTACCAAACCTATCCCAAAAGAAGGAGCAGATGAACGTTCAGGTAGAGAAGTTGATAAAGAGCGTCTGATGGAAAGTTTACGTTCTCTTGGATATATGTGAATTATGTTTATACTTCTTTCGAAAAATTTTTTTCAGAATAAAATTTTATTAAAAATTACCTTAATTTCAGCTCTCCTTTCCGGTTTTTTGTTTGCGATTTACGATCTAAGCTTTTTTATCTTATCCAATAATATTCCGCTTTTTAATTTTTGGGATTTTATCAAATTAACCTCTTTACCATTTGGATTTTACATTTTAATCGCTCTTATTATTTATCCTTTATTTTCGATATTTAATCACTTCATGTTCCAACTTTCCGGGTTGGAAATGTCCCCAAAAAAAGAAGCGTCTTTATTTTTTGCATTCTCAGTTTTTCTGACAACTGCTAAGATTATAGACAGTGCTATACAACAAGGGGCAAATACACGGAAAATCAGCTTACCAATTGCTATTGTTATCGCATCTATAATTGCTTTTTTTTGTTATCAGAAATTAAGGAAATTTTTTCAAAAAAGAAGCACAACGGCACTAGGAAAATTAATATTCTCCTTTTCCGGATTGTTATTCACAGTATGGCTTTTTATGGTATGGTTTTTATATAAAGCCGATTATCCTCCAATACAAAAATCAGAACTCGTTGATAAAATAAATATCGAGCAAAAACCGAATATCATTTTGATTATCTTGGATACTGTGAGAGCGGATCATTTATCCTCATATGGTTACAATAGACAAACAACTCCTAATATTGACACTTTTTCCGAACAAGGAGTTTTGTATACAAATGCAATTTCACAAGCTCCTTGGACATTACCCTCACATGCTTCCTTACTTACCGGTCTATACCCCAGACAACATGGAGCAGATGGAAGATGGTTATGGCTTGATAATAATTTTTCAACATTACCGGAAATATTAAGTGACAACGGATACTATACAATAGGAATATCCAATAATCACAATTTTCATGTAAATACGAATTTACATCAGGGATTTGACAAATTTATATACACAAAAAGTTATCATTATAATTCATCAAATTTCTTTCTGACAAAAGTATTAAAAGACTTTTACGCACTTAGCAAATCGGAAAAAATCAAAAATCTTATCTCTGACATTACTTATTTCTTTTCCAGTAAAAATATAAACAAGGACTACGGAGCTTTGTTTACAAATAAAGTTGCCAAAGATTATTTAAACTATTTAAATAACTCCAAAGTCCCCGTTTTTTTAATGATGAATTATATGGAAGCCCACACTCCTCTTGGTGAAACTGCTGATAAAACTCTTTATCTTAAAGATTTAAATGTCTCACTCCGCGAAGCAAAAAGGTTAAGTGTAAAAGTTGACAGTGATTTAATAAAAACTTTCACTGGTGAGTGGAAACTTACTGAAAGAGAAATACAGATTATACATGCACTTTATGACGCTGATTTACACTATTTGGACGAAAGAATTGGTGAGTTAATTAACTATTTAAAAGACATGAATTTGTTCGATAATTCCATGATCATAATTACTTCAGACCACGGGGAAAATTTAGGCGACCACGGTATCCTTGCTCATGAATATGATATACATCGATCGTTAGTACATGTCCCCTTAATAATTTATTATCCAAAATTTTTTCAAGCAAATTCTGTTATTGACAATATTACAGAAACAAAAGATATCTTTCCTACGGTCCTGGACATAGCTGGAATACAAAACCTAGAAAATGGTGAACTTTTAAAATATAGTCTCAGAAACAACTTCAAAAGAAATTTTGTTTTGTCTGAAAATGCAATCGGTGACCTATTCAGTACCGTAAAAAATACATTGGTAAAAAATCCCACCTTGGACCAAAGAGTGATTACCGGAGAATGGCTAAATATTCAAAATAATGAATTAGAGTTTATCTCTAATATTTTGGGTGATAAACTTTATGACATAACTACCGATCCAAACGAATTAAATAATGTTGTTGATATCTATCCGCAAAAAACAAAAGAAATGAAAGAAAAATTAAATCAACGTCTAAGAGAAATAGGTTCATATTGGTTTGACTATAATCATTAATCATTCACTAATATGCATATATTAAAATAATGAGAAGTTTAAAAATAAAAAAAATTTTATTGGTTACTTCATTAATCTCTGCTTTAACCGCCGGTAGTATTTTTGCATATTATGATATCAGTTTTTATATCATCACTTCCAAAACTTTCTTTTTTGGCTTCTATGAATATTTTATTACTGTATTTATTCCGCTTATGTCATATGTAATTCTTGCTTTAGTTTTCTTTCCATTTATGTCTTTGGTCTTTTTGGTTTTTTTAAAAATTAGTGGATATAAATTTTCCGAAATCAAAATATCAATCCTATTTTTTTCAATTAGTATATTGTTTCTTTCTTTAAAAATTCTTGACAGTATTATCTGGCAAAGTACGTTCTCCAGAATTTATAGTATTCCGATAGCCATTATGCTGGCATCTATCATTGCTCATTATTTTTATTATTTGACCAATAACTTAACGGAAAAATTAGGATTTTTTAAGTCTATAAAAATATTTCTTATTTTATATCTTTTGTTTTTCATTCTAATAAACTCGTTTTTGTTTTATAAATATAAAGCCGCGTATCCAACGCCTGATATCGACTTTATCAATAATCAAAATAATAATCATTCTATAAAACCAAACATTATACTGCTTATTCTTGATACGGCCAGAACAGATCATTTTCCAGTTTACGGATACGAAAGAAATACAACACCAAATATCGATGCTTTTGCTAAAAAAAGTGCGCTTTTTCAAAATGCGGTATCACAAGCTCCTTGGACTTTACCCTCACACGCTTCGATGCTAACCGGACTCTATCCAAGACAACATGGGGCAGACGGCAGATGGGAATGGTTGGACTATAATTTTGATACTTTAGCAGAAATATTGAAAAAAAATTTTTATTATACTGTCGCAATTTCAAATAATGAATATTTCTCCGAGAAAACAAATTTAAATCAGGGTTTTGATAAATTTATTTTTGTCAAAAACTATTCACAGACAAAAGCAAGTCTTTTTTTGGTCAAACTTCTTACTGATATAAAATCAATACTTGAAGAAGATTTCCAAAAAAATCTGATTTCTGATATTGCCAATTTCATTTCAGCAAAAGGTTTTAGAAAAGATTATAGTGCCTCTTTCACAAATGAAATTGCCTATTCATACCTAGACGAATTTAGTAGAACCTCTACACCATTTTTTTTAATGATTAACTATATGGAAACCCACAATCCATTGGGCGATACACAAAATAAAGATTTATACCTTAAAGAAATAAATGCTTCTTTATATGAAGCTTTAAGGGTAAGTGATCTGGCAAACTCAGGAAGAATTCCGGCGGTTTTTGAGGAATGGAAAATATCTGACAGGGAAAAGCATATCATGAATGCATTATACGATGGAGATTTGCATTATTTAGATAAAAAAATCGGCGAATTTATAAGCTTTTTAGAAAAAACTAATTTATTAAATAATTCTTTGGTGATAATCACCTCTGATCATGGAGAAAACTTAGGTGATCATGGAATGCTTGCTCATTTATATGACATCAGAAGACCATTAATACACGTCCCGCTTTTATTATACTATCCGAAAATTTTTTCAGAGGGATCAATTATTGAAAAAACTGTAGAAACCAGAGATATCTTCCCGACAATACTTGAAATAGCAGGTATATCTTATGAAAAATATATAGACCCTAAACCTTACAGTTTAAATTACCGGAATCGCCCTGATATTGCCTTTTCTGAATATATTGAAGGCGGTGATTTTGATTTTATACATCCATTGCTTTCAAATAATCCAAATAGAAATCAAATGATTATAAAAGGAGAGTGGTTAAATTTCCATGATGGCGAATATGAATATATCTCGCATTATAATCAGGAATTTCTTTATAATATACATAAAGATCAAAATGAGGATAATAATTTGGCAAATCAGGAAATTCAAAAAAAATTAATAATAAAAACAAAATTGGACCAATATTTAGATAATATTGTCACTTATTGACCAGAGAAAAATTATTGATATTTAAAATCTATTATGAAAAATATAATTATTTTTATAGTTTTATTCTTGATTTTCGTTTCTTCATTTTTTTTGTTTGTCCAAAAAACATATGCCTATTTGGATCCGGGAACCACTGGAAGCGCGTTTTCTTTTTTTTCCGGAATTATTCCTTTTATCCTGTTAATTTTGGGATTTTTAACTTTACCGTTTAGAAGATTGGTGCTTTTTATTTTAAAAAAAATAAAAAGCGCAAAAAATAAAAAATGAAATTACTGATATTGGGAATTGACGGTTTTGACTCTAATATTATCGAAAAACTCTGGGAAAAAGATAAACTTCCTAATCTTAAAAAATTGAAAACAAATTGGTCTTTCCGTAAATTAATCACCACCAATCCTCCTCAAAGCCCGGTAGTCTGGGCTACAATAGCTACCGGTACTAATCCCGGACAACACGGTATTTTTGATTTTATTACGGTTGATTTCGATACTTATCTGCCGAAATTATCAATTATAAAACCCAATAAAAATAATATATTCGGACTTCGCGCTAAATTATTTTCGAATACAATATCAACCAATCCTTATTGGTACTATACTTCAAAAGCAAAAATTCCCACCTCTACTACTAAGTGGCCGGTGACATTCCCTCCTCCCAAGGTTTGGGGCACCTCTATTTCTGGACTGGGAGTGCCGGATATCAATAATACTCTTGGCCGTTATACTTTTCTTACGACTGACGCTAATTATAAAAATCAGGATTTAAAAGGAGAAGTTATAAAAATTGATAAAAGTGGTAAAAATATCATAAATCTTAAAGGACCGGCTGGTACTAACTGTAGTATTCAACTATATAATTCTTCTTTAGATAATATTGAAATAACTACAGGAAAACAAAGACAAAAATTGGTAAAAGATTTATGGACACAATGGATCAACCTAAAATTTGCCAATAAATCCGGAAGGATTTTTTACGGTATCTGTAAATTCCTTTTGTTAAACACGAAACCTAATCTTGAAATTTACATTTCATCAATCCATCTAAACCCCAAAAATCCTTTGGCGCCCATAACTTATCCCGATGATTATTCTGAAAAATTAACAAACAAACTTGGATTATTTCATACATTAGGTATGCCGGAAGAATCAAATGGCTTGCAGGATGATATCATTTCGGAAGACAATTTTCTAAATTATGTTGACAATATACAAAAAGAAAGGGAGGAGTTATTCTGGTTTGAATTTAATAAGTTTAAAGACGGTTTATATTCGTTTGTTTTTGACTCATTGGATAGAATTCAGCATATGTTCTGGTATACCAAAGACTTAACCCACCCTATTCGAAATAAATTAAATACGAATAAATTCAACGATATACTAAATTCTTATTACCAAAAAATCGATAATTTTGTCGGCGAAATACTTAAGTCTGACAAGAACCTGACGTTAATCATCATATCTGATCATGGTTTCTCAACTTATACCCGCTCAGTCCATCTCAATACTTGGTTATTAAACAACGGTTTTCTAAAACTTAAAAATGACATGACTGTAAATCCGCTTCATGCTAATGTTGACTGGAGCAAAACGGTAGCATATGCTGGAGGATTTGGGGGGATTTATATAAATACTCTCGGTCGGGAAAAATATGGAATAGTCAATAAATCCGATGCAGAAAAATTATCTACAGAAATTGCCCGTAAACTCAAAACCTTAAAAGATAAAAAGTATAACAGAGGAGTTTTTAATAAAATTTATCTGAAGAAAGAAATCTATCAAGGAGAATTTACCAATTTTGCTCCTGATTTGACAACAGGCACTAATCCAGGATACAGAATTTCCTGGCAAACAGCTCTAGGTAGTGGAGAAAAAGTAATAATCGAGGATAATCTCAAACACTGGTGCGGAGATCATCTGATAGATCCTCACTTTGTACCGGGTGTATTTTTTTCAAATAAAAAAATTGTAGAAAAAAACCCCAGTGTTTATGATATCGCTCCGACTGTATTGAATTTTTTTTCATTACCTAAAACAAAAGAAATGTCCGGCAAAATACTTTTTTAGAGATTAAATCTGTATAAATGCGGAATATATTTTTTCCTAGACAATATAGAAAAATTTTCTGGATAATATTTTTTTTTGTATTATTTTTTTCTATACATTCGAAATTCTATCCATACCGTTTCGGATATAAAACTGATAATGTAGAAGAGTTGCCCTTGATATACAAAACTATAGATCCTTCTTTGTATTCCAAAGATAAATTCGTTTTTGACCATATACAAAAATTCAATCAGGTTACTCCATATATATTGACAATTTCTTTTCTGAAAAAATTATCTAATATGGAAAAAATCGAATATCTTTTTTATATTTTGTATATTTCAACAGTTATCATGATGTATATTCCTATAAGGAATATCGTTGTTTATTTTCTGAAAAAAGAAGTGCATGTATTTTTTTCTATACTTGGAATAATTCTCTTGGCACATAATCTTAAGGTAACACCAGCAAATCACTTTATTTTCATTGATTATCTTGATCCGAATTTCGTTGCCACTGCCGGATCTTTTTGGTTTATTTACGGATATATATGCCGGAAAAAGTATGTGAGCTTTTTATCCTTGCTAATCACTTCCATTATCCATCCTATTTATTCAGTTTCATTATTGTTAATATATTTTTTGACGAATTTATTATCCAAAAATTATTTACGGCAAATTCAAGAATCGTTATTCTATAGTCTGGCAGTCATACCTTATTCAATATTAATCTATTTTATCAGCCGGGATAATATCCAGGATAATCTTGATCTTTCAAGAGTACATGAAATAATCAGATCCCCTCATCATCTTAAAATTCCGACATTGCAAAATTTATTTTTGGATAAACCTACTTATTTAAATTTTTATATCTTTGTCATAATTTTTTTTATTTTGGATATTCTTATAAAACGTTTGTTTTTAAAAAAACATTTCCATAAATTCAATATTTTAAAAATAATCTCCGTTAAATTCGAATACGGATTAAAAAAAGAATTTAAAATCAAACGATTGAAAGAGTTGATAAACGGTTTTCTTGCTTATCTATTTTTGGTATCGTCAGTTAATTCGTTTTTTAGAATCGGTATTTTAATCCAGCTTACTCCTTATAAAATAACAGTGATATTTATCCCTGTCATATTTATTTATCTTTATATAATGATATGGAAAAAGTTCAAATTGGCTTTGAAATTTAATAATCAAATAGTTTTTAAAATATTAATCCTAATTATTTTATTTTCAGCAACTCTCCAGATATTTATTAAACAGAAAAATGCCCTAACAAATATTTATTCGACGTTACCAAACGACATGAAAGGGATGATTAATTACATTACAAATAATACAAATAAAAACAGCTTATTTTTAAACTATTCCAATATCAATATTAGAACATTTACATTACGTTCCAATTATTTTAATTTCAAAACTTTCAGATTATATTCTTCATCACAAAGGGACTGGTATGAAAGATTGCTAACTTACTATGATATTGATAAATCAGAAAAATATAATTATGAAAAAGTTTCACAAATTGTTACTTCTAAAAAATTAATCAGTATTGAAAATGTCATCGAAAAAATTAATGAGAAAATCGATTATATTTTATTAAACAAAAATCATAAATTTACCGCTCCAAATTTTAAACTCAAATTCCAAAATGACAGTTATGCTTTATATGAACGTTTATAAATTTATTCTGATATTTCGATTGTTTTATTTTTTACTTTCAATCCTGTAAGTATGGCAAATTTCTTTTTAGGGTATTGGAAATAATTGGATAATACCTCAATTACTTCCTTATTTGCTTTTCCATTCTTAGGAAATGATTTCACCCATACTTTATAAATTCTATCTGCGGTTTTTTCTATATGAATTTTTTTTGCTCCGGTTTTGACAATTACAGAAATTCTCATATTTTTCTATCCTTTGATAACAGCAATCGGCTCAAGTATTTCATCAATCTCCACAAGATCACTTTGACAAGCCATTACAAAATCAATGTCTTTATAGGCACCTGGGGCTTCATCTAAATCTTTAATGTATTTAACTTCATGAAGTATGCCTTTTTTATCCATTTTTCTTTTTTCCTCTTCTAAATTTAACTTTCTTCTTGATTCATTCCTCCCCAATTTCCTCCCTGCTCCATGAGAACATGATTGAAAACTTTCCGGGTTACCTTTACCATGGACAATATAACTTCTCGCTCCTTGTGAACCCGGAATTATCCCAATAGTATCTTTTGTAGCAAGTGTGGCTCCTTTACGATGCACTAAAACCGGTTTACCGAAATGATTTTCTATTGCAGCATAATTATGATGTATATTTATAATTTTTTCTTTAAAATAACTTTTGCCGATAATTTCCGTAATATTGTCAAACATATGTTTTCTATTTGCATAGGCAAATTCCAAACAATACTTCATAGCCGTAAAATATTCCTGTCCAATATTACTATCAATCGGTAAAAAAGACAGTTCTTTGTCTGGTAAAACTTGCTGCCATTTATCTGAGATTTTTCTTGCTTTCCGGTGGAAAAATTCAGCTGTTTTGAAACCGAAGTTACGGCTTCCTGAATGTATCATAAACCACAAAAATCCATTTAAATCACGCTGCAGTTCCAAAAAATGATTTCCTCCGCCTAATGTACCCAACTGAAACATAGCAGAGTCTAATTCCTTTTGGATTATTTCAATATCAGGTGCTCTTTCAAAACCTTCCCATTTTTGCTTAAAGTTATGATGCGAAAAACCTACCGGAATAGTTTTTTTAATTCTTTCTATCCAATTTATGATAGTTTGTTTATCAATATCTTTCAGTTCTGATCTTGCAGCAATTATGCCACAACCAATATCCACTCCAACCGCATTTGGAATAATCACACCATCCGTAGCTAATACCCCTCCAATAGGCATACCGTACCCTGGATGTGCATCGGGCATAATAGCTACATGAGAATATGCATATGGAATATTAGCTATATTTTTAACCTGTTGGAGCGTTTCATCCTCTAGATCATCAAGCCAAAGTTTTATAGGTATTTTTTCTGTGTTGATAATTTTTTTCATCTGAGTATGCTAAAAAATCGATTTATAATTAAATTATACTTACTATAATCTGATTAAAATTAGTTGGGCAAACTTAATATATCAGAGGGTGTATTTTTTTAGAAGTTTTTTCTCCTGTTCGCTTTCAATTATTGCCTCAACTATAATATATTTCTCTAATCCCGAACCTTGCAGCTTCTCCCGAAAAAGTTGGTCTACTTGGAATATGCCAGCTGAATTATTCATAAATATTTTAATACTAATCGGTTCATCCTGCCCTTTTTGAATTTTAATATTATCTATGGCTGTAGCTGAAACAGAATAGATATCAATTTTGCCTTCTTCGTATGGAATACGGGATCGTCCTTCAGTCATATCCAAAGCATCAGCTACCCGGACAATACCTGCTTCTACCGTAAAAGGTAGACCATCACTTCTATGGCTGATAATTGCATGCAGAGTTTCTGAAATAATGATCGTTTTCTCCTCAACCGATAGAAATGATAGAATTTCCCTCAATATATTGTTTGTTAAAAATAGACTATATTCTTCATGTTCAGCTCTATGAATAGACATACCCAAATCATGTAATAAACTAGCGAGTAAAACTACCAATTCTGCATGGTTATCAGTTAAGTTGAAATTTTTTACAATGGACATTTCCACTCCTGATTCTCTCAGTAATCTGCAAAGTTTCAGGGCAATATTGGCAACAAGTTGATAATGCACAATCCCGTGATCTGACATGCTTAACCGATCAATTGCATTGACATTGATAATCTTCCATAACGTACGAACTTCTATATTTCTGTTTATGATATTAAGGGCTTTTTCTAGATATTCATTTCCTTTAACAGGCAAATGAATATCAATGTCTGTTAATGATTTTTTCTTCATAGATTACCAGGGAATTATAACACTTTACCTGCTTTCCAAACTTTTCATAAAAAATAAACAACGTTATGTTCTTGAATTTATTTTCTAAAAAAAATAAAATGGTAACAATTAATAAATTGAAAAAGGATGAAATGAAAATAACTAATAATGCTCAACCAACAGAAAAAAAAGGCGGTTTACCCAAGGGTTTGGTGGTCTTTGGAATAATCATCATCGTACTTATGGTTTTTGGTTACGCTATTCAAAATTTCGTCCTTAAAAAAACCGGCGAAAAATTGGCGGAAAATCTGATTAAGTCCAAAACCGGTGTTGATGTCGATATTAATACTAACAATAATTCGGTCAAAATTGACGGAGAAGACGGTAGTATGGAAGTTGGAGAGAACACTAAATGGCCTGCAGATTTACCAAACGATGTGCCACAATACAATGATGGTACTATCATGTCGGCTTTTAAATCTGAAGATAACTGGAACATAATTATAAAAGATACAAGCGAATCTTATGTCCAACAATATGCTAAAGAACTGGAAAAAAATGGTTGGGTATCAAAAGAAAAATTGGATTTTATCGTCAATCTTGTACAAATGGAAAAAGGTGCTTATGATTTAAACCTAGCATTTGATACATCGTCAAACGGAGTTTCATTAACGATTTCAAAAAAACAGTAAATTCAAAGAGGATTTTGTAAAATATAGGGAAGTCTTTTGGATAAATCCAAAATCATCTCGCCAAACAGCGAATTCCCCCAGGCAAACCAGTGTCTACTGAATTTACGCGGATCATCTATATCTACGCTTTCATGTATAAAAAAAGTATGAGCATGGGTATTTTTCAATATATGTAAACATTCCTTTATTTCACTTTCATCTTTTGAAGTCATAATCTGTATTACAGTAGCTATAGGCCAAAATCTGTCGCAAATCCCGATATGAGGTGATGTAATCCCATAAGCAAACTTTCCTTTGGCAAAGTAAGGATTCCATTGGGAAAGTACCAGTTTTCTTGTCCTTTGGTAAATGGGGTCATCATTTTTCAGATAACCCAAATATGGCAAGCTGAGAAGACTGGGTATGTTGGGATCATCCATAATCGCATAAGAACCAAACCCATCTACTTCGTAGGCATAAACCGCGCCAAATTCCTTATGAATTACTATACCCCATTCTTTTATAGCCTCTTCTATAGTTTGAACCAATTTTTGAGCTTGGCTTGCAGCCGCGTATGCGGATATCGCCTCAAAAAGTGGAATGATTTTTCTTAACACAACAACTGCCATAGCATTTGCGGCTATCTGATAAGGAAATACTGTTTCATCATCGGAAGGACGAAAAACTGACCTAACTAACCCACAACGTTTTCCAGGGAAACCATATCCTTGCATCCTAACCGCCGGATGGTGATGTCCGCTTCTTGTTCTAAAAGAATATAATAGATTTAAATTTTCCCGCGATAATGTATTTTTCTCAAGCATCAGCACCTGAATTGCTTTATAAGAGGCATTTATAAAATCTTCATCAAAAATAGATTTGTCTTTGGTAATCTCAAAATATCCCCCGGCTAATCTAAAAAAAGCACATATACTATCCAACTCGTATTTTTTCTCCCAGATACTATAATCCTTTTCATAGGCATTGGCATATGGATTGATGAGCATGCATTTTTTCTGCCTGTTGATTAATCCTCTGAAAAGTTTTTTTAAGGCTCCATCTTGATCGACAAACTCCAAATACGGCCATACCTGATTGGTTGAATCACGAAACCACATTGCCGGTATATCCCCAGTTACAATAAAAGCATCCTCACCGAATCCATCTTCACTCTCCTGATAATATACTGTCGTGTCTAAAGTGTTAGGAAAACATTGAACAAACATCCTCCGGATATCTTCATCTTGGATATTTTTTGATACATCTATTATTACTTGTTCAATTTTTTCACTGATAAAAAGCCTTTCATCTTCAACCGGTCTTGTTTTCATATGGGAAAAATTTATTAGAGAATCTATTCTGCGGTATTTCATTTATTATTATTTTATAAAAGATTAAGTTCGGCTTTGAGCATATCTTCTTCTTTTTTCAGCTGGAATTTTCTGTCTTCAAACATATGTATCATTGTTGAATTATCTTCAAGCACATATGCAAAAACTTTCTTAATTCCTCTTTTTCCAGCAATTTCCAAAATATAATCCATCATAATATTTCCTAAACCTTGCTTTTGCCAAGGATCACCTATTACCAAAGCAAATTCTGCTGTTTCATTATAAGGATCTGCTATCAACCTAACTACTCCCAGCATTTTTTTATTACCATCCACTTCTTTTTCTGCGATAATAGCAATTTCCCTATCATAATCAATTTGCGTATACCTGATAAGCATTTCATGTGAAATTTCTTTTACTAATCCAAAGAACCTAAATCTTTGTGTTTGTTCGGAAAATGTCCTGAACATTTCTGCTTCCATCGGTTCATCTTCAGGTTTTATTGGTCGCAAAAAAACCGACTGTCCGCTTTCAAGCTGGATATGTTTTTCGTATTCACGAGGATAAGGAGAAATCACCATATGGGAATATGGTTTTGTTTCTTTTTTTACTAATTTTTCATCAAGAATTATTTTGGCGTCCAGCACAATATCACCTTTCTCATAAACAGCAAAAGGATTGATATCAAGTTCCTTAATCTCAGAAAAGTCCATAACCAGATAAGCCAGTTTATAAAGCATAAATTGCAACGCTTCCAAATCAATCCCTTTAGCGCCGCGATAACCTTTGAGGAGCTTATATATTTTTGTACCTTCTATTAACCTTTTGGACAATGTCATGTTCAAAGGTGGCAAACCTATATTAATATCCTTAAATACTTCCACAGCCACTCCACCCAAACCAAAGATGATAACTGGCCCGAAAATCGGGTCTTTTTTGCTTCCTATAAGTATTTCGTATTTTTTATTTACCATTTCCTCAAAGTAGATCCCGTCAATTTGGGCTTGAGGCATATGTTTTTTTGCAGACTGGATAATTTCCTCATATGCTTTTTTTGCGTCTTGGGGACTTTTTATATCTAAAATTACTCCACCGATGTCAAATTTATGAATGATCTGGGGAGATACAATTTTTGCTGCTAAGGGAAATCCAATTCTTAATGCTACTTCCGACGTTTTCTCAATATCTTTTACTAATTCACCTTTTGGAATAGGAATATCATAAAAAGACAAAATCCGTTTGGCATCCGGTTCCGTCAATACCATTGTGCCCATAGACACGGCTTTGTCCAGTAAGTTTTTAACCAAATCGGTTTTTGGGGAAAATGCATGCGGTATAGTACCTGGAGTTTCGTACAATAATTTTAAGTTTAAATCGTAATTATACATACTCATAAATGTTCTAACAGCATCTTCAGGTTTTTCATATGCGGGAATACCATTTTCTTCAAGAATTTTCCTTCCTTCCATAACATCATCTTCGCCCATAAAACAGGCCAGTAATGTTTTATGATTATGTTTTGTAATGGTCACTATTTCCTTTGCTATAGCAATGGCGTCAGTCATTGCTTGCGGTGTTAATATCACCAATATCCCATCAACATCACTGTCATTCATACATGATTCTACTGCTTTCTTATATCTGATAGGATCAGCGTCTCCTAAAATGTCTATTGGGTTTCCATGACTCCAGTTTTTCGGCAAAAACTCACTCAAATATCCGGTTGTATCTGTAGATAATTTAGCAAGTTTCCCCCATAATCCTATTAACTCATCGGTAGCAATTACTCCGGGTCCGCCGGCATTTGTGATAATTGCCAATCTGTCACCAACAGGTCTTCTCTGCATAGATAATGTTTTGGCACAATCAAAAAGCTCACTGATTCGGTTAACCCTGATAGCTCCTGCCCTTTTGAAAGCCGCGTCAAAAACCTGATCGTTTCCGGTAAGACTTCCAGTATGCGATAATGCCGCCATTGCTCCTTCTTGTGATTTCCCTGCTTTAAGAATAATTATCGGTTTGGTTCTGGTAAAACTTCTGGTAGCGCTCATAAACCTTCTGGCGTTTTGCAAAGATTCCATGTATATCAAAATAGAAGTTGTTGATTCATCTCTACCGAAATAATCTATCAAATCATGAAAACCGATATCTATCATTTCGCCTACAGATACAAAATACGAAAATCCTACATTTTCTTTTAAAGACCAATCCAAAATAGAACTACATAAAGCCCCACTTTGAGAAATAAACGCAATACCTCCTTTTTTTGCCATTTTCCTTGAAAAACTAGCGTTCAAATTGATTGCCGGACGGATAAAACCCATACAATTGGGACCGAGTATGGAAAGATCATATTTTTTTATCTTTTCTTCAATTTGCCTAAGTAAAGCATTTCCTTCTTCACCTATTTCACGAAAACCGGCTGACACAATCACTATAGAGCTAACTCCTGATTGTCCACACTCTTCTACAACTTCAGGTACGCTTATTGCCGGTGTAGCAATGAGAGCCAAATCGGCTTTTTCCGGTAAATCTGAAACTTTCTGATAGGCTTTCACTCCCTGTATACTTGTATGTTTGGTATTTACCGGATATACCGTCCCTTCAAAACCACTAGATACCAGATTTTTTACAAGAGAATAACCTACACTTATAGGATTATTGCTGGCACCAATGATTGCAATATTTTTAGGGTTAAATAAATTATGCAATTTTTTTATATTCATCTTTCAAACTTGCCAATATTTCTTCAGGTTTGATTTCAATCTATCCATCCTCAAATCAAAATCTTCAAGCAGTAATATACCGGAATCGGTATGCGGTTCTTTGTATGGCTGATTTTGTCCGTTTACACCGGCAAGAAAATTAAAAAGGCATTTAGGTAGATTATTTAGATCATATCCGCCTTCAAGAGTGGCGAAAATATTAGAAAAATTCTCGGTTATTAATTTTCCGACAATATAATATGTATTTACCGATAATCTTAATTGCAAAAGAGGGTCTTTCTGATGACCGTCAAAACCGGCAGATATTGCTATCACATCCGGTGAAAACTGTTTACCGATATTTAATACCTGTTCAAAACCGGTCTGATATATATCGTCTCCACTTCCAGGTGATAAAGGAATATTGACCGTATATCCTCTCCCTTGCCCCTGTCCGATTTCATCAACATTACCTCCGCCGGGGAATGCCGGATCCTGATGCAAAGAACAATACATAACTTTATCGGAACCATAAAAAAATTTCATAGTCCCATCACCTAAATGGGAATCAATGTCTATAATTAATACTTTTTTACCTTGATTAACCAGATTTTGTGTAGCAATAGCAATATTATTAAATAAACAAAAACCGCTAGCATGATCCGGATATGCATGATGACCCGGAGGTCTCACTAAAGCAATCCCGTTTTTATGTGATGCCATTACTGCTGCTCCTACTGCATAAATTGCCGCGTTATAGGAATTTTTAGATAATTTTGTATCTTCATCCAAATGAGCTTCATCAGAACTGGCTTTTTTAACCTTATCGATGTACTCTCTAGTATGGACAAGTTCCAAATATTTTTCGCCGTTTTCGATTTCCATTTGCGGTAAATCACCACAAACAAGTAATCTTTTTGGGGTTTCCGGATGCA
Source organism: uncultured Gammaproteobacteria bacterium (assembly GCA_964446235.1). Lineage (GTDB taxonomy): Bacteria > Patescibacteriota > Microgenomatia > 2-02-FULL-39-11 > 2-02-FULL-39-11 > CAYUNW01. The sequence continues at coordinate 74,957 of CAYUNW010000004.1, forward strand.
TTCCGGTATCATGAGTTAGAAAAACTTCGTTATAGATAATATCCATAAAGGCAGTTGGTTTAAATTATTAAAACAAAAACAAAAAAAAGTTCAAATCCTTCCTGAATTTTATTTTAACATATGAAAAAATCTCCAAAAATAATTAAAAAAATTGGACGAATTATTTACAACAGACACAGGGGCATTTCAAACCCGTGATTTCACCTATCAACTTTTTCTCCTGACAGGGACCACCATTGGGAAAATTAAGATCATCTAAATTTTCATTAAAATAATCAAGCGTATTTACTACTTTTCCACCGATTAATTTACATTTCATTTCAGTCAGTTTTGTATCACTTAGAAAATAAAAATAATATCCTATGCCAAAAGTTATTAAAATGAAAAGTACAATCGCGGTAATAACCAGTTTGTTTTTCTTGCTTAATTTGAAGTTTTTAATTACGGATTTTTTTACCATTTAAATATCTTCTGTAAATATAGTAATCGTTTCTTTAACTGCCTGTAAATATGAGTTTTTATAATCCAGATTTTGTGTATATGAAAAAAGTAATCGTTGAAACAAGACAAGCCAATACAGCCCCCCAGATAAGATCAATAACAGTTACCAGTAAAGGCCAATCCTTAATCGTAGCCAAATTGGTCAAATCATATGTGGCATATGTCACCAATCCAAAAAAAGCACCGGAAATTACTGCGTTTAACCAGGATTTTTTTTCAATTGATGGTGAAATGACAAAAACAACCAAACCACCGATAAATAAAAGATAAAAAATCAAGGCAGCCAACCAGTTAATATCCGATTTCATCAAAAATCCGATCTGCCGGCTATAAAAATTTCTGGCAACCAAACCTAACCACAACATATCTATAGCCAAAAACACCGGAAATGCAATCATGTATATCTTGAAAAACATTGTAATCATTATATCAATAATAAAGTATAAATGCTTTACCAACTCAACCCTTCAATAATTGCATCAAATTCCAAAATACATCTTTTTTGAAATACAAAATACTTACAATATACAAACACACTAAAGGAAAAATAATATATTTTTCGGTAAACTTGCCTGTTTTTAGCCGTAAAAACTTAATAGGCGGAATACCGATATTGAAAGATAAAGGGAAAAAAAGCGGTATACCTTCTTTGGTAAAAGCATCGGTAAATATATGGATGACAAAGCCGATCATAAAACTAATTACTACAAAATCGGTATTTATATAAGAAGTGTTCAATAACTTGGGTAAAATAAACAATAATAATTGGTAAATAAGATAAATCCCCAGCAGAGAATGCGATAAGGTTCTATGTCCCAAAAAAAGCTTGCGGAAAATCCGGCCGACAGTGTTTCCCGCCGGTAATAAATCCCACAATCTGTTGGTTGCCTGATCCAGATCAGGCGCCAGACTTCCTAATATATTGGCTACCAGACAGGTAAAAAAAGTAGGTAAATTAAGGTTTTGCGGCGGATAATAAGAAACGACAGTCAGAAGAGAACCAAAGGCAATTAAATCATGTGTTTTGGATGTCATAATTATTTTATAAGACTTATCCTTTTAAATAATAAGATTCTTTCAGCCAACCTAAAAATTCATTATCAATTTCATTTTTTGAAAATATATCAAAACAATTCTTGATTATTTTTGCCGACATCGGTACTGATAGTTTCAGTCTTTTATTTTCAATTTCCCGATTCAAAACAATTCTAACCTCCAACCTATCTTTTTTTGGAAGGGCTGCCAGAAAATCATAATGACCAAAAAGATGTACACAACAGGGAATGGAAACTATCTTACATTCTCCGATGTTTTCATTTATATGCTTCACTAAAAAATCAAATAATTCTTTTGCCTTTTCTTTCCCTTGGAAATGTTTTTCCAGTGGAATTTTTCTGCAACCATGAGGTTGATGTACTTTTATAAAAATTCTAGTACATTTTGGACAACTCCACATATCACAATTCTACTTCATAAAATTTAGAAATAATTTTGGATATTATCCAACTAGATTGAAATCCAACTATAATAATTATTTATATAGTAAAACTAATCTTAATTTAATTAGTTATTTAGCAAATAGTCTAAACAACCATCCAAATGCGCTTTTGGTTTGTTCTTCGCTAGTTACTCTTTCCAAAAGAGTCGTGTTTTCTGTATTTAACGCTTGAATGGTTTCTTCCACCATAATAATGTCGCTTTGATTTACCAGCTGATTTTTCAATGATGTCAACTGTTCAATCCTTATCTGATTTTCCTCAATTTGATTTTTAAGATTATTTACCGCTTTATAGTCGGTACCGGTCAAAAACCTGGCAAATCTGCCTTTGGTATCAAGCTTATCAAGTTGACTTTGTATCTCAACTTGAGCCTGATTTTGCTCTCTGGCTACTTCCCTTACCTGATCACCTATCCCGCCAGTGGTTCTGATTTGCAGCATCATCTGCACTTTCTGGGCTACCTGACTCATATGCTGATAAGCGTTCTGGTTTCTTTGCTGTAAACCTTCACCTTGCCCCGTACTCTCTCTTTCCCTGTTTTGCACCTGAATCTGGGAAGTATCACCCTGATTTTGAGTATTTATCTGGTTTTGATTTTGCAACTGATTACCTGCTCCTGTTGATGATGCACCGTATTGTCCACTATTTTGATTTTGTTGGTTTTGACCCTGATTCTGTTCTATTCCTTGATACATATTTCCCTGCTGACCTCCTTGTTGCTGACCCTGCTGACTACCCTGACCGCCTGAAGAGTTTTGTCCTGTTTCATTTTTTGCGTTTGCAAAAGAAACGGTTATCAACAAAAGCATCACCGATAGCAGGTAAACGACTTTTTTCATAAAAAATCTCCTTTCAACATTTATAATACTAAATAAATTTTACCTATTTTTATAGTTATACATTTTTTATTTTCAAAAAAATATTGCTATTTATCTTTCAAATCCAAAATTCCACCCCATTCGACCACCGTAAATCCGCTTCTTTCGGGAGGTTTTTGGAGTTTTTGCGGATTGATAAATTCCTTAATAAATATGGGTTTGAAATATGGCCTTATCCTGATAATATTATCCGGATTCTTACTAAACCATAATTTGACTACATCATCCTGTTGTTTTTGGGATAAATAGGTAACAAAAACATATGGAGCACTAACTTCCAACTCAATTCTTGGAACCCAGTATTCGTTAAAGTCTTTTGATTCTTGAGAGTTCAATCCAATAAATGAATTTTTTTCCGTAAAAAATTCCTTTAAATTTTCTTTTTCGACTATAAATCCTTCAGTTGGAATTTCGTAGCCTTTTACTTCCGTCTCATAATATAAATAAGGATATTCCATACCCTGATATTTAAGTTGCCCTTTTGAATCAGAGGTGACATCCTGCCAACCCGTCAACGGATTATAAAAAGGATCGGAATAGGTAATACTTCCATTTTTCGGTATAACTTTGATATCAAGGGTTATCTGTTCTTGAGGATATAGATAAATAACCGGTTTGGACTCAGGCAGATATGCATAATACCAGGCTGTTTCGCTCTCCTTGTATAAAGGAGGTTTGAAAGTACCCAATTTGATGGTTTTAGCATCGGAAGTCTTCTCCTCAATTTTTTTGAAAACATGATAAATAAATTCATCCATAAGCAAATTTCCGTTTTGGTCAAAAACTCCTTTTTCGACCAGATAGAAATCCGTATTCTCAAAAGAGACAAAGGCTTTGAGAAGGTTGATAAACACATCATAATAGATTCCGTCTACCTCGATAGAATCAATCCTAGTACGAAGTCCTGTAGGCGGCAAATCCTCTACATCTATCCTTTTGGCGTCATCGGAGCGCATCCAAATCGCACTTGTATCACCGATTTTCAAATATATCCCTTTCAAACCGGCTATTTGATTTTCATCAATTATGGTAGAAATACCCAAGACACTTTTAGCTGCCTTACCTCTTTCTTCACAAATCCAATAACCTTCTTCCTCGGCATCCTTCTTTATATAAACATCAAATATATCCCCATCTTTAATTTTCCTGTTCGGATCACTGTCAACCAATTTCCACAAAGTATTTTTATACAAACTTCCCCAATCCGGAGGATGACATTTCCAGGTATAATACTTAATTCCTGTACATACTTCCTTTTCCACTAATCTTTTTTGCGGGTGGATATCCACGTCTTTGACAATCACATTACGCGCTGCCAATACCCAATCCGAACCGCCGCAGGATAAATCTGCCGGGCGTGACTTGATTTCCCTTAGCTCATCAAGTTTTATGCAATAGTGTTTATAATCTGCTAAACCCTCAAGATCAAAAGGAGATTTAAGTTTGGATGCAAAAAATTGACCCAACACCGGCGCAGCTGTTGCAATACTGTAACCAAAAATAAAAGCGGCTAAAATTACAGCAACAGTTTTTTTCATTTTAAAAAATCTGAAACTTATTTCATTTTAAGTCAATTAATAACCTTATAGCAAACATATTAAAATTAAAATATCTCAAAATTTTACAATTACCCCAATTCCTGCTAAATTATTGGGTACTATGTTTAAGAAATTAATGATTATTTTTGTTGTTCTGATAGTTATTTTGACAACGGGGTTTTTTCTTTTACTGAAACCCAAAAATTTGGGGGTTAGTTATACAGAAAAAAACCTTGAGTCCGCCAAAAACAAAATCAATGTTACTTTTGAAAATCTTCCTAATGATACACCTCCAGACAAATCGCTTACTTTATCCGGAAGTCATCCGGTTGATAATACGTTTTCCAGCGAAGAACTGACAGCGCTTGTCGATAACCGCCATAGGGATTATGTCTATTTTCCATTCCGTAACGCGCAAATCAGGATAAATCCCGACGGTTCGGTGGAAGGAAGTGCGACATTGACATATCAAGCTGGAGTAGATTACCTGTTAACGTTGGGAGTCTCTCAAAATGATATAGATAAAGCCAGCCGAAAATTCAAAATCCCCAACGCAAATATTCCGGTTTACCTCAAAGTATCCGGAAACGTGACAAACAATAAAAGTAATATCAGTGTAATTGATGCAAAAATTGCCAATATAAGCGTTCCGAAAAATTTAATCGACGAATACGGCCCCGGTTTGAATAAAATTGTCAACAAAGTTATTTTGGATAGACAACCAAGTTATAATGTGGAAAAACTTGAAGTTGTAAACGGGCAAGTAAATTTCAAAGGTACATCTCCGGACATTGAAAAAGCAGTCAAAAGTAATTAACTATAAAATGCTAATTTGTTAAACACATTAATTTTTTAATCTTTTTCAAATAACGTTTCAAAAATAAAATCAGAAATATAATTTGCATTCTTTAATTTCAGTGCAATCTCACAATTTGGATTATGTTTTTCAAATATTGTACGACCTCTCATTTTCCCACTTATGACTACATTTACTCCGCTTATTTTCCACAGCGCTTGACTTGGATAAGCATTTAGATATACGGCTAAAGGATCATGAAGGTGAAAATTCTTCTCCCTTTTATGATCATATTTTTCATACCATGTCAAAAGCAGTTTTTTCAGCCAATTATTTGTTTTGTTATTTAACGGAATTCTTTCAATCTTCTCTCTTGTCCAGTAAACATGTCTTGTCACGTCCAAAGGAACTACTCTGACTTGTATATTTTTGATTTCCCGGAAAAAAAGTCCGGCTGCATCCGTATCAAAAGCGATATTTGTCTCTGCATATTTAGTCTCATTACCCTCAACCTCAAATGCTCCACCCATCAATGTAATTTCCTGAATTTTTTCTTTCCTGATTATTTTCAGCGGATCAGTCAAAGGTCCCAAAGAAATTAATTTATTATTTTCCGCATTTACGATATTTATTTTTCGGATATTTACTTTCGGATGTACACCCCAGACACCGTCTGCACCGTGAAAATAATCCGGCCAGGGATGATCCAGATTACCGCATAAAGGAAGATTAGAACCGTTTCGGAAACTCCAAGATCTGGCAACAAAAGAAATAAATTCTTTAGCATTTACAGAGGTGGTCTCTTCATTAGCATTGCCAAAAGTTGATATTAGTATGTTTCTGGTAAAAGGATTCAATCTATAAAGCAAAACTAATGCTACCAAATCATCTATTCCCGGATCGCTTACCACTGTAAAACTATTCATAATAACTTTTCTAAAATATCTATAACACCTTTAATGGTTTGTTTATCGGAAACATATGCACAATTTTTAGCTGTCTTTTCATCGATTCTTGACCCGGCTACAAATGCACACATTACTCCATTATCCCGCTCTACCCAATCTGACATGCTATTACCCACAATCACGATACTATGACCAAATAATGATAATGTGTTCAAGCATATCCCTTTCTGTTTTTTAAATTCTCCCTGATGTATACCTATATACCCAGGTAATGAAAATGAGTAATCTATTGTCAAAGATGGATAACATTTCGCTATCATTGGATAAACTATTCTCATCACTTCCTCAGATCCGAAAACAGTAATAGATGTTTCCCTATTTGCTCCAAATGCCCACTCTATTGAAGGATTATCAAAACTCTTTCCTCCAAATTCTGGCGCTATACAATCTTCTACATTAGGATATCCATACTCAACAAGATGTTCTGTAAGCCAGGATTTAATTCTCTCAACATTATTAATACCATTTAAGATAATTTTATTACCATTATAAAAAATAATATTCCCATTCTCCGCAACTACCGGACCGTCTATACCTAAATTACTACCGAAATGAATCAACTGCTGTAGCGGAGAGTCGGAACATAAACCCACAGACATCCCTTTTTCTTTCAATGCTCTTATTAATTCTTGTAACTTACTGACATCTTCTGGTTTGATATATCCATCCGTTGAATCATCAGGTATAAGTGTTCCGTTTACATCCAAAAAGACGATATTTCTAGGCAACTTCAAAGCTTCCAATTTTTCTTGTAGTTCTCCCTGCTTTTTTGTAATTTCCCAATGATAATCAAAATTTTCCATAAGCCACATAGTTATTTGACTCATCGGTGTATCTATATCCACTCCATAAATCTCATGCATATATATTTGGAAGTTGTCATCCATATGTTTAAGTAATATTGGTTTACCTGTTTTTCCATCTGTATTTTGGAAAAATTCTAAATTGGCCTGAAGTACTCTCAAGGCGAAATTCTTCTCAATTTCGATAGGAATTCCAGCTCTGGCTGTGGTGCTGACAAAAGGTAAAATATAAGGTGCTCTACCAAACTCACCGCTTGGTAGTTTCAAAACCAATCCGCTTGCACCCAGCAAATAATCCCTTGGATCACCTAAATCGATTTTGTCAAAAACATCCACTCCGTCTGTTGTTTTATATGTCACAACCGGATCTATTACTAATCCCATCTCTGATAATTTTTTTGGTTTACCAATTTGGATACCGGGTACTACTTTAGCAATATTTACTCCCTGAAATATCAACCCCTCTAAAGAAGCTATGACGCTTCCCCCGCTGAATATATCATCTTCCGTAATAGATGCTGGTATTTGGTGTAAATTATCGGCAATTTTTTTTGCCTGATCGGGTAATGACAAATTTCCCGGTCTAGGTACTTGTCCGAAATCTTTCATACCTCCCAAAAAATATCCTCTTGATACTTTATGTCCAAATACACCTTCATCCATAAGTGGATCAAGACTGATAATCGGATTTGAAGCGGACTTTTCTCTGACCTTTTTTTCCAACTCATCCGAATCGTATAAATGAAGTTGGAAATTACCTTTGGATTTGTAAGCCCATCTGAAATGATCTGCTAATTTCGTAAAAAAAGTATCATATTCCTCAAGTAAAACAGCCAACGCTTCATCTTCTTCCAAGTGATAATCAATATGCATTTTTTCTGCAATAGGAGACATGGTAAATTTGCCGTCTTTTCTCATAATATAGACAAAATCCACCTCAGCACCCACCTCAACGATACTTTCTTGAGGCCAACTGATTTCTGCTTTTGGTTCTGATTTTAATGATTCTTTCATGTTTTTCTCCAACAAAAAATCCCGTCTTCGAATTTCAGAATACTGAAACCCAAGGACGGGATCTCACCGTGGTGCCACCTTGTCTTCCGGATACTTACAAAAAATCCACCCGGTGGGTGGAGTGAAAATAATATAAGTAACCGCTTATTATCTGCGCTCCGTTGCCGACACGCTTTGTCTAATTTTTACGGTTGACTTCCGTCATAGTAATTTCTTTGTAAAAGAATTTCTCCTATGCAGCTTGTCTACTGCGGTAGACTCAAACGCTTTTATTGATATATATTCTAACATAACCAATCAACTACTATAAAAAATCTGCAAACGTAAAAACCGAATTCTTTTTAAAAAATTTATTTCAGAGCTCAAATTTATCAAGCATCTCCTGTAGATTTACCCCATTTTTCTCAAGACATTGTTTGTAATAATCGTTGTATTCATCATAGTAAAAAAGTTTGTTTTTCTTTCCGTAAACGACAGTCTGCTTGAAACACCATCTTCTTATACCGATAATGCTTTTTTCAAATAAAAACCACAACAAATACATCAAAACCGTAATAATTATTAAAAAAAGGAAAAAAAGGAAAAAGTATCTGATGATTTTATCGGATTTTTCAGTTTTTTCATCCAAAACCATAATGAAAGTATAGCATCTATAAAAAATATTCTTTTTTTACAGAAGTAATCGATGTCCATATGATAAAAAATTTATTTTCAAATTCCGAATAAAACCAATATAGATGAGAACTTTTTTATAAATATTCTAATTTAGGTACTGAGCCAGCACATGGTATCCACTCCAGGGTCCTAAATCTACAGATACCCG
>CAYUNW010000005.1:0-24031 GCA_964446235.1 uncultured Gammaproteobacteria bacterium
GTTTATGAACCTTTGCGGATCGGAAAACTGTATACTATGTGCTGACCTCCCTACAAAATATTCTAATTTATTAATTGATTTATCCCTTACATATCTGCTAGAATATAAATCTCATGGAAAAAGCTGGACAATCACATAAATACTACAAATTTTCAGCTTCCCTGATTACGGGAGGAGGGTTGTCGGCGGTTTAATACTCATAAGTTAAATTTTTGGCACCATTACCTTCCGGAAACGGGAGGTTTTTTTATGGTGTTTTTTTATGGAAAGAATGCAATATATACCAGCTTCACAGGATATATTACAAAAGAATACTGAAATACTTCAGTCTGCCCATGCCGGCAGAATAAGTAGCCGTGAGGAAATCATCCAAGTACACACTCTATTGCAGGAAGAATTTATCAGCCGTGGAGGACTGATACGGGATGTATCGGTTGACGAAATGATCGAATTATCCCAAAACGGAGGAGAAATCTGGCGATACAAAAAAAATCAGCAGACACTTGCAGCGTTCACTCTCACTCCCCTAACCGGTCAATTAGGTAACTGGTGGTATATCAACCACGGAGTAGTCAGAAACGACTTACGACATCAAGGAGGACAAATCATGACTGACCTTCTGATAAGTTGTCTATCCTCACCGCGCACACCAGAAAGATACCTGGTTATATCGGTTGTTAGGAAAATTTTCCAAAGACTGGGGTTTTCCCAAGTTGACTTATTTGATTTAAACCGTATCGACGGAACAATGTCCCAAATTATCCAAAAGAAGCTGCGGCCTGATATTGCAGTTAATCTTTTTATAAAAATATGAAGGAAATAGAAATACAAAGTCTTATAAAACCTACCGAAATAGAAAACCGCATGCTGGATTTTGCCACGGTCAGAAATCCTTATGGCGCCAGTCCTTTTGTTGAACGGGCATTGACTTTGTTTCCGCAAATAAATGAAGCAGGGTTGAAAGATATTTTGACAGATAAATTTAGGTTGCCTCCCGCTTCAATTATCCTTGACGGCAACGGAAGTACGGCAATTATCAATAGGCTACCAAGTATCTTATCAAATAGACAGTGCGGGTGTTTACTAGTCACTCCCACCTATTTTGGTTTCCATGATGCTTTGAAAAATTCCGGTGTAAGTGTTTCTGAAATTGCCACAAGAAAGGAAGAAGGATTTGCTATTAACGAAAATATTGTCCGAAAACTAATGCAGGTAAGTGAAAGTCTTTCTCCGGCAATTATCTGGCTTTGCACTCCCAATAATCCAACCGGGGTATTAACCGAACTATCCGATATCGCTTTGATTGCAGGAGAAAACCCTAACTCTCTCATCGTAGTTGACGAGGCTTATCAGGAAATTGTTGATCCGGATAATATGCGCTCAGCGACAAAACTTATCACGGATTTTCCAAATATCCTGGTAACCAAAACCTTTTCCAAAGCATATGGACTGGAAAATATCCGTTTGGGTCTGGCCTTCGGCTCAGAAGCTTTAATAATAGCGCTAGCTAGCTTAAGAAATCCAAACGAAACCGTAAACCAGACAGTTTTAGCCAAAGCGGCAACAGCTCTACTTGACTATAACCAGCTCAGACTGGCAAGTATTATGATAAAAAAAGACCGGGAAACTTTTTTAGAAAAATTAAGTTTACTACCGGATATCGAAGTGGCATCTGACTCAAAGATCAACATATTGCTTCTGCGTCACCGTAGGGGGAATCTGCATCAAATGCTTCTTAACCGTGGTATCAAAACCTATGATTTTGACAATATCAGCGGGCTGGTGGGTATGGGTTTTGTCAGAGTAGCTCTGCAGACAGAAGAGGAAAATGATATTTTGATTGAAGCTTTAGCTGACTGTTGAATCGTTAAAATACTGATAAAAAGGAGGATTTTCGATAAATTTTTATATCAGGCATATCTAAAGTTTATCCAAACATGATTATCTTCGAAATTATTATAAAATTGCGGTATTGTTTGTGATACATCCCCGGTTCTCACTTCGTTTAATTTTTCAACTAACTTTTCAAGACTTAAAGCAAACTTTTCATAGTCAATTTGCATATCACCACTATTCGGATTAGTCATTATCGCTTCAGATTGCATCAAAAAATTCATCATTAAAGTATCGGCTCTGGCATATGCTTCCATGGCTTTTATGGTATTTGTATCAGAGGTTTCTCTAGCTTTTTCCAGCTGATTATGCACATATAACATTGCTCCAACTTCAGCTACAATCATAGATTCTGTATCCCTTGTGGAAAATTTACCGGATCGTAACACTGCGTATAAACCGTCAACAGTTGCTTTCAATTCCTCAAGTGGAGTATCACGAAATATGCGGAAAGGATGGTTTTCCTCATGGGCCAGAACGCCCAGTGCCCTACCGCGTATCAATTCCTCTTCTGAAAAATTATCCAAAATATCAGTCCCAAAAGCTTTATATAAAACAGGTACAATCAACGTCCTCACACCTTCCTCGATCATATTTGAATAAAGTACATTTTTATATCCAAGCGTACCCCTGATATCTTCAAAATTTGGGTAGTTTTTGGCGGTTTTTGCCGGATGCGCTCCGTTACCGGATGCAAGTAATAATCTCCTAAATTCCGTACTTACAGGAACATCTTCATCTGTTTCTATCTTAAATAGATTGCGGCTTGCTTCTCTTATCCATCCTATCTCATCTACGCTTACCATTGATTCATCTTTGGCAAGCAACCTGAATTCAAAAAAAGCCCTCCACGGCGGTACACCGATAAGATCGGTTACCTGATTTGCCCATTTGGCTACCTGTGGCTGCTGGGAAATTGCCAGTCTGGCCGGATCATAATACACCTCTGTCGGCTCTACTAAAACCAAAAGAGGTGAATCGGCACTTATATCTATCCACGTTCTATCGACTATTCGCATGTCAGCTAAATCCGAACTCTTGGCGGAATCTGCATCAAAAGCAGCCTGAAGAGCTAAAAAATATGACTGATGATTTTTTGCTGACGGGCTTTCTATAGTTGAAGCTTGCCTTAAAATCGCCATCAATTTGGGTAGAAATTCCCTATATGCCTGACTGTAAGACAATGCCGGATGATCTAAACCGTTAACCAAAAGCGAATACGGATCATAAACACCGGGGTTATCTCTGGCTGCTTCAACCACTCTTTCTCCACCATTTTCCCCAAAAATTTCCTCCGGCCACATTCGATATGTTGAAGCGTCTTCTCCCTGTATATGAAAAATCCCTCCGACAGTGGTACCTGCATTGGCCATGACTTCGACAAACTTTCGTTCCTGAGCCGTCATCGCTTCAACTCCTTGCCGAAAACGGCCATCAACCCAGATTTGATCTTTTGGCGACCAATACCCACCCTTATCAAGTTCTAGATCTTTACCACTACCGGCAGCAATTTCGTAAAAATAATCTAAACCGGTCAACTGTGTAGGTACTTCTGCTAATGCCATAAAAAAACTGCCTCTTAAGGCAGATAAATAATACCGGTATTATAAAATAATTAGAAGAAATTTCCAAAATAAATAGCTTTTTTACCCCTTTTCACCTTTTTGTAAATTTCAATTTATTATATTTATACTTGATGATTTTTTCTATCAAATCATACGGCAGTGGCTTGTCCAACGGAAACTTAATTGTTCCTTTGGAAGTCTGATATTTTGCCAATTCTTTTTTAAATTTTTCAATTGCTGACGGAGTAGGATATAAGCCGATATGTTCTTTAAACGCTGCATATAACACAAATTTGCCGTTTAATTTAAAAGCCGGAACACCGTAACTCATACACTCTTCAGCATCCGGTGCTGTTTTTTGGATGAATTCTCTCAAGTTTTCCAAAATCTTTTTTTGGGGTAACTCCAGTTTGTCAAAGTATTTTTTTACTTTGATATCCATATCACTTATCCTTCCAATTCCACCACTTCAATTTTTCGGTTTCTGGATTTTTGGTATTGGCAAAGTATACAGCACAGCGGAATACATAAAGTAAACATCGGTCCTGTATTTTATTCACTTTCCGATTGGACATGTCAAAAAGCTTTTCCGCATCTTTATTGCATAAATCGGTAATGGAAAAAATTCCGATATCATTTAAATTTTTTTCAATGCTTTTCCCTATACCCGGAATTATCTGTAAATCAGAAGATTTCCTTTTTAACTTATGACTTTTATATTGAGATTTCATTTCTGGAAATAATCAGACAAAAAAACTATCCAAATTATACAAATGAAACTTCAACTTATAAATAGTAAAATGAAATAAATGAGAATTGTGGGAATTTTGATCGCTTTTGGGTTGCTGCTTCTTCTTTTTGTCTGGTGGATGAATATCTCTTTGGGAGGAGCCGAACAAATTATGAAAATGACTCCTCAAGTGGGAAACAGCCCAAATGTCCAAAATGAAAACACCAATCCGATAGATTATTCGAAAGATAAGCTGAAACAAATAGAATCAGAAGAACAAAAAAGAATTGATCAGCTGAATAATCCCGAGAGATAAAATTAGATTACTTAATCTCTTGGACTTCACAACTGTATAAGCTATTTCTGCCTCTTCCATAACCATCTAGCACTTCTTCGGATCAGATCTACTCCATTACCTTGATTATCCGAACTTGAAGAAACCAAATTAACATCTCCGAAATATTCCTGCTCTAAACCAAGTATCGGCTGATCATTAAATTCTGCAAAAACATCTATATCACTACCCGACTTCTGATCACCTCTGGCTCTACTACCGAAAATTCCTAATCGAGTTGCACCATTTTTCTTTTGTTCCCGTAAAACACTCAAAGTTTTGAAAAGTTGTCCTTCATTTTCAAAAGTATTTCCCATATCTAATAACTGTAATAATCATCAATTATACTATAATTGATACAGTTTGATATAATAACCAAAATATTTATGCCCAAAGAAAAACAACCTCCTTATAAAATCACATTACCAGCCGGTACCGAGATTAACGGCGGAACTCATGAAGACGGAGATCCTTTTTTAGTTGAAAAAGATACTCATGCTTTGGTAGTAGGGCCGCTTGTAGACAACGCCTTACCTATACAAATAATTGAAAACGGACAACCTGTAGGAGGAATTTTATTTTTCCACCAGCCTGAACAAAATAAAAATGGTAAGACTTGAAGGAAAACCTCAAATACAACTAACTATGTTGGACAAAAGTTTATTTCAATACCCGGATATGGAGATTTATGAATTTTTCTGTAGCCAACACCACCTCATCTTTGAGTCTTGACGGGCTTTGAGCCACCCAAACGGCAAAATTATATAATTCCTGGTTATCGGCCTTTATCCATTTCTGATTTTTATAAAGAAAAACCAAAAGAGTTGTCATGGCTATCCGTTTATTACCGTTTTGAAACGGGTGGTTTTTGATAAGTAGATAAAATAGTACGGCCGATTTTTTCACCAAACCTTGATAGACATCCTGTCGACCGAATTTCTGAAATGGTTGAGACAGGCAACTTTCCAAAATATTGGGAAATCTACTGGAAAAATCAGGAATCGGTTCGTCATAATCCAGCATTTTTTTGGCTAGTTGATATGCCAGATATTCTATTTCGGAAACTGAGATCTTTTTCATGTTTTACCCTTGTCCTAAAAGTTTCAAAGTTTCACTATACTCGGAGACCGTTTTTTTTACAGCGGCATCAATAATCTGTTTTTCTTTGGCTGTCAAAACCTTTTTTGCCAGATTTGGAAATTCTGAAACCGGTACGGCAAAATTACGGCCGATTTTTTCGGCGAAAATTTGGCCTTTTTTTACTTTTTTGTATACCGCAATTCTACTAATTCCCAATATTTTTGCCAGTTGTGGTAAAGAATAATATTTCTCGCTCATGCCTCTTATATTAACATATGTTAACCATATTATCAAATTTAACCTATGTTAACTATTTTAAAATAAAGTCTTTCGTAATCTTGATATAGTTTGATATAATAACTTTCTTAAATCTACTTATGCTAAAAGAAATACCTACTGTCATAGAAGTTGATTATGGTAACCTTCCGGGTGTTAATGCTAGTGAAAAAATTTTAAATACTATGGCTTATGCCCAAGTTGAAAATACACCGGTAAGAATATGGAGGAAAAGCCCTTCAGGTAGAGATGAAATCGTGATATTTGCCCAACCAAATCCGCCATCTACAACTTCACAAGGAAAAGCGATAGATATATTTGACGCTGCTTACCTTACACCGCAATTCTACCCGAGTAGCCAAATCCTGCAATAAATTGCTTTTGGAAAAATCGTACAAATTCTAATTACATATACCAAACGGTTTTAGCTATATCAGATACTAAATTTCATTTTGGCTACATTTAGAGATATGATAAGAGTATGCTTTTCAATCTGAAAGGAAAAAGCAGTAAACAACTCAAAAAGATTGCCTCCGTCCATGTACATAAACTCCTAACCTCGCCAAAATATCGCAATGAATTCAAAAGAAAGTGTCAAAAAATATGTCTGCAGTCAGGAGAAATATGGGATGATGCCATTATTGAAAAAAAGGTAGACAACCTTGACAGAAGCATCCTTCTTGGCACAACATCCATAGCTATGAAAGGACTCAAAATGATTAAGGAGATTGAGGAAAACATCCATAGAGAAAAGTTGGCTCATATCACCAAACGCAGATTTTCCATATATCTTCACAAAAGCCAAAAGAAATTTCTAGTAGAGTTACGTTTCAAAAGAGAAGACAAACCGGATAGAAACTTTGCCACATTGATTTTTTTGGATAATTTAAACGGAAAGAAATCGGGTGGGATACAATTTGATAAAAAAATATCCAAATCAGGTTATAAGCTGATAGATAGCGGAAGTTATTTTCGGAAAAAACCGTCTTGGTTTAACGTCAGAATTATTTTCAGAGGAAAAAGGATGAAAATTTATTTACCATTCCGGTATATAAACAAAAACTTTCGCTATTTCCGTCTTTCTAAAAAGGAAGACTTTGGAAAAATTATCTCCCTACTGAAAACAAAAAAAATTGAAAAATAGTATTTAAAATAAGACGATACCTTACTGAAAAATTTATCGATTCAGAATCTAGAATCCAACCTTCCCCTATCTCGTCTGTGGTTCTTTCTGGGCTTTCGCTCCTGGGTTATTGACCATCGGATCTATCGGAGTGAGCGGGATGATTGTATCTTTTTTATCTTTATATGAATATACCGGTTTTTCGATAAGCGATCTCAATCTGACGTTTCCTTCTGCAGCCTTTTCCAGTTCTTGTCCGGAATTCTTCCACTCGACGACCTGTTTCCTGGTTTCTTCCCAATCCTTACCTGTTCCTCTTGTAAGTTCATCCGTTATCAGATCTGTTTGAAAACTTGTCAATTCATAAAGGTAATTACTCATCCGGGCAATTTTTTCCTGCTTCACCCTAGCTCCATCTTCGACTTTTGAGTAGTCATCATTTTCGACATGATGGATCATCTGTCTGACTCCTTCAATGACATAGGGAAGCCGAAGATTAGGCATCAAGACTCCTGTGGTAATTATATAATGTGCTTCATTTGCCGGGCTTTGATAGGATTTATTGATGACGCCTCCCCTATCGGCAACAAATAACCTCAAGTCTCCTGTAATATCATCACCAGTTCTGTCTTTGACGGGATCGGGATATCCCATGAGACCTAGCTTCCTAATAACACCTAGAGCGTCATGGAAGTTGATCTCTCCATGAACGATACTGTCTTTAAGCATATGATCCCTATTTACTCCAAGAGGATTGGAATTAATGATACTATCAGCCATAGCACGTGATCTTTCCCTGAAAGCATTTTCATCGATGCTTCTTTGCAGTTTTGGTTCAAGCGGTAAATTATTTTCGGTCATATAGTATTTTTCTTGATATTGAGAATAACATAAATAAAAATTTCTCACAATTTTTTAAAAGGAATGTGAATTTTTGAAGAATAAAATTACTTGATAAATTCTTTCAGGATTTGAAGATAGTTTTGTTGGGTTTCTGGGGATATTTTCTTCCAAATTTGATCTAGCGGTTGGATATTTCCATCATTATCAATAATTTCTTTACATGATTGGAAAAAGAATTCTTCTGGAGTAGCTAAAAATAACCAAGCGTAATCCCAATGTTTATGAATATTTTCTGCAATTTCTTTCACATCTTCCCTATCTAACCTACTTCTATATTTCACTTCTATAAGAAAAATGTGGCTGTTGTTTTTTGATAAAAGCAAAAAATCAGGAGAACTGGAAAGATTATCTGATATCTTTTTGAAAGTCGACTGATGGTGTTCATGTTTCCATTGAGTCAAATCTGGTAAAACGTATTCAACTCCAAGTGGAATTACTTGAAATTCATTTGTTTCCAAAAACATCTGCTGGAAAATTATCTCTGCAATCTTACCTTTTATCAAACTTCTAGTAAACTGCAAATTATCCTGACTCATAATTTTATAATAGCACTAATAGCAAAGAATGGTATAAAAATATTTTTATCAGAACCGTAATTAGAAAAGAAACGTCCCTTATTTATCCAAACTAAATCCTGTACAACAACAGTCTACTTGCATTATAGACACCGGTAATAACCACTAGATACAAACTCTAAATATCCCATATCACGTAATAATTGTAATTGTTGTCTAATTTTATCTTTTATATGAAAATTACTAGGATGCAGAATTTTTAACTCACTTTCGTATTTATAAATATCATCCAGTATAAATTCTTTCTTCTCAAGTTTATCAATACATCTCATAACATCTAATAGCCATCCTTTTAAGTTATTATCATACGTTTGTTCTAGAAATAGAGTTTTTCTCCAATTATTGATAACATCAATCTTTTGTAAAGATTTACAATTCTTTACATAATATATTTTTCCTGCACTTGGAATTTGATTTATTAAAATATTACATCCGACCCAATTCGCACGTTTGGCGAATCTTGATAATGGATGGCGTTTCTCGATTAACAGTGGTATAAAAAAGCGTTTTGGAATAACAAAAAAATCAATTACAGATAATTGTATTTTCTTATATATTAGTATAAATAAATTTGGATTATTATTTCCATTTAGTCTACTTATCATCTGGTTATATGCACCGTTAACTATTTTATTTCCAATGTATCCTTTTTTACCTTTTAATTCATAATCTTCGGTACAGTTATTACAATAAAAATCAGCAACAGGTTTATTATTTTCGTATTTATTAATATGATTATCTCCACAACTAGGACAGAATATATGACGAGTAACCCAATCTTCTGATAAAACACGAATTATTTGAGATGTACTGTGATAATTTTGTACTAATTTTTTATTAAAAAACAAATCCATAACAATTTGTATACAAATTTTAACATGAGAGAAATATATAAGAATTTGAAAAATAGGAGATAGGATTTAAGTTATCAGTAATCAGTAGTCAGTGATCGGTAAGTCTCAGTGATTAGAAATAAGAGATAAGAATTAAGTAAATTGAAATTGAGTAATTTTTCCAAATTGCATCACTACTGGATGGTTTTTCTGTTCCATTGTTTTTAATTCGATGCAGTATTTATCAATCTCTACAGACTTACTTTTCTTATATATTCTGCTGGGTATAATAATCAAGCAAACTGCGGATCATACTCTGATATGCCACTTGCTTCTTTCTGGCTCTATTTTTGAAAAACTCAACGCTTCTTCTGGTAAGCGATAAGGTGACTTTCACCTGTTTTTCCTTCATCACCAACTCTTCTGGTTTGGGCAAAAAATCCCTGATTACCTTGGTGCTCATAGGTTCATTTGTGTATTTTATTTTCTTTTTCATAGATATCCTTTCCTTTCCTCCAATAACCGGCTCCGATAATACGGATCTTACCCTTACGGTAAGTAAACCTAACTGTCAAAACACCTCCTTTTACTTTACCTAAACAATAATACCGCTTTTCTATTCCGCTATGCTGTGTATCCTTCGTAATTACACGCTTGGGATCCTTGAAGGCAAGTTGTGCGTCATAAAAAGAAACTGAGTGTTTATTGATATTAGACGCATTCTTTACCTCATCCCACTCAAAATATACTCTCATAATATCATATATATGGTAATTTTACCATACTTTTATACATACCGATATCTGTGATACTAAGTTTTCTTATCTTTTTAATCTACTTCTAGATGAAAAACAGCTATCTTATTATTATTTTACTAAAATTTTGGAAAGTTTGAAGAAAGGAGGGGAAAATTAACCTAAGTTCTAATTAACCTAAGAAATAAGAGATAGGAAATAGGAAGTAAGAAGTAGGAGTTAAGTTTTTATCTCTTTCACACTTGTGGAATATGCCCTAAAAAGTGCTCCTGCATGCAAAGACCAGTATCTTCTGTCCAGATACAAGTCTGCCCGCTGTCCGGGCAATATCTCATAACCGGTCGCTCCTTCAATATCCTCACCGATTCTTTTGGCTTGAAATGGTCTTTGCACTACTCCTCTTGAATCATGCCATGGGTATATCACCGCACCTTTTTTCACCTGATAAATTGATTCAGGCAAGGGCTCCTGGCCTAGACCTTCAAATGGCGGTTGCACTCCGTATTCTTTTCTTCTTGGCATAATTTTTAGGTTTTTTGGGCAAGATGGAAAAAGCTCCTGACGGAAAGCATGGCAAGGCTATTTTAACATGAAATAGTTTGGAAATAAGAATATGGAATTAAGTATTAGCAACTTGCTTGATTTTTCCTTAGCCAAAATGATCCTGCAAAAAGAAGATAAAACCACAAATGAATGGAAATGGTAATAAATAAATATCCGTTGATGATCAGATAACTAAAAAGCACTCCCATCGGGAAACTGAGAAAGAAAAACAAAAGAGCTTCCCTTTTGGGAAGGAAAAAAAGATTGTTAAAGTGAAAAAAAGCGATAATCAGTGTAAACCAAATAATTTGGTCAAATACACTCAATCCAATCAACACCGCAAATATCATATAAACAAATTTCACCTGCTGGAAAATTACTTCCAAGAATTTCAGATAAAAAGTGGCAGGATCAAAACGGACGATAAACCAGGAACGTTTGTTCTGAATAATATCTTTTGGCTCGATACCGATTTTACGGATGATAAACGGGGCCATAAACCATGAAATAATTGTTGGAACCAAAATGATAAATGTAAACGCTGTTATAGAAATATTGACTTTCTCCACAGACAAAATTAAAACCCGTGATAAAAACACAAACCATACTGCCAAAGAAATAGTTATTTGAATCGGTAATCCATTTAATCCTTCTGGCCGACGCCTTTGAAGAAGTTTATAAGGTAAATATCCGATTATAATGATAAATAGAAGAAAAATGAATTTATCCAAAATCATATTAACTGGAGTATAACAAATTCACTATCTTCATCAATTACCAAGCGTAAATGAAAATTAAAAAAAAGGGGGAAATAAGTTAAAATATATTCATGAAAAAAATACAAAAGAAAAAGAGTGAATCACTGGAAACAGAAATCAAAAACGTACTTCTCACTTATATCAAAACCCAAGCTTTGGTTGTTGCCATAGTCACAACTATAATTTATATCATCCTCAATTTTCTCAACGTCGGATACGCCGGTCTCTTGGCTTTTGTCAGTGGCGCACTATGGAGTATCCCCTTTTTTGGTATGTTTCTGGCAGCAATTTTAACCTCGCTTGTGGCCATCTTTGATAACGCCAAATTTCTCCCCAACTTACCTGCGTTTTTTGAAGGATTAACAATTTTTATCATCTATATTTTGATAAACCAGCTGACCGACTATCTTTTGGCGCCCTTTCTACTTGGTAAAACCACCGGTACCCATCCGCTTCTGACTATTGCAACTGTGCTTGTCGCTACTGCCCTTTTTGGGTTGCCCGGAGCTATACTGGCTGTACCGGCTTTACTGATTGTAGTCACTGTCTATAAATATCAGGAAAATACCTCCGAAAATAAGGTAGGGTAAATCCGTTACGTTAAAAAGGAAAGGGCTTCATCTTTTCAGCCACTGATACAAAACGAAACTATTGGTAAGTAGAAAAATTACCAGACAAAAAATAGTGGTATTTATAATATTGGGATAAAGACCGCCAAACCCATTTGCCGACGTGTGTTTGAGCCAGATCCCAAAATAAGCCCAAACCGGCACTAAACCGTAGGCAATATTTCTGTCTTTCAAAGTCCGCCAGACAGCAATGACTGTTCCAATTAATAGTATGACTATCATCCAAATATCATCAGCAATCCCAAAACCCTTCCAGTTGATACTGACCAAAAAGACAGTGACATTAGCAATGGTGGCAATAGTGATCCAGCCAAAGTAGATACTAAACGGTATAAGCCAAAGAATATTTTCAACGAAAGAAAATTTTTCCTGATTTAATAAATCGGCAATTTTTATCAAAAAATAGAGCAAGATAATCATGAGTAACAGAGTCAGCGGAATATATAGATAATGCCAGCAAAATATCCAGACGATATTGACAAGGGATGTGGCGATAAAATATTTATTGGTTTTTTCAAACAAATCATTTCTTTTTTTGCTATTGCCACTACCCCAGACTGCAAACTGATAAATTGTATACCCGCTCAAAAGTAGATAAATCAACCCCCAGATGGAAAAAGTCACACCGGCCGGAGCAAATAGATTGGGATAAGAATCGGACACTGCGCCCGTGGGAATGCCGTTAATTGGTAGAATATTGGCCAAAGCGTTGACAACCACCATGCCGATATAGGTGATGACGGTCAATAATTTAATAACAATCATTTTTGATAAAAATGAATTAATTCCAGTTATCCTGATCGTAATACATCCATCTGGTAATATTGCCTTCTCTGCACCATTTGACGGCTTTTCTCAATTCATACTGGCTTAACACTTTGTAAGGGGATTCTTGAGAAGGGATATTGCCGGTAAAATACTTTTCCAGAATAGGTAATGCTTTTTTATCTGCCAGTTGTCCCAGAGCCCAAACTGCGTCATTTCTGCTTTTGAAATTCCTTTTCTCATCTTCAAGCTGGGTGATAAGAGCTTCCACGCAATCCCCGCCGTATTCCCTTTTGGCAGACTGGCATGAGCTTCGTACCGTGAATCGGATCCAGATGCTGCCGACAACGAAAAGCAATATCAAAACACCAAATGCTAAAGCTCCCAAGAATATAAAGTTTTTGGCTTTTTTACTTATTTTTTTTGAGGTATATATTTTTTTACCAGAAATATAGTAAACAACCATCAAAATAGCCAGAAATGCCAGTATTATTCCGCTTGACTGGGGATAAGCAAATTCGCCTTTGGAAAAAACAGGATGCAGGTTGAAGGAAGGAAATAATAAGAGAAATGAAGCAATAAAAAGAATCAGGATAAAACTAACAAAAGTCTTTTTCTCAATATTTTTGTCTATAGTTTTCAAAAAATCCTTCATAAAAAACCCGGTACATAATTATACCAAAAGTTATAAAATAAAAAGAAAATTAAATCTTCAAACAAGTAAACAAAAACGCAGCTTTCTCCAAGCTGCGCTTTGTATGAACAATACAATTTTTTAAAAAAGTTTATTGAATAATGGTTGTATTTCGATTTCCTCTTGTGCCGGTTTGGCTATTTACAGAAGAATTCCCGTTACTATTGCCGTGACTACCATTGTTTTGTCCCGGGGGCGTAGGTAACGGATTTAAAGGATCAGGCGTATCCAAAGCTTGGGAATTATCCACGGCATTTTGGGGTAATAAATGCGGCATGGTCATACCGCTTCGTAAATTAACCGCCTCAATTCTTGGATGTCTGAAGCCACTTGCTCCTGTCGGACCGGTAGGACCTTGAGCACCTGTAGCCGCGGAAACTCCGCTTGCTCCACTCGGACCAGTTTCTCCCGTAACACCGGACGGACCCTGCTGATTGGCAGTGCCTGTAACACCGGTTGGACCGCTTTGATGCATCAATCTTAATGTCTGGGCAAGTTGGGATATCTGACTGCCGCGGTTTTCAAATTGAATTTGAGGTTGCGGTGGCAGCACTTCAGGCTTACCCGTAAGAGAATGTACAAAAGCAGTAAAGGCAGCGATAATTTGAGCTATATTTCCCATAAAAATTCCTTTCCGAAAATTTTCTTTGAGGCAGAATTTATAAAAAGAAGCAGAGGCAGTTTAAGTCTTTATACCTTAACGGAAAACAGAGAAAATGTCAATGTGACAGACTGGATCAAGAATTATTTATTCTTTTTTGCTTTTCAATTTCTCGTATAAGGTTGAAGTGACAAATGAAATTGTCAAAGTAATCATCAGAATGGTCCAAACAGAAAATCTCATCAGGGCAAGGTGCAGTAAAATAAAAATCATCCCCGGATAAACCAATCTATGCAGTCGATACCACCAAACTCCAAGCTTTTTCATGCTTATATCATTGGACGTAGCAAAAAGTAAGAATGAGACAAAAAGCGCCAGAATACCAAATATTTCAAAAAGAAAAAACGGAATAAACCGCCCGTTTGAAAGCATAGGTATGAGTTTGACAAATGAATAATGAGTAAAAGCAGTCAGATACATACTGATACCCAAGTGCCTCCGGAAAATCCGAAGCAGTGTAATGATTTTGAGCCGGATATCAAATTTTTGAAAAATTCCTGGGATTAACGTAATTATGAATAAAATTACGCTCAAACGGCCGAAATTGACCCCTAGTTGATAAAAAAAGCGTGAATTTACATCACTATAATAAATAGAAACGGCTCCAAAATAATAAATAACGGTAAAAAAGAGATAAAATGCTTGGAAAATCCGGATAACAATAAGCTTTTTCTTAATAATCTGAAAAAATAGTTTATCTAAAATTCCTTTCATAAAAACATTTTTCTAGAAAAGTATTATATCCGATAAATATATTGTTATAAATACTAATATTGATTTATTTTTATCTTTTACCTAAGCTTAGATTAATACTATATGGTTAAGAAAAAAAGAAAAACAAATAAATATATTTTGAAAATCTCTTTGATCATTACCGCTGTATTGGTAATTTTCTGGATAGTTTCACAACTTTTTCAAGGTTTGGATAACCGTGCATCAGCAAACAAAAAAACTGTAATTATTACTTCTTGGGAATTTAAAAGTGACAATACGGAAGGTTGGTCGGCAGAAAATAGCAATAAATTTTATCTAAAAAAAGGCCGTCTGGTTATAGAAGCAAGAAATAATAAAGTTAGACTAGTTAATCAGGATTTAAACGTACCTTTGCCACAGGGAGTTAAATCCGTCCAAATCAGACTGCCCGATTTGGTTAAAAATCCTTTTAATCTGCACTATAATTTCCTTACCGATACCGGACAAACCCGTCAAGGTAAGGTTAATTTCGTTCCGGATCCCAATAAAAAAGACATATTCACCGCAACTATAATAAACAACGAATCCGGTATGTTGAATTTGTTAGAATTAAATTCCCAAATACAGATTAATTCCGTCAGTATTGACTGGATCAGAATTATAGTTTATGAGGAAAAAAAGCCCAATCATAAACCTGACGCATTACCAACTCCCACTACTACCAATGGCACTCCGGTACAAAATCCGTCTATTGGCAATTTAATTCCCATTGCTGTCCGAACTCCAAACCAACAAGTAGCGGATGCGTTAAAACCCTATTGGAACGGAACAAAAGGGAATATAAAGTTTATCCTTTATGCCGGCATCGACGCCTTGGAAACTTTGGATATTAGCGATGCCATATCAGCCGGACAGGTGGAATTGGGAGCACTTATCTCCTGCGGACCAAATAGTGTCGAAAAGGTAGAAAGTGAAATATCCCGCTATAAATCCTTACAGGTTACTTATCTTATAAATGACTGCGAAAAAGGAGGAGATGCTTGGTCTATTCCGGATGTAGTTGATATGGCTGATAAACTATCTCCGCTTATAAACAATTCTAATAATGATTTCCGTTGGCTTGCCGGTATGCAATATGGTTATCTGGAAAATAAAAACGATGGTCAGGGAAGAGATGCTTCAGTCTGCACTTTGAAAAAAGACCGGTCTTCTTGCGATTTTGCCGCCAGTTTTGCCGGTCAAGTTTGGAATAGATACAATGCTAATGACGTGTTTGCCATATTCGGTGAATCAGGGGCCCAAAAGAATCCAAGCGATTTCCGAGCCAATAATGAAAGTTGGATTTCCTACGTCCAAACTGCTTATCCGCAAAATGAATGGTGGGGCATAAACGGACTGGTTGATAAAAACAATGACGGTAATGTCGATGTAGACCCGGCGATGATGACATCTATTGTTAACGAAGCAAAAATAATGGGAGCAGATGCTTTCGGTATCATCTGGTTAGGAAAAACCGCCTCTGAATTATCAGAAAAAGATACTCAATTACTTCAATTTCTGGACCTATACGCTCAAGGCATTTAATTTAAGTCCTGGTGTAAATCAAACCGACTCGCTTACCTCCATTTTGAGTTCCTAATTTGATAATTCCATGTAATACATCCTCAAAATACGGACTTTGCCGACTATATACTCCCTGTTGACTTCCGGGTAATAGTGAAGCTATCTCAAGCATTAAAGCATGTGAAACAATATCTGCAGTTGGCTCCCCTCTTTTTAACGGGATACTAAATTCCGTACTTAATTCTCTTGCGCGTGTTATAAGTTGACCAGGACTTAGCGGTATACCTATGGTCATGGCATATTGCCGACGAATCTGCCCGGGTTTTCGGACAAGTTTTTGGATTCCTATCGGGACAATCAATCCACTGGTAATTTCACCGTTTTCGATAAGCTGCTGCATTTTTAGTATGGCAACACCTGTACCAGTTTCTGCCGGATTAAGTTTGATATCACGATGTCCTTCAGGTGAAATTATCAAAAATTTTCCAGATAACAGTAATTGAGGCAGAATCTTCATAAATTCTTTTCCTAATTCAAGCTGCCTTCTCAAGGCAGCTTCGTCTTGAATATGAGGTATTTGCGCATCTTCAGGTAGAGGAATTTCACCAATTAAATCCCCGCGTCTTACACGATATGCCTGTTCAACCGGCAGAAAACCGACACCGCCGCCATGCTTGGCAAGTGCCACAGCAGTAGCCAAAGGAGGATGATGACGAAAATGGGTATATTTTTCCGATACCGGCAAAACCAACCTTGAAGCATCGCCTCCGGCTACCTGATAAGCAAGTCTTGCCGCCCAAAATATCTCCGGGGCATCAATATGGTTGATAGCAAAAATTGCCGGCTGTGGTCCTTGGGGTAAATTCAGTTCGGCGGATAAATTTTGTGCAATTTGTCCAATTTCCAACCAAGTAGTGTTTCGATGGGTATAAAGCTCAAAACCTCCGATGACCGTATCCAGCAATAATCTAGCCGTATGATCTTTGGGGGTTAACGTCCTGCTTTGGGTTTCAATCGGATTTATCATTATTTGTCGGATGTATTGTACTATCCTGACGCAATAAATGCATTTTTTGTGAGAGATTATTGAAAATTATCGTAATCAATTACCGGAGGTTCTTCTAATACTTCGGTAAAAAACTGTCCGTCGGCATTGCATTTTCTGGGATAGCTTTCCATTACCGGATATCCGGCTTTCAAACACTCCTCAAAGTTTGAAACTGTTGGAGGTTTTACGGGAGATAATCTCCCCAACATAAAAATAAGCAACGCTACAATGATAATCAAAAGCGGAACCAGGATGAATATTTTTTTCATGTTTTTCTAATAATTGCTTTTTGTAAAATCGCCGAATCTATCGGTTTAGGCTGATCCGGAGTACCTTCCCTTATCATACAGGCATTTATCAAAGCAGACACACTGAAATCCTGAGGTTTCAATACCCCTTCAGTCAATCCTATCATCTGTCCTAACTGGTCAAAGCCTCGATTAAGCTTTTCCTGTTTTTTAGCTTCTTCCATTTCCGGATTATCCATTTTTACATTGATATTTACTTCTTCCCCTTCAGAATTTCGTCCGGTTAGGGAAAAATTTCGTATACTTTCACCATCATCTGCTAATCTAAAATAACAGGATTTTATATCTCCCATATTTTCTATACTTATAGCCCCCCATTTTTCAGGAATATTATTTCCATCGGTAACTTCAGAAAGAATATATATATTGGGACTGTTCTTACCGGCGGTTCTTGAAATTCTATCAAACCTGACCATGGTAGGATTTTCAGGCTTTTCTCTACCAGGAATTGAATTTTCATCAAAAACTGTAAATAGCATCTCTTCCCTATCATAAACTCCCGGCTTACCCCATGGATGAATTACTACATCCTTTCCAGCAACTTCCTTGACTGCCCATTCATCAATTTTGCCCTCCGTAGCAGAAGTGAGACCCAAACGTCTCAGTACTTCCAAAGCTTTTCTTACTTTTGGAGAAATCTCTGCACCAATTTCTTTAAAAGTGTAAAATCCTTCTTCATTACTCATAAATAAATCCTTAAAAATTTTGAAACTAAAACTACTATAAAGAAAATTTCGGTATGAATCAAATGAAAACTTTATCTATGCGGACAATTATCACATAATGCTCCAGGAGTATGTCTCAAGTTATCTATCTGGGTAAGAATTAGCGATATTTGTCCCTCTGATTGTTTAATACCACGTTGATAGATAATTATGGCTCTTTTATCGGTTAAAGGCATATCGGATTCCGGCAATCCTCTTTCCAAATCATGTATCAGACCTTTGGAATGTCCGATTCCCTCTTTTATACCCAATATAGCATTAAGCATAGGCTCAACCGGACATCCGCCCCATTTCAAACATTCACTCATAGCGCAATATTTTAGCATAATGATACAATCAGCTGGAAAATATGACCGAAATAGATGATTTAGCAGATAATCATAAAGCTACGCTTGAAGCGCTTAGCCAAAAAAATGAATATCGGTTGGGAAAGCACGAGTCCTTATCCTGGCAAGAAAGTACTCGGGTTAGAAATATTAAATCCGATAAACTGCGGAAACTATCCTAGCATAACTGTGATTTATGATGGAAATAACCCAGAGACTTATGGTTGTAAGAGATTTGATTTTCCGACTAATCCAAATGCAGTTTGTCTATTCCATCCAAAATACCCAAGATAAGTAAGTATTTATCCCATCGCCAGTAATACTCGCCTAAGCTCTTGTGTAATAAATTCTCTTTGAACAGATCTTGGACCAGATAGATTATAAGCATCCATATCTAAAGCCGGACCAAATATCACCTCAACTTGACGTCTTTTGTGTTCCGGGAAAAATCTTGGATAAATTTGTCCCTTGGGCATAATCCCTTCCAAACCCTTCAGTCTTACGGGAATTATTGGTGCATTGGTTTCAAGAGATAAATATGCTACTCCAACATGAAAATGTCTTTCTGATAATGGTAATTCTGTTCTAGTCCCTTCCGGAGATATACCAATAGAAACACCTTGCTCTAATAACCCCTTAGCTGATTGCATACCTTTAAGTATGTCTTTCAGACCTGCATCTTTCCGACTCATAGGTATGACTTGCATTCCTAATGATTTAATAAGTAGTTGTCTGGCTCGGCCTTGCCATCCCGCATACCAATAATCAATCGGTGCAGGATATACAATATACGGTCTTAATTTTTTCGGTATTGCTCTATGTAAAGCTAAGGAATCCAAATGTCCGGTATGCGGGAAAAATGCTAGTATAGCTGGTCTTTGGGGTATACTTTCTAAATTTTCTTGACCTGATACGTTAAATATTAACGGAGCGAGCAATAATTCCGTAGGTTGGATAAACCCACTTGCATAAGGATTTGCTCCTGGTTCCATTTCCGATTTCATAGGAGGTAATTATAAAATGAATTTTTATTAAGTCTAGATGATTTTCAGGTTAGATTAAAAAGTTATAATTATCCAAAGGTAAAAGCGTAAACTTCTGTATTTGAATCAAGAAATTCCAAAAGTAATATATGCCTGCCGGATTTTGACAGATTCACCAACTTATATAAACGATCAGAGTCAACCGTGACAATACCTTCTTTTACATCTTCCCCATAATTCTCTTCTTTCCCATCAATCATTACCTTAACCATTGACTTATCAATTTTAGGCCGCATAACCAGAAACACCTCTTTGGCTTCAAAATTTATCTCTAATTTGGAGTTTTTCTGGGGATTGGCATATTCTTTATCTATAATCCAGCTCCCACTATATGCTATTTGGTTATTACCCAATTTTTCCGGAAATGTATAATCCGCTTTTTCTCCCATTTGAATATTTTCATTTGAGGCAAAATTGGCGATCCGTTCATAACCTAAATATGTTTCCGGAGTTTTTGAAAAAACCTGGTACTTGGGATTGTCAATCTTATCAGTTACGCTTTGATCCTCTATCTCTTTGATAAGCTCCTGAATCTTCAATTCCGTTTCGTCATACGCTCCTTCACCAAAATGGTTATAACGGATATACCCGTTTTTGTCTATTAAATATTTGGCTGGCCAATATCTATTGTCATACGCCCTCCATGTAGCAAATTCGTTATCTTGTACGATTGGATAAGTCAGTTGAAAATCTTGAATTGCTTTTTTGACATTTTCAGAATTTTTTTCGAACTCGAACTCAGGGGAATGCACCCCTATAATCACTAAACCTTGATCACGATATTTCGACCACCAATCTCTGATATAGGGTAATGTTCTTTGACAGTTAATACATGTGTATGTCCAAAAATCTATCAAGATTACTTTTCCCCGAAGTGATTCAATGGTTAAGGGATCGCTATTGTACCATTCACCACCGGGTATAATTTCTGGTGCAAGTTCCATGTTTGGTTTATTTACTATAGATGAATAATTATCCCCCTCATCATTTATACTTGTCCTATCTAATTTACTCAATTCGTCTTTCACAAATATATTATCCTCAATTCTTGTTAAACTTATACCATACTGGGGGAAATTATTTAATATAAATGTCTGGAATCTTCTGTCGATATTATAAAATATTGCTATTGCAGTAAATATCATTATGAGTGCAAATATTTTTTGGATATTGGCACTATTTTTCACCAGCCAAGGAACTTTTTTAAATATATTCGAACCGCTATACATAATAATAAACATCGGAAATGCAGTGCCTAAAGAATAGGCACTGGTGATAACCAAAGCCTGAAAACTGACATTTTCAGATAAAGCCAGACTGATAACAGATGCCAAAATTGGTCCTACACAAGGTGTCCATAATAATCCTAAAGATAAACCGATCGCTATCCCGCCAAAAAAACCTTTTTTTGCGGAACTATTTGGAAAAAAACGAGTGAATTTACTGAAAAACTTCTCCAAAATTAATTGGACTTCCCCAAAAAACATACTTAACCCAAATAACAATAATATCAATACCGAAAAATTTCGGAAAAAATCAGCAGATATACCGCTTAAACGAACAATGCTTGATAGAAAAAGGGTGAAAAATGTAAAACTGAAGACGAACCCAGTGACAATACCTAAAGGCCTTCTTTTACCACTAGTATCAAAAGAGGACGAAAGAATTATCGGTAAAACAGGAAGTATACAAGGCGACAATATAGTTACCACTCCGGCAACAAATGCAAATATAACTAAAATTATCATCCTGTTATTTTATTTTTGATAAAAGAATATCGATTTCACCACCGTTCCATTTGGTGATTTCGTTTTCCTGACTGTCTATTTGGACAAATGTATGCTGGTATGTAATTGAGTATTTTTTTGCCAAATCTTTTTCATCATCGTCGGTATCGGTATCATTGTAGTTTACCCGAATTATAGTAACGTCTTGTGGTAACTTTCCTAGATTACTTTTAATATTCTCTTCTGCCGCTTTACAGGTCGGACACCAATTAGCATAAAAAAATAGAACTCTTCTGGTATTTTGAGTCTGAGTTAAAACCGATTTTGAAAAATTTAAATAGTTTGTATCGGATACAAAGACAACCTCTTTTTCGTCTGATAATTGATTAACATCAGATTGATCTTCATTAATATCGTCCTTTAGAACCGTCGAGCTTGAGCTTCTCTGGAAACTATTCCCTTTTTCTGATAAATCTCTGTTGGTGGTATTGTTAATTCTTGATATAAATAAGAAAATAAACAAAATTAATATCGATAAAGTCACTATTATAAATAAGATATTTTTTCTCGTCATAATATTTTCTTCAAGCTTATAAGTAATATATGGTTATGTCATTTTAACTAACGTATAAATCAAAAACAACATTAGATAATCAAATGTAAAATATTTACAGATAAAGATAAAATCACATATACTTAATTTCCAATTTATGAAATTTGTAAAATCGGCGGAAAGATAAAAATGCGTACCAATAAATACAAAATATGGTTTTTTATTTTCATATTTTTCATATCTGTTTATTGCGGATATTTTTATTACAAAAATAATTTTGTTCCACTCAAAATCCAGCCGCCGAATTTGACAGGCATAATCCATCTTAAACCCTCGTCTTCTCCAACCCAATTTCTTTTCCAGGAAACGACGATACCATACTTAAGAAATCAGAAGTTTGAAAGCGCGCTGGAAGAGTTAAAAAAAATATCGGATAACGGTCAATACGAAAACTATCTGACCAGTTACACTTCTGACGGATTGAAAATAAACGCGCTTCTGACAAAACCAAAAATTGAAAAACCTCAAAATGGTTTTCCGGCAGTTATCTTCATCCATGGTTATATCCCTCCCAAACAATACCAAACGTTATCCAATTATTCCGCTTATGTGGACTTTCTAGCCAGACGTAACCTAGTTGTATTCAAACTGGACTTGCGCGGGCACGGTGAATCAGAAGGAGAAGCAAGCGGCGCGTACTATTCAGGTGATTATATCATCGATATACTCAATGCCTATCAAGCTTTAAAAAATACTGATTTTGTAGATACCGATAAGATATCCCTTTGGGGACACAGCATGGGCGGAAATGTTGTATTGCGTACGCTTGCGGCAAAACCGGAAATAAAAAAAGGGGTTATCTGGGCCGGAGCGGTTTATACTTATTCTGATATGCAAAAATACAGAATTGCCGATGCCAGCTACCAGCCACCGCCCGATGATACAAATAGGCAACGAAGAAGAAAACTTCTTTTCGATACATACGGTGAATTTGATCCAAACCACCAATTTTGGAAAAAAGTACCGGCTACAAATTATCTTGACGGTTTGAATTTCAGTTTGCAACTGCATCATGCTATTAATGATAATGTCGTCAATATCGGATACAGCAGGGATTTAGCACAGATACTTGATAATTTCGGTATTAAATATGAACTTTTTGAATATCCAAACGGAGGACATAATATTGAAGGAACCAGCTTCTCCCAAGCTATGCAAAAAACTGCTGAATTTCTGGCGGAATGAAATTTAATTTGACTTCCTCCATCTGGGTAAATTAGGAAGTAAAGCATCCGCCATTTTTTCTGCTTCCTCCCTGGACTTACCCATAAGCCGAATAGCAGCATCGATACTACCCTGCCTGACTTCTTCAAAACTCGCTAATTCCCCGGTCAACTGATCCTGACAATATATACAATAAATCGGACTTTTTGAAGACGTGCATTTTGCATCCAACGGCATACCGCAACTTTCGCAATTTTGCATAAAAACTCCTCCTTTTTTTTAACTTTTTCCTTTGAAATTAGAATTTCTTTCTATTCATTAATAAAACTGCTGCAATCAAAGTCGTCACCGGTACAGCCAAAACCAATCCGATGCTTCCAACCAGAGTCCTGACTATTTCTTCGGCTACAATTTCAAAATTTATGGCCTCGGAAAAAGAACTGGAATTATCGATAAATAAAAGCAGCAAAGGCATAGATGCTCCCATGTAAACAAGTACTAAAGTATTAATCATTGAAGAAATATGATCTTTACCAACTCTCATAGCTTTCACATAAACTTGACTTACTGATAATCTAATATCGGCTGTTATAAGCTCCTTAACTATTGACGCTTGCGATATAGTAATATCATCAAGCACTCCCAATACTCCCACAATGATTCCAGCTATCAAAAGACCTTTGATATTGATGTTGCCTCTGGTC
>CAYUNW010000005.1:24041-71115 GCA_964446235.1 uncultured Gammaproteobacteria bacterium
AATGACGATTCTTCGGAAGCAAATCCGGTTAATTGTGCAGCTTTGGTAAATACGGCGGTTAATACACCAATTACCAGAAGAGATATCAACGTTCCCAATATCGCCGATGTCGTTTTCCTGTTTATACCATGCGACAAATAAAAAGTGGCCGGTATGATAAAAATCGATGCAATCAATACGATAAAAACAGGGTCGCGACCCAAAAGTATCTGCGGTAAGACAAACTTCACTATAATAAAAAAGGATATTGCCATCCCGATAAAGGAACTTATCCCTCTTACTCCGGCAACTAATACTGACAACACTATAAAAATTGCAAACAAAATCAATAAAGGCTTTCTCCTGACATAATCGGTAATATAAAATAATTCTTTACCTTCATTGTCTTGAGAATAATTCACGACCAGCTCATCCCCAATTTTATATTTAGGTGTATTTGTGCTGGGAAGAATACCGGACTGGATAAAAACAATTTTCCCTGCCAATACCCCTCGTGTTACAAGTGTTTCCAGCTTCTGATATAACTGCTCGTTACCGTCAAAAGTTAGATTTTTCTCCTCCAATATTCTCGTTACCTGCACTTCAAGTCTTTCCTGACGGACTTGAATATCCAAAACTGTAGGGTTTTGGGCAAAAATTGAATGAATATGAGTAAAAAACAAAAATAGGAAAAAAGTGATAAGAAAAAATATTTTATATTTTTTTTGGGCCATGCAAATGATATTTTATACCAAACAAAAAACCAAGCAAAAGCCCCGCTTTTTATGCGGGGCTTTGAAATTTTATACTCTTAAGTTACTTTATTTAATAATCCATTCCCCCCATTCCACCTCCAGGTGGCATAGCCGGCATGGCGTCTTTTTTCTCTGGAATGTCCGTAATTAGTGCTTCTGTAGTCAACACCATCATCCCGATGGATGCGGCGTTTTGAACTGCAGAACGGGTCACCTTGGCCGGATCGATTATACCGGCTGAAACCATGGATTCGAATGTATTTGTCAATGCATTGAATCCGTAATCTTTCTGAGTACCTTTGTCCAAAGCTTCTTCAACTTTTTTGACTACCCAGCCTTCATCAGCACCGGCATTTTTGGCTATCCAGCGGATAGGATCGGAAAGCGCCTGGAAAAGAATCTCCACTCCTGTCTTTTCATCCTCGCTTTTGAGGGTGTCTTTAAGCTTAAGAAGTGCTTTTCTGGCACGAAGTAAAGCTACGCCTCCCCCAGGTACTATACCTTCTTCCAAAGCAGCTTTTGTCGCAGCAACTGCATCGTTGACTCTTTCTTTCTTGTCCTTCATCTCAACTTCGGTTGCGGCGCCGACATTGATAACTGCTACTCCACCGGTCAATTTAGCAAGTCTTTCTTCCAATTTCTCCCTATCAAATTCACTGGTAGTTTCGTCGATTGCTCTTTTGATATTGGCAATTCTACCGGCAATGGATTTCTGCAAACCTTTGCCTCCGATAATCCGACAGTTTTCCTTGTCAGCCCAGACTTTATCAGCCCGACCGCAATCTTCAACCGTCACGTTTTCGAATTTTCTGCCGGTATCTTCGGAAATGACGCTACCACCGGTAAGAATAGCAATATCTTCAAGCATTTCCTTCCTTCTATCACCAAAACCGGGCGCTTTAACTGCCAAGACATTGAAAGTTCCACGCAGTTTGTTTACTACCAAAGTAGCCAAAGCTTCACCTTCTATCTCATCGGCAATGATGACCAGATTTTTGGATACTTTGACAAAACTTTCCAAAAACGGCAATAATTCCTGAAGCGAAGAGATTTTTTTGTCCGTTATCAGAATATACGGATCTTCAATCTCTGCTTCCATTTTATCAGCATTGGTAACAAGGTAAGGAGATGCATAACCTTTATCAAATTCCATACCCTCTTTGTATTCTATTTCCATAAGCAAGCCCTTGCCTTCTTCAACGGTGACTACACCGTCTTTTCCTACTTTTTTCAAAGCTTCGGCAATCAATCCACCGATTTTTTCATCTTGGGCTGATATGGTAGCTACTTTCACTACATCTTCATCCTTAACACTTTTGGACATTTTCTTGACTTCATCAACAACTGCCAATACTCCTTTTTCCATACCTGTTTTGAGTATCATCGGATTAGCTCCGGCTGTCACATTTTTGAAACCATTGTTGATAATTGACTGGGCTAAAAGAGTAGCGGTGGTAGTACCATCTCCAGCTACGTCATTGGTTTTACTGGCTGCTTCCTTGACCAGTTGGGCTCCCATATTTTCAAACGGGTCTTCAAGTTCGATCTCCTTGGCAACAGTAACACCGTCGTGAACGACATTTGGAGCGCCCCATTTCCTATCCAGAGCAACATTTCTACCTTTGGGACCAAGAGTCGTTACTACAGTCTTGGCCAAAATATTGACGCCTGTTACCAGTTTTTGCCTGGCGTCTTCGGCAAATTTAATTTGTTTAGCCATTTTTTATAACCTCCTGATATTTAAATCAATTTTTATAAATTATTCTATAACTGCTAGAATGTCTTTTTGTTCAACGAGTAACCATTCTTTGCCTTCCACTTTAATCTCGTTTCCGCCCCATTTTTTGTACATTACCTTCTGCCCTTTTTTCACAACCATAGGAACAGTTTTACCGTCTTCGGTAATTCCACCAGGACCTACAGCCATCACCAAACCCATCTGGGGTTTTTCCTTGGCAGAATCAGGCAAAAGTATACCTGACGGTGTTTTTTGTTCCTCTTCTAGAGGTTTGATTAAAACTGTATCAAATAATGGTTTAATGGATGTTGATTTTATCGACATATCCACCTCCTTTTCTAAAATTTGGCACTTATCATTAACGAGTGCTATTTTATGGCAAGTGTATTTTCTTGTCAAGAGGAAAATTTCATTTGTTTTCCGGGAGAAAATAATTTTTTATGCTTTGGTCTTGTTTGGGAATAAACAAACGTTTTTCTATACTTTGACCTTTAAACAAATAATATAATCCTGTGAGAAAAACTATTGTTAATATCAGTAAATAAAAAACAATAAATAACGGATTTTGGGAAAGCTTTTTGATTCTATCTTCGTTTAATTTAGGCTGCAATGACATGATTTTTAAATTTTCAATCTTTTTAATTTAATATTATAAGCATTTATTATCATGTTTTTATGGTTGAATTTATGGAAACTTAGGGAATCCTCTTTAATTTTTTCAACAGTAATTTTTTTTGACATATATTTCAGCTGAAGTTTTTTTAAAAATTTTTCTAAAATAGAATATTTTACGACAGGAAATTTTTGCTTTTGAGTTTCTTTGATATTTTTCAAACTGTTTGGTAAATATTTTTTTACCCATAAATTATCTGATAAAAACTTAAGATATGTTCCGTCTTTGTCCAACAACGGTTTCAGATTGATTACTTCGTTTGCAGTAAAGATATTTCTTTCAATAACCGGCACGCAAAGACTGTCAGTTGTTGTAAACATGTTTAAACAGATTTTGTCTTTATTGATTTTTCCCTGAGGTTTTCTACGGTAATTAAAAATATCCAGAACCGAAGTCACCAAAAATCTGGTCGTCCATAAACTATTTCTTTCACAGACAACATAAAAATCAATATCGTCGTTAATGTCCGCGTTATATACACTGACCGCGCCTGATAAAGCTATCAATTTGACGATCGGAAAATTTGTAAATATATCGGCTGCTTTTTGAGCTATAGCGAATTTTTGAATATTATATTTTTTTCTTTCAATGCGCTTTTTAACAATCTGAATTCGGTTTTTTAAAAAAAAATAATTATCCTTTCTACCGATAATCTTTTTTGACAGTAATTCTGATAAAACAACTTTGATATCCGGATCAGATTTTTGCAATTTATAACCGATAAGCTTGTCGGTTAATTCTTCGACAGTTAAAGGGAAATCAAAAATATCACTATATGCTAGGGTTTTAACAATTGCTTTTTCAAAAAGAGACATTTTAGTTTGACGAAGCCAAACCGAATCTGGAATAAATTTCCGCAAAACCGGTATCAATAGTTTTTACAGCTGTTTCTATACTGGTTCCTTGAGAAAGAGAGTTAATAGCATCTTTGAGATATTTATTCAGAGTAGAATTAATCCCGGTC
Organism: uncultured Gammaproteobacteria bacterium; assembly: GCA_964446235.1. Taxonomy (GTDB): domain Bacteria; phylum Patescibacteriota; class Microgenomatia; order 2-02-FULL-39-11; family 2-02-FULL-39-11; genus CAYUNW01. Next base: position 28,151 of record CAYUNW010000005.1, read on the forward strand.
TCACCGTCAAAAGTCCGGGCTGCCGTATAAAATGATGTCATATTAGGAGCTTCTTCTATAAGCGGAGCTAAATAAACATGGTTGCTTAAATTCTTGGCTAATTCTTTCCTTGGGAACGGTTCACCAAATAACTCCCTTACTTTTACCTGTTCGTTAAATAATTTTTGTAAACTGTCCGAACTTGAAAGGAATTTGAGAAATTTGAAAGCCTCTTCTTGGTTTTGACTATTTTTAGACACTCCCTCCACCCAATAGGTTGCCCAATGTATCGCCGGACATACAGCAGTTTCGCAAGGTAATTGAGGCACCTGAGCAGTGCGGAAATTGAGAGTTTTGTTCCCCTGAGCAAGAAGAAGTTTGATATCATAAGCTGCATAACTTGGGGCAAATACTAAAGCTACTTTTCCATTTGCAAAAGCCACTAGCGAATTTTCCAAAGTATCATCCCAGGAATTATTGGGCAATTCGGCAAACTCACGGTAAAATGTCAGAGCGTCCTCGGAACATTTTTGTGACAATTCATCTATACAGGAATAAAGTGACTTTGACAATTTTGTACCGTTTTGCATCATCATCAATCCTAAAATATCGGAAAAATACTCGATATTTTCGGCCGTCCCCAAAGCAATTGCTGATGTAATTATCTTGTTGTTTTGTTTAACCGTCAGTTTGGGAACAATTTCCCTAACTTGACTCCAATTTTGGGGAACCGTGACGTTGGCGTTTTTCAGAATATCCTCGTTATAAAACATCAATAAACCGTCAATCATTAATGGTATGCCGTAATAGGACTCGTTTACTTTCATATCGGATTGAATTACGGAATAAAACGCATCTTCATACTCCTGATCGGACATAACGGTTTTCGGAATAGGCGCTATTGCATTTATAAACATAGGTATCCAACTGTTATGAAAGCGAAAAATATCAATATTCTCTCCTCTATCTAGAGCTGACTGAAGTCTTTCACGATAATCTTTGGGATCCTGTTTAATATAATTTATTTTTACATTCGGATTATTCTTATGATATTCATCTATCAAAGGCCGGTATACCACTTCCTCTTCCCACAAACCCCAATATGTCAAGGTAACCTCTTTACTATCAGGCTTATGATTCCTTAACCTAGCAATAAACCCGAATAAAGCTACGCCGATAATTATCAAAATTAAAGCAAACAATGCAAAAATTATGAATTGTTTTTTATTATCGGTAGAATAAGGCGGTGGCGGTTCTACAGGAGGAGGAATATTTTTCTCCGCCATATTTTCTCCTATAGGATTTTGATAAGGTTGTTCTTCCGGAACAAATGGTGTTTGCAGTTTTGATTCCGGTTCTTCGGTATTTTGCTGCTCATTTAAAGCTTTTTCATAAGCTGATTGGCTATCCGAAGAAAATATTTCTCCTACCTGTCCGGTTTGCTGATTTTGATCTTGATTATTATCTGTGAAATCCGCCATGCATATGTTATGATAACCGCAATCTTAAGTAATGGTCAAGGAAAAACACTCCCAAAAAACCAAAAAAGTCGTTAAATCCCGTTGGGGATTTTATCTTGTTTTTTCTTTAATTATTTTACCACTATCTTTGGTTTTTTTATTGACTATTTTTTTTGTTTCAGCTTTTTACCATTTTGAAAATAAATTTAAAAGCAGAATTTATCCCGGCGTTAAAATCGACAATATTCTTTTTGGCGGAGGAACCAAAGAAGATGTTTACAATCATTATTCGAAAATAAGCAAACCTTACAACAACCTGTCCTTAACACTAATCCATGAAGATAAAATCGCCACAATCTCCGGGGAAGAACTGGAGATTAAATACGATGCAGGATTAATTTCAGAACAAGCCTACATGATAGGCAGATCCGGTCATTTTTTTTCCGATATTTACCAGAAATGGCAAGCAGCCGTAAGCGGTATAAACCTAACATCAATTCTTACTATTAATTCAGAACTGATAGATCAGGTATTGGAGCAATTGGGATATCAAATAGATATTCCGTCAAAAGACGCTCTGTTCAAATTTGAAAATAATAAAGTGACAGCTTTTACAGCCTCAAGTAACGGAAAAAAACTCAACCAGAACCAGGCAAAAAAAATAATCATGTCAGAAATAAATATGATTGATGAAGTCAAACTGCAAAATAACCAAAACGTAGTGATTAATTTACCGGTAGAAACTCTTATCCCGGAAATTACTACAGAAAACTCCAATAATTATGGCATCCGGGAAGAAATCGGAGTGGGAACATCAAAATTCCGGGGCTCTATCTCTTCAAGAATACACAATATAGCCTTAGCTGCCTCAAAAATTAACGGACAATTAATCCCTCCGGGGAATATTTATTCTTTCAACGATTCTTTAGGAGACGTATCAGCAGCAACCGGATACCAACCGGCATATATAATAAAAGACGGCAGAACAGTACTTGGCGACGGTGGTGGAGTATGCCAGGTGTCCACCACAATTTTTAGAGCAGCATTAAGTGCCGGACTGAAAATAATCGAAAGACATCCTCATTCATACCGAGTCAGCTATTACGAACAGGACTCAGGTCCCGGTATAGATGCTACGGTATTCAGCCCGTCATATGATTTGAGATTCGAAAACAACACCGGTCATCATATTCTGATTCAAGCTGAAACAGACAAAGAAAATTATGCATTAACTTTCCGGTTTTTTGGTACTAAAGACGGCAGAATTGCTGAAATCGGTAAACCGATAATATACTCTCAAAGTTCCCCACCGCCCGATGTATATCAGGACGATCCGACTCTTCCTGTCGGCGTTGTCAAACAAGTAGATTGGAAAGCATGGGGTGCAAAAGTAGGATTCACATATAAAGTCACCAGAAACGGTGAGGTGATGTACGACACTCCATTCTATTCCAATTACCAACCATGGCAGGCAGTTTTTTTGAAAGGCACAAAAACTTAATCAATGATATTAAAAAAAGAATTCAAATACCCATTTAAATAACCGATTTTTTATATGCTTTTGAAGCCAAATCTGTTTGATTAATCAAATAGAAAAATCTGGCTAATCTATATAAGCTTGTTTTATCATTTTCCTCTTCAATTACTTTCCCGGCATAATCTTCAAGTTTTTTCTGATCACTAAGATATAACTTTTGATGTGAGTCTGATAAGGTAAATATCACGCCGAAACTGTCAAAATATACCAATTTCCAATTTTTATCTTTGGAAATAGCTGACATAAACTTCTGTCCCCAAGGAGTCTGATCGGTGTGGGAATACAAAACTGTTCTGATCGCATATCTTTCCGATAATTCTTTAAAAAATATGAAGTTTTCTTGCATTGGTATATATTCTTTTTGAAAAAAATCAGCCGGATAAGCCTCCGGCCTACCATCAACAAATACCTGAAAATCCGGAAAAAACCTGTAAATTAAATAACTGCCTATATCGAAATTATTCCATATTCTCCCCGGTAATTTATTATCCAAAAAAAAGTCAGCCATTTTTTTGGCTCCTATGAATGCCCCAAAGCCGGTTTTGGACATCATGTTATTTTTGAGCTGATAATTATTGGTTAACAACTCAACTGACTGATATATAAAAAGAGTCAAAAGGACAACGGTCACGATATTGACAGATAATTCTAAAATTGCTTTTTTTTTCGGAATTAATTGCGGTAACTTCCTATAAACTAGTTCAAAAAATTCGGTTAAAGGATAAAAAAAGGCTAGTGCGAAAAAAGGGGCATGACGGATGCTTATAAGTGTCATTACGGCTGTAACAGACAAAATAATTAAATTAAAATATTTTTTTTTAAAAAGTAGATAGGGAATGGAAAACAAAAATAAAAGCAAAAGTAACATAAAAAAAACCATCGGTAGATTCATTGAAATTTGAGCAATGAAAAAAAACGGTTGGTTTTCGTACACCGAATACCCGTAATTTTTGAAGATCTCAAATGGATATAAAACACCTTCAATACCATAAGGATTAATAATCAAAAGCGGAATCATAATTAAAAAAATAATTAAATAGTCTTTTTTATATTTTTTCAGAAAAAGTGTTTCGATAAAAAACGCTGTATATACCAATAACCCAAAAACAAAACTGATATGCAGGTTCAACCAGAGCAAAATAACAAAAGGAAAAATCCATAATATACGGCTTGCTCTTTCCCTTTGACGATAAATAATTAAAAGTAAAAGTGAAAACAAGAAATACCCAAAAATTTCCGGCCTGATGAAAGTCCGCCATCTGTAAAAATTAGAAATTAAATATGCTGCAGCAAATATTGCCGGTAAAGAAAAATTTTTCCAAGCTTTAAAATAAATAAATATAAAAGCACTTAAGGACAAAATGACTTTCAGAATTATCAATCCATTGATACCAAAAACTTTGTGAATCAGAAAAAAAACTACTTCACTACCCCAATGGTGATTTATAAAAGCAAACTGGGGAAAAGTGTAGGAAAAAAGATTGGTTCTGGGTATGTAACCTTTTTCAACAATAATTTTGCCAATAGTCAAATGTCTTCCTAAATCCTGAGTAAAATCAATATCCTGATGAAAAAAAACCAGAAAAAGAAAAAAAATCGGAATAAGTAATAATACAAATTTAATGAATTTTCCTATAGATAAACGGGAAATTTTTGATTTATTCGGCATTTCTCTTATAATTTCCTAAAAGCTTTTCAACAAGTGTATCATTTTTATGTATCGAATAAACAAAATCATTACATTAAAAAAACTAGGCGAATTCCTCAAGGTGATAAAAAATAGCCGTAAAAAAATTGTCTTAGCCGGTGGTTGTTTTGATATTATTCATACAGGTCATTTGAAATTCTTACAAAAATCCAAAAAAAAGGGGGAAATACTGATACTACTTCTTGAACCAGACAAAAAAGTCAAAAAAATAAAAGGTGTGCAAAGACCGGTATTTAACCAAAAAGAACGGGCTTTTATGCTTGCCAGTTTAACAATTGTAGATTATATTATTCTGCTAGAATACTATCTCAAAAATACCGATTACTCCCAACTTATAAATAAAATAAAACCTGATTTTATAGCTGTGACCGAAAATGATTCCAATTTTGATATTAAAAAAAAACAAGCGCTTATCTGCCAAGCTGAACTTAGGATCATCCCATATAAAAAAAATGCATCAACTTCAAAAATTATTGAAAAACTGACCATTGATTAAATATGAATATTCTAGCCATAGAAACCAGTTGCGATGAAACCAGTTGCGCAATAGTCAAAAACGGTAGGAAAATTATTTCAAATATCATCTCCTCATCGCAAGTTTTGCATCAAAAAAGTGGAGGCATCATCCCAGAAAATGCCGCTAGAGAACAAGTGAAATATATAATTCCGGTGATTAAAGAAGCTTTAGAAGAATACGCCTCTAAAGAAAATTTAGATTCAAAAAAATTTGTAAAATCAGGTCAAGAATTGATAAATTTCATCAAAGAAAATTTTTCCTATTTAGCCGTAACCGTCGGACCCGGACTAATCGGATCACTTTTGGTAGGAGTAGAAACAGCCAAAACAATATCTGCTGTTACCATGCTGCCTTTAATTCCGGTTAACCATATTTTTGCCCATATTTATGCCAACTGGCTTGAAAATCCTACCGTTCCCGAGTTTCCGGCCATCGCTTTGGTTGTCTCCGGAGGACATACTGAACTTTATTTTTTTAAAAATCACGGCAGTTTGAAATGGCTTGGCGGTACCAGAGACGATGCTGCCGGAGAAGCTTTTGATAAAACTGCCAGACTTTTAAATTTAGGTTATCCCGGTGGACCGGCAATTGCCAAAGAAGCTGAAAAATATAATTATCAAAAACAATTGATTCAATTCAATTTACCAAGACCAATGATAGACAGTGATAATTATGAGTTTTCTTTTTCCGGTTTAAAAACAGCGATTTTACGGGAAGTTATATGCCTTAAAAACAAACATGAATTGGACAAAAAAAACATTGCTGCATTATCGTTTGAAATTCAGGAAGCAATAACCGATGTTCTTATAACAAAAACTTTGAAAGCCGCTAATGTTTATCAAGCCAAATCTATTCTTTTAGGAGGAGGTGTTGCTGCAAACTACAGATTAATGGAGAAATTTAATAATTCTGTAAATAAGTTCGGTCAAAAAATTAAGTTATTCATCCCACCGCCGAAACTATGCACGGACAATGCAGCCTATATTGCCAGTTATGCTTATTTTAATCCTTCCCCCAAAGATTTAAAAAATATAAAAGCGCTTCCCAACCTTGAGGTTGAAGTATAAGTTTTGTACCGCTATAATAAGCTAAATTAACAAGATTATGGAAAAAGTTTACAAACACCAGCTGGTAGAAAGAAAATGGTATGATTTTTGGGAAAAATCAGGTTATTTCACACCACATTTCCAAAAAAAGAAAAAAACGTTTTGTATAATTCTTCCTCCACCCAATGCCAACGCCGACTTACACCTCGGTCATGCAATGTATACAGTAGAAGACATCCTTGTAAGGTACTACCGCATGATAGGCTTCTCCACTCTTTGGCTACCGGGAGCAGATCATGCAGGATTTGAAACTCAATATGTATATGAAAAAAAACTACAAAAAGAAGGAAAAAGCAGATTCCAGTTTGACAACGAAACCCTTTATAAAAAAATTTGGGACTTTGTCGAAGAAAATCGCGGAAATATGGAAAATCAACTCAAGCGCTTGGGTTTTTCCCTGGATTGGACCAGAAAAGTATTTACTCTAAATCCTAAAGTAGTAAAAATTGTTTATAAAACTTTCAAAAAATTATACGATGACGGCTTGTTATATAGAAGCAAAAGACTGGTAAATTATTGTACAAAATGCGGCACCGGATTTTCCGACCTGGAGGTAAAATATATAGAAGAAAAAACCCCTCTTTATTATTTAAAATATGGACCATTTATCCTAGCCACCACCAGACCGGAAACCAAATTCGGTGATACGGCTGTTGCAGTAAATCCAAAAGATAAAAGATACAAAAAATGGATAGGTAAAGAAATCGAAGTATCCGGTTTGACCGGAAAATTCAAACTAAAAGTTATCGCTGATGAGATGGTCGATCCAAATTTCGGAACCGGTGTAGTTAAAATTACTCCGGCTCATGATCCGAACGATTTTGAAGTAGGCAAACGCCACAATTTGCCCTTAAAACAAATTATCGGTTTTGACGGAAAACTTACCAAAGAAACCGGACCATATGCCGGCTTAAAAGTAAAAGCTGCCAGAGAAAAAGCAGTTGAGGATTTGGGGAAAAAAGGATTAATCGAACGTATCGATAAACTATATACCCATACTATCGGTACTTGTTATAAATGCACTACCAGTATCGAACCTTTACCTTTAGCTCAATGGTATATCAAAATAAAACCATTAAAAGAAAATGCAATAAAAGCAATCAATTCCCGTAAGATTACTTTTGCCCCGGCCAAATTTAAAAAAAATGCCCTTTTATGGTTAAATAATTTCCATGATTGGAACATATCAAGACAAATTATCTGGGGCATTAGAATTCCAGCATGGAAATGCATCAACTGCGACAAAAACAACGATAATTGGATTGTTACTGACGGAAATCGTCCCGATAAATGCCCAAAATGCAATAAAAATCATTTAACCCAGGATCCGGATACCTTCGATACTTGGTTTTCCTCAGGTCAATGGCCTTTTGCAACTCTTCTTGTCAATTCTCAAAAAGATTTTGAATATTTCTACCCTACAAGCATCATGGAAACAGGCTATGATATTCTTCCCTGGTGGGTTTGCCGGATGATTATGCTTGGTATATATACTACAGGAAAAATACCATTTAAAACGGTCTGTTTGCACGGATTAGTCAGAGATAGTAAGGGACAGAAAATGAGCAAAAGCAAAGGCAACGTTATCAATCCCATCACTATGGTGGATCTATACGGCGCCGACAGCCTGAGGATGGCATTGGTTTATGGTACTGCATTCGGAAATGACGTACCGATGAGTGAAGATAAAGTCAGAGGTATGAGGAATTTTTCAAATAAATTATTCAATATCGGCAGATTTATAAAAATGAATATTGAAAATTATTCAAAAAACCAAATTTCCTGGAAAACATTTGTTTTGGAAAAAGACCGGGAAAAATTAAATAAAAATAATAAAAAAATACTTACCCAGCTTGGAATGTTGGAACGGAGAGTAACTGTCTCAATAGAAAATTGCAATTTTGACAAAGCAGCCAATGCCTTATATGGCTTTCTCTGGCATACATTAGCAGACAAATACTTGGAAAATTCCAAAGAGAATCTGAAACAAAACGATCCGCAAACGCTTGCAGTTTTGTTATTTGTCTTTAAAAAATGCCTGATTTTTTTGCACCCATTTATGCCTTTTATAACCGAAGAGTTAAACAGTATCTTATATCCTCAAGACAAACCGTTAATTATCACGAACTGGTCAAATTAATTGCATTTGATATCCTGAAAATTGTAAATAAATTTAAATACCCTGGTATTGTCATTAAATCTTTCTGCTTTTAAAAAAGGCAGGTTTTTCAGTCTTGAATTTACATCGTCATAAGAACTGAATATGTAATCAATACCATTATCTTTTATAAATTCAAGACTCTGACATTTATTCATCTTTCCTTGAAAAAATTCATTTGCCAAGTTTTCTTTTTTAGGGTTATCAAAAGTATAAATACTTTGACCTGCATATACTCTGTTTTTGGAAAAAAGAGGAAGCAATAAACTATTATCATGACCTGTTAATACAAGAGTGTTTTCGCTTCCGGTTTGATCCATATATTGAAAAGCGTCTATTATTGACCGAGAAACATATCTGAATTGGTTACTTTGAGCAAAATCATTCAATTGCGATTTTAAACTCAAGGACAAAACAGGAAAAGATAGCGCTATAAATAAAAAAATCAAAAAATAATACAATCGCCTGCTGTATTTTTTACGAATTATTATTAATAAACTCATTGCCGATATAGACAAAGGTAACTGGATAACCATAGACAAAAATCTGATATTGGCAAACGTTGGAATGAAGTTATTCAATTTCGAATAATGGATATATTCGGAGACCGGAATCATTATTATCGGTAGTAAACTCCAAATGAAAATAAGTAAATATTTACTAATTATTAATTTTTTTCTGACCGTTAAAAATATGATTCCCAAAATACCCAAAATTAAAACCGGACCGATTGATAAGAGATATTCCTTAATATCTATAGCATAGAATAAAGATTCCTGTGCTTTCATCAAAGTCCATGGAAATACATAACCGGTCAGGTAATATATATAAATTAAAGAAGGAACACTCAAAATAAAAAATGCGACGATTAAGCTAAATTTTTTTAAGATAAAAATCTTTTTTAAAATATTCGGATTTTTATTTGTCATAAAATTTAATCTGAATGATAACTTTTTGCTTATTAACAAATAATAATTCGGAGAAGGAAAAATAAGCATAATTTTATGAAATAAAAAAATCATAAGAGATATAGAAAGATACATAAAAAAAATATAGTAAATCATTCCCAAGCTAGGAGGATGAAAAATACCGGTAAAAAATCCAACAAGAAGCATTAGAAAAAAATATTTGTAACTGAAATTTTTCAATAATTTTATCAGTAAAAAAACCGCTGTTATCAAACCTATATGACCAATTAAGAAATGTGGTATGAAAGTGATTCTTCTTAAAGCATCGGATTCTGTCCACCAATATAAGTATTGCCAGATATCAAAACCTTTTTCTGTTAAAACTAATTTAGGCCAAGAAGAGCTGATAATAAAAATTAAAAAAGTCCATAATCTGTCTTTTTTTTCTATAAAAAAAAGTCTAATAAATCTGTAACTTACCAATAAAAACAATCCCCCTAAAAAAATTCTAGCGTAAAAATAAATTATCTTAGGATCAAGATTTAAAATTCCACCAAATCTTCCCAACCATACATAAAATACGTGATAATACCCTTCTGTTTGTACCTCATGCGTAAATTGGTCTATCGCCTTAAGCCTTCCGTAAGTACCTTGCCGGATAAAACTGATGTAATATGGATAGTCACTGATACTGTTATGAATGAAAGTATAACTATATCCTGGTGGAGAATTATTTTTCATAAACAAAGTAGGATAAATACTTAAAAATACAAAAAAGACCAACATTGTCAAAAATATCAAATTTTCGCTTTTATGAAAAAATTTCATACTAGATTCCAATATTTTACACCAGAAATAATATATAAATATGATAAATAAAATTAATCAGAAGGTGATATTACCGCCGATGGTGAAGATTCAAGAGGTAAATCAAGTATTTTATTTTCAACCGCTGGATTTTTGGAAAACGCAAAAGTTAAAAAAATTATTGCAAAAAAAATCAAACCCAAATAAATGAAAAATTCTTTTAAGTTTAATTTTGCCCCGTTAGGCATATTTCAAATTAGAGGTGAGTATTAATTTTGGCATCATTACGTATGCCTTGAAACCAAGTTTCGAACAATTGAGAAATTTTTTGCTGTTTAAGCATTGATGCAACTTGCTCTTTCAATGCAGCGGGATCAGTAGAATTTTTATATGCTTCAGCATTCTCTTTGATATAATCATCAACTTCACTGGCAGACAATGTAGCTTCATTTTCAAACATTTGTTCAATTGAAAGCTGAATCTCCAGCTGTTTTTTGAACCCATCCATATCCAATCCTTGTGCTTTTAACGCGTCGTCTAAACTCATCTGGCCCTGAAGACTTTCCTCAATTTGTTTAATTCTGGAGTCAATGGAATTTGTAGCAATAAATACTCCCTTTTGCCTTGCGGCTGACAAAATAAGTCTTTCATTGATTAAAACGTCCAATATTTGCTGTCCGAACCTCCGATATAACTCCTTGGATAATTCGCTTCTTGATATAGGTTGGTTATTTACTGTAGCAACAATAAAATAGTCTTTAGCTTTCCAGGCTAATAATGATAATACAATCAAAGCCAAAATGATTATGTTTTTTTTGTTAAGAAATAAATTCTTACCTGACTTTTCACTTTCGGATGCTTTGGAAGTTATCTCTGATTTGGTTAAAGAGTATCTGGAAGAAGATTTTTTTACTGATTTTGTTTTTTTGTTTTTTGCCATAATAAAAGATTACTATACACTAAGATAAATAATTATTCAAGGTTCGATATTTTTTCAGTAGTTAGATTATTCTAAAAATATATTTTATTTACGGGTTTGGATAAGATATGATTGTTTATAGGATTAATAAAAAAATTCAGAAAGGAGGTGAATATGAACAAAGAACAAAAAAATTTATCGAAATTCTGGCTGACAGTTTTTATTTTTAATACCATAATTATGATTATTAGCCAGATTATTGCCCAAGATTACCTAATATTCGGTAATGCAAATCTTATGGTGTTTCCAGCAATGGTTTTGACTTCTCTGCTTTTGATCGTATATTTAGTCTTATCCAATCTAATTATGAACCTAGCCGGGTTAAAACTGAAAAACCCGCTATTATTAAGTGTCTACTATGGAATATTTAATATCAGCGGATTATGGCTAATTGCCAGAGCAGCAAATTTTACGGGTTTTGGAATAAAAAACTTTCTGGTGGCGATTATTTTGGGGCTAATATTAAATTCCGGTCAATATTATATCTGGATGCAATTTGCCAAAACTAAGAAATAATGGTCAAAACAACGGTTCTATTTCTTGGTCGGGTATCAAAATCAATCAGTACGATTTTTTGCCAGGTACCTAGTATTAACTTACTATCCACTATCGGAACCGTCAATGAAGGACCAATAATTGCTGCCCGAAGATGGGAACCGCCATTATCATCACCCCAAGTTTTATGATGTAACCAATCATCCGTCATGGGGATTAATCTCTTCATTAAATTTCTAAAATCTTCATATAGATTATTATCATCTTCTATAGTTGTGATACCAGCGGTTGAACCGATGACAAAAATATGAAGTAATCCTGATTTTGTTTTTGGAGGTATATATTTTATGACATCTTCAGTGATATCTATAATATCAGAGTTTCCTTTGGTTGATATTTTAAGTTCCATAATAACTAACTTAACTTCTGTTTTACAATTTCCGCAATTATCTTACCGTCAGCCTTTCCTTTCGTTTCTTCCATTACTTTCCGTATTATCATACCCATATTGGCATTTTCATCTATTGAAATGACTTTCTCGATAATTTTTTCTATTTCATCTTCTGATAATTGCTTAGGCAAAAATTCTTTTATGATATCAACCTGATTTTCTTCATCCATAACTATATCTGTTCTATTGCTTTTTTTGAACATTTCTATGGCTTCAAGTCTTTTTTTCATTTCTTTTTGCATTAATAAAATTATGTCCTGATCGGTCAATTTTTGTTTTTTATCTATCTCTGCATAATTAATTTGAGAAAGGATAAATCTTAATACTTTCAATTCCGTTTGATTTTTTCTTTTCAAGGCTGAGATGATTCTTTTCTGGATTTCTTCTTTTAACATATTATTCCTCCTTAAATTTTAAAATATTAAAGATAATAAAATTTATAGATAACTCGGATTTATTAAAATCTGATAGATTAAAAAGATAATAATAATCCCTACAGAAACAGCCAAAATAATAATTGTTTTGATAAACTGATTATCCGGCATAATTTCTAACTCTTGGTATATATTATAATCTGACGCCTGACAAAATTTTCAAAACTCGAAAAAAATAATTTGCTTTTATCTCTGTTTTGCGGATCGACTTTATCATTAGCATCCCGAACGTCTAAAATATTTTCATCAAATCCGTATTTATCAGCCTGTAAAAAAGAAGCCAGCCCGATTTGTCCATTATCTGTTATGAAATGAGGTAAAATCATCACAATTTTTCGATTTGGTTTAAGCACTTTAGATAATTCATATAAAGCAGATTGATATAAGACAGTCAAATTTTTTGTAATTTGGAGCGCATATTGATAAGTGATTTTTTTGTGAAAAGCAGGTCCTAAATAAGGTTCCGTCACAATAGCGTCAATAGAATTCACAGCGATATTCTTTGCCGTTTTCTGTACATCATTTTGAAAGATTCTTATATTGTACGACTTTTTAACGAGACTTTTTTCATTTTGGAATAACCAGTCTAAGTTTCGTTTAGTATCTTCTATTGCGCGTCTATTAATATCACTACCAATGAGATTATGGAAATTTAAAATTACCGCTTCACTAATCACTGTCCCGCAACCGCAAAAAGGGTCGAGTATCAAATCATCATTATTTTGAACCGCGATGTTCAACATCATTCTGGCTAATTTCGGCGGTAATAATCCTTGTTGGGTATTCCGATAAGGACGACCATAGTCTCTTTTTGAAAAATTTTCGAAATCCTGCACTTCCTTCGTATATCCAAAATACAATATATCCTTTGATAAAATCAGGACCAACTCAAAACCCTTATTCAATAAATCATTCTTTTTTACCGAAACGCTTGATAAGATTCTATCCTTTACTTGAACGTATCCAGAATTGATCCCTTCGGCTTTCAGATTATTTTTGAGCATATTGACTATTTCTTTCAGTTTTGAGGTAATTTTCACCAGCATCAACTTTTCTGGATTGCATTCGTATAAACTTATGCCAATATGGTTTTTGCCTTTTTTGGGGGAAAATACTTTTTTTAACAGATTTTCTGCACTTAATATGCCATTCAATTTGTCTTCGGATTCATCCAAACCCATCTCGGCAAATATAATTCCTCCCTTAATTACCCCGCCGAATCCACTAAATATTTTGGGGTAATCTTCAAAATCCGTATCTATCAAGATCAATTCTTTTGACACCTCTATCAGTTTATAAGTCACTTTTTCTCTTCTCAAAACACTTACAACTTCCAAATAAGACAAAGCGGCATTTTTCCCGAAAGTATAAAAAATTTTCATTATTCTATAAATTCTTCTTCCTCAATTATTTCGTTTTGCCCGACTGTTTGATCCTGATTGTTTGATTTCGGACTTTCCTCTATATCAGCCGTAAATTTAAAAGTATCAAAAACCAAATTAAATACCCCGCTCCAATAATCATAATCTTCAAGACCGACATTTATCTCGTATAAATAACCATCTTTTATACAATAAACAATAATTGTTCTGATTCCACTTTCGGAGGTTTTTAATAATTTAACAGCTTCATATCCTCCTAATGTAGTTTCGATATAATCGGTGAGTTTATTTTCTTTGACATAACCGGCGGTTGTATTTTGAATTGTGTCTTTAACCCATATGGTTAAATAACCTTTTTTATCTTCTTTTTTAAATTCAAGGTGTGCGTAATTTATATTATCTTCCTGATGATTATCAATATTTATGTCTTTTGGGTACTGGACGGAAAATTGTGCCGGATCCTGCCAAAGAACTAATTCGATTGTTGGAGTTGGAGTAATTTGAATATTGTTTATTTCTGTCTGATTCTTATTTCCTGAAGAATTGAATTGAAAAAAAATTACCAACGCAAAAGCTAATAATAAAATTATCAAAGATAAAAATATCAGGAGTTTTTTAAACATAAGATGTCTTAGTATAGCAACTCAACTTGAGAAAAACCATATTTACGTCTAAAATATAGTGTAAATTATGTTTCATTTTCTTTTGGCTATTTTCATTTCGCTTACCGTATTTTTATCATTCTCAAAAGATGTATATGCGTTGAAAAAATTTGTACCAAAATCAACCGGTACCAAAACAGTCACCAGAGGAAGTATTGCCGCCAAAGTGGCATACAGACCTGATAAAAGAGGGGTTTTATTGACTTTATCCAATTTCGCCAATCTGAATAGCGTTGACTATATATTATCGTATGATTCTGCAGGTCTTCAGCAGGGTGTAGGTGGCAAAATCACCAGTGACAACAATCCTTTACAGACAAGAGAGTTGCTTTTCGGAACCTGTTCAGGCGGAGTCTGCAAATACCATCAAAACATGCAAAATGCCCGTCTCAACTTAACGGCTTCACTTAAAAACGGCACGCTTGTAAGAAAATCATACCGGATTAAAACCTACTTTTGATATTATTTAGCTTTTTTGAGTATTCATATCATACAAATTTCCGATAATGACAGATGAAACAAATCGTTTTATACTGAAATTAGGCTCTTCAAGATAAAAGAGTGTTTTTTCTTGTGAGCTATTCTGCCCATGATAATAAGCAATGAACAGCTATCAGAAATACTCATAAGTTCTGGGATAATAAACAGCAAAGGTATTCAAGAAATCCAAAATTTTGCCAAAGAAACCGGCGTTTCTTTAACTGAAGGGCTAATTGAAAAAAGCATTATTACCGATGAAAATTTGGGGCTTCTTATAGCAAACCATCTGAAAATCCCCTATATCAACCTAACTAGAATTTCTATTCCTGATGATGTCTTAAGAATCATTCCCGAAAAATTAGCCAAAAAGAAAAAGACTGTAGCATTTGCCAGAAATGAAAAAGAGGTAAAAGTCGCTATGGTAAATCCCCTTGACGCCGAATTCATTTCTTATCTGAAGAAAAAAACAAATGCTGAAATTATCTGCCATCTGGCTACAGAAATAGACATAAAAAATGCACTTTATCTGTATAAGAAAGACCTGCAAACCGTCATTGACAATTTACTAAAAGAAAACGGCCTTGAAGGATCAATGCTTTTTACGTCAGACGCACCAATTGGAAAAATACTTGATCTACTTATAGAAGATGCCTATCAAAACAAAGCTTCTGATATCCATATAGAACCTCAGGAACTTGTTTCATTGATACGATTTAGAATTGACGGTATATTACATGATGAGTTGAGCTTGCCAAAAGTATTGCATGATAGGGTGGTCACTAGAATAAAAATTCTGGCTAAATTACGAACCGATGAGCACCTATCTCCCCAGGACGGAAAAATTAGAATGAGATTGGAAGATGACAATCTGGATATCAGAGTATCCATTGTACCGATAGTAGACGGAGAAAAAGTAGTCATGCGTCTTTTAACGTCACATTTCAGACAATTGTCATTGGCTGAAATTGGTTTAAGCGGTAGAGATTTGCGGACTATGACCAATGCTATTCAAAAACCCTACGGTATGATACTGTCAACTGGACCGACAGGATCGGGAAAAACAACAGCTATTTATACTATCCTGAAAATTTTAAACCAAAAGGAAAAAAATATTACCACTATTGAAGATCCTGTGGAATACAGAATTAAAGGTGTTAATCAAATACAAGTAAACCCAAAAGCAAACTTAACTTTTGCATCAGGATTACGCTCTATTTTGCGTCAGGATCCCAACGTGGTTTTCGTAGGTGAAATCAGAGATAAAGAAACAGCAGGAATTGCCGTCAATGCAGCGCTTACCGGTCATTTGGTTTTATCTACTTTGCATACAAATGATGCTGCCACCGCACTCCCAAGATTAATGGATATGGATGTTGAGCCTTATATAGTTGCGTCTACCGTCAATGTAATAGTTGCCCTGAGATTGGTTAGAAAAATATGTGATATGTGTAAATCGTCTTATAGTTTATCGCTTTCTTCCTTAATAGGACATATACCCCAAGACACGATCGTCAAAAACTTTGGTCAAGCACAAAATATTACGGTTTTTAAGGGCATCGGTTGTAAACTGTGCCATTTTACCGGATATTCTAGCCGGATAGGAATTTTTGAAGTGTTGGAAGTAACGAAAAATTTAAAAAGACAGATTTCCGAAGCTAAAGACTCTGAAATCTTAAAAACCGAAGCGATTAAAGAAGGGATGACTACGATGCTTGATGATGGACTTCAAAAGGCCAAACAAGGTCTGACAACAGTTGAAGAGGTATTAAGGGTTACAAAAGTGGAAAGCGTATGAAAAATAATTCAATAAGCATCTCAAGTAACGATAAATATTCCTTATATTCAAATTTGAACACAATGCTGGCTGCCGGCATTTCCATCATAGATACAGTTGATTCGCTGCTGGAAGATTCAAAGGGTAACCAGAAAAAAATACTGGAGGTTATTAAAGAAGATTTGACCCAAGGCAAAAGATTGTACACTGCTCTTGATAAATTCCCTTTGATTTTTGATAAAGCTACAATCAATATCATCAAAGCAGCAGAAGAAGCCGGCACGTTGGATGTTGCCTTAAAAGATATCAAAGAAACATTAAGAAAGGAAATGGAATTTTCGGATAAAATCAAATCGGCTCTGATGTATCCGATGATAATTTTTGTGGTATTTATCGGTGTACTTCTAATTATCCTGACATTCGTCATTCCTAAAATTTCTGAAGTATTTCTCCGCCTGAACGCAAAACTGCCTTTAACAACCAGATTAATGATTGCCGTTTCAAAATTTCTGATTAAATACCCTTTTCAGATTGCTTTAACACTTGTAATTTCTATTATCGTTTTTGCTTATTTTTATAAAAAAAATAAAAAATATTTTTTTGCATTCATATCATCTCTGCCTCTGATATCAGGGCTGGTAAAAAACATTGATTTGGTCAGGTTTTCGCGTAATTTTTCGCTGCTTTTAAATTCGGGTTTACCGATAATCTCCGCATTGGAATTGTCAGAAGATGTAGTCTTAAAACCGCAAATAGCCCAGGTGATAAACCATGCTAAAAACATGATACTTTCCGGCAGGAGATTGTCTGACGGTTTCAGGGAGGGCAGCAAAGCAATTCCCATGATAATGATAAAAATTATCGAAGCCGGTGAAAAAAGCGGTACGCTTGAAAAATCGATGCAGGATATATCCGAATATCTGGATTATCAGGTTTCCAAAAATCTGAAAACCATCACCACCCTGATTGAGCCGATTATATTGGTCGTCGTAGGTGTTTTTGTCGGTGGGATGATGCTTTCAATATTGGCGCCGATATACGGTCTTATCAGTCAAGTCTCAGGCAGATAAATATGTTTAATAATAAATACAGTTACGGATTTTCGATTCTCGAAACGATAGTTGTCAGTTTGATATTTACCACAATTTTCGGGCTTGTTGGTATTAATCTCTTATCCAGTAAAGAAAGAATTGATATCCAAGCTGTTACTTCCCAACTCTATTCGGATATTAAAAATCAGCAAATTAAAGCGATGACCGGTGAATCAGATGACAGTTTAAACCCTACAGATCAAGGAATATATATTGATAAAAACAGTTATATTCTTTTTAAATCAAATATTTTCGACCCCAACAGTCCTGACAACATCAAAATTTCCCTTGAAGATAATTTGGAATTTGATAATGTACTGTTTGACCAATCAATGATTATTTTTGAAAAAGGATCAGGCGAAATTTCAAACTTTACTGACGGTCAAAACTCCCTGAAAATAATCAATTCAAATACAAACCAGGGTAAACGGTTGATTTTCAACCGTTTTGGGACCGTTACAAATATTGATTAAAAATATGAAAAATAATAGAGGCATGTCGATTATCGAAATTCTTGTTGCGATTGCCATAAGCTCTTTAATGCTTCCTGCTTTAATTTTTTCTTTTATTTCATCAAGGCAGGGAAAAATTCAGCAGGGTCAAAGAGTAGACGGAGCTTTTCTAGCCAAAGAAGCTTATGAAGCAGTAAGAATAGTTAAACAAAGAGATTGGAATGAATTTGCCGTTAATGGTATCTATCATCCTGAAATATCAAACAATACCTGGTCTTTGACAGAAAATCCCGAAACTACTGACAATAGTTTTTTGAGAGCAATCGAAATAAGCGATGCTTATAGGGATGAAAACGGGAATATTACTCAAAGCGGTGGAAATCCGGATCCTTCAACTAAAAAAGTGGAAATTACGGTATCCTGGACCAATCCTTATCCAGGCGCAATCACCGACACCAGCTATTTTTCCAGGTATATAAACAATAGTTATTTCACACATACAACCCAAGAGGATTTCATTGAGGGTACCCAAAATAGCGTCATTGTAGCGAATTATGACGGAGGAGAAGTCATGCTAGGTAGCGGTGGAAGCGGTAGCTGGTGTGATCCACTATTGACTGTCTCTACTTTCGACTTGCCGAAAAACGGTGTTGCCAACGACATCACGGCAATTGAAGGTTTGATTTTTGCAGGAACCGGAGATAATGCCTCTGGCGAATCATATGCCAAAATAAATATATCAAACGCCAGTCCGCCGGTAGCCAGCTTGATTGGTACCTTCTCAAATTACAAAACAAATGCTGTATTTGGCGAGGAAAATTACGGTTATATTGCCACTGATACAAACTCAAAGGAAATTGTTATCTTAAATATTGCTTCTGTACCTTATACGGAAATAGGATATTTTAACTCTCCTGGAAATACCGATGCTAATAGTATCTACGTATCAGGAAATACCGGTTATATGACAGCCGGAAACAAATTCTATAATTTTGACCTTTCGTCAAAAAGCGGTGAAAGACAATTAATTGATCCTGACGGTATTACATTGGCTGGAACAGGTATGAGAATTAAAGTGGTCGATAATTATGCTTATGTTGCGGTAGCCGGAAGTACAGTTGAACTCCAAATTATCAGTTTATCCAATCCGACCAGCTTAAGCATTATCGGTCAAGCTGATGTGAATTCCCATGCAGCAAAATCCTTATATATAAACAATTCCGCCACCAGAGCATATATCGTCACTGATCAATCTGCCGATCAGCGGGAATTTTATGTTGTGGATATAAATACCAAAACCGGTGACAGACCGACTCTGGGCTCATATGATACAAACGGCATGACCCCAAAGGGAGTCAGAGTAGTTCCTGGTAATATCGCTATTATCGTCGGAAACTCTGCGGAAGAATACCAGGTTGTAAATATCACCAATGAAACAAATCCCCGCCGTTGCGGAAGCATCAATGTAGATACCGGAGTAAATGGTTTGGACTCCGTACTTGAGTCTGATGGTAATGCATTTTCTTATATCATCACCGGAGACAGCACTAGTGAGTTGAAAATAATTGAAGGTGGTCCCGGAGGGGTCTTTGCATATGAAGGCATTTACGAATCTGCGTCATTTGATGCAGGAACAAACGTTGCTTTCAACCGCTTTATTGCCTCATTTGATGAACCGAATATGACCGATATCAAATTCCAATTTGCCATTTCCGATGCCGTGAATGATAGTTGTGTTAATGCAAGTTTTAATTTTGTTGGACCAGACGGTACACAAAGTACTTATTACGAAGCGGATTCATCAATATATTTGAATGATGATGATTCTGCATACGAAAATCCTGGCAGATGTCTCAAATACCGGGCGTATTTTTCTACTCAAGAAATTACCTATACACCGATACTTTATGATTTAAGTGTAAATTATTCACCATAAAAATAATGAAAAGGAAAAAAGGATTCAGTTTAATCGAAACATTAATCTATCTGGGGATTTTCAGTGTATTTTTGGTTATCAGTGCAAATTTGTTTTTTACTTCCTTAACAACGCAACAGGAATCAAGCGCTATCTCATCAGTCAACCAGGATGGACGTTTCATCCTGCTCAAAATAATGTACGACATCAATAGAAGCACGTTGATAAGCATCCCACAAAATCCCGGGGACGCAACAAGTATTTTGCAACTTACGGTCGATGATCAGGAAAAAACATATTATCTTGAAAATTCGTATATTTATCTAAATGATCAAAACGGTATCCACCAATTGAATAGCACAAATACTCTTGCTGATAATTTAAATTTTACCAAAATCGGAGGTTTAAGCGGTTCTCAAACAATCCAAGTCAGTTACAAATTGGTTGATATCTACAATAAGGAAAACAGGAATTTTACATCGACTTTTGGTCAAAGGTAAAAAATTTATGAAAATCTATAAAAACAACGGTACAGCTTTGGTTACATTTTTGATTTTTTCGTTAATAGCTCTTGGGGTGGCTACATCACTTGTAGCTACTATCGTTTCTTCATCATATGGCGCAAACCGCATACAACAATCAGGAAATATTTTAAAAGCAGCCGAAAGCGGCGTAGAAAATGCAATTATCAGAATTCTCAGAGATCCTGATTATACCGGCGAAACAATGCAAATAAATGAAGTAACTGTTCAAATCCAAATTTCGGGTACGAATCCGATAGATATATATAGTACAGCTGTCTTGGGATCGATTTCCCGAAAAATACATGCTAGCATAAGTATAAACGATCTGGAATATCAAGTTATTTCATACCAGGAGGAATTCTAGTGTTTACAAAAGAAAAAAACATACCGGGAGTCATCTTACTGAAAAGAGACCAACTGACAATATTTCTTAAAGACGTAAACCAGACTAGTGTTGATTTAGCGCTTACCAATGACATTGTATCGGATTTGGAAATTAAAGACAGGAAAAAACTAGCAGAAGCAATTAGATTATTTATAGAAAAAAACAAAATCAAACCGGCTAATTTTATTCTAATCCTTTCAAGCGACACCTATTTCCAAAAAGATTTATCAGTCAGTCAATCCAATGTTGAATTTCCCACTTTGCTTCAGCAATTTGTCGAGTTGATACCATTTGAAAAAGTTTATTCAAAAGCATACCAAGTAAATAAAGGCACAAGGATTATCACTGTAAACGAACAATTCTACCAGGAGATATTACATATTCTTACCGATTTGGATTTTGAAATAGACTTAATACTGCCGGAAATAAATATTTTAGAAAATCTAAATTTCAAACAACTGGATGGTACAGTAATACCAAAACTGTTTGATAATAAAGATTCACTAAAACAATACAGTTTTCCTGTAACCATAGAAAAAAAGCCGGTTAAAATCCAAAAAATCGCAAGCTCCAAACAGGATGATAACCGCAGGGTGATAATTTTATTATCAATATTTTTATCTCTTCTGATTATACTGGCAATTGTTTTATATAATTATTTTAAAACGTCCTACCCTACTAAAAATCCCAAAAAAAGCAGTATATCTATTGAATTTTTTCAAAACGACAAGATACACAAATATTTTTGATCTATCTATTGAAAAAGTAGTATTCGTATTTTGAACCGTTTAATAAAATATCTGCCCCGAAGGGCAGATATTTGATTTTTAATTTCTTTTTACAATTATTATCTAGTAACTTCGATTGTTTCGTTTAATTCGGCTCCCGGAGCACGAACGGTTACCCTATTGTCAGTACCACTTCTGACTACCGTGTAACCGGTATCATAGGCTACTGAACAATCGATATTAGCACCGCCATTGCTTTGCGGATCCTGAGGTAATGCCGCCAAATATGTCGTCACTAAATCCGCACATATATCAGCTTCCGTGCTAGCAATATTCTGCTCGGTCGTGCTTATATATGTAGGTAAAACGCCTTTATTATCAGCTCCATACTGATGAATGGCGTTTAATATTGCCAAAGCATCACTCCTTCTTTTGGTGTTATTGCTTTGGGCAAATTGCCTCGCCGGATTGATTGCGACCAGGGCAATCGTTAAAAGCACTGCTAAAATACCAATGACTACGAGTATTTCAATCAGTGTAAAACCTTTATATGGTTGGGAAAAATTGTGCTTGTTCATATAAATCCAGTACAACACAACTATAATTTCTTGTCAAGTGTAATTAAATTTAGGCTCTTTTCAATAATAATTATCCCAATCAAAGCAAATTACAAAAAGCTTTCCAGAATAATAAATACGACATAAATTGAAAGTAAAAAGATACCCTCCATTCTGGAGATATCATTTTTGCTTCTGGAAAAAAAATAAAACATCCCAAATCCCAAAATAGTAAAAATGAGAATCACAATAAAATGATTAGCTACAATAATATCCGACCTGTTTACTAATACCAGACTACCAAAAATCACGGTATTTGCAGCTGCTGAACCGATATAATCACCCAAAGCTACTTCTTTTTTCCCCAATATCGTTGATTTTACAGCCAATGACAATTCAGGCAGGTTTGTTCCAACGGAAAGAAACAATAAACTTATCAAAAATGGGCTGATATGAAATACTTTGGAATAATAAATCGTCATATCTACAATAAAACGGGAGGCAATAAAAATCAGCACCGAAGAAAATATTATTTTTATGATATCGGAAGCAAAATGTGTTTTTTTTACAAATAATTTATCTTTTATCACTTCTAAAAGCCCTTTTTTCTTTTGAATAAAATAAAAAAGGACCAGATAAAACATTATCAAAAGTAATCCTTCGTAAAAATTTACATTACCGTCAACTATCAAAAACACCGGAGACGCAGTAACTACCAATGACAACAGTAGGGTGTTCTTTCCCAATTGATGGGTTAATTTAATACCGTTTCCTAATATCGCCAAAATAGGGATCACTAATAAAAACATTACCAACGAAGCTCCAATCAAATTACCGATAAAAATTTCCGGATCATTTTCAATAATTGAATTAACGCCCACCGAAATTTCCGGTAAAGATGTCAACAATCCCAAGATAAAAAATGAAGATGCAAATGAAGAAATATTCAGTTTATGCGACAATTTTTCCACTGAATTTAAAATCAGACCTGCTCCCCACCAAATAATAAAGAAAGAAAACAAATAAAACAGAAATCCGGTTAACATAAAAATCCATCCATCTTTTCATATTACCATAATAAAAAACTTCTGCTATACTCCCCATTATGGACTTATGGCAAACATTAATATTATCTGTCGTTGAAGGCACTACGGAGTTTCTGCCAATTTCTTCAACCGGCCATTTAATCCTTACTTTCAAAGCTTTAAATATCCCCCAAACCGAATTTACCAAAACTTTTGAAATATTCATCCAGCTTGGAGCGATATTTGCCATTATATTGATGTATTTTCAGCAAATTTTAAAGAATAAAAAACTTGTTTATATAGTTCTATCATCTTTTTTCCCAACAGCAATAATAGGCTTTTTATCTTATAAATTTGTTAAGGTTTATTTTTTATCAAACCCGTATATTACACTAATTAGCTTATTCATAGGCGGGATATTTATGATAATTTTTGAAATTAAAAATAAACAACGGAAATCACTCGCCGACTCAATTGATAAGATTACTTATCATCAGGCAATTGTCATCGGATTGATTCAAAGCGTTTCGATAATTCCGGGTGTATCAAGAGCCGCAGCTACCATAATCGGTGGACAATTATTGGGTCTGAACAGAAAAACCAGCGTAGAGTATTCCTTTTTACTGGCAATTCCGACAATCATTGCTGCAGCTTTTTATGATTTATTTAAATCAGCTGGTAGTTTTTCTTCAAGTGAAATAAATACGCTTATCATTGGTTCTTTCGGAGCAATAATCAGTGCATATATAAGTGTTAAGACTTTTTTAATTTATCTGAAAAAACATGATCTGAAAATTTTTGGGGTATACAGAATTATCCTGGCTGTTGTATTTTATCTGATTTTTCTTAAATAATTCAACTTATGCTCCACTGTTTAATTGCTTTTTCATATGTGGCTGGATTTGCAATATCTACCCATTTACCGGCAAATATAAAACCTGATAGTCTGCCTTCTTTAGCCAAACCTCCGAATAAATCTTCCAAAAAAGACGGGGTTTGAGCAGGTAGTAATTTAAAAATTTCTTTATCCACAACATATATCCCGCTATTTACAAGTTGTGATATGTGACTGCCTTTGCGCGGTTTTTCGATAAATTTTTTTATTTTTGTCCCGTGCAAGATAACTTCACCAAAGCTTGACGGATCTAAAACACTGGTTAGGGCAATTGTCATCAGTCTATTAGTGTCGTTATGAAAAGAAATTAAATCGGATAAGTTCATATCGGTCAGAATATCCCCATGAAGCACCAAAAAAGCGTCGGAGTTGATATGTTTTTTTGCCAATAATAATGCTCCTGCCGTTCCTTGTTCATTTTCTTCCTGAACATAGGTAATTTTTACCCCAAATTTTTTTCCGTCCTGAAAATGTTCCCTAATTTTGTTTCCTAAGTGTCCAAGAGAAATTATAATATCCCGTACTTCGTATTTTTTTAAAAGCTCAATTATATATTCCAATATAGGTTTACCTCCGACCGGAAACAATCCTTTAGGCATCTCGTAGGTGAAGGGACGCATATTCAAGCCCTTGCCTCCAGCCAAAATAACAGCCTGAGATATCTTGGCTACCAAACTTTTATTCAGTAAAAATTCTATCGCATGTGAACGGTTTCTGATTTTACTGCCGTCTATGAATTTATCAACTAATTTCAGGACGTTTTTATCAAGAGTAATTGTCAATCTTTCTCTATCCATATTATTTGAAATTATAACAAATACTTATTTGCCGTATCTTCTTTTTCTGTTTTGATAATCAATTACTGCTTTTTTGAATTCAAAAGGTGAAAAATCCGGCCATAAAATATCTGTAAAATACAACTCAGCATATTCCATCTGCCACAATAAAAATCCGGACATCCTCATGACTCCACCCGTTCTGATTATCAAATCGGGATCCGGCTGGCCGTTGGTGTCAAGATATTTTTCAAATATTTCTTTTGTGATCTCTTTTTCGTCTTTTCCAAAATGTTTTACCTTTAATATTTTATTTACCGCCCTGATAATTTCATCTCTTCCACCGTAACTTAAAGCAAAATTTACGGTTATTTTTTTGTTATTTTTGGTATCTTCCATCCATTTGACTGTCTTTTCCTGTATATCCTGGGGGAACATTTTTAAATTACCAATTATTTTTATCTTGATGTTTTTTTTATGAAATGTTTTGATTTTTTTATCCAGGTTATGTCTGTATAAATTCATTAAAAAATTTACTTCATCTTTTTTCCTATCCCAATTTTCTGTAGAAAAAGCCCAAAATGTCAGATATTTTATTCCCATCTCAATAGCCTGATCGATAACCGGTTCAATTCCCTCTTCGCCTTTTTTGTGACCAATAAACGTAGGCAGTTTTTTCTGTTTTGCCCAACGGCGGTTACCATCCATGATTAAAGCAACGTGAGTCGGTATTTTTTCCATATTAAAAATTATGCTTGTCTATAATCCTGGCCCCATTACAAGGCTTGTTTGAAATAATTCTAATTACATAATTTTCTTTTTGCAATAAATTCAAAAGTTGCGATTCGTCTTTTTTACGGCATAATAAATGTAAGTCATGGCCGGTATTAATGGTAAAATACACTTCCAAACCGATACTTCTAAAATCTCTTACTTTCTGCATAAGTTTTAAAGTAGGCGGTAATAAATAAATCGGCGTGTCGCTTTGAGTCATGATGACCGCGTGTAACTCCATCGCCTCATTTTCGATTAACTGTCCGAATTTCGTAAAATTTTTTTCTTGAAGATATTTTTTAATTTGGAATATTTTTTTACTGATCTGACTTATCCTTTGCCGATAAAAAACGCTTGTTTGGGCTAATTTCATACTGTAAGATGTCGGTGTATATTTTTTTATATTACTCAAAACAGCCACCACATCGATAATATCCCAATAATCCTTCGGATATAATGAAATAGCATAACTGTCATCGGATTGGCTGCCTTTTTTCCATTCAACAAAGCCATCGGGGATGGATCTGCAAGCGGATCCGGAAGCAAGCCTGGCCAATATCGATAATTCTTTTTCTTTTAAATTAAGTCCGGCTGCTTTGGTTGCTGCCAAGGTTAATGCAGCAAAACCTGACGCTGATGAGGATAATCCGCTTGAGGAGGGAAAATTATTGATACTGACAACCTTAGCTTTTACCGATATTTTTGCCAAATCTCTTATCCTGTCTAAATGCATTACTACCCTCTGCTTTTCTCTATCAATCGCTTCTGTGCCATTAATAATAATATTATCCTTAAGATATTTATTTGAAAACTCTAAAGTAGTAACAGTTTTTAAGTTATCTAAATTCATGGATATGCTGGAATTTGCCGGAATTCTTTGATCTGCATTTACCAATCCCCAATATTTGATAAAGGCTATATTTGACGGAGCTTGAGCTGTAACTTTCATATTTCTTCAACTCCTTTTGTCACACCTAGGCTACATTTGATTATTTCTCCACCCATATTTTGAATTTTTTTGTAAAAATCCGGAGGAAGATGCTTTTTTAAGACCAAAAGACAATCACCGCCACCTGCACCGGAAATTTTTACAGATTTCATACCGTTTTTTTTGATGAAGTCTAGAAATCTATCAACTTTATCATCAGAAATACCGATTCCATCCAGGATCTTTTGATTTTCTTCCATAATATCAGCCAGTCTTTCCCACTCATGTTCTTTTATGATTATATTTGCTTTTATTACCAACTCATTTATTTTTGTAAACATATTATTTAATTTATCCGGATTTTTTTTGAAATTTTCGGATACCCTTTCTATCATCAATCGGGTGTTACCTTTTTTGCCGGTATAGATAACTAAAATAGGTAGAGGTTTACGACATATAACTTGATGTTTTTTTGTTTTTCCATCAAATAAAAGGGTATACCCATAAATTGCAGAAGCGATATCAAATCCCGAAGAAATACCTTGTGATAAACGCACCGCATTAAATGACAGTTTGAATATTTCCTTATCTTTTAAATTCAAATCATAAAGTTTGCTGACAGCCTTAAAAAAAGCCACCACTACCGCAGATGAAGATCCAAGTCCGTAATTACCCAATTCTGAATTTGTGGAAACAATAAATTTATCTTTCACCTGGTATTTTCTTCGGAAAATCTGGATGGAATTTATCAAAAAATTATTGTCTTTAACATCACCAGTTTCAAAAATATCTACATTTGAACTGTTAATTTTCAAAGTTATATATAAATATTTATCGATGCTACTTACAATACAAGCCGTGCCATAGACAACCGCGTGTTCACCTAAAATCATTAGTTTACCCGGACATTTAACTTTTACAGACTGTGTTTTATCTTCAGTTTTCATTTTTTTCCTCCAGTCTTATACCTTCTCCTGCTAATTCCGTTTGAAAATAAGAGTATTTTTTTAATTTCATAAATTCAACCAGTTTTCTGAAATCCTGATGATAACACAGTATCATTCCGCTTCCGCTTTTTATACCTCCAGCTCCACATACTTTTGCCGCACCGCCGATTTTTTCGATATTTTTGATAATTTCTAACGCCTTTTTCCCTACTACTTGAAGTTTTTCTAAATTTCTTTCCCCTTTTATCAGACACTTTTTAAAAACAAACATATCATCTTTTTTTAAGGAAAGAAGAATTTTTTTTACCAATTCTTCCTGATCTTGAAGTATTTTTTGAAAATCCGATCTATCTGACAATTTCGTCACTCTAACTACCATTTCTTTTGTAGACTCTGAAGGCCTTCCGCTATCCGCTAAAATCACCTTTGGCAAGGAATAGAATCGAGTGGGTAAATTCCAAATAGAGCGTAAAAATTCAAATTCTTTCCTATACCAAACAAGACCGCCAAAAACAACAGTCGAATTATCAGCACCCGACGGATTTCCATGAATTTGTTTTTCTACTTTATAAGTGATTTCATTTATAAACTGAGGATTCCAGATATTTTTAAAAACTTTAACCAAACCAGCCAACACTGCGGCAGCGCAGGCAGCCGAGGAACCTAATCCGCTACCGATAGGCAAATCTGAAGTAATATTGATTTTAATGGATGATAAATCAGTACCTTTGAAATTTTGTACAAAAATTTTTAACGATTCCCTTACCACCTTACTATGAGTTTCAAATTGAATTTTCTTCTCACTTTTTTGTAATTTCTCAACAGTAACATATAACCTTTTATCTATAGAAGCCAACAAAGCCGGCTTGCCGTAAACAGCGACATGCTCACCTAATAAAAATATTTTGCCGGGCGTAGAAACGGTTACTTTATTATAATGACCGGATTTAATTAAACGGTCTGCATTTGATACCATAAGGTATGACGCTTTCCTTCGAGGCTTGTCTGGTTTTGCGTAAAATTGTAACAACATTATTTCCTGATTTTAAATCTGACGACTGCCAATTAACCAATTGAGATACTATTTTCTTGCCATTATCAAGCTTAACTACGGCAACAATATAGGGAGCCTGTGATTCAAAACCGGAAGGAGGGACATGAATTTTTGTCCAGGATATAATTTTCCCTTTCCTGTTTAATAACATCCTGATTTTTTTCTGATTACGCCATATTTTTACCGGTGACATCATATTATTTTTTTTAATTTTGTAATATATGAACAACCGCCGTTCCGCCACTACCGCCGACATTATGTGTTAAACCAACTTTGGCTTTTTCCACCTGCTTTTTCCCGGCAGTGCCTTTCAACTGCTGATATATTTCAACCAACTGTTTAACACCTGTTGCTCCTACCGGATGACCACATGCTTTCAGTCCTCCGGAAGTATTGACAATCGGTCCTTTCCCACCTAATCTTGTTTCTCCTTTATTTATCCTGATAACAGCTTCTCCTTTGACATAAAAACCTAAATCCTCCATTGCCAATATCTCGGCAATTGTGAAACAATCATGTACTTCAGCAACATCTATGTTTTGCGGAGAAACACCCGCCTGTTTATAGGCAAATTTAGAAGCTTCAACAGTAGATTTTAAACTCAATAAGCTTTCCCTTTCGGCAAGACCTAAAGAATCAGTCGCAGTCTTGGAAGCCTTTATAAATACATTTCTACCTCTTTTGTTCAATTTTGATGAGATTATTAATGCCGCTGCTCCGTCACTTATAGGTGAACAATCCAAAAGTTTCAATGGAGAAGCAATTAACGGACTTTTCATAACCTGTTCAATAGTAATCTGAAAAGGAAAATGGGCATTGCTGTTTAACGACGCATGAAAATGGTTTTTAACCGCAACTGCCGCCAAATCAGTTTCTTTTGTGGAATATTTTTCCATATGGGCTCTGGCTAATATGGCATATAGAGCCGGAAATGTTGCACCGGCTTCACGCTCAGGATCAGAACCTGCACCCATTAAGGCATTGGCTACTTCTTCAGGTTTGTGATCGGTCATTTTCTCAAGTCCCAATACTAATACTGTTTCATACATACCTGACAACACAGCCATATAAGCTGCATGAACAGCCAAACCACCGGAAGCACAAGCGCCTTCTACTTTCATTGAAGAAATATTCTTAAATCCCAATTCTTCGGTATAAAAACTGCCTAAATGATCTTGACCGCCAAGCGAAGAAGATAGCATATTCCCGACAAATATTGCTTGGATTTCTTGCTTATCAAGATCGGCATCACTAATAGCACTTTTAACTGCAGCTTTTGCCAGATCCCTAGGCGAAACATCCCATAATTCACCAAATTTTGTAGTTGCAGCGCCTTTTATTACTATATTCATAAATCAAATTTTTTGGGTAAACTTGAGATAATCGACGTAAGAAATATATGTTTTTTTGTCAATGAAATTTTTTACGGTATTTTCTTTTCTGGGAAATTTTTCGATATTTTCAGTTACTTTTAATATAAAAGCGTCCGATCCAGCTCCTGAACCATAAGAGACCACCAGAATTTTCTGATCCTTTTTAGCAATATCAAGCACGGCAGACAATCCTAAAAATGTTGAGGCCGTATAAGGATTACCTATATTGTCAACTATAAGAGATGTTTCCTGTTGTTTACTGCTAAATCCCAGCCTTTTAGCTGCTTCTCTAGGAAATTTACCATTTGGCATATGAAATACACAATAATCAAAATCTTGAGCTGAAAGGGAATTTTGAGATAAGATTTTTTTTGCACTTGCCAGTACATGGGCAAAATAAGCCGGCTCACCGGAAAAACGTCCGCCGTGGCTTGGAAATCTGACACCATCACGACGCCAAAAATCAGGTGTATCTGAAGTAAAAGACGCAAAATCAACTATTTCGGCAATAATCTTGCTTTTGTCTTCGGAAATGATAAATGCAGCCGAAGCGCTGGATGCCGTGTATTCCAAAATATCATGAGGTTTGGCTTGAGCACAATCCGATCCAACCACAAGACCGGTTTTAATTTTGCCGCTTTTAACCATTGAAACTAACAATATCATACCTCCGGTTGCCGCTTTACAGGCAAATTCCATATCGCTGGCAAAATAATCATTACCTATCCCTAAAAACTCAGCTACGATTGTTGAAGTGGGATTAACTGCATAAGGATGGCTTTCTGAACCGATTAAGACTGATTGGATACTGATCGGATCAAGCCTAATTCTTTCAATAGCATTAATTGCCGCTTCGTAAGCAAGTGTTACCGCATCCTCATCAAAATAAGCGATTGATTTTTCCCCAACTCCCAAGGCTTTTTGGATATTTTCGCTTTTCTTACCCCAAATTTGGGCAATATCATCCGTTTTCAGTCTGAACTCAGGTATATATACACCGTAACTTGATATGCCAACCATTATTTTTTCTCTCCTCTGGCCAGTTTTTGGTGTGCAGCAGCAAGCGAGCCTTCTGATATAGAAGCCAAAAGCGATAATTCTCCGCAAAGTACTGAAGCCGCAATTATTTCAGAAAGCTTAGCCGCATTTTGACCGCTATTTCCACCCTTTATCCCTAGAAGTTCGAGGGCGCTTTTTTGCGCTTCCAATCCTGTTCCACCTCCAACCGTACCAACAATTAAAGACGGTAGATTTATGGATATATATAAATCCCCGTTTATATCATTGGTCGTAGTAATACCCATGCTTCCTTCAACCGTGTGAGCCAGATCCTGACCGCAAGCGATAAAGAAAGCGGCAATGATATTTGCATAATGCGCATTAAAACCTAGTGAACCCGATATTATAGAACCCAACAAACATTTATCTTGTGTTACCTTATGAAACTTTTCTGCCTGTATTTTGAGGACTTTCTTTAAGATATCTTTTTTAACTACCGCTTCAGCCCACACCTCTCTACCCCTTCCCATAATAAAATTTAACCATGCAGGTTTTTTATCAATATCAAAATTCCCCGCCACCGCAACGTTTTTTAGTTTCAATTGAGAATTAATAAAATCAACGATCTTGGAAACTGCAATAGTCACCATATTCATACCCATTGCATCCTGACTGTCAAAAGAAAACCTGACATATATATGCCTGCCGACTATCTTGACATGATAATTTAATAATTCAAGATGAGTGGAAGTTGATTTGCTAATACTTTTAATTTTTGGGCAATTTTGATCAAGCCAAATTTTAAATGCCACCGCCTGGGACAAATCTTCTACTTCAAACATTGCAGACCTAGTGATACCGTGAAATTTGGTATATACATTAACGCCGCCCGACAAGTAAGTTGCTTTTGCACCTCTATTGACGCTTGCTACCAAAGCTCCTTCAGTTGTTGCCAGAGGCAAGAAGAAGTCACCCTGAGCGTATTTACCGTTTATTTTCACAGGACCCGCAATCCCCAGTGGAATCTGCGTAGCCCCTATCATATTTTCGCAATTTCTATATTGAGCTTTATCCAAATTTTTAGGATATACTCCTAAAACTGACAAGTCTACTCCTGTATTTTCCTCTATTAACTTTCTTCTGTCTGATATCGAATTGATATTTCTTAACTTCATAGATTAGATAAACGGGACTTTAAAAATCCCAAACCAATACATTGTAAGAATATAAATTGCCAGAAAAGGTGTCATAAATAATGTCACAGTAATAAACATATTCAAAGATGCTTTTAAACTAAAACGTACTGTCAAATAATAAAGTATCAGTTTCCAGAAAAAAGCAAACATGGAAAAAGACAAAAAAACCAAACTGTAGGCTTTACCTAAAAAACTGGTACTTCTCGGCGGGGGTAATATCAGATACATAAATGAAGTGATATAAAACCATAAAAGCGTCGGTAATAATGTATAGGACCATAATAAAATTAAGGTTCTGGTAACGATATTTTTTTTAAATATCAAAAACGAGGATATCTTTATCAAAAATACGACTCCAAAAAATCCAAGTAAAAATGACAGGATCAAAACATTAAATTTTACAGTAAGTATATAAGGATTAAAAAACCCCAACCTGATAATGCTTGATATTAAAAAATAGACAAAAACCAGCAAATATATATAAATTATCTGCCAGTAATCCTTATCTATTTTTGTCAGTTGTCTATAGGTAATATAAGGATTACTGATACAACCGTATGTATTTTTTAAAAAAAGAAAGAAAAAACGGATTAATCTGATGGTTGACATAAATATTTAAAAACCAAACTGAATCAATGAAACCACTCTAGTAATATAGGTACCAAGAAAAAGGTAAAACAAAACCGTTAAACCCAATGACAACACAACAACCAATTGCCAGGAATGCTGTTTGAAAATTCCCGACAGAAAACGGTAATGCGGAGTAAAAATTCCTGATTTCTGCGGCGGAATGATTGCCGCTTCATTCATCCTCTCCAATAATTCCCGATATAATTGGTCTTTCATAAACTGTATTGCGTGGCAAATGCCTGCCGCGCACGGAATAACTGGCTTTCTGTGCTTTTATATGAAATGTTAAGCTTACGGGCAATTTCCGATACAGAATAACCTTGAATATATTTAAGTTTCAAAATAAGCGTCTGACGGGGATGGATTTTTGCAAAAGTGGCTTTTATTTTATCTTTCAGCACCGCCTCGTCAAAAGTGTTTTCCGGACTGACAATGTCTTTAAATATTGACTCGATATCCCCCATTTTTGAAAAAACAATGTTTTTCAGTCTTTTTTTACGGTAATAATCAATAGTTTTATGATTGGCTATACTGCATAAATAGGTAAATAAAGAACATTTAAAGGAGAAGTTTCGCAAAGCGTCAATACTTGCCAACATGACATCCTGTAAAATTTCTTCCATATCCTGATTATTGGATACTTTTTTGGATAAAAATCCTCTAAGAGAAGGATGGAATTTCCGGTAAAATAGGTTTAATGATTTTTCGCTGCCGTTTATAATACCCAACACCATTGTCCTATCTGCTTTTGATGTGGTAGCCATATGATTTATGTCGTTAAATTGTCGTCCAAACATGCATTTTTTAAACTGTCATATTTTACTTGATAAAATTCTGTTTGACAAACAGTGCATTATTAACCTAGACTGATTATTATGGAAGCTAATTTGCTGGCACAAGTAGATATTAGTAAAATCTGGAAATTTGCTCCAGACCAAAATTCCGATTTTTCAACACTTGGCAGTATAGTCTCTTTCTTTCTGCCAAAAGTCTTACTTGTCGCTGGACTAATTGCTTTCATTCTAACCGTAGGAGCAGGATTTGCGGTCATCGCCTCAGCAGGCGGCGGCGATCCTCATAATACTGAAAAAGCCAAAGGGGTTTTGACATATTCCGTCATAGGCTTTATTCTGATATTCGGAGCCTATTGGTTGGTGCAAATTATTAGTTTTTTGACCAATAATTCTTTAGAAAAAATTATCGGCCCTTAAATTATGACTGATATAGTAAACTTGTTAGCGGAAGCTGATCCTATCGGTGTCATAGAACCGCCGGTATCCACTATGCCAAGATTGGTAAATGGTGATTTGACCCCGATTATAAACTTTTTAAACGGTATTTTAAGGCTGGTTTTTGCTGTTGCCGGGCTTTATGTGTTTATAAATTTCATTATTGCCGGTTTCACTTATCTTTCGGCAGGCGGTGACAGTAAAAAACTTGACCAGGCCTGGTCCAGAATCTGGCAATCGTTGTTGGGATTGGTGATCATCGTTTGTTCTTTTTTGGTAGCGGCAATTATCGGCATCATCTTTTTCAATGATCCAAGCGTTATATTGAATCCCAAAATTACACCATGAAATATTTATTAACTATATTTTTATTTTTTTCATTATTAGTCAATCCAATGGATATCCTGGCAGCCAATACCGGAATAGGATGCGGCGGCGGATTGGGACCTATCGGAGAATGGCTATGCGGCAGCCCAACCAACGAAGCTGTAGGTTCTAAAATGAATATCGTAATCGGTAGATTGATTGATGTCATGATAGTAGTTGCCGGACTTTATTTTCTCATCCAGGTGATACTTGCCGGTTATGCATACATATCAGCCGGAGGGGATACGAAAAAAACCCAGGATGCCTGGCGGAAAATACAAAATTCAGTGCTCGGACTTTTAATTGTCGTCATTGCCTGGGTACTTACGGGGCTTATAGGCAGTATTGTAGGTTTGGATATTCTCAATCCCGGCCAAGTCATTGAAGATTTTTGGAAATAAAAATATATGGCAGAAAAAATCAGACCAAGTGTCATAGATACGCACGGAAAAGAACCGGTTGCACTTTTTGCCCAGGTTTTCGGTGCTGTCATCGGATTTCTGCTCATCATGGCTTCACTTTGGGCATTTATCCAACTGATTTTGGGAGGGTTCAACTGGATTTCTTCAGGAGGAGACAAAGGCAAGCTTGAAGAAGCTCGGCACCGTATACAAAATGCCGTTTTAGGTCTTCTTATCACTTTTGCTGCTTGGGCAATATTTTTGCTATTGATGGATTTTTTCGGCATCAACCAGGGAACAGACAGCGGATTCCAAATACAACTGCCTGGTTTGTTTGATTGATAAAAAAACTTGACAAGATGCTAAGTTATCTCCATAATTTAAATAAAGAAAGGAAAGACAAAAATGGATAAAGTTTACGCAGTTGATATCGTTGTTTCCCGTCCGGCAAATATTGTTAAAATCACTAATTTCGGCACTATGCTGGGTGCAGTACTTGGATTTGTTTTTATCCTGGCGGCTTTGGCGGCATTTATATACCTTATCTGGGGAGGTGTAGCCTGGATTACTTCAGGCGGTGATAAAGGAAAAACCGAAGAAGCCAGAAACAGGATACAAGCGGCAATTTTGGGGTTATTCATAGTTTTTGCCACATGGGCGGTATTCTCCATTATCAGCCAATTCCTGCTTGGTCAAAACATACTGGAAGGCATCAAAATACCGTCACCCTTTTAAAGACTGAAAAACTAAGATATGGCACAATGGAGCGATTGCTTGGAAACTGTCACTACCGTTACCGGCAATACGGTTGAAACTCCGACGTTGAAATGTCTGGAAGTTGTCTTTGAAAGAATCCTGGAAATCATCATCAGCCTTGCGACACTTGCCCTTTTTGTCATGCTGGTTATCGGCGGCTTCAAATACTTAACAAGCGGTGGAGACCAGAAAGCAACGGCATCAGCCAAACAAACCCTGACTTATGCCATAGGCGGATTGGTGCTGATGGCTATAGCATTTCTGGTTTTTAGGATTATTGAGGATTTCACGGGAGTCAAAGTGCTTGAATTTGTCATACCCCAAATTTAAACTCCCTTGACCGGAAATACTATTTGAGTGATAATAATTTGATAACATGTTTCACTTGCCCAAGCGATTACTGATAGTATTTTTATCTCTTTTTATCTTTCTTTTTCTTCCAAATTTTACACTTCAACAAACCTATGCCGGAGTACCCAGTGACATATTCAATACAAATTTGCTTCAAAAAAATGAAATGGAAAAACAAGCCAGACAAAAAGATATCGATGAAGGTTTGCAGGTTTTTTCTACCAGAACAAATAATTCCGACTTGCAGGACACCATGTACAACGTAACTAATATGATTATTTGTACTGATAATGATGTTTGTGGTACAAGACCAACTGCTCTTGGAGCGATCGCCTCGGTAATCGGTACAATGTACGCTAATCCCCCTGCGTCGGGACTTGCTTACACAAGACATGTTTTGCAAAATGCCGGACTTTTAGCCAAACCTGCTCATGCCCAAGGCATAGGTTTTGCCGGATTTTCTCCTCTCCTTGATCTTTGGCAAGCTACCAGAAACATCGCTTATACGGCAATTATTCTCATTATGGTAGTAATCGGTTTTATGGTTATATTCCGGATGAAAATAGATCCCAAAACCGTTGTTTCCATACAAGCAGCAATACCCAAAATTGTCCTGACATTGGTGATCATAACTTTTTCTTATGCAATTGTAGGTTTTCTGGTAGACGTGATGTATCTTGTGATGGGAATATTAATTTATGTAGTAGCACAAGCAAATCCCGCTTGGGTATCACGTGTTGGCGATTTCCAACAACATTTTATGAGTGCAGGCTTATTTGAATTAGGCGGTAAAGTGTTTTCTGTAGGATTTAGTACTCTTGATGACTTTTTTAAATCAGGTTTGAATGCAATAGGCGCTACAAGCGTACTAGGCTCAATAATCGGTGCAGTAACCACCACAGTTGCTTCAGGACCAATAGGCTGGACCGGCGCTCTCATCGGATTTGTTGCTTTACCAACGCTTTTAGTGTTTATAATCGTATTGGGCCTCCTATTGACTTGGATCAAACTGGCGATGATACTTCTAAACTCTTACATTCAGATATTATTGGCTTTAGTGTTAGGACCAATTCAACTTCTTACAGAAGCAATCCCGGGGAAATCCAGCTTCGGCCAATGGATCATGAACATACTTGCTAATCTGATAGTATTTCCGGCAACAACAGTGCTTCTCATGTTTGCAGAATTTCTTGCGACACTCAATACAGGACAATGGCCAACAAGTCCAAATTCTTCTGCAATATGGACACCGCCTATGACATATGTTCCCGGCACAGGTACCTTTCCGGCTTTCTTGGCCTTGGGTATGATTTTTTTGATGCCCACCCTTGTTATGCAAATTAAAAAATCTTTCGCACCCAAACCTATCATGCCATTAACTCCATCGGTATTATTTGCACCTCTAACCGGAGCTACGCAAACAACAATGGGTATGGCTAGCCAGTTCTATTATATGCAGAATATGCCGGTTATCGGAAGATTCTTCGGAGGAGGTGGAGGTGCCCACCCTCATCAGACAAGATAATCACAATTTAAACTAATGATGACCTCCGCCGCCGCCTTCTTCCTCGCTTGAAGTTAAACCCTTCCAGATAGTGATGGCAATTGCCGCCAAAGCAGCACCGATGATAATTTCCTTCCAAACATCAAAATTATCGGCATGGCGGAGTTTACGCAAATGATGGATATCCACTTTCATATCGTTTATATGATTGTAGTAGTAAAAATGTCCGCCCGGAGGAAGAACATCAGCATGTTCGAGTCCATCCCAAAATTCCCTACGGCCGTTGGCAAGCCAGGCTGCCACTCCACGGCGTGTCCGCCAAACATAGTGCTGTGCTGCCGAACCCATAAGCCGCCAATCCCATGAATAAAGCTTATCTGTTAAATACGCCAAATTCCCAACAACCGTCCAACCGGCTTCTATCATATCTCCGGAATAAGCGTTTCTGATTTCTTTAAACATTTTGGCCAGCTCATGCTTATCAGGATTTGGCACAAGACCGTCTGTCAAAAATTCAGACACCTTCTGCCAACCGGCATCATGAGCAGCAATATCCCCGCCCCTTCTCACCCAATGGCGGGAACCAAGGTTAAGTATATCCATCCGGTTAAAGGCCATATCATCAGTACCCAATATCCATTCGGGACTTAAATTCACAGCCTGCTCCATTAAATTACCTATTGTGACTTTTTGACCGTCTAAACTTTCGAATTCTACTTTTCCACCATGACTTTTCAGTTCATCAAAAACATGATCCTGATGGTGTATCTTACCAAAATCCCACTCATAATCTTGTCCGTTATCAGTTAATTTCATACCTAAATGATCATAAAGGTGATCTGCTGCATGCATATCATCACTGCCTAAAATCAGTCGTCTGACAGTCCGCCAATATTCAAGCGCCTGATTTCTACGGGTATCATCTTTGATGATTTTGAAATCATCTTCAGTCAAATCCCGTGCATAACCTTTTTCGTCGTTAATCGCCAGTTCTTTAACTGCAGCCAAATCACCTTCAAGTTGCATGACAGCTGACATATACTTGATTTGCCTTGGGGTAGGTGAAGCGCCGAATTTTGCCTCCCCATATATATCACCGTATTTCATGTCTTCCGGAGTTACACCTAAAATCTTTTGGACAAGCAGAGTATGCAATGTCACTTTTTTTGTCCCTTCAACGCCAACATTGGGAATAAACACCTTCAAACTGTGGGCAACCACCAAAGGATTTCTCATAGCCATTTCTGTCCAAACTCGAGCCTTAAAGGCTTTTTCAAAAGCTTCTTTTGCGTGTACCTGCTCATGACGGAGCGGAGTATGGAGTTGAGATGTTTTTTGTAAATCCCTGGCTTCAAGCTGCTCCCATTCCTGCTGTATTTGCCAGGCGTATTTACTTCTACCGTATTCTTTCCAGAGTTTATCAAATCCCCCTCCTGATACGGGCAAGTTCTTTCCCTGCTCCCGATTTATCCTTTCAATTTCCGCCCGATACAACTCTCTATATTTGCCTTCCACAAAATGCCTTTTGACCGCTTCTCCGGCATATCTGCCGGCTAATGCAAGCTGTGTAGGCCCTCCCAATAACTCTCTCATTTTATCCGACCAAAGTATAGTTGAGTCGTATTGCCTCCATAGGGTATCTTTACCAA
Organism: uncultured Gammaproteobacteria bacterium; assembly: GCA_964446235.1. Lineage (GTDB taxonomy): Bacteria > Patescibacteriota > Microgenomatia > 2-02-FULL-39-11 > 2-02-FULL-39-11 > CAYUNW01. Next base: position 67,493 of record CAYUNW010000005.1, read on the forward strand.
TGGCAGAAGAAATCCCGGAAAGATTGGTAAAATCAAGCATTCTCTTGGCTTCTTTGCCGTATTTTTCCTCAAACGTCCCGTCCTGATAAGCCTGATAAAGTTTAATGGCTTCGCGTGCTGCATGGGGCTCACCGGCTTCACCGGTAAAATGAATTTGTTTATCATGAGGAAGAGCCATATTGAAAAGGTAAAAATACTTGTAACTGCCGAATTTCCATTTGCATATCACCTGGCTCATGTAATTCATGGCTCTGGCTACGGTTTCATAAGGCATACTGTGAAATCCTTCCATGCCTTTTTCCGGATGATCGCTTCCGGGAACTCTGGAATTGGCGAAGTATTCCAAAAACCTTGCCGATGCAAGTCCGACACCTTTGGCCAAAGTCATATACATGAGTATCTCATCCTGATCTTCAACCGGATTTAACTCCAACGGTCTTTCAAAGTTCATTTTGACCGAATGACCGTCTTTATCCAAAATATGCAATCCTGTCAAGGGATCCCTGTCCAGATCACGTACGCTTCCCATAGCTATCATCTGCTGAAGCATTTTCTGAGACATCTGATCCCAACCCCTACCACCGGTTTCCACGTTATATTCAAAAAAGGAAGGTGGCAGATATCCGTCGTTGGAATTCATAATACTTCTAAGTGTTGTTTCATAAGCACGAAAGGCAGCATTTACCGCCGGAAACATCATAGCATGCTTGATATATTCGTTTTGAAACATCCCTAAAGATTTAGTGAAACTTTCGAAGTTGGCAGCAGGCTGGGTAGCCCAATAATCGATATCCCTAGATTGTCTGATACCGTTACTTAAATTATTGTAATAATCGCTTAAAGTCTGCCCCAAAGATAAACCGGTATCCCGTACGGTATATTCAGCCAAACCGCTTCTGATAAGATCAATAAACGATGTGAAATCCGCCCTTTCATAAAGACCGAAATTTTCACTTGAGGAGTTGCGCCTATCAGACAATATTGCCGAATGGATACGAAGAAATACTTTATCACGAAATTTCCTTCCCTTTTCCGAATCAAGGGAATAAAAGAGTTTTTTCATTTCCGGATTTTGTTCAAGCAGTGAACCGAAATGGCCTTTATAGTCAGTCATGGCCTCCAAAAATCTATTAACATCAGTTATACCCCGAGCAACACTAGGTCTTTCTGTTGCCAACCTCTCAGCCAGTTTTCTTGATAGAGCATCAAGCTTTTCCTGAGTATAACTATCAAGTGATTGGGCAGCCTTATCATATCCCTCGGTTCCCGGTAATACATCTTTGGGCAAAGCTGCATCTCTTTTGCTTAATAACTCCTTATAAAACCGCTTCATATCTTCTACAGACAACCCACCGCCCATTTCCAACCTTTCCAATTCACCCCATATCTGATCTATCGGTCCGGAAATATTTTTGGCAATTATTCTGTCTGCAGGTATTTCTGCGGCTTTCACCCAATCTGCGCGTTGCGCCTTATAAGGCTTTTTAATAAGATCATCTACACCTTGATCCCAAACGTCAAAATTACCATTATCATCATCTAATTTTAATTTATCCCTAGCCTGATCTAAAATAATTCCTTCGGACCCTTCCAATATCTCCAGATAATTTGCCGGACCATGACCACCCTTACTCCGGAATTCCTTTCTTCTTATTTCGTATTCCTCACGTAATAACGCTTTTGCCCGTTGGCTTATGGTATCCAATACACCCATAATCTCCGGCAAGTTTCCTTTTTGATCTGCTTCAAAAGCCAGTTGCTGGGCTACTTTGATAAGCTCCCTTGGATCTCCATGAAGCTCACGGCCTCTGGATATCAATGCATTAACCGCCTCAGCGGCTTGCGGTCTTTCTTCCATTAGAGCCTCCAAAGCCATCTGTAAATCGGGATCACTTTTAAGTTTATCAACCAAGTACTTAGCTCCTTCGGGTATGGTCTTTGGGTCAATTATCACCATCTCGATATTTTCTTTAACTTTTCTTACCCGCTCACTTTTTGCTAAATCTGCCCTGACTTCCTCTATTTCTCCGCTTCTTTGCCGTTGATACGGTTTGGCGGCGTCTATTGCCTGAAACCTTCTTTCTTCTTCTTCCCGATGAGTCTCGGATTCATATTCCACCCGTTTTTTTTGAGCTTCCTCTCCGACCTGAGACATTTTTTTGGCTAGTTCTTCGGCATACTTTTTTTGTAAAAATACACTATAGAAGGCGAATTTCAGCCTTTCAAAGAAATGCATTTTTAACGGATTACCCGGCGCTGTTTCAATAGCGTTCATACACTAATGATACGGGTTATTTGAATACGAAGTCAAATCAGTTTTGAGGGACTCTGGCTAGTATGGCAATTCCTTTTCTGGAGGAACCGAAAATCCTGGCAAAAGAAGGAATAACCTGCGGCAAAATACAGTTTATATATGTGTTTACCAGGGTCGGATAGTTATGCGCTTTCCAAAATATCCCACCTTCCATAACAATCGGTACGATACCCAAAGTCTTGCCAAGTTTTTGTAAAATTCCGCATGTTTCTATGGCTACAATCTGGGCGCTACGGTGGAAAATCCTATCGGCAAATTCCATAGCGGCAAGTTTCTGACTATCTGAAATATCTGTCGGATAAACAAAAGCTTTGGTAAGAATATCGTTAAGTTGATCGGTTGATGATAATTTTGGGAAATTTTTACCGATAATTTTATCTTTTCCGGCATTGAAAATCTTGTATAAATATGCCCCAGAGGCTTCCTTCTCGGCTAAGGAAAAGTTGGGGTCACTGCTTTCTTTGTCGATTATTGTGCGAAGTCTGGTGGCTGGAATTTTATCAAAATTCTTGCTTTCGATATTTATGGCAATTTCCCTTTGGACAAAATTGTAAAGCTGTGACAATTTCAAAGGCGCAATCGCTGTCCTTTCCTCCCAATAAGCAAAATTAAGCCCGGTACCTACCACGCCTGCCACTTCCGCCCCGTTTGCCCCCAATAGTAAACAAATAGCATCGTTAGCTACAGTCACGGTCGTATCTATGCCGTATTTTTCTATCAAAAACCTGTGAAATTCCTGTCCGACCTTTTTCCCTACCAATCCTTCAATCTGCCTGCCTTTGGTCATATACAAAAGTTCACCGTCTATATATTTATGGTGAAGCATTGGCTTGAGTGGATAAGCAAATCCAATACCGATAGGCAGGGGGTTTATCTTAAAATCAGAAACTTTAAATATCTCCCCAGCCAGGAGGTGGAAAAGACTGTCCCTGGTGGTTTCTTCAGGCAAGGAAAATGTCTTTCTGGTCGAAAACCTGACAATTTTATTGCCGTTTATCTTAAATTTTGACACATATCCGTTAGTTCCGCCGACGCTTATAGCCACACCTTCGCCTTCTGTAGGGATGAATTTATGGACGGGGTTGAGAATTGAAGGCAAAGATGACGGTTGATTGGAAAGAGCAGCTATCAATTCATGCTGGAATTTCCTAGCCAAAAGGGGTAATTCATCTTCGGTAATTAACGGATATAATTTTTCTAATTCTTCAAAATACTCTAGAGACATAATTATAAACTTATAATACTAGATTTCCGGTTGAAAAAGCTACGATACATTTTCGACATTGAGGATAATGGAATACAGCTCGAA